>JBJXEB010000027.1:0-217853 GCA_046155095.1 Cyclobacteriaceae bacterium
GAGTGGAAAAAGCGCAAGAGCTACGATGAGTCCATTAAGCAATTGTTAAGGCAGGTGAGGAATTTGAATATATTAGGTGAGTATCTAAAAGCGAAGATTGAGTATTCTTAGGCATTAGGACTTAGGCATTTGGGAGGAGAAGTGGTAAGAGGTAAACGATGAAAAGTAAGCGGTAGTTAGTTTGCTGCGAAATTCTGACTTCTAAATTCTGACTTCTTTTAAAAAATAAATTAAAAATGATAGAATCAGCAGATCGAATTAAGAACGTAGAAGAGTACTACTTCAGCAAGAAGCTGGCGGAGGTAAGAGGCTTGGACAAACCTGAATGGAGAATAATCAATTTGGGCATTGGTAGTCCAGATCAAATGCCTTCTGCGAATGCGATTGACGCGTTGATTGCTTCTGCAAAGAATCCTGCCAATCATGGCTACCAGAATTATAAAGGCATTCCACAATTGCGCAAGGGCATTGCTGATTTTTATAAAAGAACTTATGCGGTTGATTTAAATGTTGAATCTGAAATTCTTCCGTTGATGGGAAGCAAGGAAGGCATCATGCACATTATGATGGCGTTTGTGAACGAAGGCGATGAAGTGCTGATTCCCGATCCTGGCTACCCAACGTATGCTTCTGTGGCAAAATTAGTTGGAGCTAAGACTTCCACCTATGAAATGAAGGAAGAGCTGGACTGGGGCATCGATATGGAAGCGCTGCGGAAAAGAGATTTATCAAAGGTAAAAATTATGTGGGTGAATTTTCCTCACATGCCTACGGGTAGAATTGCTTCGTCACAAGAGCTGAAAGAGTTAGTTGACTTAGCGCGCGAAAATAATTTCTTGATCGTCAACGATAATCCATACAGTTTGATCTTGAACAATAGTCCATTGAGTATTTTAAGTATCGAAGGTGCTAGTGAAGTTGCATTAGAGTTGAATTCACTGAGCAAGTCTCACAACATGGCCGGGTGGCGAATTGGCTGGGTAGTGGGCAATGCTCCTTACATTGATGCGGTGCTGCGTGTGAAGAGCAATATGGATTCAGGAATGTTTTTAGGTTTGCAACACGCGGCTGTGGAGGCACTTCAAAATGGTGCGGAGTGTTTCACTCAATTGAATCAAGTATATCAAAAAAGAAAAAATGCCGCTTGCAAAATATTGGATGAGCTGAATTGTGTGTACTCTAAAAATCAATCGGGTTTGTTTGTGTGGGCGAAAGCACCTGATGAAATAAAAGATGTGGAAAAATGGATCGATGAAATACTTTACGGAACGCACGTGTTCATTACACCTGGTTTTATTTTCGGTGATGCAGGCAAACGTCACATTCGTATTTCTCTATGCGCCACCGAAGATAAGTTGAAGGAAGCACAAGAAAGAATCCACCAATTTGCATTATCTCACGTCTCACATCTAACTACTCACGTCTCCTCATGAAAGTAACCATCATCGGTTTGGGTTTGATTGGCGGGTCGATGGCGATTGATCTAAGAAAGACTGGCGTGGCCACTGAATTGATTGGTGTGGACTTCAATGAAGATCACGCGCAAAAAGCATTAGAGCTTGGACTGGTGGATAAGATTCTTCCAGAAGATAAAGCATTGGCTGTTGCCGATGTGGTAGTTCTCGCTATTCCTGTAAATACGATCAGTGCTTTTTTGCCTTCGCTATTGGATGGTATAAAAAAAGAGGCAGTAGTGATTGACACAGGCTCTACCAAGAGTTCTATTTGTAAATCGGTAAGTCATCATGCTAAAAGAAATCAATTTGTGGCAGCACATCCCATCTCGGGTACAGAAAATTCTGGCCCAACGGCCGCCTTGGAAAAATTATTTCAAGGCAAGACAAACATTATTTGTGAACAAGATAAATCTTCTGAGCATTCATTGGCAGTGGCCAAAGAAGTTTTTGATACACTGGGCATGAATACAATTTTCATGGAGGCAGAAGAACACGACAGGCACGTAGCGTATGTATCGCACCTCTCACACGTGAGTTCTTTTTTGCTTGGGCAAACGGTGTTGGATATTGAGAAAGACGAAAAGAATATTTTTGATTTGGCAGGTAGCGGGTTTGCTTCCACGGTGCGTTTGGCAAAAAGTTCGCCCGCTATGTGGGCTCCAATTTTTGAACAAAACTCAGAATACTTGAGCCAAGCATTGTTGGAGTACATCATGCACTTGCAAAAATTCCATTATCACTTGATGAAGAAAGACTCGAAGGAATTGATAAAGACGTTGACGAATGCGAATGAGATTAGAAGGGTATTAGACAAAAAGTAGGCGATTGGCAGTAAGCAGTAGGCAAATTCTGACTTCTAACTTCTAAATTCTAACTTCTTTTTAAAACTGAAAAATAAATCTTAAACTTGAATCTTTAACTTTGAACTGAATATGAAAAAGGGATTAGAACTCGAATCGATTGCAGCATGGTTGGGAGTAAAAAAGCCAATCATCATCAGCGGACCTTGCAGCGCAGAAACAGAAGAACAAACCGTGGAGACTGCCAAGCAGATTGCCGCGACTGGAAAAGTCCATGCACTGCGTGCAGGCATCTGGAAACCACGCACAAGACCTGGCCAATACGAAGGAGCGGGCGACATCGGTTTGCAATGGTTGATGGCGGCTAAAAAGGAAACTGGCTTGCCTGTGACTACCGAGGTAGCCAATGCGTCACACGTAGAGGCTGCGCTGAAAGCAGGTGTAGATATTTTGTGGGTGGGCGCGCGCACCACGGTCAATCCTTTTTCGGTGCAAGAGATTGCCGATTGTTTGAAGGGCGTTGATATTCCCGTGATGGTGAAGAACCCCGTGAACCCTGATCTTGAATTGTGGATCGGTGCGTTGGAGCGTTTGAACAAAGCGGGCATCAAAAAAATGGCGGCCATCCATCGCGGCTTTTCTTCGTTCGAGAAGGGCCCATTTAGAAATTTGCCGATGTGGGATATGGCGATCGAATTGAAAACCCGTTTTCCTGAGTTGGAAATTATCTGCGACCCCAGTCACATCTCTGGCAATCGCGATTTGATTTCGTTTGTTTCGCAAAAAGCACTTGACTTAGATATGGCTGGGTTGATGATCGAGAGCCACATCAACCCCGATGCTGCGTGGAGCGATGCGAAGCAGCAAGTAACACCAGCCGCACTAGGAAAAATTTTGAGTGACTTGGTAGTGCGCACTGCATCTAGCGAGAACAAAACATTCAAAGACACACTCAGCATTTTGCGAGAGCAGATCGATCAACTCGATGACGAAATCATGCAGAAGATGGCATCGCGCATGAAAATTTCTGAGAAGATAGGTCAATATAAAAAAGACAACAACGTAACGATCTTGCAGGTGAATCGCTGGGAAGAAATCATCAAAACACGTGTGACACTTGGCAAAGCGATGGGCTTGGAAGAAGGCTTCATGCGTGATCTACTTCGCCTGGTGCACCATGAGTCGATTCAAATACAGACGAAGGTGATGAATCAGGTGGCGGAGAAAGTTTAAGAGTAGGCAAAATGGCAATAGGCAGTAGGTAATATCGGAGTTAATTTAGCAGATGAACTACAAAAAACTTTTTACCTACAGCTCACTGCATTTTGTAAATTTTTTATTTGGCGGCCCCCCGATCCCGATAGCTATCGGGATCGGGGCCAGGCCCCGATTTAACGAGGGCTCTCGCAAAGCGGAGCTATTCGCTACAAGTCCTCGCTCGTTCCTCGCTGTGGGCTTTCCGCTTCTATCCCTGGCCGTGGTGCTATTAATATTACCCATCAGTTCTTCTTCATTCGCTCAAGTTGATAAAAAATATTTGTTGGGCCAATTTGATGAATCGAACGATGCACGTTTTATAAAGTTAGACGATACCCATACCAAGGGAAGTGCCGTAGGAAAATACCTGCGCAAAGAAACCTACGAGGCATTTATAAAAATGGCTACAGCCGCCAAGCAGGATGGAGTCAATCTCTTCATCATTTCAGCTACCAGAAATTTTGATGCGCAAAAAGGAATCTGGGAAAACAAGTGGGAGGGAAAAACATTAGTGCAAGGAAAAAATTTGACCACTGTCACCAACCTGCAAGAAAGAGCCAAACTTATATTATTGTATAGTTCTATGCCCGGCACCTCGCGCCACCACTGGGGTACAGACATGGATTTAAATTCATTAGAAAACTCTTATTTCGCCTCAGGTGAAGGATTAAAGATTTATCAATGGCTAACCGCACATGCTAAAGAATTTGGTTTCTGCCAGCCTTACACATCCAAGGCAAGTGGCCGCACTGGCTACGAAGAAGAAAAATGGCATTGGTCGTATTTGCCACTTTCTAGTGAATTGCTGAAGTCGTATGTAAAGTCAATCAATTATTCAGACATCAAAGGTTTCAAAGGAAGTGAAATAGCTAAGCCGATCAAGGCCATAGAAAAGTATGTGCAAGGTGTTAGTTGTAAATAATCTTTCATTACATAAGACTTCTTCGTGCCTTCGTGCCTTAGTGGTAAAATTTGAATTCCTCTTTCTCTTATCCTTCTTGAGTTTATGCGCTCAAGAAAAAAAGCAATTTGATGTCATCATCAGAAGCGGAACGATCTATGATGGCTCTGGTAATAAACCCTATGAAGCTGATATAGCTATCAATGCCGATACAATAGCCGTAATCGGTGACCTATCAAAAGCAGACGGTAAAGAAGAAGTCGATGCAAAAGGGTTAGCCGTCTCTCCTGGGTTTATCAACATGCTCAGTTGGGCAGATGGCTCATTATTAAAAGATGGCCGCTCCATGAGCGACATCAAACAAGGCGTGACACTTGAAGTTTTTGGTGAAGGCTGGAGCCCTGGCCCAAGAAAAAAAAATAAAAAGGATTCTCTGTGGAGTTCGCTCGGTGAGTATTTCGCTTATTTAAAAAATAAAGGAGCAAGTCCCAACTTTGCCTCGTTTGTAGGCGCCACCTCTGTGCGTAATTGTGTGCTGGGTTATGAAAACCGAAAACCAACAAAAGAAGAGTTGGAAAAAATGAAAGAACTGGTTCGCGCAGCTATGAAAGAAGGTGCGTTGGGATTGGGTACTTCTTTGATTTACGCCCCAGCCGATTATGCCTCCACAGAAGAATTGATTGAGTTGAGCAAAGTAGTTGCTGAATATGACGGCATGTATATCACACATATGCGCAGTGAGAGCGATAAGATTTTTCCAGCAATGAACGAAGTTTTTAGAATTGCTAAGGAAGCCAACGTGCCAGCAGAAATCTATCATCTCAAAATCAACAACACGTGGAACTGGAATAAGATTGATACCGTATTAACGAAGATCGACAGCGCACAAAAAGCAGGTTTGAAAATCACGGCCAATATGTACACCTACAATGCGAGTGGCACCAGCATCACCGCCCGCTTGCCCACGTGGGTGCAAGAAGGTGGCGCACAAGATATGCGCAAGCGACTGCGCAATCCCACATTGCGCAAGCGACTACTTCACGAAATGGAATTGGGAATCCCAAGCAGAAACTCAGACCCAAAAGATGTAATGGTGATGGGCTTTCGCACTGACTCATTGAATAAATTATATCGCAATAAAAGGCTCAATGAAATAGCCACACTACATGGAAAGAGTGCTAATGAAACTATTTTAGATTTATTGCTTGCTGATAAATCGAGCATCCCGTGCATTTTCTTTTTGATCTCAGAAGATAATGTGAAACGCATGTTGCAATTACCTTATGTGAGTATCTGCTCTGATGCTGCATCCATACCTGATGAGAAGCCATTCAATGAAGATGGCATGCATCCACGTGGGTATGGAAGTTTCGCAAGGCTACTTTCAAAATATGTGCGCGATGAAAAATTAATGTCGTTGGAACAAGCTGTAAGAAGAATGACTTCTTTACCAGCATCTAATCTTAAAATAAAAAGAAGAGGAGCATTGGCTGTTGGCAATTATGCCGATGTGATAATGTTCGATCCAACCAAAATCCAGGACCATGCAACATTCGAAGACCCTCATCAATATGCTACAGGTGTTGTTCATGTTTTTGTCAACGGCCAACAGGTATTGAAAGAGGGTGAGCATACTGGAAAGATGCCAGGGAGATTGATTGTGGGGCCAGCGTTTAGATAAAATCAGGGCTGTTCGTTTTTATTTGATTACCTTTGCGCATCAGTCCTCCTAATTCCAACAAAAACCGTGTTTCTACGGTAGGTTAACCAAGAGGCGTTACTAAAAAAGTCCTCTTAATCAAGTCAAAAAATTACTATGTCATTTGAAAAGTTAAATTTAATTGAGCCTATCCTCAAGGCTTTAAAAACAGAAGGATACACCAAGCCAACACCCATTCAAGAACAAGCCATTCCTATTTTATTGGAAAGAAAAGATTTGCTGGGCTGCGCGCAAACAGGTACGGGCAAGACGGCCGCATTTGCTATTCCTATTTTGCAATTGCTTCATCAAGATGAATTGTATAAGGCAAGTACAGGAATCAGCACATTGATCCTTACACCCACACGCGAGCTAGCCATACAAATAGGCGAAAGCTTTGCTGCGTATGGAAGAAATTTAAAACTAAAGCACACTGTGATTTTTGGTGGGGTATCACAAAAATCACAGACCGATGCATTGCGTGCAGGAGTGAATATTTTAATTGCTACCCCAGGCCGCTTGCTCGATTTAATGAACCAACGATTTGTGAAGTTAGATCACATTAAAATTTTTGTGTTGGATGAAGCCGACCGTATGTTGGACATGGGCTTTATCCACGATGTGAAAAAAGTAATTGCTAAATTACCTGTGAAAAGGCAAACGTTGTTTTTCTCGGCCACTATGCCAAAAGAAATTTCTTCATTGGCCAATTCTATTTTGACAAACCCTACACGCGTGGAAGTAACCCCTCCCGCCACTACAGCTAATACGATCACGCAATCGTTATATTTTGTAGATAAGAAGAACAAAAAATCTCTGCTCTTAGATTTGCTCAAAGACAAGTCGATTGTCACAGCCTTAGTTTTTACACGCACCAAACACGGAGCGGACCGCGTAACGATGGATTTGAACAAGGCGGGCGTTCATGCAGAAGCAATACATGGAAATAAATCACAAAATGCCAGACAACGCGCACTGACTAATTTCAAGTTGCAAAAAACAAGAGTGTTGGTAGCAACCGATATTGCTGCGCGGGGTATTGACGTAGATGATCTTTCTACGGTGATCAATTATGAATTGCCCAACATCCCAGAAACTTATGTACATCGCATCGGTCGTACGGGTAGGGCAGGAGCGAGCGGTATTTCCATTTCGTTCTGCGATTTCGAGGAAAGAGAATTCCTTAGAGATATTCAAAAGCTGATTGCTAAACCCATACCTGTTGTAGAAGATCATGCTTACCCCATGACGCAGACCAGTATAGCGAATAATCCCAAAGAAGCACCGAGACCAAATAATCATCAACGCAGATCGGGTTCAGGCCAGTCATCTAAGCCATCTGCTAAAGCAGGAAAGAGTTGGGGAGGTAGAGAGCGGAGATATAGTTAGGGATTTGTTCACATATTGAGATGGAGTGAAGTTATACCAGTTAACTTCACGCTTTCATCTATTTTCCTCCATGGCCCCAACTTATGCTGCTCTTCGCTTAGTGAATCTTCATACGGCCCAAAGGGATGATCAAAAGGTTTTGTTTCAATCTTTGGCCAATCACCGATGAAATCTTTTCTAGGGCGAGGGAGCGAAACAACATAAGCAGAGATGTCCCACGCTTCTTCTTCCGTAAGCAAAGGTTGATCATACGTTGCCCCTTGCGGCATATTAGCTCGAATATATTTTGCAAAATTAGAAATCCTAAAAAGACCTGCACCTGTATTGAAACTATGTTCTCCCCAAAGCGGAGGATAGATGTACACCTTTTGATTACTCGCCAATATTCCTTGTCCGTTTTTTTGATGACATACTATGCACTTTTGTTCGTACAGCAACTTTCCATTTACAGAATCAGCCGAACGATTTAAAAAATTTATTTCCATCAACCCTGAGCCTTCTGCCTTTTTTCCTTTCGGCACATCTTTGCCAAGCCAAGAAATGTACGCCACCATCGCCCGCATTTCTTTGCTGAGTGAATCCAATGGTTTGCCATTCAAGCTTCGTTGTATGCAATCGTTCACACGTTTTTCTAAACTTTCCAATCCGCCTGAGCGCGCACGGAATTTGGGATAGAGCGATGCCACCGAGCCAAAATTATTTCCAAATGGTTTCGTCCCCGCCTCCAAGTGACAGTTTTGGCAATTCATTCCGTTGGAAATGGAATCAACAATTCCTTTAGGTCCCAAGTAGTAAGCCGTTTTTGCAATGAGCTCCCGTCCGTAGCGTATTTCTCGGTTGGGCATAGAAGCACTGTCGGGTGCAAACCACAACATTTTTTTTGTGGCTGCGGCATGATGAGTGAACCAAAAGTAGCTTAGTAGTAGAGCAGAGATAAAGACAAGGCCAAATACAACTGTCTTCCGCTTCATCAAATGCCAAATTTTAATCCCTGCTTTAGTGCTTTCAAGTATTTGCGTGAGTCAAATCGGTAGAGATATGGAGCTTTGTGCGCGCCTCCTTTTTTCTGCTCTTTCAATTTTTCCAATATCTCCAATGATAAAATTTTCTTTTGGAAGTTTCTGCGGTCAATCTTTTTACTCAACAAAGTTTCATAGAGTTGTTGCAACTCGGGCATCGTAAATTTTTCGGGCAATAAATCTTTCCCCACAGGATAGTCGTTCAAATGCAGCCGCAGCGATTGCAAAGCCTTCTGCAAAATTTGATTGTGATCTAATATAAGCGAGGGAATTTTTTTTATCTCAACCCAGCTACATGCCGAAGAAAGTTGATCAGGCACAGGCACCACTTTTGAATATTCAACCAATGCCCAATATCCAATCGTCACAAATCGTTCCATCATCCACGAATTTGGTTTTACACCTTTCGGCATCTTCGTTTTGTTTTTTTCGCGCTGCCTTGCTAGGTCGCCAAACGCGTGAAACTGTTGGAGGTAAATGTCTTTCAATCCCGTGCGCTGATTTACAATGTGAATGGCGGCATCGTCAATAGGCTCTTGGTGTTGTATAAAGCCCCCTGGCAATGACCACTCGCCCGTGCCTTTCCACTTGAGCAACAAAACTTTCAGGTGGCCATCATGAAAGCCGAAGATCACACAGTCAATAGAAAGGTGCCGAAGAAAGTATTGGTGGCCCCTTTCATACACTTCTTCTAAGCTAAGTTTATCTATGGAAATTTTTCTCATGCTGCGAATATACTACTTCGGTTATTATTTTGAATACCTGCTGTTAACCATAATAGTCCTGTCACTACTGTAAAGATGATGATCGACAAAGTGTTTGTAGGATTTTTTTACACGAATGGTTTTTTCATAGGCGGCCTGCCCGCGCGAGACGTAGCGGCCACCAGCCTTGGAGTTTACCCAGTGCTTCGCGGGACTACAATCAACGCTAGGCGCATGGATTTTCGCTCCTATCCCCTTGCCAATGCCAGCACATCGGTTTTTACCTTTGATCACAATTTTTTTTCAAAATAAAGATGACCTCTGCCGAATAAAGAAATAGACGCAACTCTATTGCTCCTATTCTTTACATTTGGAGGTAGAATAAATCCAGATATGGTAAACCTCTATTCCTATATAAAGCAGAGTAACGATTTCAGAAAAATGGAAGTGGATAAGCTTCTATTTGTGGAATACACATGTATGCAGGAAGAGACCAAGTTTGGCATTTGGTCGGACAGCAACTACTTTGCCTTCATCACTTCTGGAAAGAAAATGTGGAAGAGCATTTACCATGACTATGAAGCAAATGATGGCGATATTCTTTTTATAAAAAAAGGAGCTAACCTGACTCATCAATTTTTTGAAGATGAATTTTGCGCTATCTTCTTTTTTATTCCAGACGACTTTATTAAATCCTTTCTACATAAAAACCCTAGTTTCTTGGAGATCTCTCAAAAAGATATCTCCAAACAAGATTCTGTTTTACGGGTAAAACCTGATGAATTACTCGAAAGCTATTGCGGCTCGATAGTTTCTTACCTCTCTTTGTCTGAGAAACCGAATGAACAATTGCTGAAACTAAAATTTGAAGAGTTACTTCTCCGATTGTGTACAAGTGACGTCCACAAAGATATCAGAGATTATTTTGTCTTCCTTTGCCAAGATCAAGCTTTTCAGCTAAGCCATGTGATGGAAGCAAACTTTGGTTACAATCTAAAGATCGAAGAATATGCTCGGCTTTGTCACTTGAGCTTGTCCTCTTTTAAAAAATCTTTCAAGCAGTTTTACAAAACCACACCAGCAGCCTGGCTCAAGCAGCGCAAGCTTGACCTTTCTCTTAATCGTTTGCTTGCTTCTGATCTACCAATTAGTCAGATTTCATTTGAATGTGGGTTTGAAGATACCTCGCACTTTATTCGAGTTTTTAAAGCAAAGTACAAAACAACCCCACATCAATATCGTCAGCAGCACCTGCAAAAGGCTTGATAATTTTTAATTGAGCCTTATAGTCGATTTATTAGACTTTTTAGCCTACCTCTTACAGTTTGCCTGCTGCTACATTTGCTACCTATTCAAAAATGCAGAAACAGCATTATTAGTAGAATTTAATTTGACGCTTATTAAAAAATGAAAGTCAAGGAAAAACATTCAAGCTTGTTGCAACAAGAACAAAATATGAATAAAACGAACGGAATTACTACGAGCGATAATTCAAGAGATATCATCATGCACCATTTGGGGTCCTTTCAAAACCATGACTTGGAAGCTGTGGTGTCTGACTATACGGATGAATCTGTTTTTATAACTCAAGAGGCAACTTATACAGGGAGTGAAGAGATAAAAGCCTTTTTTGCTAACCTAATGGTGCATTTTCCAGAGCAAAAGTCAAGCTTCGTGCTAGACAAAATGGTGGTGGTAGATACATTGGGGTATATTGTTTGGCATGCCGATACGCCAAGCCTAGAGGTCGTTCTTGGCACAGATACTTTTGTTCTCAAAGACGGTAAGATACATCAGCAGACCTTTTGTGGTCAAATGAATTTTTTACAATCAAATGAAAATCAGATATTATAAATCAATACAAAAAACAAGACTATGAAAGCAATACTAATGTTTGGTTACTCGATCATTGCATACGTTATTGGTTTTGCATCATTATTATTTTGGATTCTCTCTCTTAGCAATCTAGTTCCAGAAATATCGATTGACCGAAATACTGAAATGAGTTTTTCGCTGGCTCTTGTCAAAAATATTGGTCTCGTGATACTCTTTGCGTTACCGCATAGTGTAATGGCAAGAAAAACATTTAAGGACTGGATCACTCGCATCCTTCCACGGCCCATTGAAAGAAGTACCTATGTATTGCAATCAGGAATATTCTTATCCATTCTCGTTTGGCAATGGGAACCCTTGGGCGGAAATATTTGGAACATTGCCGAGGGTAGCACTCTATCTTATATCATGTATTTCTTTTTTTTTCTTGGTTGGATCATTCTCTTCATAACTACTTTTTTAATTAATCATTTTGACCTTTTTGGACTACGACAAACGTATATGGAGCTAACGAATAAAGCGTATGAGCCGTTGACCTTTAAGATAGTCGCCTTTTACAAGTTCGTTCGTCACCCCTTATACCTTGGCATAATACTAGGTATCTGGGCAACGCCACTCATGACAATGACCCATTTGATGTTTGCTATCCTTCTAACAGTTTATATTGTTATCGGTGTGATGTTTGAAGAGAAAGATCTTATGAAAGATTTTGGAGAACAGTATCGGGCTTACAAGAGAAAGACGCCTATGCTAATACCTTTCTTAAAACGAAGTAAGGAATAATTCGAAGGCATTTCGGCTGATTCTAGATTGATTTCCGTAACACATTCCTCATTATGCAACCAGATTATCTGCATTTGCCACATTAGTACATTAGGTACAAAGGACTTGAAGGTAGTTTTACCTCAAATAAGAATAAATAAATGTCGCCTATGAAATTCTAAACTCATCCTCATCCTCAATAGTCCGTAGAAAATGGCAAAAAGCCAGTAAGCTTTGAATAGTCTGTTTCAGAACTAACATAAAAAAATTTAAATGAATTATGAATAACGGTAATTTTATCGACATTCCCTTGAAAAAGATATCAAGGGTATTTTTTACAATCTTTATTTTCAGTTGTGTCATTCTTAGTTTAGTTCAGGTGAGCTATGCCAATATCCCCCAAAACCAAGAGCCCTATATTCGTGGGAAGGTTACCACAGAAGGCGGTGATCCACTGCCTGGTGTATCCATCTTGGTAGAAGGAACTTCAAAAGGGACAACCACAGATGCCGCAGGTAATTTTGCTTTGCAGCTAGCTCAAGGAAATTATAAGATACAAGTGAGCTTTGTAGGCTATGAGACAAAGTCGGAATCAATAACAATGAGCACAAGTGATCAGGTCATTGATTTTGTTTTGAAAGAAACATCACTTGCTTTGAATGAGATAGTAGTATTGGGCTCTCGGTCAACGACTGCCCGTACCAATATTGATAAGCCCGTTCCCGTTGATGTGATTCAGACCAAAGAAATCAAGGCCTTTGCCCAAAATGACATTACACAAATTTTAAATTACGTAGCTCCTTCTTTCAACTCAAATAGGCAGACGGTATCGGATGGAACTGACCATATCGATCCAGCTTCGTTAAGAGGGCTTGGCCCAGACCAAGTTCTTGTGTTGGTAAACGGAAAAAGACGCCATACTACTGCTCTCGTAAATATCAACGGAACATTTGGAAGGGGAACAGTTGGTACAGACATGAACTCGATACCTGTTGCAGCCATTGAACGGATAGAAGTATTGCGCGATGGTGCGGCAGCTCAATATGGCTCTGATGCTATTGCAGGTGTAATCAACCTAGTGCTAAAAAAGAATTCCCCGCTAACTGTCTCCACCACCTACGGGCAGTCTAACTCCAATGCATTAGGTCACAATTTTTCAGATGGCGGCACTTTTCAATTTGATATAAGCAAAGGATTTAAGCTGGGTGATAAAGGCTCTGTCAATTTCTCTGGTCAATACTTAGATCGTGGTTATACCAACCGGGGTGGTTTGGATACAAGACCATTATTGTACAGTGCCGCACCTACTAAGTTGGCCACTGAAACCGAGGCTGATTATGTTACTAGATATGCCGGTCTCAAAGCAACTGATGATGCCAAAGCAATTGCTGCTGGATTAGACAGGAACAACATGAGGGTCGGCAACTCTGACTCTCGAAACTTAGGTTTTTTCTTGAATGGAGAATATGCCTTAGCGCCAACTGCTACATTATATGCGGCAACTGGGTACACCAACAAAGAAGGAAAGGCCGCAGGATTCTACAGACTACCTACCCAAGCCACCCAAGTTGACGTAAACATCTATCCTAATGGGTTTCTGCCATTTATCAATACCACTATCAACGATATTTCATTGATGGCAGGCTTGAAAGGCGAGTTGGGCAAGTGGAACTATGACATCAGTAATGCCTTTGGCAGAAACGATATTGCCTTTGACATTACCAATACGGTGAATGCATCTTTACCAATAAAAACCAGCCCCACCCAATTTTATGCGGGTAAATTGATCTTCCAACAAAACACTATCAATCTAGATGTTTCAAGGAAATTTGATTTAACGGGTGCACTTAGTTCATTTAACATGGCGTACGGTGCAGAATTTCGCTCTGACAATTTTCAGATCAAAGCGGGAGAAGAACTTTCTTATTCTTTTGGGCAACCTTCACAGAATATCTCAGGGCGTTTAGTTGGTACGACACCTACAGCAGCAGGGGCGCAAGTGTTCCCGGGTTACAAGCCCTCCAACGAATTAGATAACTCGAGAACCAATACTGGTTTGTATGCGGATTTTGAAGGAGAGTTTGGGCTGAAGCTTTTATTTGGGGCAGCGGGGCGATATGAAAATTATAGCGATTTTGGATATAACTTTTCTTATAAGCTAACAGGGCGTTGGAAAATTTATGAAGACATTGCGCTTCGCGGTGGTCTCTCAACTGGGTTCCGAGCACCTTCTTTGCACCAGAGATATTTTAACAATGAAAGCACACAGTTTGTAGCTGGGCTGCCGACACAAGTGCTTACCGTAAATAATGACAACGATGTGGTTCGCCAATTTGGGGTAGGCTCGTTAAAGCCCGAACTTTCTACTTCGCTGAGTATTGGCTTGGCAGGAAAACTTTTTGATAGACTAACGTTTACAGTGGATGCCTACCAGATCGATATTAAGGATAGGATTATTTTTTCCAGTCAATACACTCGCTCCATCGCTGCCGTAAATCCAATACTTGATACGATAGATCCTTCAAAGCAGATCAGCAGTGTGCAATTTTTTACCAATGCTATCTCTACTCAAACAAGAGGAGTTGATATTGTGCTGAGTGATAAATTTGATATTGGTTCAAAGGGTAACAAGTTGACGGCTACTGCTGCGGCAAATTTTAATGAGACAAAAGTACAAACCATCAATGGCTCTGATGTGATTGAAAGCGACCCAGCATTAAAGGCCAAATTGTTCGATCGCCTCGAGCGATCAAGATATGAAATGGCCGTGCCTAAAAGCAAAATCAATCTTAGTCTCAATTACACTTCATCAAAATGGAACATATTGGTTCGCTCTGTACAATTTGGTGAAGTAGGTTTCTTGAATGCAGTAGATCCAACTATTCCAACCAATAACCTTCCTTTGGAAATTGATCAAACTTTTTCTGCTAAATGGATAACCGATGTTTCAGTTAGTTATAAAATCATCAAGGCGATCAATTTTACTGTTGGTGCCAACAACTTGTTTGATGTTTATCCTGATCTCGCGTACATCGACACACGCAACAATCAAAACAATTTAGGTTCGGCTGCCAGTGGCACAGGCTATACCACAGCGCGCGACAACACATCCAACGGCAGATTTTTGTACAGCCGCAACGTATCGCAATTCGGTTTTAATGGAAGATTTGTATTTGCAAAATTGACATTTCAGTTATGAGAAATCGATTCAGTCGATTGAATGAATTACTAGTTCCCAACCTTGTAATATTTATCAGACAGAATCATGATTTCTTCTCTGCCTAAACCCAGAATAGAATCCATTGACCTATTGAAAGGTTTGGTGATGGTAATAATGGCACTCGACCATGTGCGGGATTATTTTCATTATTCAGCGTTCTTTTTTAATCCTACTGACCCAACTCAAACCACTTTGCCCATCTTTTTTACTCGGTTGATAACTCATTTTTGTGCGCCAGCCTTTAGTTTTCTTGCAGGACTATCTGCTTTTATGATTGGCAAACGTAAATCACCTAATGAACTATCCGGTTTTTTAATCAAGCGAGGACTGTGGTTGGTTTTTGTCGAAATAATCATTGTGACTTTTGGATGGAAATTCGATATTCATTTTAGAGATATAAGCTTACAAACTATTTGGTCATTGGGAATAAGCATGATTGTATTGGCAGGATTACTGCATCTCCCCAGATTAATTATTTTGGTGTTTAGCTGTGCCATCATTTTTGGACATAACCTTCTAGATAGTGTTCATTTTAGCCATAACATTTTATGGTCAATCCTTCACGAACAAAATAGATTTGAATGGATGGGAGCGCATTATTTTGTTACTAGGTATCCACTGATTCCCTGGGCTGCAATCATGTCACTGGGTTATTGCTTTGGTTCGCTGTATGACAGTTCTTTTGATACAATTAAAAGAAGAAGGATATTGAATGGTTTGGGTATTGGAGCCTTTGCTCTTTTTATTATTCTTATTGCCGTAAATAAATATGGCGATCCTGTGCGTTGGACAAATTACGGTGAAGCTTCAAAAACTTTGATGTCCATTTTTAATGTAAATAAATATCCGCCTTCATTGCTCTATTTGTTGCTGACATTGGGTGCAACATTTCTCTTTTTGGCAAACGCTGAAAAATTAAAGGGTAAAGTTGTAAGTTTCTTTTGCGTCTTTGGAAGAGTTCCATTTTTCTATTACATCATTCACATTTATCTCATTCATATTTTGACATTATTGGTTGCTGAGTTTACAGGATTCGGTTGGCAATTAATGATTTTGCCCACAGGAGTTAATAAAGTAGAAGCATTGAAAGGGTATGGTTTGAATCTCGCTTGGGTTTATTTAATATGGATGGGCATAATTTTCTTGTTGTATCCGTTGTGCAAAAAATTTGATAAGTATAAACAATCTCACAAAGAAAAATGGTGGCTGAGTTATTTATGAGAATACTATTGTTATTCTCAATTACTGCAAGCACTAAGAAATAATTTCATTGTTAATTTAATTACTACAAGATGTACTATAAAATTTTGATTCCGTCAAAGTTATTATTTGCGACCTCCTTTTTTCTCTTTCTGTCAATAATTTCTACAGCCCAAAACTCGGTCTCGATAGGAACAATTACTATTAATAGTAATGCCGTATTGTGGCTCAATTCGCCTGGAAAGAACCAAGGCTTGATTATACCTATTGTTTCGAACAAGACTGCGGTCTTACCTGTGGCGGGGATGATTGTATTTGATGATAGCGATAAGAAAATTTACTATCATGATGGAACGACTTGGGTAGGTCCGGTGGGTAGCGGAACTGGTGGCGGAATAACTTATACGGCCGGAACTGGGATTAATATTACGGGGACAGCAATTTCTAATACGGGAGATACGAATGCTTCTGACGACATCACCACCTCGTCAAATTGTGGCGGAGACGTATCAGGTACTTTTTCCAATTTGCAAATTGCTGCGAGTACAATCAATGACTCCGAAGTGGCTGCAAGTGCCAACATTGCTGGAACAAAAGTCAATTCCAATTTTGGAACTCAAAACATAACAACAACAGGTAATTTAAATGCGAGTGCCGCAAATTTTGGTGGAAATTTATCTGTTGTTGGAAACTTAGCTTCCATAAGGGGGATTACTTACAATTGGCCAGTAGCACAATCAGTTGGCACAAAAGTCTTGCAAAATGATGGTACAGGAAATCTTGCGTGGGTTGCAGTGGGAGGGAGCGGTGATTTATTGAGCACCAATAATTTAAGTGATGTTGGTAACGTGACCACCTCTCGAACGAATTTAGGCTTAGGCTCTGTTGCCACTCTTTCAGCCATCACTACAACAGAAATAACAAACGGTACTATTATTAATGCTGACGTTTCAACCTCGGCAGCGATAGCTGGAACAAAAATCAATCCTGCTTTCGGAGCACAAAATATTTCTACCACAGGAACACTCTCCACAGGTACTGCTACAGTATCTGGCTTAACCATCGGTACTTCTATTTGGCCAGCCAACGCAACGGGGGTTCTTACCAATAATGGAATAGGTACACTTTCGTGGGCAGCTAATGCGGGGCTTTCGTCCACTCTTAGTTCGGCAAATATTTTTGTTGGAAATGCTAGCAACGTGGCCACAGGTGTTGCCATGAATGGAGATGCTACTATTGCAAACACAGGGACAGTTGCAATTGCTAATAATGCAGTTACGTCAGCTAAAATAAATGATGGCTCTATCACCAATGCAGATGTCTCAACTACTGCCGCTATTGCGGGAACGAAAATTATTCCGGCTTTTGGAACACAAGATATTTCTGGTTCGGGTAAATTAACGATCCTTTCCAACACTACCGGCAACATAGTTAGCATTCAGCAAGGGCCAAGCGGAGATGGTTTAAATATTTATACAAGTACGGTGTTAGCTACTACCAGTGTTTTTAATGCTAATAGTGATGCAGGTGCATTCATTGTTGGTGGTAATGGAGATGTACATGTTATAGGATTTGCAAACAACGCACGATTAGGGGTTAACACTTCAACACCAGATGCTAATCTTTCTGTATCAGGCACAGCAAGTAAAACGGGTGGTGGTAGCTGGGCAACCTTTTCGGATAAGCGTGTAAAGAAAGATATCACTGAATTTAAAGATGGGCTTGCTTTGATTACTAAAATTAAACCAGTTCGGTTTAAGTATAATGGCTTGGGCGGCAATACAGATGACGGTAAAGATTATGTTGGGGTTATCGCTCAGGATATTCAATTCGTAGCTCCTTACATGGTTAATTCGGTTCGTAAAAAATTGAAGGACACGGATGTCGCAGATGCTGAACTATTAATGTATGATGGATCGGCATTAACCTATATTCTCGTCAATGCTATAAAAGAACAACAGCTAATAATAGAAAAGCTTAGTGCACACAATGAAATGCAAGATCAAGAAATAGCAATTTTAAATAAGCAAATGGAAGAAATAAAAAGGTCGCTAGGCTTAGAGATGAAAAAAGAGGAATAGAAAATCGAAGACATAACGAAAAGCGATATGAACCAAGGCACGGTACACATAATATAAATGATTATCTTAGAGCGGTGAACTAACAAAAGATAATACTATGAAATCCATCGTTGCCGCGTTATTGATGCTGTCATCTTTTTCTGTATCAGCACAAGATTTGAATTTATTCCAGAAAAAGGAATTTGCTTACAAAGGCCAAGTATTGCTTTATCGTATACTGTATCCCGATCATTATGATCGCACTAAAAAATATCCGCTCGTTCTTTTTCTACACGGTGCGGGCGAACGAGGTAATGACAATGAAAAGCAATTAACACATGGGGCGAAGTTATTTTTAATAGAAGATGCTCGAATTAAATTTCCGGCTATTGTTATTTTCCCGCAATGCCCCGAGGAGGGCTTTTGGGGTTCTGTAAAAGTAGATCGCACAAAATCACCTCATACTTTTGGTTTTGACTATAAAGAACCAGAGCCTACTTCTCTCGCTTCTTCTATTGCGCTTGTGAAGCAAGTAATGAAGGATGAAAGAGTGGATCGCTCAAGAGTTTACATCACAGGGCTTTCCATGGGTGGCATGGGTACATTTGAAGCAGTTTATCGTTATCCTAAATTATTTGCAGCAGCTATGCCCATTTGTGGTGGAGGTGATGCCGTTCACTACAACGCAAAAGTGAAGAGAACTCCTTTTTGGATTTTTCACGGTGCGGATGATGCAGTGGTGGGTGTGGATAATTCGCGGGTGATGGTAGATCGATTGAAAGCAATTGGAGCGAAAGTGAAATACACAGAGTATCCTGATGTTAATCACAATAGTTGGGACAACGCCTTTGCCGAGCCAACGTTTTTGAGTTGGTTGTTTTCTAACAAGAGGTAAGATATTTGAGGGCACTCTGTGAGAGACAGGACTAAACCTTAGTAGAGATTAAGGGCAATACAAAATCTAACCTTATTACCTTATTAATACGATCACAATGGATCAAAATAGGGTAATAAGGTTTGGCACTGCTTAATAAAATAAATTTTCTACTAAGGTTAAGGCCTACGCATATAGTAAGTAATTATTTTTACTCAGGCCGAACGTTGCACGTCAAAAATATTGAACAATACAACTTGCGGAATTATATATGTTGTACGGTTAACTTGTGCTATGACTGCTAGTCGTGGCACAAGTGCGAGATGAACTTAAATGCTCTCACCTCCATCCAATTTTCTTCTTTGCCTGCTAATGTAAACCCAACATGCCCTCCATAGATTGGAGTTTCTAAACTTACATACTTAGGCATCACGAGGTGCATCGCACCGAAATATCTTACTCTGAGCAAGCATAAATATTTCGGTGCGCTGCACCTTTTATTATGTACATCTATTCCCTTTCTACAAATATTTTGCGGCTCTGCCGCTATTGTTACAGAAATAGATCAAGCATTGAATTGATGCAATACTATTTACTCCACACATCTGCGATCTCAGGAGTTTTATCAAACACTGATCTGGCAAACGGGCAGAGCGGTAAAATTTTGATGTGATTGTTTCGTGCGTATTCCACGGCCTTCATCATCAATTGCTTGCCAGCACCGGTGCCGCGTAGTTTATCGGAAACTTCTGTGTGGTCGATGATGATGAGTTTATCTCCTGCTTTGGAGTAAGTCATTTCGGCTAGGCGTTCGTTATCTTTCTCGATTACAAATCCTCCTTTGGAGCCATGTTCGATTTGTTTGATGTCCATGATTCAAAAATACGAGATGTTATGCAAATTCATATAGGACTCAAAACTTTGGAGCTAGCACAAAACTACGAGCGAGCATCGGCCAGGGATAGAAGTGGAAAGCCCGAAGCGCGTTTGGTTTTGAGAGCGGACGGACTTGGAACGGATAGCCCGGTGCCACTGCGCCTCGCGTGGCAGGCCGCACCTACACTAAAGTTCTGTTGGGCAAGCCGCCTAATATTTTAAACTGATTTGTATCGTGCGCTCAAGAGTGTCATTACCACAAAAAGAAAAGCAACCAGTAGTAATGCGATGCGCAATGATTGCCAGTTGGCGACAAGCCCGATCAATGGTGGGCCAAATAAAAAGCCGGAGTAGCCTACGGTGGTGACCATGGCGAGGCCCACACCTGGCGGAAGATTTTTTGAATTGCCGGCAATGCTATACGCGATGGGCACGACAGAGGAAAGGCCGATGCCCACGATGAAAAGCCCCACGATGACGGAGTAGGGGTTGCTCCAAGCGAGCGTGAGAGAAATACCTAAAATGGAAATGATGCCGCAGGTGATCATCAATTTTCTGTCGCCTAATTTTAAGCGCGCGCTGTCTCCGAAAAATCTGCCGATGGTCATGGCCAATGCAAAAGCGGAAAGACCAAGTGGAGCGATGGCTTTATCTGCATGGGCAATGTTTTCCATGTAGTTGGTGCTCCAGTCGGCCATCGCGCCTTCGCCTAGCATGCAGCAGAAAGCGATGACACCGATGCTGACCATCGCGGCATTTGGCAATCGAAAGGCGGGGCCATCGACTTCTTTTTTTTGAGGTTTGTCGTGGATCAAATGATAACGGGCCCACGCTGCACCAAGCACGCTCACACCAACAATGACTGCGAGATGAATGAACAATGTAGTTTGCAACTGCACGAACAGCGAACCACAAAACGCCCCCGCCACCATGCCAATGCTGAAGAGCGCGTGGAAGGAAGTCATAATGGGTTTTTCATGTTGCCGCTCTACCATGACGGCTTGCGAGTTCATGGAGACATCTAACATGCCAGCGGTTAAGCCCATGATAAAAAAAATAATGATGAGCCCGATCAAGCCGGGCATGAGCGGCACGAGGGGAATAAAAATGCAGTACAAGAAAACAGAGAAGATGGTGATCCTTCGGCTCCCATTGCGGATGATGAGCCAACCTGTAAAGGGCATGGCCAACAACGCACCCACTGAAGAGGAGAGGAGTACGAAACCCAACGTACCGTTATCGATATTGAACAACTCTTGCACGCGCGGAAAACGCGCAGCGAGATTGGCGTGAACGAAGCCGTTTATAAAAAAAATAAGTTTGACGGCAATACGCGAGGGATGCACGGAGGACAGGGTAGTTTTCTGTGAAGTAAAGCCTTAACGGACTTCTTTGCGTTGAATTTGATGGAATAATTTACGGAATCGATTGCGATTCGTTTTTAGACATCATTTGATTTGGCTAAATTCAACTTATGGGGCTGTATGCAGCAATACTAAACTTGCTGGAAGTTGCCACCAACTTTACTCGATTAGCTGAGGTTTACTTCTTTGCTCAGTTGCGATAGAATATTTTACTTGTACATAGGGTGTTAGAAACTCGTCTATCTCAACATAAAAAGGTTCGTTGGTTAGGTGAGTAACAGCGCGGTTCAATACCATCTGTACGGTAGATTGGTACTTATCCAAATCCACATGGCTTTTTCTCAATTCAAGTAATTGACCTTTCACCACCTCTAGCATGTTTTTAGTAGGCTTCACATCAAATTTGTAAACGATATAGGTGGGCAAGTCGCCAATCATCCGAGTGATGATGAGTTCGCGATGAGCTTTCAATATTTCTTTCAATTGAAATAACAGCGCTTCTGGATTGGTATCAATAAGGTTCTTGGTGCCTAACAGGGCGGATTTAATGGTCTTCATGTGTGGTCAGGTATTTATTCGGTTTAGGCTCGGTTGTCGAAATTTGCGACTAGGCAGCAAAATCCAATTGCGGGTTTAGATTTATGCGGATGGTTTCATCAATCTCTAAAAAGAAATAATCATTTTTGATTTTGATTTCATCTTTTCGTTTCAACTCCTTTAACATTGGCTGATAATATTCTAAGTCAACATCATGATTTTTTAGTCTTGCTATTTTTTCTGCCAAGACAATCAACTCATTTCGTGCTGGCTGCAAGTGAAATTTAAAATCGATGTAGGTGGAGAGATCGGATAAGATGCGGTTCACCAAAGCATCACGATGCTGGTTAAGTACGACTCTAATTTGAAATAACTGAATGTTAGGTTCTTTGGCTTTTACTATACGTGCGCCAATGAGGCCTGATTTGATGACTTTCATATCTATCTTTTTTTGACAAGCCAAATATAATACTAAAAATATTAGTATTTAAAATACTATTTAAATTAGTTTTTAAACCCTTAAATCAGCCTTCAATCGGGGATTTACCACTCTCTATCCATCATAGAGACAGATTTGCTGTAGAGACTTGAAAATTAAAAAAAATAAAAGGCTGCCCTTTTGAGACAGCCTGTTTATTCTGAAAGAGAAGTTTTTTATTTGTTTACTATCATGACTTTTCCGCCATCTATTCGCTTGCCATTTTTAAAAACGTGGTAAAAGTATAGACCTTCTTCTGAAAAAATAGGGTTATAGAAATCTGTATTCCATTTTCCTTTAAAAATATTGTCTCCATTGCCGTTAAAGATTGCAACTGAATAATCACTTTCCCCAAAATAAGTTTTATCTAAAAAGACTAATCCTACTACCTCTTCAATGGCTGCGGGAATAGTAGAAGTACCTATGGTTTCAGGTGCCGTTGAGCTTGCTCTTGCGCTAACTGGGGTTGAGGGAACTCCATACACTTCCAACTCATATATTGAATAACCGTAAATCGTTCCTCTGGTTAGCCCCAACATCCTCACATATCTGCCATTGCCGCTGATGTCGGTGTGGTCATTCAACAAGGTTGTGTTGCCTGTTATTGTTTTTATGTCTGTCCAAGCTATGGCGTCATTGGAGATTTGGATTTTATAATTTGCTGCCCGAGCGGCTTCCCAAGTGATCTTAACTTGATTGATGTTTACGGTTGAGCCTAGGTCAACGTATATCCATTGTGGGTCACTAAACTGTGAGCTCCATCTTGTTGTGTAATTTCCATCCACTGCCTGGGGGCTAGAGGCAATTGCGTCTGAACCTTGATTGGAAGACGTAACCGTGATTTTGTTAAGGGCGAGGTTAGTAGAAGGTGCTGGGTTCACTACTACATTGACATCATCGAAAGAGGTTGCGCCAGCATCATCAGTGACAGTTAAACGAAATGAATAATTACCAGAAATTAATCCAGACAAACCGAGAACGTTAGTGTTTGCATTTGCAAGTGTGACAGCAACACCACTTATTTGTGTCCAAGCGTACGTTGAGATCGTCCCATCCGAATCGGTTCCACTTCCAGTTATGTTGAGAGAGTTGATAGGAAGTGTGATTGTTTGATCTACACCTGCATTGGCTACGGGCACTGCATTCCCTATTCCGCCATACACTTCAAATTCATAAACGGAATAGCCATAAGTAGTTCGCCTGGTTACACCCAACATCCTTACATATCTACCAGCACCATTTAGCCCGGTATGATCATTGATCAATGTAGTGTTGCCGCTAATTGATTTCAAATCTGTCCATGCAACGGCATCATGAGATGTTTGAATTCTGTAATCGGATGCGCTGGCAGCTTCCCAAATGATCTTAACCCGATTGATGTTTACGCTTGAGCCGAGGTCAACGTATATCCATTGAAAGTCACTAAATAGTGAACTCCACCTGGTAGTGCTATTCCCATCCACGGCTTGAGTACCTGTAAAGGACCAGCCTTCGTTAGAAGAGGTAAAGACAGGTTTGCCAAGGGCCAAGTTAGATTGTGCTGGTGCGGGGTTTACGATCAGGATAACATCATCGGAAGCGGTCGCTCCAGAGTTATCAGTTACCGTCAACCTAAAAACATAAGTACCAGAGACCAATCCCGATAAATTAAGTGTGTTCGTATTACTATTTGAAAGCGCGGCTGAAGATCCGCTCACTTTTATCCAAGTATATGAGGAAATTGTTCCGTCAGAATCAGTTCCACTGCCAACAAGGTTAAGGGAGTTGGTCGGCAAGGTAATTGTTTGATCAGCTCCAGCATTTGTTACTGGATTAACATTTGGAGCTGGATTCACTACTACATTAACATCATCTGATGCAGTTACACCAGAATTATCCGTTATAGTCAAGCGGAAAACGTAAGTTCCTGAGACTAGCGCTGTAAGACTAAGGGTATTTGTATTTTGATTCGTTAAGGTAGCAGCAAGACCGCTTACTTTTGTCCATAAGTAAGAAGAGATTGTTCCGTCCGAATCTGTTCCACTTCCAGCAATGTTGAGCGAGTTGATTGGAAGCGTGATTGTTTGATCTGCCCCTGCATTGGCAATGGGTGGAGTATTTACAGTAACGGTAACATCATCGGATGCTGTTGCACCAGCATTATCGGTAACGATTAAGCGAAACACATAAGTTCCGGAAATCAATCCGGATAAACCAAGAAAACCCGTGCTTGCATTTGCAAGTGTGGCTGTAGCACCGCTTACTTTTGTCCATAAGTAAGAAGAGATTGTTCCATCCGAATCTGTTCCACTTCCTGTAATATTGAGCGAGTTGATAGGGAGCGTGATTATTTGATCTGCCCCTGCATTGGCAATGGGTGGAATATTTACAGTAACGTTAATGTCATCCGATGCCGTTGCTCCAGAGTTATCAGTGACAGTTAACCTAAATACGTAGGATCCAGAAGCCAGTCCTGTTAAGTTAAGTGTATTCGCATTGGGGTTGGTCAACGTAATTGCTGGACCACTCACTTGTGCCCATGCATAAGAGGAAATAGTTCCATCAGAATCCGTTCCTCCACCAATAAGATTAAGGGAATTGGTAGGAAGTGTGATTGTTTGATCTGCCCCTGCATTGGCTATGGGCAATACATTTCCTACGTTGCCATACACCTCAAGCTCGTAAATAGAATATCCATAAGTGGTCTTTCTAGTTGTGCCATAAACTCGCACATACCTGCCTCCACCTATTAATCCAGTATGATCATTCACCAAAGTAGTGTTGCCTGATATAGTTTTAATATCTGCCCAAGTTATGGCATCACTTGATATTTGAATTTTATAATTAGATGCGGCAGCCGCTTCCCATGTGATTTTGACCTGATTGATATTTACGTTGGAGCCAAGGTCAATATATATCCATTGTGGATCGCTGAACTGCGAGCTCCATCGAGTTGTGGTGCTGCCGTCTACAGCTTTGGCACCAGCCAAACTTGCATTTTCATTTGAAGAAGTTACAGCGATTTTGCCAATAGCTAAGTTGGCTGAGGGGTTAACGATCACGTTTACTTCATCCGATGCGGTAGCTCCTAAATTATCTGTGACAGTTAGGCGAACCACATGAGCTCCAGAAGCTAGACCTGCTAAATTCAACGTGTTAGTGTTTGTGTTTGTCAGGGTAGCTGGGAGGCTACTCACTTTTGTCCAATTGTAAGAAGAGATGGAGCCATCAAGATCCATTCCATTTCCAGTGATGACAAGTGAGTTAGAAGGAAGTGTAATAGTTTGATCTGTACCTGCATCAGCCATTGGCGCGATATTAACAGTTATGGTTATATCATCCGATGCGGTAGCTCCTAAGTTATCTGTTACCGTCAATCGGAACGTGTAAGTTCCAGAAGCTGCTAGTCCAGCTAAACTAAGCGTGCTAGTATTTGGGTTGATCATTGAGGTAGCAGAGCCACTCACCTGTGTCCATAAATAAGAAGAAATAGTTCCGTCTGAATCCATTCCACTACCTGTAAGAGTAAGCGAGTTAGTTGGTAGGGTGATCGTTTGGTCAATGCCCGCATTAGCAGTCGGCAAAGCATTTCCTGATAAGTTTTTATTTTTTGTTAGTAGCCATTCATACAAATTGAGCGGAGATTGAACAGAATGATCTGTTGTATAGGCATTGTCCCATGAGTTATGCCCAACCCCAGGATAGTTTGTCCATTTTAACTCGGCCATAGGGGTAGGTGTTGTGCACCAACCTATTTTGCTAAACTCATTAAGGCCAGTACCATATGGTATGGTTCCATCGCTTTCACCATGAAAGCCCCAGACAGGAATTTTTCTAGCTGAGATGGTACATCCATTGCCGTTATTGAATCCTGCTATCACTGCCCCAGCAGCAAAAATATCAGTTGTCTCGCCTAAACCAATATATACACCCTGTCCTCCAAGACTTAGGCCTGTAAGATAAACCCTTGTCTTATCTATTCGATAATTTTGAGACCCATTGAGTACATAATCAAAAATTGGTTGTAAGATGCTTGGCCACCACCCTCCCGCATTCGGAGTTAATTGTGGAGAGATGACGATGAAACATTCTTGAACACCGTTAATGGTAAAGCACATGTTATGCCCTGATTGGATAAGTTTTGGAGGGCCATTTGTCTTCACTTTCTCAAGCTCCGAAACGGAACCATTTCCTGTTTCTCCCGCCCCATGAAGAAAAATAAGTAAAGGGTATTTTTTTGTTGGATTGGTTAAATAGTCGGCAGGTAAGTATTCTAGGTATCCTGCACCGCTAGTAGTTGTTCTCGGTGTTTGTTGAGCATTGATTTCAATGGTCATCCCAATCGAACATAGAAGAAGTAGGATTGAAAAGTAAAATCGAATCATAACGTAGGATTAATTAACTAGGGTGTAAAAATTAATGTCGCGAAAATAACCTTCTTAAATTAGCTGAGGGCAAATCACCAGTTGACTATTCAATAAATTCGGTGAAAGCCATTTTGAGTAGATTAAGTGCATGTGATCAATAAACAAAAAAATTTATCCTTTTCATGAAGACTTAGTAACCTTGGTTAATTTTTAGATTATCTCTACAACAAACGATTGCAAAGACACTCTCAAAATATCAAACACCTTTTGTAGTTTAGCCATTGTGAAAAAGACAATTTTGATTTATGGCTTGGCAATGGCCATTCTAATTTTTGCCCTTAAATATTTGGAGTACCGTCTAGTTGTTCACGACTTGTCCACTGAGTTTTATGTCGGAATTATAGCAATCTTTTTTACAGGGCTGGGCATTTGGGCTGGGCTAAGGCTAACTCGCGGAAAGGTAATCTTGGTTGGGCCAGAGTTTGTTTTCAATGAAACTGGACTGCAGCGACTTGGCATCAGCAAGCGAGAGCACGAAGTACTGGAACTGATGGCCAAGGGCCTTTCCAACCAAGAAATTGCCGATAAGCTTTTTGTTTCCCTCAATACCATCAAAACACATACTTCTAATCTCTTTCTTAAATTGGAGGTAAGCAGAAGGACACAAGCTGTTCAAAAAGCAAAGGAGTTGAGATTGATACCTTGATTTGTTGAAAATCTTGATACTTCTTTTGGGTGAATTCCCTTAATTTTATCCAAATCATCCTTTCGGGTGAAGGCTTTTGTGGTTTTCTGCATTTGTTTTGGGCAAAAAATAAGACACTATGAAAAAAATCGTATTGATCTATGGCCTGATAGCGGGCGCAATTGTGGGTTTAATGTTCTTTATAACAATGCCGCTTTACGACCGTGGAATACTAACCATGGAAAATGGCGAGTGGGTCGGCTACAGCACAATGGTAGTTGCACTATCACTCATCTTTTTTGGTGTGAAATCGCATAGAGATAATAATTTGAATGGAGCCATTACTTTTGGCAAAGCATTAGTAGTGGGCCTATTGATAACATTAGTAGCCTCCCTAATTTATGCAATCACTTGGGAGGTTATTTACAATACGATGACTGACTTTGTCACTGAGATGGGTGATAAATACTTTGAAAAATTAAAAGCAGAAGGCACTACCCAAGCAAAGATAGATGAATATGCTGCGATGTACGAAAACCCGTTTATTCGATTCGCCATGACGCTAATGGAGATTGCGCCTGTGGGTATACTGATTTCATTGTTCAGTGCGGCATTGCTTAAAAAAAAGGAATTCTTACCAACTAACGGACTAAGTCCCAAGTCCTAAGTCCTAATTTCCAAGTCCTAAGCCCCGATACTATGCAATCCAACGCTAAAACAGTTGCTGAATACATTGATTCCCTTCCTCCAGAACGGAAACAGATTATCAGTGCCATTCGCAAAGTCATTCTTAAAAATTTACCAAAAGGCTTTCAAGAAGAAATGAACTATGGCATGATTGGCTATGTAGTGCCGCACAAGCTTTATCCAGATGGATATCATTGTGATCCTAAATTGCCGTTGCCATTTCTCAACATTGCATCGCAGAAAAATTTTATTGCCGTTTATCACATGGGCATCTATGCTCAACCAAAATTATTGGAGTGGTTTCAAGATGAGTGGAAAGTGTATTCCACTAAGAAGCTAGATATGGGTAAGTCATGTATCCGATTTAAAAAACCTGAAGATGTACAGTTGGATTTGATTGGTGAATTGGCTTCAAAGCTTACACCTCAACAATGGATTGAGATTTATGAGAAAAAATTTATAAACACTAAGAAATGAAAACACTGATTGGATTATGGTTTGTAGTGCAAGCGCAAATGAGCGGAAATGATATCACGCCTGCATTTGCTAATGAAAAAATGGAAATCACCGATGCAGGTTATAAAATTTGGTCAGGAGATATGGTGAGCGACTCTGGGTCCATTACTTTTTTTGATGGAACGAATGAATTGGATATTCTCGGCATTAATGGCCCCAATCAAGGCAAGTTGTTTAAGTGCATTTACAAAATGGATGGCGACAACATCATCATCTGCTATAGTTTAGCTGGCAGGCCAACTGACTTTGAATCAACGAAAGAAAATAAATTTGTATTAATAACTTGGAAAAAAAGATGAAAAAGACAATACTATTAGCGCTAGGCCTTATTGCATCATTTGTGATCGGCCTCTACACCCATCCAATCACTGCGAAACAACAAACCAACAATACTAATATGAAATTAGGAGCATTTTCCGTAAGCCTTAGTGTCAAGGATATTAAAGCTTCAAAACAGTTTTATGAAAACTTGGGCTTTGTCGTTTTTGGAGGTTCGCTCGAAAAAAACTACTTGATCATGAAGAACGGAAATTCGTTGATCGGATTGTTTCAAGGAATGTTTGAGGGCAATATTTTAACTTTTAACCCAGGCTGGGATGAGAACGCCAAAAACATGGATAAGTTTGATGATGTAAGAGAGATTCAGAGACAATTAAAAAACAAGGGAGTGAAAATCAGCAACGAAATCGATGAGAAAACTTCTGGACCAGCAAGTATTATGATAACCGATCCAGACGGAAATGTAGTTTTAATCGATCAACATCGTTAGACAAGTCATTAAATTATAAAAAGAATAAATATGGACAAGAAAATGAAACGAGTAACAGGATTGGGCGGTGTGTTTTTTAAAACAACGGACCCAAAGAAAACAAAAGAGTGGTATGGCAAACATTTGGGCTTGCCCATAGACGAGTACGGAGTATCCTTTAAATGGCTTGAGGTTGATAATAAAGATGCGAAAGAGCCTGCTGTCACCGCTTGGAGCCCATTTGCGGCTGATACAAAGTACTTTCAGCCAAGTGAAAAACCATTCATGTTCAACTACCGCGTAGAGAACTTAGTAGAGTTGCTCAAAGTGTTAAAGGAAGAAGGAGTTCAAATTGTGGGTGATGTTGAAGAATATCCTTACGGGAAATTTGGATGGATCATGGATCCGGATGGAAACAAGATTGAGTTGTGGGAACCGAAGGATTAAGCTTGCCGTACGGGCAGGGGTTTTAATGTCTGTATTTTTTGTAATTTTATAAAATGGGAGATACTAGATTTAATAGCAAGGGAGATAAGAATAAACACCTTACCCGTTTCAAAGTAGAGAATTTTAAGCGTTTTGAGTCTTTAGAAATTAAGGACTTGGGGCAGTATAATCTAATTGTGGGTGATAATAATGTTGGGAAAACAAGTGTATTGGAGGCATTGCTAATTGATGACTTCGCTTTGATACCTGCAATAAATCTCTTCAATATTTTGAAGCTCAAATATTCCTTTAAGGATATCAAATACCGAGATTTATCTTTCTTTTGTAATAGATCAAAAGAGAATGAAATTCGAGACATTTCATTCCAAATGAACGGTGTAAGCTTTGAAAGACGAATCCATTTGATGTTTGATTTCCAAAATAAAAGTGTATCTATTAAGGACAGTAGAGATGAGTTAAATCAAACTGCTGGGTTCTTAGCCGAAGGCGATGCTTCTGAAATTGGAATTCCATATATAAGTCCTTTCTATAGAGATGACGATTCAAATTCAGCAAATATCTATTCTGAGGAAATTCAAAGAAAGCCTCTTTTGAAACAGCGCTTTCTTGAGGGAATCAGAATTATGATACCCGATTTGGAAAATATTGAGCCGTACGTGCCAAAAGATATGCCGCCAAATCTAATTTTTACAAAAAGCTTAGATCAAGTTCCTCTCCCGTTGGATTTATTAGGCGATGGAACAGTAAATCTTTTTAGAATATTAGTAGTAATATTTAGTAATAGGGGTGGCCGCGTAATGATTGATGAAGTAGATGCGGGAATTTACTTCAATAGACTCAAAGAATTTTGGAAAGTAATCTTGCAGACAGCAACAGACAATGATGTTCAACTATTTATGACCACCCACAACGAGGAATGCATAAAATATTTCAAAGAAGTTTTGGAAGATGATTTACCAGAGCTAAAAAAAGATGTGAGAAGTATTACTTTAGTAGAAAACACGAAAACAAAAATCGTTACAGCTCACACATATGATTTTGAACAATTTGAACACGCCATTAATATCGGGAATGAAGTAAGGGCTTAAGCAAATGGATGATATCTCGCTAATTGTTGAAGGCTTTGAAGATGTTCGTTTTTTACAGGACTTTATTATCTTTCATTTCCCTCCAAATAAAGTTCAGAGAAATTCATTTATTGAAATTGGTGGTAAAAGTGAGACCATTCATACATCTAAAGCTAAAATTCAAACTAGCACAGATTCCGGCAAATTGAATATTGTTATTTTTGATGCTGACGACAATGACTACAAGTCTACCTTGGCAAAGGTGAAAGCCAAAGAACGAGATTTGTCATTGAAGTTTGATAAGATTTTTTTGTTCCCAGATAATAATTCAAAAGGAAACCTGGAGAGTCTTTTGAAGAGTTCAGTTACAAAAGGTAATGAAAAACTCTTTGATTGCATTGAAGCTTACGCGATTTGTAAAGCTGCTCTCAACCTGAAAAATCCTCGGTCAATAGATGAAAAGGAAAAAATCAGGATCTATCAAGGCTCTTTTGTTGAGCCAAATAGGGTTAAAGGATCAGAGAGAAGCTACTTAGATAATAATATCTGGGATTTGAGCAGTCCAATGTTGATTCCCTTAAAGGAGTTTCTCAAGGAGTTATTTAAATGAAAGTTACTTCTTCGCGGCCCAGCTCGCAATTTGAGAACGGAACCACTCATCTGCACCCTCCGTCCATTTAAAATTATCGCGAATGTACTCCATTGTGTCTTTTTCAACATCTGTATAATCGCCAGCGTCCATCACTGATTTGATCATGGCCTCAGCGTCTTTTTTGGAGATTCGTCCATCGCCAATGCCAGCGATAGCATCTTCGGCCATCTCTAGCAGGTTGCCGTCCATTTTCTTGCCGTCTATAGTTTTGTAGTAGCTCATAACTTTTTTGTTTCAAGTAGAGCAAAAAAGCCATGAACTAAAAGAGTATTCAATTATGGAATTGTTACCAAAAAGCTAAGTTTAGTAACGCCATTTTAAGACCGTACACTTTTCTATTATTTCTTACAACTCACTCCTTCTTCAAATATTTCTGTGTGAGTTCTTGCAAAGCCTTCCTCTCATTCTCATCTACTGTCGTTTTTACTTTCAGCATCATCTCAAACATTACTTCTTGTCCGTAGCCAAGTCGAGAGGCTATCTTGGAACAAAACTTTATTTCTTCTTGATAAAGCCGCTCATCTATCTTCATTAATTGAACCAAGCTGAAAATATAATTGAATCGTTGATCGTCTGTTAAGTCATCAGGAATGATCACATCGTGCGAATGGTAAAACAATGTGGCTACAGACGATTCAGGAAATCCGTTAGCCTTGCCGATATTGGTAATGTAAAGCTTTTCGCGCTCGGCCATATCGCCATCTATGCGGGCAAGGTTTACCAATAATTTGAGTTGCTCTAAGTGTGCCATAGGTCTAGGTTTAGATCAAAAGTCAACAAATTATTTCCGAATAAAAATAGAATGAAATGAATTACCTTACATGACCGATGAATTTTTTTAAGAACACCACGGCAAGGGATAGGAGTGGAAAGCCCGAAGTGTGTGGATTTGTGCGTGGCCGGACTTGTAACGGATAGCCCGGTGGCCTTGCGCCTCGCTGGCCATGCCGCCAAAGAAAAACTAAATTGTTTAAACTTGTATGAACTTTCTTGCTCACCTTTATTTATCAGGTAATGACCCGCTGGTTAGGCTTGGCAATTTCATTGGCGATTTTGTAAAGGGGAGGGATTTGACTGATCGTTATGAGCCAGCCATCGTAAAGGGCATCGAACTTCATCGACTAATTGATGAGTTTACTGATCGACATCCCATTGTTAAACAAAGCAAAATGCGGTTGCGCCCGAAGTATCGGCACTATGCGCCTGTGATCGTAGATATTTTTTACGATCACTTTCTCGCAGCGGGTTGGGATAACCACAGCAAGCAATTGCTTGCAGACTTTGCCGAAGATTGCTATAGGCTTATTCAACAGAACGCGCCTATTTTGCCCGAACAAGTGAACTGGATGCTGCCGCACATGGCGCGTGGAAATTGGTTGGTGAACTATGCAAAGATAGAAGGCATCCACCGTGCGCTGAGCGGAATGGCGAGGCGATCTAAATTTGATTCTAAAATGGATGAATCAGTAGTGGAATTGGAAATCCATTACGATGAATTCAAAACGGAATTCGAAGAATTCTTTCCTTTGCTGAAAAACTATTCTGATAGTTTTCTCGCAAAGCCTTAATTTTACCGCATGGCAGTATCTCAATTCAACGACCCCGAACTAAGTGGCAAGTACCTCGGCACGATCAGTGCAGATTTTGTAAAAGTGGCCGACACATTAAAAGAGGCCTCGTACCAAATAAGAAGGGCGGGCTTTGATTACCCTATCTTCGCTATCTCCAAAGAATCTATTCCGATTGGGCAATTGTTGATCGATAAATATTCGCAAGAACTAGATTGGAATTACTTTGCTTCATTCATGGATGAATTTAAGCAGCGCGAGTTGATAGCAGAAGACAAAGAAGAAGGGTTTATAGCCACCTACAAAGACCCCGATGAATTTTGTTGCTTGTTCGTGGTGGACAAAGAGTTTACAAGGTTTGTTTTTATCCCGTATCCAGAGGATTGAACTCACCCCACGTCAACTTCGTTGACGCACCCCTCTCTTCTGCGAAGAGAGGGGAAAGTTCGCTATCGCGAACAGGGGTGAGTTGGAAAAATCAACGACCCCCAAAATGATTCCACCCCTGCGCCTTTAGCGGCACGATAGTCTCTTGCTTCGTCACCATCACATTCTGCTCGGGGTTGCTATGCACATGACCGATGAAGTGAATATCAGGATGGTTTTTTAGTTTCTCGTAATCAGCAGGGTTGATGGTGAAGAGCAACTCATAATCTTCGCCACCGTTGAGTGCGCACGTGATCGGGTCAATCATAAACTCAATAGCCGTTTCATAAGCAAATGAATCAATGGGCACTTTGTCTTCAAATATTTTTATCCCCACACCAGAGCTTTTGCTCAAGTGTAATAATTCAGATGCCAATCCATCCGATACATCGATCATCGAAGAGGGCACTACTTTTTTATCAGCCAACTCATAGATAATATCCATTCGCGCTTCGGGCTTTAATTGACGCCCAACCATGTATTCATATTTTTCAATGTCAGGTTGCATCTCAGGGTTCGTCAAGAAAACTTGTTTCTCGCGTTCTAAAACTTGTAGCCCCAAGTAGGCCGCGCCTAAATCTCCCGTCACACAAATGATGTCATTGTTTTTGGCAGTACTGCGCAGCGCCACTTTTTCTTTTTTCACTCTGCCAATAGCCGTGATGGAAATCACCAACCCCGATGCAGACGAAGTAGTATCGCCACCGACTAAATCCACTTTGTAATTTTCACACGCAGCACGGATGCCATCGTACAAACTATCAATTGCTTCCAACGAAAATCGGTTGCTCAATCCCAATCCAATCGTGATTTGCTCAGGCGTTCCATTCATAGCAGCAATATCAGAGACATTAACTGCCACTGCCTTGTAGCCTAAATGTTGTAGTGGCATGTACGACAGATCGAAGTGTACACCTTCCAGCAACATATCCGTGGTCACCAATAAATATTCTTCGCCAATCGAAATCAGCGCGGCATCATCACCTATGCCCCTTACAGATGTACTGTTTTGCAGAGAAAATTGCTTTTGTATTCGGTCAATCAAACCGAATTCCCCTAAATCTTTCAATTCTGTTCTCGTTTCAGCCATGAGGTAAAGTCTTTTGGTCGGTTGCTAAGTCCGTTCGTCCCGCAAAAGTACAACTTGGGGCGGATAGTATGGTGGTTCGTTCCCCACTACTGTATTTAGTATCAAACAAAAAGAAAGTTATGAAAAAGTGTGTGGTACCTTTTGTGTTGATCTTGTTGGTTTTCAGTTCATGCAGGGTAGAAAAGCCCTATTACGAAACCGCCATCGGTAAAAAGAAACAGAAATATTTTAACTCCATTCAATACGGTGCCAAGAATCACCCAAAGATGAAATTTTGATGGTAGGCACAAAATATTGTAGGGACACAAAATTTTGTGCCCTACAATTAATTCATCCCTGGCTGCTTCAACACAAAGCCCGACTTTGCCTTTTCTTCATCCACGATTTTCTTAGCATCGCTCAATAGTTTCTTCGCATCGTAAATGATGCCGTCTTTGATAGTGTACTTTATACCACCAACGCGCTTCACACTATTGTCATCCATCAGCTTGATAGCACCCACACCATATAGCACTTGCAAATTCTCAAGTGGATTCTGGTCTACTATGGCGAAGTCGGCCAGCTTGCCGATTTCCACAGAGCCAATTTCTTTTTCCATGCCGAGAGCTTGTGCACCATACAATGTTGCCGAGCGAATGACTTCCAACGGATGGAAACCAGCTTCGCGCAACAATTCCAGTTCGCGGATGTAACCGAACCCGTACAGTTGAAATATATAAGCATTGTCAGACCCAGCCGTTACTCGCCCTCCGCGATTTTTATATTCGTTTACAAATGTCATCCACAAACGGAAATTTTCTCGCCATGCTACTTCTTGTTCCGTTCCCCACGAGAACCAAAACGATCCATGTGCCACACGACTCGGTTGATAGAACGCCCACAACTGCGGCAATGTATACGTCTCATGCCACTCTTGCCTGCGCGCTTTGTGCAAATCACGAGCGGCCTCATACGTATCGAATGTTGGGTCGAGCGTAAAATCCAATTTTAATAATGTGTCCATCACCGCATTCCATTTGGGCGAGTAAGGTGCAGCGGCTTGCTTCCACAACCTGCCCGCCTCTTCAAAACGATTTTGCTCGTTAGAATAATTATAGTTCAACGGATAATTCTGAATGCTGGAGTTCGGTAGCATCGCTTCCGGCAAGCCGTACCAGTGTTCCATCGTAGTAAGACCAGCACCAGCTGACTTCACCACATTCCATCGAGCCACACCCAATTGCGCATGATGGCATGCAGAGCGAAGACCTAATCGTTTGTTTTCGCGCAGCGCAGCATCCATAATATCTGGGGCAGCCCCAAAGAATTTTATTCCATCGGCACCTTTCAATTTATTTTCATTCACCCATGCGCGTGCTTGCTCAGGTGTTTTGATCGGCTCCTTGCTACCTGATCCAAAAGTTACATACGATTTTATTCGTGGTGCTGTGATCAGATTTAGCGCGCTCTTATTTTTTTGATCGAGCACCCACTCCAATCCATTGCCGGATCCTGGATCGCGAATGGTAGTGACACCATGGGCCATCCATAATTTAAAAACATATTCGGCAATGGGTGCTTGGCCTCCGCCAATGTGGCCGTGCATATCTACAAAGCCTGGCATCAAGTACATACCTTCACAATTTAGTTCTTTACCACCCGCTTCTAGTTTGGGGCGGTTGCCTTCGCTCGCCATGCCAGGCGTGGGCAGGCCAATGCTCACAATATTTATAATCCTGTTTTGCTTCACCACAATATCTACCGGCCCAACTGGCGGTGCACCCGTGCCATCAATGAGCGTGACACCGCGAATAATTAATTGCGTGTACGGCCCTTCACCTTCTTTTACTTCCGGTGCTTTTTTAATGCCTTGGGCGTTGACTGTCCAGGTGTAAAGAGCAAAGAGCAAGAGTAGACAATTCTTTTTCATTGGATTTAAGGATTGGTAAAAACTAAAGCTACTAATTTTGATGAAGAAAGGAAACGAAGTTTATGAGAGTGGCGGTGGTGATTTTTATTTGGCGTGTGGCGAGGTGCCACCGGGCTTACGTTACAAGCCCTCGCCCCGCGCACAGACAAACCCTTCACTGACTACGTTATATTAATTGCTGATAACGCAAATCTGAGAATTAGAAAGGTATCCGTAGCCACCGGAATAATTACCACAATTGTGGGGAATGAACAAGTGGAAGTGCAGGTGAATCTAGAGGCACAGATTATAGAAGCTACCACCGCATCCTTTAAGCTCTGATTGAATTGGGCGAAAACTAAGCTGGGCTTTGGAATAATCCAATCAGTAAATGGGCAACATGTATTTCGCTTTACGAAATAGCTAGATTGTATAGGAAAGAGAGTAAGAAAGGCAAGGTCGATCAATTTTGCCTTTTCTGTCCCCAGTCTATTCGCCCAGCCTTGCTTTTTGGTTTCCGATAACAGTGCCGCTATTATTCACTAATTTTGACTTTAATTTAATCTCTATGGCAGGTGTTTTAAAATCCGTTTCAGGCAAAAGCAAACTTAAACTTGGCAATAAAAAAATCTCCATTGTAGTAGCTGAATGGAACGAAGAAATCACCGAGCCACTGTTTCAAGGCGCGCACAATGCGCTGATTTCATTGGGCATGAAAAAACAAAACATCATCCGCAAAAATGTGCCTGGCAGTTTTGAACTTCCCTTAGCCGCCCAATGGGAAGCCGAAAAGAAAGATGTGGCCGCAGTGATTTGCTTGGGTTGCGTCATCCAAGGTGATACACCACATTTCGATTACGTTTGTCAAGCCGTGGCCTACGGAATCATGAAAGTAAATTTGAAAACAAACAAGCCCATAGCATTTGGTGTACTCACTACATTAAACAAAAAGCAAGCGATGGATCGTGCTGGTGGCAAACTTGGTAACAAAGGAGAAGAGGCCGCACTAACGGTAGTGAAGATGTTGGAGGTAAAACAAGCTTAGAGATAAGGAAATCGGCTTACAAATCATTTGTAAGCCGATTGCTTTAAGTCAACCAGGGCTACCTTTTCACAAACCTGATCTGTTGAATCGAATTCGACTGCTGGACACGAACCAAGTAAACGCCCGATGAAAAACTTTCCACCGAAGCCTCATGCCCACCTTTCTGTTTTGTTAAGCTGAGAATGGTATTGCGTCCCAATAGATCAACCACGATACATTCACGCGTTTCTTCTTCCAGTCCGACAATCATCAAACGATCATCGGCAGGATTGGGGTAAGCTGTGATGCTAGAGATGATTTGCAAATCACCCGTGATGACAACTGGTGTATCCACAGAGAAATCACTTACGCAATTATCGATGGTCACTTGCACTTTGTAAGTTCCTGCAGTGGTTGCAGCGTAGGTGCTGTTAGTAGCACTTGGTATAGCAACATTATTCAAGAACCACTGGTTTCCAGATACTGCACTAGATGTAAGTGTAGCAGTCGAGCCAACAAGCGATACGGTTACACTTGGCTTCGCTGGCTTGATGCAGAATTCCCTGATCACTGAAGTGGCCGCGTTGTAATTCCCATTGCCCGACTGGCTAGCGGTGATGCTCGCCTTGCCCGCACTTACAAGAGTGGTTTGGTTTCCGTTGACGGTCACTTTTGCATTTGGCGTCACGGTTACGGTCAGCCCAGATGTAGACGTTGGAAGTGTAAACGTAAACGGAGCATCGCCCAAAAGTTTGTCGGGAATGGCTGTAAAAGTAATAACCTGATTTGCTTTACTGATCGTCAATGATTGAACTACATCAGCGGCTGCATTGAAACTTGCATCCCCGATTTGGCTTGCTGTAATGTTCACTGTTCCAGCTTTTAAAATGTTAACTGTGTTGCCAGAGATAGAAGCGATGGTTACGTCTGAGCTACTAAAACTTACGGGCAAACCAGAAGTTGATGTAGCTGAAAGTGCGAACGCAGCATCGCCAAAAGTTTTGTTTGCAAGTGCACTGAATGTAATGGTCTGGTTTGCTTTGTTGATTGTCAAAGGTTGAACAACATTAGTGGCAGCATTGAAACTGGCATCTCCTGCTTGGCTTGCTGTGATGTTCACCGTTCCTGCTTTTAAAATGGTGACTGTGTTTCCTGTAATGGAAGCAACTGTAGCATCAGAGCTACTGAAACTTACCGGTAAGCTAGAACTAGAAGTGGCCGAAAGTGCGAATGCAGCATCACCAAATGTTTTGGCGGGCAAGGCACTAAAGGTAGTGGTCTGGTTTGCTTTGTTGATGGTCAATGGCTGAACAACACTGGTAGCAGCATTGAAGCTTGCATCACCTACTTGACTTGCAGTAATGTTCACCGTTCCTACTTTCAAAATTGTAACGGTATTTCCACTGATCGAAGCAATGGTGGCATCTGAGCTGATGAAACTTACTGGTAAGCCAGAAGTGGAAGTAGCGGAAAGAGTGAAACTGGCGTCACCAAAATTCTTAGCGGGTAATGCATTGAAAGTAATCGTTTGATCTACTTTGGTGATGGTTACAGATTCTGTATTGCTTTCAGTTGAAAAACCAAAATCATTAAAGGCTCTCACTTTATAGAAATAAGTGGTGCCAACGCTCACTGTATTGTCAACATAAGTTGTTGTATTTGACGAAACTGTACCAATCGCAGCAAAGCCACTGCTGGAGTTTAAAGATCGCTGGATTTCAAAGCCTGTTTCATTCGTTGCATTGTCTGTCCAAGCAAGTGTTGCCGCTACTTGAGAAGTGCTGGCCGTTACCTTTAAGCTTGTAGGTGCAGAGGGCAAGGTCCCACCACCTATTGAATAAACAGAAATGGTACTGCTGATTTCGTTGGATAATACAACTAATGGTACTCCAGTTGGGCTATCTTTAGCTGAGATAAAGAATATACCTTCGGCACCCAGATCTCCAAAAGGAGCTGTTAAATTTCGGCTATTTGCCCATTGCACAAATACAGGATTGGCCGGGTCGGTGATGTTGTAGGCCATCACACCACCAATTCGTTCTAAGGCTATAAAGACATAAATTTTTCCATCAATAGTAGTAACGGTTACACCTTCGGGCTCGGGGCCTTTGTTGTCGCTTCGGTTTTTCAGAGCAGGAGAAGCGTTGTCATTGCTTGCATTAAAAATGCTTGCGTACTTGGCATCGGCTGCAGTGATGCGCTCCATTTGGTCCCCACTATCAAACACTTGCTCTAGTCCTGCTGCGGTTGGTTTCCAAATAGAAAACGAACGCGCGCCTAACGCATGGATTTCATCAAAGTCACCATCGCCATCAGTATCGCCAGTTCTGTTCGTAAGTTGCAATCTACCGAGTACGCTATTTGTTTTTAAAAGTGCGGCATTAGGGAATACAGTTGGATCTAACACATAACCAGTCGCACCCACCCGTATCTCTTCATTCAAGCCTGCGTATGCTCTTGAGTCACCTTCGTTGGCCGTAATCAAGTAACTCGTTCCACCAACAGCAAAGCCTGCAATGGCATCGGGTTGATACATCCCTTTGACTGGCAGATTGGATATGCTGATTGGAACGCCATTTTGATCGGATGCATCTAACCCATTCTTTAACAGGCTATGATCTTTTAAGCCTAATGGTCTAATAGCCGTGATTGTTTTGGTAGCCATATCGAGTACACCAATCGCATTGTTTTCTTGTAACGTGACGTAGGCCGTATTTCCATCACTAGAAAAAGCAATGTATTCTGGTTCCAAATCTTTCGAGACGGTAGCGTTCAAGCCATAAATCCTCACACCTTGTGTTCTCAATGTGGCTAATTGAGAGTCAAATGCGTTGAAGTTGACAGTGGTTACATTCGCTTGAGTTAGGTTCGCCACTCCGCCAGATATGTCAATCACACTCACAGTTCCTTCTGGATCAATTGTATACGCATCGTTTGGTTCACCTTCATTGGCCGTCAACACAAAATTTCCATTGGGGCTAAAGGTGATCATGTCTGGCATGGCACCAACGGCAACTTGCTTTAAGAGCGTTCCATCTTTATCAAAGAAGATAACGCTTCCATTATCAGTAGAAGCTCCGGTCGGGTTACCAGTAGTCGGTCCTCCCTCAATAGCTGTTGCCACAATTCCATTTCTTACTGCAACACTATTAATGCCACCATACACTGAGATGTCGATCGTAGCAACGTTAGACATGGCTGCAGGATTACTGAAGTCAACGATGTTAAGTTTTTTGCCTAGAGAGTTAACAATGAACAATCGCTTACTAGTTGCATCATAGGCCGAAATTTCAGCCGAGTTGCCTGGGCTTGGCCCCACATTGAGATAGCTTGAAAGAAAAGTTAATTGAATTTCATTGTTAGCAGTAGGTGCAGCAGTGAAATCATTATCAAAAATAACAAGGTCGCGCTTGATGGTTGCGCCCAGCGTAAGACATGAAGAAGGATTGGCAAGTGTGATAGTTGGATATTCCGTTCCTTCTAAGTCTGTATCATTGGCTACCGTAAAAGTTGCTGTTCCTGTTGTAGCACCATTCAGAATTGTAATGGTAGAAAAACTCAATGTGTAATCAGCAGACGTAACCCCTGTTCCACCCACGACTAAATCCACTGTTTGATTCCCGGTTACTGCAGCAGAAGTAGTGGCCGTTACCGTGATAGGGAGAACCGCTGGAGAGGTAGTTGCTTCATAACTAACGCTACCTGTCACGCCAGGAATTGGAGCGCTCAATGTCAAGTTTACTTTGTTGTCATCATCAGTTATTGCAATTGCTTGCGTAGTGGTTGTACCAAGCGCCAAGCCGCCCGATGGATTACTGATGGTAAGTGTGGCTGTTTCTGTACATGCTTCAATGGTAGCATCATTCACAATTGTAAATGTTACAGAACCTGTAGTAGCCCCTGATGGTATCGTAATGGTGGTGTTGCTTAAGCTATAATCTCCAGTGGTGACGCCCGTTCCGCTCACGGCCACATCCACGGTTTGATTAGATGTAACAGTAGCTGCTGATGTGGCAGTTACTGTAATGGCTGTTGTGCCTGCTTCCGTGCCTGCATTGGCCGATACAGATAAATTAACAAGTAGCGGATTGATCAACAAGGATTGATCAACATTCTCAGCAGCATTATAGCTGTTGTCACCGGCTTGACTTGCCGTAATGGTTACTGTGCCAGCTTTCAGAATAGTTACTGCGTTGCCACTGATGGAAGCAATGGTAGGATCAGAACTGGTGTAGGTGATAGGCAAGCCTGATGTGGAAATGGCTGTGAGATTGAATGCCGCATTGCCGTAGGTTTTCGCAGGCAACGCATTAAATGTAATCGTTTGATCGGTCTTCACTGACATTACAAACCGTGCCGATACAGGCAAGTGATCGGAAGTGGTTGTGGTGTAGCTGGCAATATAGGCTCGAGGATCTTCTACCAAAATGGAATTGGTCACATACGGGTTGGCAAGCTCATTTGAAGTAACGAAATGGTCTAAGAAACTATTCAAGTTAGGGAAACTAAATGCTCCCGCTTGGCTGATGGTGTAAGTAAGCGTGTTGAAGTTAGTGACATCATCTACAAAAGATTTGTAAGTGGATTCTGGATTGGTAGGAGAAGCGATGGAAACGTCTACATCATCGTTGTAGTCTCCCACTAAAATGATATTGTCATTGGCATAGTTAGTAACGAGAGAATCTCGCAATACCTGCACATCATATTTTCTTCTGTCATAGTCTGCTTGCGCAGAGCCAGACTTGGCATGGATGACTACAGCACGTATTCTTTTCTTGAACCCATTGATGGTAACATCAAAAGTCACCATAAAGGGCAGGCGGCCTGATGACCAAAAGTTATCGGGAGTAGTAGGAATGCCATTATCAGGAGTAGTAGGGTAGCCTGGTAACAACGAAGGATTCCCACCACGCACATCGTCATATAGTTTTTCAAACATTACACGTGAGCTGACCACTTGAACCGTTGAGGAATTATAGATGAAACCAATTTTTTGTGGAGGAAAGTTTGGGCTAGGTGCATTAAAGGAATATGACCACCTATTTGATAGGATACCATTATATCCTGGCAGGTTGGTTAACAACTGATTGAATGCATTATCATCAGCTACTTCTTGTACTGCAAAAATATCGGCAGCGATTGTTTGCATCACCGTAGTCACATTGCTCACTTGCAAGGCATCGTCAATCGGACCAAATTCTACACCGCTTGTGTTTTTTACATCGGTGCCGAAAAACTCTAGGTTATAAGTAACGATATCGAGGGTCTGCGATTTGTCTGCGCCTCCTCTCACCGCTACGTTTCTAGAGGTAACTCCTGATGAAACATTAGTGATAGAACCAGAATAAACGGTAACACCAGGGTCGGCCACAGGAAAGCGAACGTACACCGTTGGCTGCACATTGGCTTCTACAGCCGTATAAGTGATTGAACTCGAAAATGATGTGTTGTCTTTCGATACTTCAAAATTGGCAGGGGCTGTTATTGTTACATCACTCGTTAAATTAGAACCACCAAGAACATAGCTTTTTACAGAAGAAGAAGGTGTGAACGAAAGTGAGATAGGAGAAACCTGTAAATATTTTGCAGAAGCATTACTAAAAGCAATGTCGTCCAGTGTCCAACGAGCAGCTACATTGCTGCCAGCACCCGAGGTATAGACAAACGCTACATATACATTTTGGGAAGCATATGCAGAAAGATCAACATTGCTTAGCGTGAACAGGCTTGTGCTAGCCACTGTGGGAAAGTTTCCATTTAAATCTGTCCAAGTAGCAGCACTGGGATCACCAGAGCCACTGTAATTCGTTGATACTTTTAATTGTAAAGTGGGGCCAACAAATGAAAATTGAGAATAGAATGAAAGGCTAGGATTACTGCTCAATGTAACGGAGGGGGAGATCAACCAATCTTCATTTATAACACCTGTGCCAGAGAAGCCATTCATTTGCACACCCGAAGAAGAGTTTCTCCCAAAACTTGTACAGCCCCATACCTGCGTACCTGTAACACTATATTGAACGAATGATCCTGTACCGTTGCAACTGTTGAAATTTTCTACGTATTGGGTTCCAGTGGTTACTGAAATTTTTGTTGGGCTGGCTTGCAGATTAGGCACATTGTCTTCGGCCACGATATACACATCATACCCAGTGGCAGGATTCAGACCGCTTACAGCGGATGTAAATTCTGCGGAGGCAGACGCCACATTGATTGTTCCTGCTAAGTTCACTGCCACAGTCGTTCCGCTTGCATCTTGCGCTGCTTTCACTTGTGCACCAGAAGGGGCGGAAGCACCAGAAGGCAATACCACAAAATAAGTTTTACCAGCCTCATCCAAATTGGTACGAACAGTGAAAGTAGTAGCAGAGATAGTATTGACAATTGGGTAGGTGGCTGTAAAAGTGGGAGGCGTCACATCTCCTGCGGTATTTGTTTTAACGTCAATTTTAGTCGGAGTCGCCTGAATGTTAGGAATCAAATCTTCGGCAACCGCATACACATCATAGTCTGTATTGTCGGCTAACCCTGATACGGAAGAGAAGTATTCAAAATTACTTACAGTAACGTCTATGGTCGCAATTAGATTGGTGGCAAGCGAAGCACCTGTGGCATCTTGTCCACTTTTTACTTGTGCGGAAGTAGGGGCTGCCGCATTATTTGGAAGAATGACTAGGTAAGTCTTACCAATTTCGTTCAGATTGGTGAGTAGTTCAAAGCCTGAGGAGGAAAGGTTGGAAGTTTTTGGGTATGTAGAAGTAAATGTGGGTGGAGTTACATCGCCAGTTGAAAAAGAAAGCTGAAAGTCATCAATGGCCAAGCCATCATCAGTACTGGTAGCATCGATATCATTCCAGCGAATCCAAAAAGTAGAAGCGTTTGCAATATTCAGGCCAGTAATTGTGAAGCCAAGGCTTATTCTGTTTGCAACTGAATTGCCATCCAGTGCACCTGTACTGCCCGTTGAAATAGGTGCTGTAAAATCCAACTGATCTACATCAGCCCAGGCCCCAGTAGCAAGAGATGTGGCGTCTAAGCTATATTGAAAATCCATTTTATCATTACGTCCAGTTGCACCCAAACGCCATTGCTCACCTATGTAGGTGATCGTAATAGAGCTGATAGCTGCCCCAGTATTGTTTTGAAAGTTTCCACCAATTGTAGAAACTAAACTTCCTGAACGTAGTTGGCCAAAAGCTCTTTCGATATTTGAGCTAGCACCAAAACTGTAAGTATCGCCCGTATTACCTGATCCATTGTGTACTCTGTAAGTTGTGTTTGCGTTCGTACTTGTTTCTAAAAAGACCCAACCAGTTGGTAGAGCGGAGGCCGTACTATTGTCTGGCGTGTTGGAAAGACTATTGAAATCTTGTGTATACGGAGAAGAACTTAACGAAACCGCCTGTCCCCAAATTTCGTGGTTGATAACAGTCAAAATGAAGAAAAACAAAATGGTAATTCGTAAAAATTTATTCATAGATTTTAAATTTAAGAAAGACGACAAAGATCATTATTTCATTCTTTGTGTGTGAGGAAGATAGATTAACGAATCGTTAAGAAACAGTTGCCCAGTAAGCAGCCAAAGTAGCTTTGCGGGTGGCATGGAATAACCTTAGAGTTAGAAGATAACATCAAATAAGACTTTTTTATTAATGTTTTAACATGCATTTAGATTTAACCAAACCTTAATGTCGTAAGGAATGCTTTTTTACACATTAACATTGAGTTTTGCCATCCAATAATTCTTTGAACTATGATGAATTCTTCCAATGGCTATTTGATAAGACTATTAGTGATTTTTATTTTATTAATAGTTACATGTAACGGATGGTCACAAGCCTTCGATCCAAAGGAATCTCAAAAGATTGTTCCACCGTCCCCTACAGCAGCGGCATTAGGAAAGTATGGCGAAATACCAGTAAGCACGTATACTGGTATTCCAAGTATACAGATACCGCTACACCAAATTAAAGTCAGAGATATTCAATTGCCAATCGACCTCAGTTACCATGCAGGTGGAGTGAAGGTGGAGGAGGAGGCTTCTTGGGTTGGGTTAGGGTGGTCTTTAAACGCTGGTGGTATTATTACACGAAGCACTGTTGGGTATGATGATTTAAACGCTGTTACTGGTTTTCCTTTTTCTTATCTCCACGACCCAAACACAATTAATTCATTTTCCCTCCTTTTGTCGGAAGCAAGATATAATAACAGGGTTGATGTTGAGCCTGATATTTTCTATTTTAATGTAGCTGGAAGATCTGGAAAATTTGTTTTAAATAAAGATGCCGATCACCAGTTCCCAATTTATGGAACGGTTATATCACAGGAAAAAATTCAGATAATGTGTGAAGTTGTGAATACCAGCGAGTTTAAATGGACAGTCATTCTTGAAGACGGAACAAAGTATATTTTTCGGACCCCTGAAATTACGCTTCATAGAACCAACTCCTCAGAATCCGGGGTCGGAAAACCTGCGCCCTCTCAAGATCCTTGGTTTCCAAAGGATCAGGATATGGAAGATAGAAATCCTGATTTTGAAATTCCTACAGCATGGTATCTAGATCAAATCATTTCTCCGTCAGGCGCAACTGTAGAATTAGAATATGATATTGAGAGTGTGTTTACGACCAAGAGCGTAGCATCAGTTAGCGAGACAAGAAGCTATGTGCTGACAACAGTAGGTTGGTGCTGGGGCTATGTTCCAACTGAGGCTTATTCATATTCACAAACTGATACAAAATCAGTTTACCTCAAGAAAATTACTTATCCTCAAGGATATATGGAATTTTTAACAAATGATAGGGACGATTTAGATATTAGTAGGTACGCAGGCACTAGAAAACCAAAAAAGCTTAATAAAATTAACGTGGTAGAAGGATCTCTAAATAAGTCGTTTGATTTTAGCTATGATTATTTTAATAAGCAGCTGAGTAAGGCCAAAAGATTAAGGTTAGAGTCAGTTATGGAATCGTCTAATAGAGACGGCATTCGTGTAAGTATTCCTCCGCATCGATTTTTTTATAATGGATTTGATTACGTTTCATCTTCATATCCTGAAAACCTATTGCCCTCTAAAGATAGCCGTTCACGAGATCACTGGGGCTATTATAATGGTGCAAATAATGATGGTGTTTATAATGAAGAGTCCGGTCAAATTAGCAAGACACTTATTCCAAGCTTAAAGTTTTCTGCCGTTGGAGTTGATATAAGATATTACGGTGCAAATCGCGAATCTTCTATTTCGCATATGAAAAAAGGAGTTCTAGAAAGAATACAATATCCAACTGGCGGAAGCACTCAATTTGAATTTGAAGCGAACACAATACCCAAAGAGCAATACAGGCTTAATTTAAATACAGAAATAGGAAAAAAATTCATCAAGCTTACAAATTTGAGAAATAGTACATCCTTTTTTACAAAGGAAAACACAGTAGTAACATTAAAAGGAATTGTTTCATGCAATTGCCCTACAGGTGTGGGCTGTGCTGCTGTAGCGGACGATTTAAAATGGGGAAGCCTTACTCAAGCGGTGACAGCGATTGATTTAAAGGTTTTCACTTTTGGGGAATTCAATAGAAGAGGGGAATGCTCAAAGGTGTACAATACTGCAACAATCACACTCCCTCCAGGCAATTATGTTGGTTTTCTTAATACGATTAATAATTATCAATTATCGCTTGAATTAAGTTTTGACAAGGAAGTTTTTATTGGTTATGATACTGGTACTGCACCACCCAGCTTAAATGTAGAAGTAGGAGGGCTAAGGGTAAATCGAGTTATTGATATCTCAGAGAATAATGTTTACCATGAGAAGAATTTTGAATACTCCAGTGAAACGGATAACAGTCTTTCATCAGGCAAGTTAATGACATATCCATCGTATCTGTATTTCCATAATGTACCAATTCCTTATACTGATTGGGGTTTTACAGCGTCAAGCAATGATCCATGTTATGGGATATGGCAGACTGTTTCTTCATTAACTTCTTGGAGTAATGTACCGTTAGGTGCCTCTCAAGGGAGTAATGTTGGGTATTCAAGAGTAACCATTAGAGAAGGCGCAGCCTATGCCAATGGTAAAAGCATCTATACCTACTTAAATAACCCATATCAAGTTTTGACTGTTCAGGAGCTACCTGATTTTCCGATTCGAGAATATCTTGGGAATGGGATGCCTTTGAAGCAGGAAGTGTTCAATGCTTCTGGGTTTAAATTGAAAGAATACGTTTTTTCTCCTCGGTTTATGAAAGGAGAATGTGTTATCGGACTAAAGAGGAGAGCCTTCGGGCCGCTTAATACTGGTGGCTCTTTAGGAGGCGGGGATAATATATATCCATATTTCGCCAAGAATTATTGCCTTCAATCAGAATGGTGGGTCAATGAGAGCCGAATCGAACGCACCTATGATTTGTCAGACAATACAAATACTCGATATCAAGAAGCTGTAGAGCGGTTCTATTTTGAGAACCCTAATCACATGCAATTAACAAGGCATTCACAGTCTGTAAATGGTTCGGTATTGGTATCTAATATGACTTACCCTTTAGATCATACCGATGGCATTTCTGTAGCGATGAGTTCTGCTGCAAAGCATAGGCATAATCAAGTTATTACTAGTACGAAAATCCGCCAAGAAGAACAGGGAGGAAACCCAAAAGTGGTCTCTAAGGAGTTACAAAGATACGAAGATGTCAGTGGAAAATACTTAATGACAAAGAGATTGGTGTTAGAGAATAATCAAACGTTAAACCCATCTGATTGCCCAGTTTCTGCCGAGTTAACATACGATGCCAACAAGTTCAAATTGCAAGAGTCGTTGGAATATTTTTCACAAGGAAACATAAAATCAATTACTCTCCGAACGGGTGTCACATCTTATTTTTGGAACAGCACAATGACTTTGCCCCTAGCTAAGGTGCAAAACGCTGCTCCTGATCAGATTTATTATACAAGTTTCGAAGAAGAAGGGACAATTGATAGCAATTCAAAAACCGGGGCAAAATTAAAATTAGGATCAATAAATATCCCTCTCACCAGCCGCCCTGCTTCAGGAACGTATGAGTTAACGTATTGGGAGCTAATAAATGGTGCATGGACGTTAAAAACTCAAATTATCAATTATGTTTCATCTGATGCGCCAATTGTTAATTCAAATAACCCAATTGATGAACTGAGGATGGCACCCACGGGGGCTTTTTTTACAACTTACTTTTATGATGGTAATTTATTGATTTCGCAGTCGGATCAAAATGGCTATACCACCTACTATGAATACGATTTGCTTGGCAGGTTGATTAGAATAAAAGACGATAAAAAAATTGTCCTAAAGACCTTTACATATCATTACCAATTAGGTGACTAATCTTGAATTATCATGAAGAAACTTATAACCATTGTATTATTTATTCAAGTGCTTTCAGTTGCGCAAGCACAGATTTCAGGCAGGTCGACTGTGTTGAGTTATACACTAAGCAATTCGGTTGAAATATATCAAGTTGACCTTGGCAGAAGTTTAGCGAAAGCAAAATGGACATTTTCAGGGGGCGTTAGGGACCAACAGTTTATGCCTATTTCTGGAACCTATACATACAAAATAGGTATCAAATGGGATGCTGTTAGCAGCGGCACAGTTTCATTTAGTTATGAAGATGGTTTGGGTGACCACACTTTTGATCTTAATGTAAGCATTTATCCTTTTATACCAGCACCTTCCTCATCACTGCAAAGTACTTCTTACAATTGTGGCAGTACAAATGTTGTTCGTAGTTCTTCTCCACCAAACGCAATACAATGGTATTGGCAAACCCAATCTGGTGGAACGCGAACCGATTTGGGTTATGGGTCAAGTCTTGTACTTAACTCAACAACTAATTTATATCTTAGATCTAGGGCAACTCTTTCCCCATCTCCGTGGGGAGGTGAGCTCTATTTTGGTAACGTGGTTGTATATTCAACTAGACCAACCGCCCCGACAGTAGCCCGCCACGGCAGTAACTACCCCAATGCCCCCATCGCCTTGTCGGTTGACCCAGTACCAAGTGCCACAGGTTACAAATGGTATACGCAGGCCAGTGGAGGGACAGCGATCGGTGGCGTCACTGGCACTTCTTATTCTGTTCACATTCCTTCGACCACCTCGTACTATGTATCATCCGTCAATGGCCCCTGCGAGAGCCTTTCTCGTCTGCAGGTGACAGCCACGGTTTTGCCGCTGCCCACCAACCCAGCCCTATTCAACCCCAGTTGCGCATTGAAGTACGATGCTGCTTTGCAGAACACTTACTTTTATCGCTACGATATGACGGGCATCCCAATCGATCACTCCAGTTGGTCGGTCAGTGGTGGCCAAATCATTTCCAAGGGGTATCAAGGGAACATTTATTATGCGCTTGTGAACTGGACCACCACAGGTTCTGCATCCATCCAGTTCAACAATGACTTCCCAATGCCCAGTGGCCCCGCCCCCATAAATGTGGTGGTTTATGACATGGATACACCCTTGAGTTTGTCTTTCAATGCGAATCAATACAACTGTGGCAATACCATTGTCAGCAGCGGAAGTGTGCCAAACTCGTGCGAGCAATTTTTTTGGCAGACGACAAGTGACACGCAAACAGATTTGGGCAGTGGTTCTTCAGTTAACCTTTCAAGCTCGTCCAATGTGTACGTGCGAAGAAAGTGGAACATTTACCCCTATCCATGGGGGGCAAGGCAATACGTAGGCAATGTAAGTGTATACACTTTTATACCAAGCCCACCTACTATTGCCCGCCACGGCAACAACTATCCCAATGCCCCCATCGCCTTGTCGGTTGACCCCGTGCCAAGTGCCACAGGTTACAAGTGGTACACACAGGCCAGCGGGGGAACGGCAATTGGTGGTGCAACAGGCACATCCTATACCGTGCATGTCCCTTCTACCACTTCTTACTTTGTCTCTTCCATCAATGGGCCGTGCGAGAGTTCAAATCGTTTGCAGATAACAGCTACGGTTTTGCCGCTGCCCACCAACCCCGCCTTGTTCAACCCTAGTTGCGCATTGAAGTACGATGCCAGCTTGCAGAACACCTATTTCTACCGCTACGATATGACAGGCATCCCAATTGACCATTCTAGTTGGTCAGTCAGTGGTGGCCAGATTACTTCCAAAGGGAATGATGGGAACATTTATTATGCGTTTGTGAACTGGACCATCCCAGGTTCGGCATCTATCCAGTTTAACAACGACTTCCCCCTTCCCAGTGGCCCCGCCCCCATAAACGTGACGGTTTATGACAAGGATGCGCCCTTGAGTTTGTCTTTCAATGCGAACGAATACAGTTGTGGCAATACCGTGGTCAGCAGAAGTAGTCTCCCGACCTTCTGTGAGCAGTTTTTTTGGCAGACCACGAGCGACACGCAAACAGATTTGGGCAGCGGCTCATCGGTCAATCTTTCAAGTTCATCCGATCTGTACGTGCGAAGAAAGTGGAACATTTACCCCTACCCATGGGGAGCAAGGCAATACTTAGGCAGTGTTGCAGTATATCAGGCTTTTGTAGCTCAAATCTCGCCAGTGCCCACGGCAGTTATCCCATTTAATGGTACATCGGTTCAATTGAGTGCTATCCCTACGGGATCAGGGTTATCCTATCAATGGCAAAAAAACGGAGAGAATATTGCGAGCGCAACTGGATCTTCGGTTGGAGCTGGCAGTCCCGGTAATTATACGGTAAAAGTCTCGTCCTCTCTATGCAATTCAACTTCTGCCCCTACCGTTGTCATCAAAGAAAGTGATTACAACTATATCATCACCCGCACATTACAGACTGACAAAAAATCAGATGGAACATCCATCAGCGAGGCAGAAATTCCATCGTTACCAGTGGAATCCAAAGCGGAAGATATTGTTTACTTTGATGGCATTGGTCGCCCCATGCAAACGGTTGGTATGCAGGCTTCCTCTGGCAAGAAAGACTTGGTTACCCCAATCGCTTATGATGCCTTTGGGCGGGAAGCACGGAAATACCTACAGTATGCCTCAAGTGGCAATAATGGCTGGTACAAGCCCAATCAAATAAATCTTGCCACAGGCAACCCTATTGGTGAATTTGCTGCGTTCTACAATTCTCCACCCGTCAAAGTTATAGGTGATCCTCGTCATTTCACTGAAACCATCTTTGAGCCCAGTCCACTTAACCGCTCCGACAAAGACTTTGGCTACGGGCAAGATTGGAAAGACAATAACAGATTTGTTGCACACGGCTATTTGATGAATGGCTTTGGTGAAAACATTATAGCATGGATAATAGATGCAGGTGGCAACCCAGTTCGGGCTACCCCTCTTACAGGCTCTATCGAAACGGGAGGCTATTATTCACCAAGTCAGTTACAGATAAAAAGTACCAAAGACGAACAGGGCAACGAAGTGCGCGAGTACGTTGATAAGGAGGGGAGGCTGGTACTTAAAAAAGTGCAGGCTGAGAGCAATCCTTCTCTCAACAATCCGCAGCACTGGGCTCAGACATACTATGTGTATGATGATTTGGGCATCCTACGCTTTGTTTTACAGCCCGAACTCAGTAAAACCGTGCACCAAAGCAACACCTACAACCCAAGCATTACGGATTTAGCCAACTTTGCTTTCCAGTATCGCTATGATGGCCGCAAGCGAATGACCCACAAGAAAGTGCCGGGCGCAGATTGGGTGTACATGGTGTACAACAACCGAGACCAGTTAGTAATGACACAAGATGGAGAGCAGCGCAAAGGCAATAGATGGAACTTTACTAAATATGATATGTTGAATAGGCCAATCATTACGGGTATTTATTGGCATAGCTTGGCTGTTGATCAAGCGGCTATGTGTAACCTGATTGACCCTATAAATTTGTATGAGTCGTACGATTTTTCCAGTCACGACTATTCTAACCGAGTATTTCCTATTAACAGTATGCAAGTTCTTACAGTACAATACTACGATAGTTATGATTTTTTAAATAAAGCAAATTGGGATGAAGAAGGAAACAGCTATGCTTTTGAAGACATCAATGGTAATAAGACATTTAAGGAAACTAGAGTGCAAACTGTTCTAAATAATAACTTCCGCTCAGAGCTTGCTCCATTTTCAAATGTAAATAATCCACGAACCTATGATCCCCAAGAAGATCCAGAAAGTGGAAATTGGTTTTACTATAATTATGGAGATCATCAATCTGCTGTTAACTGTGGTGCTAATGGCGATTATTTAGTTGCACCCATTTCTTTGCCGGCTAGCACCCCTAGTGCAACCACCAATTTTTTTACAGCAACAATTAAAGTCGCGTTCCCATCAGAGGCTCGTCTAGTCGTATATCTAGTAGATGGTTCCATTGATAGTCCAGATTACTATCAAGTCATCTTGAGTCAAATATATGATGGGGAAGCAATCATAAAATTTAACTTCAACATTAATAATGGCTATAGTTTTAATGAAATAGCATTTCAAATAATTAAGCCAGATGATGGAGATTGTTATGAGATTCAATCAATCAATATCACAAGGGATTTCAGTACACCAAGCGATATGGTAAATACAGCTACCCTAACAGGCTACCCCATTGCTCAAGATGTAAATCAAAATGTGAAAGGATACCATACAGGATCAAAATTATATTCTGATCTAGGTAAGTGGCTAAATCAGGTAACTTATTATGATCAGAATTATAGATCAATTCAAACCGTTGAAGAGAATCACCTGCAAGGTATCATCAGGTCAACTTCAAAATTGGATTTTGTGGGCAAAATAGAAAAGCAGTATGAATACAATTCGCAATTAAAGCTGGCAACAGAAATGATGTATAACTATGACCATGCTGGTAGGCTATTGAAAACACAGCATAGCATCAATGGGGCATCACCTGTACTGCTTTCACAAAATGAATACAATGAGCTCGGCCAACTGGTAGATAAAAAACTGCATTCGATAGATGGGGGAACTATATTCAAACAGTCAGTAGATTATCGGTACAATATCCGTGGCTGGTTAACCAAAATCAATGAAAGCGATATTGACATAGGCTTATCTGATCCCACCAATACAAATGAAGCACGCGATTTATTCGGCATGGAACTAGGCTACAACACCAACATTGGTACGGGTAACATTGGTCTATTCAATGGTAACATCAGTGCCATTAAATGGAGCAATAATTTAGGTTTGGGTTCGAATAAACAAAATGCCTATAACTATAGTTACGATGCCATCAATCGGTTAATCAGTAGTAACTTTAAGCAATTATCCAGCTCTTGGGGTACTCTGGCCAATAATGGCTTCAACGAAACTGCCTTCCAATACGACCTAATTGGTAACATTCAATCCTTAAAAAGAAACGACAAGCGAAGCATGGGCTGGATGGACGACCTCGGGTATAATTACGCGGGCAACCAATTGATGAAAGTGAACGATACTGGCGATAAAACAAAAGGATTTATAGACGGAGCAAATGTAGGCAATGACTACACGTATGATGCCAATGGCAACATGACAACCGATGCTAATAAACAGATCAGGGCTATATATTACAATCGCTTGAACTTGCCCGGAGGTATTGTAAAAAATGACAATAGTTTACTAGCCAGCTACTATAATTCCGTTGGTAAGAAGTTGCAACAAATGCTTTACAACCCTTCGGGCGCATTGAAGAAAAAGAGTGACTACGTAGGCAATTACTTTTATGAAAACGATACGCTGCGATTTATACACCATAATGAAGGACGCATTGTTGCGAACAACGTAACTTTTGCGGATGGAGGAATAGTTACACGCTTTGAGTATCAGTACCACCTCAAAGATCATCTAGGAAATGTAAGGTTGACCTTCACCAGCAAAGACGACACTGACAACAGCACCGCCAATTATGAGGCCGACAACGTGGCGACTGAACAGGGCAAGTTCTTGAACCGCGACAAGGTGCGGAGGATTAACTCAGTACTATTCGACCGCACTTACGATGGCCAGCCTGTGCAGCCTAACGGCACCTTTGCCCAGCGCTTGAGCGGCCGCCCCAACGAGAAGATAGGCCTTGCGCGTTCGCTCAGCGTGATGCCGGGCGATAAAATAAATATAGAAGTATACGCGAAATATTACGAGCTGGCTCCTGGCAACGACCCCGGTTTGGCGTCACTCATGGCGGCCATCATCAGCGGGGTAGGTGTGCCAGCGGGTACGTTTGTGGATGGGGCGGGCTACGGGCAAACAACTACTCTGCCTTTCATCCCTGGATGGGGAGCCAAGGATGGCACTGGTAATGCACCTATGGCTTACTTGAATTGGATGGTGTTTGACCGCAACTATGTGCAGGATCTTGACCGCAGTGGGTTCAAGCGCATCACTGCCAACTCAAAGGAAACTGGAAGTAACGTTGCACATGACCGGCTTGCCCCAGACAGCGAGATAGTGATTGCTGAGGCAGGCTACATGTACATTTGGCTCAGTAATGACAATCCTACACCTGTCGAGGTCTACTTCGATGACTTCAAGGTAACGCATATCAAATCGCCTGTCATACAGAGTGACGACTACTATCCGTTTGGAGCTCGGTTCAATAGTTATTCAAGAGAAAATTCATTGTTCAACAAACGTCTTTACAATGCGGGATCAGAATTGCAAACCGATCTTGACCTTGGCACTTACATGACTGAATTGCGGATGTACGATCCGTGGGGCCGTCTCGGCTGGTGGTCGGTTGATCCAATGGTGGATGAGTTCTACGATCAGTCACCTTACAATTACAGTTTTAACAATCCAATAAGATACAATGATCCAAGAGGTGATTGCCCCACATGCCCTCCCGCACAATGGGAACTGGATGCGGTAAGCGATGGGCAGTTAGGTGCGGGATTGGTTGAGTCAGTAACAGATGCAGCTAAGGGTTTGTGGAACCTTGTAACGACAGATCCAAGAACGACATTTAATAATGTGGTCGATGGTATAGCTACTTTGATTACAGATCCAGGGGCGGTTAAAGATGCTGTAGTAAGTGATTTCAAAGAGAATCCAACCAAATTTGGAGGCAAGGTTTTGGGCAATGCAATCATGGGCGTTGCAACTGGTGGTGTTGCGAATGAATTAAAAGGAGCGACAGGTCTTGCCAAAGTTGAGAAGAATCTTCAGAGCGCAGCTAATAAAGCGTCCGATGTTGTTGGGAATGGAAAGGGGCCAGTGCATGGAACAAAAGTGCATACGGAATTCTCAAAGATTAATGTTAAAGGAACAACATCTGAAGTTTCCTATAAAAATGGACAAGTTGTACCTTACGGGACTAAGGGTTCTGTAAGGGTTGATAAAGTTGCAGGAGATATTAAAAACCCTAAAGCTATTTACGATCTCAAAACAGGAGGAGCTAAGGTAACTCCTGCTGATGTTAAAAAATATCAACAGAATGTTCCTGGTGGTCCAACTGTAAAAGAGATAAAACCTAATTAGCAGAATGACCAATTCGGAACTATCCAAGATGATTAAAAAGTACTTAATCCCTTTACTTGGAGACCAATACAGTATTAAAAATAATATCGTATACAAGACACCAGTCTCAGACATCCTTCTGGGGTTTTGTTTTGAGCGAACGGCCAATGATAAGAGTGCATTTTATTTATCCGTTTTTGCCCAGCCGCTCTACGTACCTTCAGAAGATTTTATTTTGACTTTTGGAATACGGCTCAATAGAAGAAAAACAAAAAGCGAAAAATGGGATTCATCTAAAGAGGTTTTTGAAGAATTGGCAAGTGTGGTGAAAACCGAAGGCCTTGGATTTTTAGAGAATGTTTCCAAGCCTGACAAGTTTTGCGAGTTTTTAAAAAAGGATAAAAGTGGTAGTGTCAGAGTTACGGAAGCTATGGTCTATTCCGAGTTTTATTGCGAGATGCCAGAAGCCGATAAAGATGCGATGTTTTTGTTAAAGCATATTCGCGAAAAAGAGGATTTATCAATCGGATGGATAAAAGAAATACAGGACAATACCGAAAGGCTCCTGATGAGCAAGAAGAACTCTAAAGAGAAAACCCAAGCCATTCTACAAGAATGGAAAGATAGTAGTATTAAGAATCTGAAAATTTAAAGCAGCTGTCGTAGGCGGAGCTGACTTACAAGAGTAATAAACCAGGATTATGAAAAAGACTTATTTTTTTACTGCTGTGTTTTTTATTGCCATCAACCTAAATGCCCAGACTTTTGAAGGCAAGATTATTTACCGTAACAATTACACGAGCAAGCTTGCTCAAGTGAAGGATGCACAGTTCAACGCAATGATGGGGACCACACAAGAATATTTTATCAAAGGTGGAAATTATAAGTCTGTCATGAATGGTACGTACTCACAGATGCAACTCTATATCCAGGCGGACAACAAGCTTTACAATAAACTTGCGACATCGGATACGCTTTACTGGATGGATGGAAAGAAAGATAATGACCCAGTCGTTAAATATGAAATTCTCAAACACCAGGAAGAAGTATTAGGCGTTAAATGCGATGTTATTGTTGTTGAAAGCAAGAGCGGAAAGACCACTTACTATTTTAACTCAAAGTATGCGGTTGATCCAAGCCTGTACAAAGACCATAAGTTCGGCAACTGGTCTTTCCTGATGGAAAAAACAAAGGCACTCCCTTTGAAATTTATTATGGAGAATGCGCAGTTTAAATTGGTCAGTGTCGCGACTGAGGCCAAAGAACAGAAGCTTGATAGTAATCTTTTTAAGTTGCCAAGCGGTACACCTACAAAGGCAAGCCCTTTTTAGAAATAGACCTTAAATCAAAATGAGACCCAGCCAAATCGCTGGGTTTTTTAATGCGCAAGTTTTTGCACTTGCCTTTTAGTGAGGAATGCGTCAATGAAAATCTTGATCACGTTCTTGTCCGGGGCAATCCCTCGATATTTTTATACTTCCCTGTTCCTTAATCGGAACAAGCACAAAAGTACCAACTCTTCTCAAAAAACATCAGATGAGTGTTAGATGCTCATTAGACGTTCGTTAGATCGGCATTAGAGTAGCATACTAGTAGCGTTAGATGCGCATTAGAGGTGCTGGCTATAAACAGGCTTTTTGTTCAGATAAACACCCTGTTTGCTTCATAAAAAACACTTTCTATGAAAGGAATGACGCAATCTACTGGCCAGCTACCCTGAATAATAAAGGGTTCTCATTGAATGCTCTGTAAAAGCATACTGCTTTCTGGTCTCCTCTGCCTCGCTTAGTGTACCTGTGATAATATCAATTTTAGTCTTTATTTTGGCCTAATGATTTTAAATCGCTATCATTTTAGCACTGACTCCAAGCACCCTCAACTTTGAGTTCTTTAGCGAAGGGCCAAAAGGAAGGATTAAGAAAATAATCCGGTTCAATAAATTGAACAGTGTTAATTCTGGCGAAGTTTATAATTTAGGCTTTGGTGATTTTGATGAGGAGAAGGATGGAATTGATGATTTGGTTATTAGCAACAACAAGGACTCTCAAAAAATATTGGCCACTGTAGCTGCTGCGGTAGTATCATTCACTGACCTATATCCAGAGGTCCAAGTTTTTGCTACGGGAAGTACCCCTGCCAGGACAAGGTTCTATGTTCTGGGCGTTTCAAAAAATTTAAAGGAGATTACAGAACTTTTTGAATTGTGGGCATTGAACGAAAAGGAATGGGAACTATTTAGGGAGAATAGGCCTTATCTGGCGCTATTGGCAAAGCGCAAATAGTTCATTAACCTCGCACTCAGCAATTGAAGTATATGTCTGTCGCCAAAGAAAAAAAGATTAAGAAAAGGATAAGGTCAAATAATGATGCTGTAAGTCCCAAGGTTAAGGATTACGGCAATGATCCGTTCTTTGTTAAAAAAGCTAAAGAGGCAGAGGCATTTATTAGGAAATATGGCCTTCCATCTTCATCCTCACGTTAACCATCGGTTTCTACTTCATACAGCTTCAAGCTTTTGTGTATCATCTCTTTTATCTGTTGCTGCAGCGATGAAGGTTCCAACACTTTTACCTCGGCACCAAAGGCCAGCAGCGTTTGCAGCAGTTCGTAATTGGGTATGAGCTGCAGGCTTACCACCAGGCCGTTGTCATCGTCTGAGATAGTTTGTTGCGTGGCATGCAGGGGTTGCGTCTTGAGGTAGTGGCCCTGCGCCACCGAAAACCATAACCGGATTTCTTTTATGCCGTTAGGGTTGATGGTGACACCAAGGGTGTGATCGAAATATTTCTGCACGGCAATGCCCTTGTACGGTTTGAAATCGATTTTTTTGTTGGTGATGCTTTCAATACGATCCAGCGCAAGAATGAGTTTGCCCCTCCGCTTTTCGCTGTAGCCCAACAGGTACCACCTGAACTTATATTCTTTGAGCAGGTACGGATGAAAAACATGTTCATTCGTAGTGGCTTTGTCGAACCGCTTGTACACAATCTGTAGCGGTTGCTGCTTGATGATGGCTTGGTACAACGTGTCGAAATGTTCAATGCCCTTGGAGTAAGGCATCTTTTCAAAATCCACCACAGGATAAGGTATGGTTGATTTCTTCGTTTTGAATTGCTGCTTAACTATTTTGTCTAGCTTGTCGAACATGCCCTCTACCTGGTTGAGCACGTTGGCCCCTTTGAAGCGTTGGAATGATTCCACTATGATTTCAAAAGCCTCTATTTCTTCCGAAGACAGCGGGAGCTTATCGATGGTATAGTTGGGATCGGTATAATGGTAGCCTCTGTTTTTTCGGCAAAAGGCGATGGGCGCGTGGTAGCCCAGGCGTTTGTCATAGCGCATCGCCTCCAAGTCGTTCTCGATGGCTCGCTTCTCTACTAGTATATCTTGCTTGGCAAGTGCTTCTTTGATTTCTTCTAGGGTAGGATACATTGCCTTGCTGTTGGTGAGGCATGCGTTGATGATCTTGTATCGCATGAAGGGATATTTTCCGATGGGCATAGTATACGGTTTTGCTATTACTGAGAACTACGTAGCCTAAGTAATGGGCGAAGTAGTAAAAATATTTAATTGAAATGAGACGGTAAAATCAATTGCAAAAAGGGTTTCCAATCTTGCAAAGGTTAGAAAACCCTAATCGACATCCTGCCCTCCTGCCTTCAGGTGTTGGATGATTCACTGGGCTTGCTTCGATAATTATTCAATTTGGTTCGATGTAACATAGGTGTTGGTTCAATAACTACCCTTTTTGCTTCGATGACCATCGCACCTGCTGCGATGTTGGTTCGATGGGCGTTCGATGTCCATTAGATCGGCATTCAATGTTGGTTCGATATCCATTCGATTGGTATTCGTGTAGCGTTTAAATAGCATTCAATGCATCGAAGCAACAACGAAACCTACCAGCCAGCTACACTTAACCTAGACTGTGGACTAAGCTTGCCGGAAGGCACTCGGTGTCACAGCAGTTATTTCATAACACCCTCATTTTGAGTGGGGTGTATGCTTCAGAAGGAGGATTTCTGGTGTTCGTAGAAAAATAATTGATTATTTTTTAGTTCTTTTTTCACTCCGCGCATAGGGTGCGGAGTAGCCCCCTACTTTTGTGACATCACACTGCAGGTGAGTTAAAAAAATGTTCAACTATTAAAAACAAAAAGTTATGGGAAAGATCAAAGACAATGTGGTCACCAGAGGTTTCAGTGGCAAATTCGGTAACGACCTCGTCTTCCGCCAGGTAGACAATCAGACAATTTTTGCGAAGCGCACACTGGTGACTTCTGCACCAACGGAAAAGCAGTCGGCAGTACGCGACAAGTTCACAGAGGCCTCACTCTTTGCCTCTGCCGCAATTGATAACCCGCAGGCCAATCAGGAGTATAAGTTGATGGCCGAGCTTCAGGGGCTGAAGAGTGCCTACGTGGCTGCCGTGACAGATTACCTCACCCTGCCCGAAATAGGCAGTGTATTCACTGGTGGTTATAAGGGCAACGTGGGCGAACTGCTGAACATCAAGCCAGTGACTCCTTACAAGATCATCGAAATGGAAGTAAGCATTGAGCTTGCCGATGGTTCGGTGCTGGAGACGGGCAAGGCCTTGGCGAATGAATCGAAGTTTCGCTACACAACAACTGTGGTTAACCCCCAAGTGAAGGGATCAAAGCTTGTGCTTGTGGCTCGCGACAGACAGGGGAAAGAATCGACCCTTACGCTGGTATTGTAAAAGCATACTGAAAATAAGTGATCAATCACTAAAATAGCCGATATGGCTTTGGCGTCAGGCAGTAAAATGCCTGACGCTTTTTTTTGCTCAATTGTATTTGCGCCTACCGTTCCAAGCATATTGCAGCGTCCTGTTGTTACCTTATTTCTCCTTCGCAGGAGTCTTCCGCTTCGAGGACTCAGCGTAAAATGAAATTAACGAATCGTTAAGAAAATGAGCTGGTGACCAATCCCTTATTTTTCACTTATTTTGAGTTTATTCTCGGCATAAACTATGATTCGCAAGTTTTTAGACCAATTCTCCCGCTTTTTTGTAGGCGGGCTCTTCATTTTCTCGGGCCTCATTAAATTGAATGATCCCATCGGCACACAAATCAAGATGGAGGAATACTTTGAAGTATTTGCTGATGATTTCGGTTCATTCTTCCACCACTTTATCCCTTGGTCGTTAGAAATTGGTATGATCATGATCATTTTGGAATTGGCCTTGGGAGTAGCCATTTTGATTTACTGGCGCATGAATTTAACTGCGTGGATTTTATTGGCGTTGATGGTGTTTTTCACATTCCTCACTTTTTATTCAGCATACTTCAACAAAGTGACTGACTGCGGTTGTTTTGGCGATGCCATCAAACTCACTCCGTGGGAGTCATTCACAAAAGACGTTGTGTTGATGGTTTTTGTGCTGCACTTGTTTTGGTATCGAAAAAGATACAAGCCTGTTTTACGCACGCGCGAAGGTCATGCCGTTGTCATCGCTACCACTTTGATTTGTTTGTTCTTGGGCATTTATGCAATAAACCATTTGCCCTTCATTGATTTCCGTGCGTACCGCGTTGGCAACAACATCCCAGAGCAAATGAAACCAGAAGAGCAGCCAATCATTGAATATCTTTTTGAGAAAGGTGGAGAAAAGATTTCTTCTGCGAAATTTCTTACCGAGCAAGACGGCTATAAATATGTTTCATCCAAAGTGTTGAATGAAGGTAAGATCAAACCAAAGATCACCGACTATTCAGTAAGCAGCCCCGAAGGAGAAGATAAAACACAATATACTTTTGAAGGATTGCGGTTGGTGATTGTAATTGCTGATGTTAAGAAAGCATCTGTAAAAAATATTGAAACGATAAGAAACCTAACAAAACAATTGGAAGGCAAAGTAGATTGTTATGTGTTGACTTCCTCTAGCGCGGAGTCGATGGAAGCGTTTCGGCATGAGCATCAATTGGCCGTGCCTTATTACTACGCAGATGCTACCGTTTTGAAAACGATTATTCGATCAAATCCTGGTATTGCACTGTGGAGAAACGGAACGGTGTTGGGCAATTGGCATTACAATGACACACCTTCTGCGGAAACGGTCTTAAAATTAGTTACACAGTAATTTGAAGTTGACAATTCGCAAATAAGCAGTTGACAAAATTCGAGTTATATAAATCGAACAGTAACTTTGTCAATTGCGGATTTGTCAACTGTCATTTTAACAATTAGTAGCATAATCCTAATGAAGATATTTCTCATCGGTCTTCCAGGTTCTGGCAAAACAACTATAGCCAAACAACTCGCAAGTAAAATTTCATTGCCTTACATGGATCTTGATATTGAGATTGAAAAAGCGGAGATGAAAACCATTCCCCAAATTTTTAAGGATAAAAAAGAAGACTACTTTAGAAAAATAGAATCTCAGTTGCTCAAGGCTTGGTGCGCTTCCGATTTTTCTTTTGTGATGGCCACAGGTGGTGGTGCACCTTGTTTTTTTGATAATATAAAACTGATGAACCAAGCAGGAACTACTATTTTTCTGGATGTACCAACCATGGAAATTGCCAAACGAATTGTTTCATCAAAAGGAGAAGAACGACCGCTTTTGAAATCAAACGGAATTGATGGACTAAAAGATCAAATTGAATTTTTGCGCTCGCAGCGGATTGATTTTTACAAGCAGGCAAAGATGACTTTTGCTGGCGAGCAAATTTCAGCCTCAGAAATCAACAAGATGCTTACAACTTAAAAAGGAAATCCAACAGTAAACATGATTCGAGTAGTTGAATTCGAATAATTCAAATACGGACTAATTGGAGATGCCACTGCGTAAGGAACATAATACCCATCACCCTGTGTATTAATAATCGCTAAATCAACGTAGAACTTTGCTTCTCGATAACCAATTCCTCCACTGATTGAACTTACGTTGGTCAATGAATAATTAATTCGATCCGTTGGTTTTTTCAGATAGGGGTCACCCATCAAATTATAGCCCGCTCGAATTCTAAATTTTTTAATTCGGTATTCTGCCCCAATGCGAATATTGGTAGCAGATTTAAACCTAGGAGCTATTTTTTTATTGACCTCACTATCGGCATCAATGGTAAGGCTATACAATTGTTGACTAAAATTGCTAGTCGATGCATTACTATAATTCACCAGTTCTACATCAGCAGTGATAAACCCTTTTTTCGGGAAAAAAAAGGCTGTTCCAAATGTAAAGCGCGAGGGTGTATTCAATCCGTAGCTAACTGGGTCATCGATGGTCTTGGAACTTACACTATTCAAAATCACCTTTCCATTACCATAATAATCAAAACTATTCCAACTGGTATTCATGTTTGCAGAATAAGTGTCATTTAGTTGATATGCCGTGGGGGTAACATACGATACCCCAAACTGAGCAAAGTCAATGGGCTTGAACAATGCACCCAGTGTAAGGTTAATACCGCTTCCCGTTGTTGAACGGGTTTCTTTTAGTTGTAAATTGTTAAAGCAATCATTGCACGGTGGACCAACGTTTTGCCCTTCATAATTTTCTTTATATGTTTTGTCGTAGCTATATCGAACGGAGGTGATGCCCAGTCCTGCTCCCAGAAAAATTTTATCCATGAAATTGGCTCCGTAAGAAATACTCCATTGGTTTTGAGAACCAGCGGTTTTTACCGTCTCGCTTTGCAAAGGTCTACCCGTTACATCAGTACCGTACACTGTTCCATTTGCTGTGGTGGGGCCTAGTAAATAGTTCTCGTAGCCCAAGAAGGCTGGAGTGTTTACGTTATCCCCTTTTCCAGCAGGATTGTTATTGGGGTCAAACTTCGGATCAAATTGATCTTTTGTATATCCATTTGAAGCTTCTATAAAGTAATCAACAATAGAGCTGCCATTGTTTTGCCCTTTATACTCTATACCTCCATTGAAATCATTGATGCGATTGAGCGTAATAGCAAATGTTCCTCCTAAAAAAGGCGCTTTCTCATCGTTTTTGTTAGAACCAAATACAATACTTAATCCTGGCAAACTCAAATTAGAATTTGATGATGAAGAATTGGAAATGCTTGGAATGATGTTGCCATTTACTTTGTCAAATTCAGAAGTAGTATAAGTTGAAGAGGCATTTTGAAGGGAATAAGCTGGCGTAATTGTAAATTCATTGCGGTTATACATGCCGAGTCCCGCTGGGTTTGATAACGCAGAACTGAAGTCTCCGCCCAGAGCTACCTGTGCTCCTCCCATTGCTTGGATACGTGCACTGCCTCCCGCATTTTGCCTTGAAAAAAGTAAAGCCTGCTCAATAAAATAATTTTGAGCACTCAACGCAAAAGAAAAGAACACACCAATAGCCCCGAGCAATCGCCCTACATTTTTGACGAACATGAAATCGAATTTTAGATAAGGAAAATTAGCTTAGTCTCTTCCTCTACGTGAACCACCACCGCCTCCGCCACCACTAGAGCCACCGCTAAATCCACCGCCTCCACCCCCACTGCCGAAAGAGGATGAGCGACCACCACTGAAGCTTCCGTTATTGGAGTTACCCCAGTTGCTATTATTATTGCTGTTGTTCCAGCCGTTGTTGTAATTCTGTTGGTAAGAACGTGTGTTGTTCCAAGTAGTAGTTCCGCGTTCTGCAGCTGCATCGTTTCTCCATGTTCTATTGTAGTACTGCTGAGAATTGTCAACGCTAGCTACTCGTCCACCAGAATTAGCCACTCCCCCGCGATTTCCATTAGTACTGTAGTAACTATCAATTTCTTGATTTCTTGCCGATGAAGGTCTTGGACGATCTGCAGCAACAACCACGGTCCTAGAACCATATCCGTAACCTGAACTATACCCGTAGCTGTAAGGATTATAAAACGAATTGTATCCATTTCCATAGAACGAATTCATACCATAACTATTTCCAAAACCAAAGGGGCTTCCAAAACCAAATCCGTTACCAAAGCCTGATCCAAACGCGAACGAAAGACCTGATCCATAAAATGAATTGCCCATCATAGAATAAGGACTATAGCCATAACCTCCGTAATTGCTATAAGGATTCATCATGCCATAGCTATTGTAGCCGTATGGACTCATTCCACCCATTCCGTAAGGGCTGCCGAAACTTCCAAAGCGGTTATAGCCAAAGCCGTTATTGAAACCATTGTAACCAGTATTAGCACAATTACAATTGTTACTTGCCAAGTTCTGATTGACAGATGTTGGCTGATAAGTAGGAGAAAAATATTGAACGCTTGCGGTAGAATTACTTCCCACCTTAGAACCTGAAATATATTCGGGATTCACGTTTCTTGCCGAGTAGCTATCTGTTGGATTGATGGTAGATGCTACTTCGCTCTCAGTGATCCTTCTCGAACTGGCCGAAGCCAATACCTCTTGACGAGATGCACTTTGAACTGCATTTAACGCAGCTCTGTCCTTAGATGTAAAGTACATGTCATCATCTTCTGTGCTCTGGGCCCACACACTTGAAACAACTGCTGTTGCCAGAAAAGTTAAGAATGCTACTTTCGTTTTCATAGTTTTATGGATTGTATCCACGGTTAATAACGTAAATCTAATCATTTAGGATATTTTTAAGAACAATTTTCGTGCAAAAGAAATTGGGTTGCCGTAGCAGGCTATATTTGCGGCCTTTAGAGACCAAAACATGGGAAAAGAGATTACAAGCCGAGCTGACGATTATTCGCAATGGTATATTGATTTGGTAAAAAAGGCCGATTTGGCAGAGAATTCGGATGTGCGCGGCTGCATGGTGATAAAACCGTACGGCTACAGCATTTGGGAGAAAATGCAACAGGCACTGGACAAAATGTTCAAAGACACGGGCCATGTGAATGCCTACTTTCCTCTGTTCGTGCCTAAAAGCCTGTTTGAGGCGGAAGAAAAAAATGCTGAAGGCTTTGCAAAAGAGTGCGCCATCGTTACTCATTATAGATTGAAAACAGATCCTAGCAGACCTGGCAAATTGATGGTTGATCCTGAGGCTAAGTTGGAAGAGGAGTTGGTGGTGCGCCCGACCAGCGAGGCAATTATTTGGAGTACGTACAAAAAATGGATTCAATCATATCGTGATTTGCCTTTGTTGATTAATCAATGGGCGAACGTGGTACGGTGGGAAATGCGCACGCGACTTTTTTTGCGCACGGCAGAATTTCTTTGGCAGGAAGGCCACACTGCTCACGCTACTTCTTCGGAAGCGGTTGCAGAAACTAAACAGATGCTGGATGTGTATGCTGAGTTTGCAGAAACATTTATGGCCATGCCAGTCATCAAAGGAAAAAAATCAGATGGAGAGCGTTTCCCGGGTGCAGTAGATACCTATTGCATCGAAGCTATGATGCAAGATGGTAAGGCATTGCAAGCTGGCACTTCACATTTTTTAGGGCAAAACTTTGCCAATGCTTTTGATGTGCAGTTCACCAACAAAGAAGGCAAACTTGAAAAGGTGTGGGGCACCTCGTGGGGCGTAAGCACACGGTTGATTGGGGGATTGATCATGGCGCACTCTGATGATGATGGATTGGTGTTGCCACCTAAGTTAGCGCCCATTCATGTTGTGATCGTTCCAATTTTTAAAAATGAAGAAGAGCTGAGCAAAGTTTCCGCGAAAGCGGAAGCAATCGCTAAAGAGTTACGTCAATTGGGCTTGTCAGTAAAATTTGATAACCGAGATAATTTGAAACCCGGATTTAAGTTTGCCGAATACGAATTGAAAGGTGTGCCAGTGCGCATTGCCATTGGCCCTCGGGATTTGGATAACGGCACAGTAGAGGTTGCTCGTAGGGATACGAAGGAAAAGAAAGTGATGCAGATGGATTTGGTAGTAAGTGAAATTTCTAAGCTACTAGAAGATATTCAACAAAACATTTATCAGAAGGCATTGAAATTTAGGAACGAAAAAATCACGAAAGCGGATTCATTCGATGACTTGAAAAAAGTACTAGATGAAAAGGGCGGATTTGTTTCTGCTCATTGGGATGGAACTGCGGAGACCGAAACCAAGATCAAGGAGGAAACAAAGGCTACTATTCGCTGCATTCCATTGAATGCTGAACAAGAGGAGGGGAAATGTGTTTATTCTGGAAAGCCTTCTTCGCAGAGAGTATTATTTGCAAGGGCGTATTGAATTTTAGATGTTAGGATTTATGATTTTAGATTTATGATCGAGCATCAAGGTTTAGAGTCTGGTTTCGGTGTTTAACTTTTTCAAAATACAGTAAACTTAAATTATGTAACTTTGAGGCCGTTTCAATCTTAAATCACACATCTCAAATCTTAAATTAAAAAAGTGGTCGAGTGGTCAACTGTTATATCGCTGTTAGTCTTTGGCCTCGTATTAGTAGTGGCAGAAATTGTTTTTGTGCCGGGTACAACTGTAGTTGGTTTGATTGGCTTCTGTTTTTTGATTGTAGGTGTGGGCTTGAGTTTCAAATATTTTGGTGGGGAAATCGGCTGGGTTACACTAGGGGTTACTTCGGTAGCTTGCGGAGGACTCTTGTATTTTTCGTTTACCACTGATGCTTGGAAAAGATTCTCACTTAAGTCGGCCATCAATAGCAAAGTGAACGAGGGCGAGTTGGACAATTTGAAAGTGGGGATGGAGGGCCAAACGGTCTCTGCCTTACGCCCGATGGGCAAAGCAGAACTCAACAACCAAACGGTAGAAGTAAAAACCAATGGCGACTATTTGGATAGCGGCAGTCGCATTAAAATCATTAAAATAATTTCAAATCAAATAATCGTAGAACCTATCAACTAAAACTATAACAAAACTATGGAAGGATTAATAACTATTATTGGCTTATTCGGTGCGATCATCATTTTCTTCATGTTCATGTACTTTGTACCGGTGGGCTTGTGGGTAACGGCCATTTTCTCTGGTGTAAAAGTTACTATCGGTCAATTGATCGGTATGCGGCTTCGTAAAATTCCACCTAGCATTATTGTCAACTCGTTGATCACAGCTACCAAGGCAGGAATTCCCCTTACACCTAGCGATCTGGAAACTCATTACCTTGCCGGTGGTGACGTGCCAAACGTAATAAAGGCGTTGATCTCTGCTGACAAAGCAAATATCAGTTTGACTTTCAAGCAAGCTACTGCTATTGACTTAGCAGGTCGCAATGTGTTTGAGGCCGTGCAGATTTCCGTAAACCCTAAAGTGATCAACACGCCCAAAGTAGCTGCTGTAGCTGCCGATGGTATTCAGTTGATTGCCATTGCACGTGTAACAGTGCGCGCTAGCTTGGCGCAATTGGTGGGTGGTGCAGGTGAAGAAACTATTTTGGCTCGTGTGGGTGAAGGTATTGTTACTTCGATCGGTCAAGCGGCTTCACACAAAGAAGTGTTGGCTAACCCTGATAAAATTTCTAAACTCGTTCTTTCACGCGGCTTGGATGCAGGCACGGCATTTGAAATTCTTTCCATTGATATTGCCGATGTGGATGTAGGTGCAAACATTGGTGCGAAATTGCAAACCGACCAAGCGGCTGCCGATTTGCGCGTTGCTGAGGCAAGAGCGGAAGAACGCAGAGCAATGGCCGTTGCTGTTGAACAAGAGATGAAAGCAAAAGCACAAGAAGCTCGCGCGAAAGTAATTGAAGCAGAGGCTGAAATCCCTAAATCAATTGCTCAAGCATTCCTTAATGGAAACTTGGGTGTGATGGATTATTACAAAATGCAAAATGTACAGGCTGATACGGAGATGAGAAACTCGATTTCTGGTTCGGGAAAAGGAAGTTCATCAACTCCTTCAAAATAGATTTTAGAAAAATTTAAAAGCCCCTCGCTAGTTACTAGTGGAGGGCTTTTTTTATGGGATGAGTTCTTCGGCCAGGGATAGAAGTGGAAAGCCCACAGCGAGGAACGAGCGAGGACTTGTAACGGATAGCCCGGTGCCCTTGCGTTTCGCTTGGGCAGGCCGCCAAAATATTTAAAGCCCCTCTTGAATATGAAAATGCTTCTGTAATTTATCTTCCCCTTTGCCATCCATCATCATCACCATGTAATCGCCCACCTCGATTTTAATAGAGCCTTCGGGGTTCTTGATCAACTTGCGCTCTCCATTTACAATTTTCACTAGGCCGATCAGTATGACGTTGCAGGTTTTCTTCAAATCGAAAAAGGCTTTCTCATAAAATATTCCCGCAAAGGGATTTTCGGGCTTTACAATGATTTGCTTTAGGTCGTATTCGTGGTCTTCGTGCGCATAAGCAATCAGCTCTTCGCTAAAGATGGCCACATCGGGTTCGTAGATGTAGCTGGCCAATAGCTTAGAGGAAATTTCATTTTTAGAAATAGTGTAGGTGACACCCGCTGCCTGAAAAGTGCCTTTTAAGTTTCCGTTATCTAGTGTTACTACAAAATTCAGTTTAGGGAAATGTTTTTTCATGTTGATGATGTACACGAGCTTTTCGGTGTCATCATTTAAGTTGACAAACACGATGGAGGCGTCTTTGATATTTGATTTTTCGATCAGGTCGTAATTGTTGTAATCGGAATAGAGTGTGTAAACCTGATCAGTGGTATAATACTCTCGAATGATATCGATGTTCGCGCGGTCTTTGGTGATCACGGCTATTTGCCGGCTCGCCCCGATGAGGTGACTGATCACGGATTGGCCGAAGTCATTCCAGCCGATCATGACCACGTGGCCTTTGAAGTTGGTGCCACTGAAGCCCAACATCTTGTTCTCTTGTATTGTATTCATAAAATTTGCGATCTGTCCGATGATAAAACCATAAACCCCCAAACTTGAAATTAAAAAAAAGAACCCGACCATGCGGCCCCAGTAGGTTACAGGCAGCACATCGCCATAGCCAACGGTGGTGAGTGTTTCCATCAAGTACCAGATGGCATCTTGAACGGTAACTATATTTTTTCCTGGCGCATCTTTCTCTAAGTTGATAAGAAGTACCAGCAGCATAGCGTAAACAAAGGCGACCCCAGCAAGGGTAATAAGAGCCCGCTTGGTGTTGAACCGTCTAATTTGAAAACCAGCCATTCCCGAAAGTTAATTCAAATTAATGTTGATATGAAAATTCTCGAATCGAAAATTCAAGATTATGATTGCCGCCTTAAGATTACTCTTGGCATTTTTTGAGCGCCTCGTTTACCTGCGCTATCTCCACCATGCCTTTTTTATGCTCCCACGTATTGTAAATATAGGTGGCTATTTCGGCTATCTCCAGTTCTGTCAGTGAAGTGATCCCTTTCATGGACTTGTTGAATTTTCTGCCGTTCACGATTATCTCGCCCTCCTTTCCGTATTTCATTAGGCAAAGCACTTCTTCAAAATGCTGATCCATATAGTCGGATATGTTGAGAGGAGGGTAAACCCGACCCAGTCCACCCCCTTTTTTCTGATGGCAATTGCTGCAGTTCTTTTTGTAGAGCTGCTCACCTTGGACATAGTATTGTTGGAACTTGGTGTCTTTGGTGGACGATTGACCGCAGGCTACTAGCTGCAGGCTACAGGCTGCAAGCCAGAGATAATTTAAGATTTTTGATTTAAGATTTTTGATTTTTGATTTCACCCTCTCCTTAGTTTTTTAATATCAGTAATCAAGCGATCTACATCTTCTTCTTTGGTGCCATCGTACTTGCCACGGATGCGTCCTTTTTTGTCGATCAATAAAAAGGCTCCGCTGTGGATGAAGCCATCTGGTTCGGTTTTGTCTTCCATGGCGGTGGCGAAGTAACTTGTTTGTGCAATTTTATAGATAGAATCTTTCGCACCTGTTACAAAGTGCCAACGTTTGCTTTCTACGCCTAATCGGTCTGCAAAATCGTGAAGCAAAGCTACCGTATCATACTCAGGGTCGATAGTGTGAGAGAGTAACAACACATCTGGCATGGCTGCTGTGGCCTCATACACACGCAGCATTTGAGTTTTCATGATGGGGCAGATGGTGCGACAGGAAGTGAAGAAAAAATCGGCCACGTAGATTTTGTCTTTATAAACTTCGTTGGTAATTATAGTACTATCTTGATCAACAAAATTGAATTTCGCGATGGTGTGGTAAACAGTATCGCTACCGACCAGCTCTCGCTCGCCAAAGATGGGGAGGGGTTTTTCTTTAGTTGTGCAACTTAAAAGTAGGCAATAGGCAATAGGCAATAGGCAAAGTGCTGACTTCAATCTATTCTGAATTCTGAATTCTGAATTCTGAATTCTATTGAATTTGAATCTCATCTCCTTCATGTATTTCATTGTGATCGATGGCTAAAACGTTTTGTCCGAAATATATTTTATTTTCTACTTGCCGATATTTTGCTAAGGTAGCCAGTGGCTCTTTTCCTTTTTCGCCTGTTTCTTGATTAACGGTAGTAAGTACACAGCGGGAACAAGGTTTTACTCCTGCGAATTTATTTTCTCCAACGGTAAAAAACCTCCAACTGTCTTCTTCATAAGGCTGGCCACCCGTGAAAACCAAATTGGGTCGGAAGCGATTCGTTAGTATAGGGCTTTCTAAGCGACCGTTGAGATCGTCTAGCGAGCTTTGGCCGATGATTAGGAACGGGTAGCCATCGGCTAAGCTTACATTCTCATCATTGATTTTAAAACGAGTATCTACTGGCCTAGTGTTTTCTTCAGGGAAGGAAACCAGTTTGCATGTCATCCCAAGGTTTTTTGAGAACCATCGACTATATTCTTCGCTTACTTCAAAGGTTATTACTTCATCGTCCCATACTTTAGTTTTGATCTCAGTTTGAATGACGGAATGAATGAAAGGTAGAGTGATCGAATCGTTTTTGAAAGTAATCTTAAAGGATAATTGGCTCATCTCTAGTTTGAAAAGTGCCATCATGGGATGAACCCTTTGAGTCATAAATACGTTGGCTTCGTCTACGAGCATCCACCGTCTATCAAATGCGAGACCTTTCTCCATTACTTTTGAAGAGTGTAGGCGTATTCCCCCCAATGATTTGATGGGGTAAATCCAGATTTCGGTCAGTCGAATAGGAGACATGAACTTTTATGTGATATTTTGCGCTAACTTAGTGAATAACAAGTAAAGAACGATGAGTAAAGTTAATTGGCAAGCTTGTAAAGAGTGGTGCCCTCGGCCAGGGATAGTAGCGGAAAGCCCACAGCGAGGGACGAGCGAGGACTTGCAGCGGATAGCCCGCCCGGGCCGCCAACATTTTCCCGCTAAAATTGTTTTGCAATCATGAGTAACTCGGCTGCGCTTTGGTATTTTGAAAGCGTAAATCTGTATAACACACTGTGCCCGCACAAAGTAAAAGACTGGGCTGGGAAACACATTTTTTTACAGTTCAAAAAAGACCAATTTATTTATTTTGCCGAAGACCAGGCTACGCACATTTATATGATTGTGAATGGTAGGGTGCGGATTGGAAAATATTTGGATGATGGAAGGGAGATTACTACTGCCATTCTTTCCACTGGAGAGATTTTTGGTGAGCTAGCTTTGGCGGGGGAAGAGAAGCGCAGCGATTTTGCACAGGCTATGGACGATTGTACGATCTGTCCTTTGAGCCTAGAAGAGATGAAGGCCTTGATGTGGGAAAACAAAGAGCTCAGCTTTAAGATGCTGAAATTTGTTGGGTTGAGATTGATGAAACTGGAAAGGAAATTGGAATTACTAGTATTTAAAGATGCACGAACGCGTGTGGTGGAATTTATTAAAGATGCAGCTTCATGGAAAGGAAAGAAAGTAGGATTTGAGACATTGATACAGACGAAACTCACACATCAAGATATTGCTTCGCTGACAGGTACATCTCGCCAAACTGTGACCACAATTCTGAACGACCTGAAAGAAAAGAATTTAATAAATTTTGATAGGAAGCGAATATTAGTGAGGGATTTGGAAAATTTGAAATAGATTCAAAATTTACTCTATACGAAAACCTAGGGGCAGATCTTTTTCTTCATCCACATCAGTTAAGGGTAGCAACTGGGCGAATGACAAACCTAATATTTTAAAATCGTTGATCGTATCTGTTGCAACTGAATCAGTGCTCCAATTTTTGTTTTGAAATAACGCTGGGATTAGTTTCTTCATTCCCAATAAATAATAGCCACCATCATTGGCTGGGCCAATCACCGCATCGTGATTCTCTAATTGATCAAGTGCTTGCGTAAGGATTTCATTTGTCAATTCGAGGCAATCAGTGCCAATGATACAAATTGATTCATAGCCATTTTTAAATTCTTCCGCAAAAGCATTTTGCATTTTTTCACCCAAGTCATTTCCTCGCTGTACTTTTTTTTGAAAAGAGGAATTCGGCCAAGCATCTCCTGTATCAACAAAGTGAGAATAGTAAACAACTTTGTCGACTGAAAGATCTTGGGTAATTGTTCTGGTGTGTGCTGATAAGCGCAAGTAAATGGCCAAGGCTTTTTCATCACCAATTGTTTTTGCAAGGCGGGTTTTTACTTTGCCGAGTTCGGGGTTGCGGTAGAAAAGGATGAGGAGATTTTTCAAATGCGATCACGGTTAAACTGAGGATTGAATTTCCTCCTGCTGTGCCGCATCAAAAAATTTGAATTGCGGAATGTATAAAAGATAAACGCCCCTAGACCTGGCAAAACAGCAAATAGAATTATCCAACAAACCTTTTCCCATACTTTGATGGGAAGTTTGATCACACTCCAAGAAAAGAACTCGATATAAGCCAGAAAAAATAATCTTCCGATTAATCCAATTTGATAATAGTATGAGATGATGGTTTCCACTTCAATAAACTTTCACGCCCTTCACTAGCCACTTGCTCCAATTCTTGTTGTAGGTGTGAACGCTATCGGTGGGTTGATTTTGTTTGTTTACTACGGCTTGCCCTTCATTTTTCCACTCAAAGATGCCACCATAGATATTAAAAACATTTTTGTAGCCTAGCTTCAATAATTTTTCGCCCACGCGCTCGCTGCGATAACCCACGCTACAGTAGACAATCACTTTTGTGTTGGAAGGTATTTTTTTGAGGTCATCGGTGGTGTATGAACCGTAATCTAAAAACCGTGCTCCTTCCAAATGGCTCACCTTAAATTCTTCTGGTGCACGAGTGTCAACGATGGTAATTTTTTCTCCTTTTGCCATCAACGCTTTTACTTCTGTAGGCTGAATAATAGGAACTGTATTCCTATAAAGTGATTTAAGCTTTTTATCGTAGTCTGATTGAGCAAACGTAGAGAATGCAGCAAAAAGAAATGTTAAACAAATAATTTTTTCTTTTCCCATATCAATTCATACGCAAGATAGCCAATCACAACAACATACTCTATGGTGGTGATCCAAAGATTTTCAGAAAAGCCGTTCACTGTGTATCCTGAATAGGTCAAGAAAATCAAACCGATCCACGCGATAGGAAACCGAAACTTGGTGAATACGGAAAACGCCAAGAGGGTTGTGATATACCAAGGGTGAACGATGGTGGCGAAAGCAAAATAGATCGTGAAGACGAACAAGTAAGCAGTAGGCAATGAACGGTTGACAGTTGACAAAGCTTTGTTGTCAATCCTTAACTTCGAGTTTTGAATGAAATCCCACAGAGCATAAAGCAAATTTGCCCCTGCGCAATACTTCGCTAATTTTATTCCTACTGTTTGAATAATGTTATAACCATATTTCCAAAAGCCCCACTCACGAACTAGATAATAAATACTGGCATTGAATTCGAATTTTTTAAAATAGTAGCCAATGCTTTCGCGGAAGCCGTAAATGATTTCCATTTCTAATAATGGAAGGAAAAGTAGAAGACAGAATGCACCAACGATTAAATAATAAAGTATCGACTTTTTCCAACCCAATCGACCTAGCAACAAAGGCAAAAGGATAATGGGCAACAGCTTTGAGCAAATGGCTAAGCTGAATTGAATGGCGGATAGAGTGAGTTTATTTTTTATCAATAGCCAGAAACTTAATAGTAGAAAGAAAATCATCAATGCTTCGAAATGTAGGTTTCCTGTGAGTTCGATGATTACTAGTGGATTCACCGCGTAGAGCAGAATTTTTTTTTCTGGTAATCGATAGTGATAAAGAATTTTTTTGATCAACCACAAGCTTCCAATTTCTGACGCTAAAATGAATAATCGCATAGCAATTACACTTCCAATAATTGAATCAGGAGATAGTTTGGTGGCTATCCAAAAAATAAATTGATTGATAGGTGGATAGATGGTGAAATAATCTGGACTGTTGAGTTTATGAAACAATGCTTGGTCGATCCCTTCAATAGAAATTTTATTTTCAATGTAGTAGCGTGGCAATTCTGCAAATGGATGATAACCTTCAGACAACAACCTTCCATCCCAAATAAACCGATAGAAGTCATCACTTAAATGCGGAAGAGAAAACAGAAAGCAACACCGAAAGAGTATGGAGGCATATACCCAAAATAAAATCTCGTTAGGATTTTCTGCACGAGAAACCCATAAATAACTTGCGAATAGAAAGCCAAAAGCGGGCAACAACAAATTAGTTTGATGCCGCTCTATCCAAAATGCGAGCAGAAAATAGAAGACCAGTGAAGTAAAAAGAAGAAAGTAGTTAAATGGCTTTTGCTTAAGCATTCAGAGCTGGCTTCAAGGAATAATAGAAAACACCACCAAAACCCAGCGCGAGCATAGTGTGGAAAAAGATCAGCCCACCATCTTTTAAAAAAATTCCCACGCTAATACCGAAAAGGAAATACAAGCAAAGCACTCCTTCCATTAAAGTCAATAGATTAATTTTGGTTTTGATATATGAGTTATACTTCCAAGAATCACCTTTAAATACTATGTTGAACTTAGGAGTGCGTATGAACGGAGTCTTACGACCGAATAATCCTTCGGCAACAGCCAATCCGTTATGTAGCGACAATCCCATAGACACAATGAGGAAGCGCGGGTACAAAGACCAAAATATTGCTTTGCGATTGTTCGGGTTGAATCGTTTAGTTGCTACCCAATAAAAGAGGGTGATGGATAAGAAACCAGCTAGAAATATAATTCCCAAATTGAAAAGCCATGCGATCTCTGGATGTAGATGTTTGATGTATAACATGGGTACGCTCAACATGGCTGCAATCAGGAGGCAAATGAAAACAGAACTATTAAAAAGATGGAAGAACGCGTGAATTTTATTTCTGAAGGGCAATGGTGAACGTATTACTTTTCCGAAATTTTTTTTAGCCGTTTCTGCAGCGCCCTTGTTCCAACGGTATTGTTGTGATTTAATTGCGGGCATGATTACAGGCAGTTCGCCTTTCGTTTCTACTTCTTCCAAGTATTGAAACTTCCAGCCATTGAGCTGCGCACGATAGCTTAAATCTAGGTCTTCTGTTAATGTATCATTGCTCCAGCCGCCCGCATCGGCAATGCATTTTTTTCTCCACACGCCACACGTGCCGTTAAAGTTGATGAAACTTCCAGCTGCACTGCGTGCCGATTGTTCAATAGAAAAGTGCGCATCCAAGCCAAAAGCTTGTAGTCTGGTTAGAAGAGAGTACTCTTTATTAATATGCCCCCAACGTGTTTGCACTACACCAATCTTTTCATTGACGAAATGGGGCAACGTCTTTTTTAGAAAATCAGGAGATGGTATGAAGTCTGCATCGAAGATGGCGATGAATTCACCCGAGGCAATTTGAAAACCGTGATCTAAGGCTCCAGCCTTGTAACCAACTCTATTTTCACGATGAATTAATTTAAAATCTAATCCCAATGAGCGAAGCGATTCGATTTTCCTTAAAATGATTTCAGTAGTTTCATCTGAAGAGTCATCGAGTATTTGAATTTCCAATTTTTCTTTTGGGTAATCAAATTGGGAAATAGCATCGAGCAATCGCTCCACCACATATTTTTCATTGTAGATGGGAAGCTGAACGGTAACGGTTGGCAGAGAAGTAAGTTCCTCAATTTCTACTTTCACATTTTTTCGCGTCTTCAAATAAATCCACGTCAAGTGCAATTGCCCCATGCTGAACAAAAATATGTAGAGCAGGGAGAGGGAGTAGAGGATGGTAATTGCTATTTCCATTGGTTTCAAGCCTTATGCTTGCAGCCCTTTCATAAATACTTAAATATCGTAAACAAAATCTTATACCCAGCCATCACAGTTCCTTTTACTGTTCCAGAGATTTTTGAAAACCCGATACGTTTTCTATACTTAACAGGAACCTCCATACACCTAAAACCCATCTTAGCTGCTTTCAGTTGCATCTCCACCGTCCAACCGTAGGTTTTGTCTTGCATGTCCAGTGCTATTAACTTGTCAAATCGTATGGCACGAAAGGGACCCAAGTCAGTAAATTTAACATTATATAAAATTCTTAAGAGTCGTGTTGCCAACCAATTGCCAAAAATCTGTTGTGGCGTCATCGAGCCTTGTTCTTTGTTACCCAATGCTCGTGAGCCAATCACTAGGTCAGCTTTGTTTTCTAGAATTGGTTGGATCAATTGCGCCATTTCTTCCGGATAGTCCGAATGATCGGCATCTAAAAATACAACTACATCTGGTCGGGTTTTGGCATTTTTCAAATAGTTAATTCCTTTCAAGCAAGCACGTCCATAACCAGGTGTTGGCTCACGCAAAACCAATGCTCCATTTTCTTGCGCAATTTTTTCGGTATTATCTGTGGAGGCATTGTTCACCACAACGATTTCTTGCACCATGTCTTTCGGTATTTCTTGAATGACCTGTCCTACACCGTTTTCTTCATTGAAGGCGGGGATAACAACTACACAACGAATGGATTTCAACTGAACGAAATTTAGAAGAACAAACGTAACAAATTAGTTGAAAGGAATTGCCATTTTAATGACCAATGATAGGAAGTGTTTTGCAAGCGACATCATGTGAAGGCAAAATTCGTGATGCTTTTGTGATAACTCTTAATTTTTAGTTGTAGAAGCAAATTTGCTACCCTGCCGATAGGTAGGTACAATGCATGCTGCATCCAAAAAATTTGAAATTCTTTGACTAACTTTCCGTGGAAATGGTCTGTGAAGTTTGAATAAATGGAATCAAGGTTAAGATGCGAGCGTTACTACTAATTTATTTTCTTATCTCCATTCAATATGCTGTGGCAAAAGAAGCCAGCGTCTATACAAAAGCAGAACCTCCTGTTACCATCCTCTATGTCTTTAGTGGCTCCGACTGGTGTGCGAATTGTATTGAGCTGGATAAAAAAATTATTTCAGATCCTGCATTTCAATCCTCCCTGAAAAGCCACCACATTCAATTGCAGATTATTGATTTCCCTCAACGGAAAAAATTAAAAGCTGAAGTTGTTAAGTACAATAGTTCGGTTGCGGAGAAATTTAATTTTGATGGTGTGTACCCAACACTCATTGTATTTTCGGCAGGCTCGCAAAAGCATAAGCACATCGTTTATCAAAACGAAACAGCTGAAGCGTTTTTAAGTAGAATAATAAAAGAAGCTGCGACTCTCCATGAATGAATACCGCGTGACAACTAAGTTGATGGGCTGTGCCTTCGAGTTGATCGTGGCGAGTTCTGATTCAAATGAAGCAGATCATTTATTGAAAGTAGGCATTCAAGAGATCAAGCGGATCGAAGAAATTCTTTCTGAGTTCAAAGAGAATTCCATTGTTAGTTACATCAATCAAAACGCAGGTGTCAAACCTGTGAGGGTTAATACTGAAGTATTTTCATTATTGCTTCGTTGCCAGAAAATAGCAGCCTTAACTCAGGGTGCTTTCGATATTTCCGTAGGGCCGCTAAAGAAAAAATATAATTTTAAAAACCAGCAATTCACCTTGCCGCCTCAAGATGAAATTAATGATACTTTGAAATTAGTCGGCTTTTCAAAAATAATTCTGGATATAGAAACAAAAGAAGTATTTCTTCCATCTGCGGGAATGCACATTAGTTTTGCGGCTATTGGAAAAGGGTACGCTGCTGATTGCGTAAAGAAAATATGGATTGATTTAGGTGTTAGATCTGGAGTAATTAGTGCAAGTGGGGATCTTACGACCATCGGCACGAGGCCCAACGGCTCCCCTTGGGATGTGGGCATAGCCAACCCTGATCAGAAAAATGATGTTGCCTTTCATATTCCAGTAGTTGATGCATCTGTAGCTACCTCTGGTGATTACGAACAGTTCTTTATGTATAAGAACGTTCGTTATTCGCACAACATCAATCCAATAACTGGGCTTCCCGTGAAAGGAATAAAGAGTGTGAGCATTATTAGTCAATCTGCGGAACTATCGGACGCGCTAGCAACGGCTGTCTATGTAATGGGCATTAATGTGGGGATGCATTTGGTAAATCAATTGCCGCATGTGCACGGAATTGTCATCGATGATAAGAATCAATCTTTTTATTCTAACAAGATAAATCTCGCCTAGAGCGAATTTGAAAATGTACCAATTTGAAAATATGAAAATGAGTTTAGGTTTGCGATTATTTTCCGTAATGACTATTTTATTTTTATCTTCTTGCCAAGTCTTAAAACCCTATGAGCGCGTTTATGTGAACGACCCCGAAATGCAGTTGGCAAAATCACCTTGCAAAAATGTGGAGGGATATGTCGAGAGCATTCGCGAAGGAGCAACGCCTACGGCAGGTTCAAAATCTAGCGGTGGCTGTGGATGTAATTAATTAAAACCGTGAAACGAAACTGGTTCTTAGTAGGAAGTTTCGCTTGCCTCTCTTTCTTCGCGCAGGCGCAAAAGTCAGACAGCGTTTTCAAAAAGGAGAAAGTAAGTAAAAATGATATTGACTTTTTATACAGTCATTACATTCAAGATGGTAATAAATCTGCCGTGACGGGCGGCATTGGTACAGAATCCCTCACAGTAATCGCTCCTTTGCTTACAGTTTTGCACACATTCAAGAATGGCAATAATCTGCGCACGAAACTGGGTGTTGATATCATCACTTCAGCCTCTACCGATAATATTGATTTTGTGATGTCCTCTGCTTCGCTTCATGATAGCCGCACTCATTTAGATTTAACTTATACTCGTTATCTTAAGAAAAATATTTCTGTCTATGGTGGTGGCGGATTTTCTATTGAGTCAGATTATTTCTCTCTTCCTTTCAGTCTGGGAGTAGTGATTGCTGAAAAGAGCGGAATGCGAACGTACGGAATAGACTTTCAAAGCTTTTTTGATGACTTGCGATGGGGGAGATTGAGTTCCTCCTTTGCTCCTGAAAAACTAATTTACCCTGTTGAGCTGCGCAATAAAGAATGGTTTACTAACTACAACAGAAATTCATACAATCTAAAATTGGCTTTTACACAAATCATTAATAAACGAAATCGACTGGGTATTTATCCAGAGCTGAGTTATCAAAACGGGTTGTTATCTACACCTTTTCACCGTGTTTATTTTAGCGACCAATCGTTGCGTGTTGAGAATTTACCCAATGAACGATGGAAGATAGCAATGGGAATTAAGCTTAATAGTTTTATAGGCGGGCGAACGATTTTGAAAAATACAGTCGATTATTATTCGGATAGCTTTTTAGTAGAAGGAATTGGCTTGGAGAATGAAACAGCTGTGAAGATTACCTCCCGATTTGTGTTCGCACCTTCGTTTAGAATGTATTTCCAAAAAGGGTCAAAGTACTTTGCGCCTTATAAAGAACATCAAGTGAGCGAAGAATTTTATACTTCCGATTACGATCTCTCCACCATGACAACGCAGAAAGGGGGCGTTGCTATCCGTTACTCGCCATCAACAAGACAAAATGGTAAAGTCATTTTTTCGATGATTGAATTTTCGTATTCTTACTACTCAAGAAGCAATGGATTGGACGCACATATTATTTCGTGCGGTTTCAAGGGGATAGGGGCGAGGAGAGGGATTCAATAGCAAGCGTTGTTTTTGCTAGTTCAAATTGGTAAATCTTATGATGAACTTTGCACCCTTCTCTCCATTCTCCATCAACTCAATGTTTCCTTTTAATCGTTGAAGAGAAACCTGCGCAATGTAAAGTCCCAGACCAATGCCTGTTGATTTTTCATTGCCTCGTCTGAACATCGTGAACAATCCTTTCTTCGCTTCGGGCGAAATGCCTTCCCCATTATCTTCAACAATCAAATTTACTTGATCGCCTTCTTGGTACATATCTACCTTTAGATGCAAGGTTTTATTTGCAGATGTTTCTTTGTACTGTATTGAATTTTTAAAAAGCTCGCACAGTGTGGCTTGCAGCATTATTTTATCTGTGCTCACTTCTACATGATCAGGAATTGTATTTGATACTTCTGGACCGACACTTCCGTTCACTGCTTTCTTTAGCGATTCTTTTACGCAATTGCGCAAGTTGATTTTGCTGATGACAGGCACACTTGTTTTTATTTCATGCACAAGGTTGATCGTTTTCACCATGCGTTCCAGTTGTTGGGTAGTATTTTGCATAAGGGCTAAGTATTTTTTGGTTGTCTCTTCATTTGTTTCTTGCCCGGCCAAAGATTGCAATCCCTTCAAGGTAGCAATGGGTGCTTGCACATCGTGCGAAGAATGGTACAAAAAATTGGCAAGTTCTGCATTGGTAGCCTCTAGTTCTGCTGTACGCTTTCTTACACGTTGATCAAGTTCATGGTTTTGCTTTTCAATCAAATCGCTTTGAGTCAACATCTCTTCGTTTTGAGATTCTATTTCCTCTTTTTGATTGATCAGTGCCAACTGATCTTCGGCTTGCTTTTTCAAAGAATTTGATAAGTAATTAAAAAGCAATAAAATAAATGGCACTACGATGGCCAGCGAAATCAATGAGTTAGTTAGTAGCTTACCTCTTGCTCTGGAAGTAAACATTTCAAAGTTCTCATCTGCCTCTAGCAGGCCCACTACTTTGCCTTTATTATTTTTTATAGGGGTAAATGCCGAAAGCCAATGCCCATTTTCATCTTTATAATTATCTAGTATGCCCCCTGTTTCATGTTGAGTGAGTAATTCTTTCGGGTAATTCTTATACGAGTGACGAAAGTAGGGTTCCTCAGAGGAAGTGCCAATGAAATGAAATGTGCTATCGCGATTATAATACACGATGGTGTAAAGTGGTGTCTCCAGTTGATTTTCGTTTTTGACTTTCTTCAGAAGCAGATGTAGTTGAAGATAAGACGAATCTTGGTTTGATTGTGTAATCGCATCCTTGGTCTTGTATTGATTCGAGAGTTGCTCGTGCGCATTACCATCTACAAAAAGTGCAGCAGTGCGTGAGATGGCCATCAACCGATGCAGCACTTCTTCTTTTGATTTTTGAAGCGTAACAAAATAGCTATTTACAATAAAATAGATGACAAGGGCTAGCAAGCCAATGGACAAAGCCAAAAGCAAGCGGGTATTGGACGTTCTTAGTTGTCGATAGTGTTTCAGCGCCACTTGTGTCATTCACGGTGAACTACGTAAGAAGGGTTTTACTCTTTCTTTTGTTCAAATCTACTTACGATAAGAGGTACATTGTCGGTTTTAAGACTATTATTAAATATTTTATACGCCTTATTAAAGATTATAGGTAATGATTTGGCGGCCTGGCGAGGCGCCAACGGGCTATTCGTTCCAAGCTCCCTCGCACCAGCGCGCAAATGTCATCCCGATGGCAGTCTCGGGAGGCTTTCCACTACTATCCCTGGCCGATGCCCGTACTTAGTTCTCCGCTAACTTGATATTGTTGTTCCCAATCAAAATCGCTTTTCCAAATCTTCCGTCTTCTTCCTTCACTTCCAAATTCAAAACCCCACGCGGGCAAACGGAGGAACACACTCCACAACCAACACACGAAGAGCGCACAATGTTTTGTCCGCGCTGCGCATACCAACGAACGTCAATACCCATCTCGCAATACGTGGAACAATTGCCACACGAAATACATTGGCCTCCATTGGTTGTAATTCTAAATCTAGATTTGAAACGTTGGATGATTCCCAAATACGCAGCCAGCGGACAACCAAACCTACACCATGTTCGGTTGCCCATTAACGGATAAAAACCAGTGCCGACTACTCCTGCAAAACCAGCTCCGATGAATGCACCATACACTTCGCGTAGTTTGTAGCTATCAAAAAATAAAACCCACGAAGCATTAGTGAAGTATGTGTACAAAACCCCAGCCGTCATCACGATTGCAAACACTAACACACCATGTATCATCCATCGCTCCACTTTCCACGCGCTTAATTTTTTATTGGAGAGTTGTCGATAAGGATCGCCCAATGTCTCGGCTAAGCCGCCACAGCCGCACACCCAACTACAATACCAACGTTTGCCGAAAAAATAAACCAGCACTGGCACTGCAATGATGATAAGCGCAATGCCCCACACTAACATAAAAATGCCAAGCCCACCATTTGCAAGAAGTGTGTCGAGGCGATTATTAAAAAAGAAACTATAATCCAATGGCCAAATATTTTTGAAATCAAAGTAAGGTTGATTGAGCCGAATCATGATCTCGGGAATCAAAAAGGCAAAGGCAGTTTGAAAAAACATGACCGAGCATGTGCGCAAGATTTGATACTTGCTATGCCGATAGTTGATGATCATTCGGATGCCCATCACCAAAATGCACAGCGTGTATAAAAACCCATAGAGAAAAAACCGCCCTGCTTCTCCACCATTTAACATCATACTCACAGGATCGACCATGATTATCCAGTTGGTCATGTATTCAGGAAAGAAGTACAAGAACACATAAAACGCAATCAGCCAACTTCCTGTAAGGATACCGAGCCATTGCACATTTTTCATCGCATTGAAAAAGATGCCATTGTTCTTAATACCCGGGGGCAATTGAAGTTTTGGCAAGATGTAAAGCAGAGCACCAATGATGCACAACCCAATGGTAAGAAAAAGATAAAGCCCGGGGTTGCTCTTCACAGGGCTGATCGCTGCTGCCTTCGTGAGCGAATACTTCAAGTCTTTCATAGCATACTTATCAAACCCAAATTGATTGACGATGCCGTACAGCTTAATATTATCCGCCACATTTTGAATTTGCTCACGCGATGTAGCCTGTCCATCTAACCAGTTTCCGTAATCTTTAAAGGCCTTTCTTTTAAATACGTTTTGCTCATCAGCTCCCTTAAAAACCGAATCGACAGAAGCAATAGAAAACTTTTCTTTATTGTAGGCAGCCAATTGATCTAGCTCTTGATTTGAAAATCCAAATATCGCCAACTGCTTTTCGTTTATTCTATCAAATGCAGCAGACAATTCGGCTACAAATTTAAAATTGGAAGTAGCGGACGAATTAATAATTGCACTTGCTTCCGCTATTAACGCAGTTGCCTTCTTCTCATCGCTCATTTTGCTCTTCACCATATCAGGCGTAAGCTGGTAACTCGACCAAAAAAATGAAATGTTGAAAAGGACGAAGCCGATGATGAATAGTGTTAGACCGATGGTTTTTAGGTACTTCATAAGTATAAATGTTTTTTAGTAGGCAGTGAGCAAGCGCAATAGGCAAAACATAGTTAGGTAAAACTAGAGGGATTCATATTACCCAAACTTTGCCTATTGCTTTTGCATACTGCCTACTTTAGTTCTGTACTGTTTAACAATCTCCCCCTCATGTCTTTCAAAAAACTCAGGATCAAAGTTCGCTTCGGCCAAATTTTCCATCACAAAGTCAATACTTTTCTTTTCGCGCAGCCATTTATCAAAACACTCGTGCCGCATCCGAATGCCAAAGGTATTCAATCCCAAAAATTGATTCGTATTTTTATCCCAGATTATATGAACACATTTAGTACTGCTCTCGTGCTCCCAATAGAACTCTGATTCATTTGGTTTTAACTCGTTCCACACATTTCCATAAGTCTGGTATTCGATATCGAAAAACTTAGCTGAGTTGAACCAGGGGCCAGGCTCATACTTCGTTTTTTCTCCGCTAATGGTTTGCGCTACCACTTCACCCATCATGCGGCCAGTGTACCATACTTGCTCAACCGTTCTTCTCCCAGGCAATTCATATTTGCGTTCTACGCAATCACCGAGTGCATATACATCAGCCACATTGGTTTCTAAAAATTCATTCACCAACACACCCCTTTTAGTTTCAATGCCTGAACCTTTGAGGAAATCAATATTAGGCGATACGCCCACGGTCAAACCCACAAACTGACAGTCAATCGTTTCGCCCTTGCTGGTCACAATGGCTTTTACTTTACCATTACCATCAGCTTGAATTTCTTTTAATTCGGTGCCTAGTTTTAAATCTACGTGGTGAGAACGAACATGACGAGTGATCAAATTAGCTTCTTGCAGCGGGAGCACGTTATTCCAGAACTCAGCTTCTCTCACTAAGAATGTGACACCAATGTTTCGTGTCAATAGCATTTCTGCCATTTCAATTCCGATCAATCCTCCTCCAACAATAACTGCATGCTCAATCCCCTTGGAGTTTTCTTCCATCAGCTCTAGATCGGGATAGCTATAAAGCCCTTGCACACCCTTTAAATCTTGCCCAGGCCATCCAAACTTGTTGGATTTGGATCCCGATGCGATGATCAAAATGTCATATCGGAAATTCCCTTTGGATCGGAGAATCAAATTTTTTGAGCTGTGCTCAACTCTTTCAACATAATCTTTTACCAGTTCGATTCGATTCTTCTTCCAAAACCAGTCCTCATACGGCTTAATGTTTTGATACTTCATGTGCCCCATATATACATACATGAGTGCGGTGCGTGAAAAGAAATGCTCCGTTTCGGCAGAGATAACGGTAATCTTGTAGTCCGTTCGTTTTCGTATGTGACGTGCGGCCGTGATGCCGCTGATTCCATTGCCGATAATAACGATATGCTTCATGTGCTACAATTGAAACTATTTCAAGCCAAGCAAGCTACGAGTAGTAGCTATAATTCTATTTACGTTAAAAGCAATTTGTCAGATTTCCGACAAAGAAATTTTCTACAGGCTAAAGCTAAGAAATTTGCTGAACTTAGTTTTGGTCGGCTGATTTTACTCTATTTTATTTCGTAAAAGACTCCAACGGAATAGGTGGGAGCACTATAGATATTCTTTCTATCAAAAATAAGATCGGTGTAGCCCCAAGTTTGTAATGAAATGCTCCAGTGCTTCACCACTTCATAGGCGGCACCAAATCCAAAAGCGGTGAACTCGGTTCCTTCTCCTCTTATAAAATCAGTAGTGCCATTGGATTTGCCAACGGAGGTCTGTGCGCTCAGTGTTCCATTCAACCAAACCTTATCCAACAGTTTATAGCCAGCTTCAAAATTGAATTTTACTTGATCTCTAAAGGAAAATCCATTGTACTGGGTGCGATAGTTGTAAGCGGTTGACAGCGATACATAAATAGGCAACGGATGAAATGAATGAGAGGCTGCCAGCGTTGACCATATGTTAAATTCACCATCACCAGTAGGTAAATTAATCTGATCGATAGCGCTCAATTTATTTTGAGCGTAATTGTCTTTAGACCCAGTAGGAAATTCGGGAGCAACTGCAAGAGTAAGTGGTATATTCTTTCGTAGCAGGGCATACTTCAATTCTATTTTTAAATCGCCAATGCCCGAAGCTGTTTCTGTGTTGTCATAGCTGTTTAACTTCAACATAGGTAAGTTAACAATCGCGGTGAGTTTGTCAGAGATGCCATATTCTCCATACAAGTTCAAAGATTGTTGGTTAAACTGTGTGGTTTTCAATTTATCCCCGTCAGGCGTGTAGTAGTCTGATGAACTAAAGAGATTGAAGCCGGTTTTTAAAAAGTAGGTATTTTTCTTGCGAGTCCATCCGCTTTGTGAATAGGTACAAAGAGTTGAAATGCAGAATAGTAAGACTAAACTTATTTTTGTCATTTTTATTTAGATAAAAATAAGAGCCCTACAAAAGTGCAGGGCTCTCCATCATACTAACAACCCATCTATTTTATTGCAGCATTACCAAACGGAATGCTCGCTGTTCCACACCACAGGATTACATGGGTAAATTTGGCATCTGCCGAAGGTGCGATTTTGAAGAAATTTTCGCCTGCTTTCTGAACAGGACCAATCAACTTCAGGTCAGGATTTCCGGTACCAGGACTAGCTACAAAATTCATTGTGGTTGATAGGTATACGCTTACCGTACCAGTAGCAAATTGAGTTGTAAAGTCGCTACTAAATTTTAAAAACTGGACACCTTTTGAATCAGTTCCAAGCTGAGCCATTCCTGTAGTAGGTGTGCTGTTTTGTGCTACAAAGGCACCGGACTTGGAAACGGTAAATGTTCCATCAGGCTTAGAACTATCTACAGTAATCGTTTCAGCATCTTTGCTGCAAGAAGTGATCGTAAAAGCTACAATGGCGAATAAATAAATTAATTTTTTCATAGTTGTTTTATTTTTTTGTTGTGATGCAAAAATGGAAATCAACTATCACAGGAGTATCACAAGTTTGTAACAATTGATATTTGTTAATGACCTTATATCCTCAAACGGGGGCAGTAAGTGTCGGGGCAAAGACAAAACGTAACGATTGCCACACACCGCCAGAACTTTTAAAGAGCTAGTAAAGTTGTGCGTGAATAACTAACCATTTTAATTATGAAAAATAAATTTCTTATGCTACTAGTAATAGTGGTAGCATTGTTCAATGTTGCTGGCTTAGCGCAGAGCAAGGCTAAAATTATTAAGCTTTCAGAGACTGTTGGTCAATTTGAAACCAAATCGCTGAAGTTGAAACCAGGCAAGTACCAATTTGAAGTCACCAACAAGAATGTAGATCATGAAGTGGCTTTCTTCCTTCAAGAAGAAGCAAACAAAGGTAAAACGGAAATGAGTTCTACGGTAGCCAATTCGTTGTTGCCGAAAACCCTTAAGCAAGGTGAGTCTGCGCTAACGGGTATTGTAGAGTTGAAAAAGGGTAGCTATGTTTATAGCTGCCCGCTTAATCCAACTCCACATTATACCATTACTGTAGAGTAAAAGTTTTTATTGTAGTTACAAGGGATGAGGCTACCATATAAGTGGTAGCCTTTTTTATTTCTCCTATGTATTGTAATCAACTAAGCTGAGTGCAATGGTAAACGAAATGAAAATACTGTTAGACCAAACCCTTCACTCATCACTTTAATGTCTGTTTGGTGTATTTGCAAAATATTTTTCACAATGGCCAACCCTAGCCCGGTGCTTTCAGCAGGAGTTTCGTTAGGCACTTTGTAGTAGCGATCAAATATTTTAGAAACGCTTTCTTGCGGTATGCCCTCGCCTGAGTTCTCAATCTTTACCTCAATTTGATTGTTGAGCTCCAATAAGTAAATGGTAATCTTTCCTTTTTCGGGCGTGAATTTTAACGCATTGTCCATCAGGTTTTGCAAGACACGCTCGATCATGGCCATATCTGCAAAAACCAATGGCATACGTGAACTGATATTGCTTTCTATGTTAATATCTTTTGATTGAGCCAGCAATTTATATTTCTGAGATACTTCCAATAACAAATCGGCCATGAAGAAAACCTCGCGCTTAGGCTGCACCTGTCGCGCTTCTAGTTTTGAAAGCTCAAACAGATCGGCCACCAATCGTTTCAATCGCTCGGTACTTTTCAAAATCAACTTCATGTACTCATCTTTTTTAGACGCATCGAGTGTCGCTTCTTTGATAATCATCGTTTCAATGTAGCCTTGAATAATAGAAATGGGTGTACGAATGTCGTGCGATACGTTGGCAATCAATTCGCGCCTCAGCGTATCCACTTGCTTAAGATCTTCCATGTTGCTCAACAATGTAGATGCCATTTGGTTGAATGTATCTGCCATCACGCTTAGTTCGGTGGTTGGCTGCGGTGGAATCCGCGAATGAAAATCGCCTCCTTCAAATTTTTCAATAACGCTTGTCACTTCACGAAAGCCTCGCATCAATCGCCAAAATACAAAAAGACCAAGTAAGAAGGCCACGGCCAATGTCAGTAAGAAATAACCAATGCCCATTTTTAGTAAATAGCTTTCGCGGATGGCATCCGTGATCGTATCCGTTTTTTCACTGGCCAACACCATATATACGTAGCCATCTAATTGACCTTGCTTGTTATAAACCGCAGTGGCGGAAAATGTTTTTTGCATCCCTGGGTTTTTGGGATCATCGCCATACACCAACTGCTCACCATTGGTTTTTAAAAATTCTTTTATGGGAACCAAGTCCACTTTATCTACCTTCACTTTCTCTTTCAATACCACAAACGATACTATTTTTCCTGCTGGGTCAAGCAGATATACTTCTAAGCCTGGGTTTACCGCCATCATGGAATGCATGATTTTGCCAATGGCATCTTCTTGCACTTTTCCATTTTCAAAAGGCGTTACTTCCAACAGCATGTGTGCCGCTACTGGTGCGTTTAGTTTTTGGGTGGTTTCGTCATAGTATTTTTTGGCCGTAATTACATCAATGATCAAGTAGGCTACACCAAGAAGGAATAAGATAACAAAGAAAAAAGCTGCAATGCGCAAGTAGATGCTTTTGTACCAAGGGAATATTTTTTTTTGAATGGTCATGCGATGGATTTTTTTGAAGGTAGTTCGTCATTGAATCGGTAACCGAGCCCCCAGGTGGTGAGAATGAAAGTGGGTTTTTCAAAATCGGGTTCTATTTTGGCGCGCAGCCTATTCACATGTGAGTTGACGGTGTGCTCGTAGCCAGAAAATTCGTAACCCCACACCAGATCAAGCAATTCTTCGCGGCTGTAGCTCCGGCCGGGGCTGGAAGCTAACAATAGCAACAAAGAAAATTCTTTGGGCGTAAGTTCAATGCGTTGGTCATTCAACAACACTTTCCGCTTCACGGTATCGATGGTCAGACCATTGAATTCAAGGGTGCTTTCGGAAATCGTTACTTCAGCAGAAATTTTGGCGCGCCTCAACATCGCCTTTACGCGGGCAATAAATTCGCGGATGCTGAAAGGTTTGGTCAAATAATCATCGGCCCCGCTTTCCAAGCCTAGTACTTTGTCTATCTCTTCTGATTTTGCGGTGAGCATCAGCACAGGCGTGTAAATATCCAATGCTCGCAGTCGGCCACATACTTCTATGCCATCCATACCTGGCAGCATAATATCCAGCACGATCAAATTAAAATTCCCAGACTTAGCCTTCACGAAACCTTGCTTTCCGTTGTGCTCTATCTCCACCTCGCAGCCCAAGTCGTGCAGGTGAATGAGCAGCAGTTGCACAATGTCCACATCGTCTTCAATGAGCAAAACCCTGTTCCTGTCGATCATAATGCTAGCATAGTTCGGTTAAAAGTATCACAAAGAAATCACAAGCTGCCATCTCTTGCTGCGGCTGTCCTTTTATGTCGCTTTAAAGACAAATACTTAATGAAATCTAATAGTAATGAGCAATACATAAGTAAATTGCGTTGTTAATTAAAACTCGAAGAAAATTTATGAAAAAAATCATTTTGCTATTACTGTTGAGTGCTACTTCTATTTTAAGCAATGGGGCGGATGTAAAATCTTTCCTAGCCTCATCCGATTTATTTTTTAAGAAATATGTAGATAATGGCTCAGTCCGCTATACTAAAATCAAGAATAGTATAGGTGAAATTGAGGCTCTTTACCAACAAGTTGGTGAAATGAAACTAGATGGAGCAGACGATAATTCTAAGAAAGCATTTTTCATCAACTCATACAATGTGATAGTTATCTACTGGGTGGTAAAACATTATCCTTTAAAATCCCCACTAGATGATAGCGGCTTCTTTGATAAAGTAAAGCACAAAGTAGCAGGCGAGGAGATGACCTTGAATTCGTTGGAGATTAAAAAATTATTAACTCCGTATAAAGATGCGCGCTTCCATTTCGCGCTTGCTTGCGCAGCCAAGAGTTGCCCGCCACTGGCGAGTTTTGCTTACATGCCTTCTACACTTGATAAACAACTTACTGAGAGAGCGACTGCGGCATTGAACAATCCAGGTTGGCTAAAAGTGAACGCAAGCCAGAAAAAAGTAGAACTCTCTAAAATCTTTGATTGGTATAAAAAAGATTTTACTGGAGACGGAAAAACAGAAATCGAGTGGATTAACCAATATCGCGCAGAAAAAATCCCAACCAGTTATGCGGTAGGATTTTATGAATACAATTGGGCATTGAATGAGAAATAAGAGTAGGCAGTAGGCAATCTACAATAGGCAAGATTCGGTTAGATTGAAACCTACTCTTCGCTAACTCAAGCCTTGCCTATTGTAGATTGCTTATTGCCTACTTTTCAGGTAGGTACATCTTCTCATAGTACTCTTTCGCCATTCGGCTTGAGTCAAAATCAGGAAGAACATCTTTCATAGCAGTTTTCACAATCTTTGTCCACTTTTCTGGCGAATCGTAATAAGTAGGGATTACCTCCTTCTCTAAAAGATCCAGCAAAGTCTGCTCTTCTTTTCTGTCTCGCTCTTCTTGTGAAAGAGAATCATCAGCATTTTGAATGATAAATGAATTTTTTCCGTGCTTGGCAAACTCAGGCACCCAACCATCAGGAATGGAAACATTCACGGAGCCATTCATCGCGGCCGTCATGCCCGAAGTGCCAGAAGCCTCGCGGTACATACGTGGGTTGTTGAGCCACACATCAGAGCCGCGCTTCAAGTGACCCGATAGCCAAAGTTCGTAGCCTGTAAGCACGGTGCAGTTCGGTAAGTCTTTGGTCTTCCAAAAAATCTCGTTGAAGATATTGATCGCCCCATAATCTTCAGGATATGGCTTGCCAGCCCAAATTACTTGAATTGGATATTTTTTGTTGTTAGCCAATTTCAAAAAACGCTCAAAATCTGATAGTAATAAGTTGGCGCGTTTATAGGCGGCAAATCTTCTTGCCCATACAATTGTCAATACATTCGGATCAAACAATTTACCAGTCTGGTTGGCCACCACACGAAAGAGCTTTTCTTTTAACTCCTTCTTTCTGGTGACGAGTGCCTTGTCGTTATCGTTTTCAAGTGCTTTTTCTAATTCTTGATCGAACCAGTATGTTTTGTTCTGCGCATTGGTAATGGCAATGATCTCGCAAATGCCTTTGTTGTCTCTCCACATTTTACGCGAAACCTCTCCATGCAATTGTGAAACACCATTCGCTTTCTTTGCCATGCGCAAGGCGGTGAGTGTGTAATTTAAAATTCCGTTTTCGGGATGTAGCTTTTCTTCTACTTCGGCTTGGGTGATTCCGTTGAAGAAGCTCATACTATTCAGTAATGGCACACTGTGGGCTTCGTTGCCTGCCAACTCGGGCGTGTGGGTAGTGAATACAACACGCTTCTTCACTTCGCCTAGATCTTTGTATTTATCCAATAAATAGAAACAAAGAGGCAATGCATGTCCTTCGTTCATGTGATAAACATCAGTTTGTCTTTCGAGCACATCCAACAATTTGGCCCCACCTATGCCTAAGAGAATAGATTGAGCAATACGTGTGGTTTCATTAGGGTCATACAAACGATGACTAATAGTCTGAGCGAGAAAATCATTTTCAGGAATATCAGTTGTCAAAAGAAAAAGAGGAGCGGATTGAAATGTTTCTGGCTTTAATAAAAAGGCTTTTACAAAAACCTTTGCTCCGTGAATGGTGATAGGATATACAATACCTGTATCTGTGAGAAAATGGTAATCCTTATCTCGAAAGTTGGCTTTGACAGTTTGATCTTGATTCCTTTCTTGATCATAGTATCCTTTCTTCCAAAGTATACCAATGCCAATCATGTTTTGCTTTAGCTCATACGCACTTCGCATGTGCGAGCCTGCTAAGAAGCCGAGGCCACCACTGTAAATTTTCAGAGGCTGGTCAATAGCAAACTCCATGGAGAAGTAAGCAACGGGCTTAGAATATTTTTTGTCAAACGAGTACGGAAAGAGGTCAGTTAGTTTAAACATGAGGTTGAAAAGTTCGTGATCAGTTTATTTTGGGATGCGAACTTAACAAATGAGTCTCAATAAGATTAGATAAAATTGACAGAAAGAAAAAAAAGTGGAGCGCAACCGTTTGTAATGAGTTATAAGTTATCGTTTTCTAACATTGACTTACATATACCTCATTGCAATTGAAATGGACTTAGGGGATGATACCTCTACTTTAGCTTTTTCAAAACTAGGCGGCCCGAAAGTACCCATCGCATTGTTGGAGAAACCAAAGCCTTCTTTTGGAATGCCGAATAGATTAGAATCTAGCTTTTTATTCACGTTAGCATCGTGCATTACGCTTAAACTGTATGATCCAGAAGGAATGTTTTCAAAAACAATTTCAACTTCTCCTTTTACGGATTTCGTTATTTTACTTTGATAGCGAGTCTTCATGAAATCTTTTTCAGAATTATAAAGTGCTACGGCAATTTGGCCTTCATCATTTTTGATGTTGGTGATTTTGATGGTGAGTGTTTGTTGTGCCATTACACAATCAAAGAAGCAAATGCTCATTACTGTTAAGATGATTTTTTTCATAGAATTAATTTTTGATTTTCAAGCCAAAATTGATTTTTACGGACTTCTTTTGAAATAATAAGTTGCTGAATTGTGATCATGGCTTACTGAATCGTTAATTACCGTTTATCAAGGCTTTGTTACTCTTATAGAAGCATTCGGTCATTAACACTCTATTAACAAATATTATTAGTTCCGATTTTGTACTTTTAAGCATAATCTTAAAAGCCATGGCAACTCTAACACTTAAGTTGAACAACAAAAGTCATACTATTGAGGCAGACCCCAAAATGCCCTTGCTTTGGGCTATCCGTGATATAGTGGGTCTTACTGGTACTAAGTACGGTTGCGGCATTGCCCAATGTGGTGCCTGCACTATTCACCTAGAAGGAACTCCAGTGCGCTCGTGCTCCATTCCTGTTTCGGCAGCAGCCAATAAAAACATTACTACCATTGAAGGATTGTCTACAGACAACTCGCATCCTGTGCAGCAAGCGTGGATACAAGAGCAAGTGCCTCAGTGTGGCTATTGCCAAAGCGGGCAAATCATGGCAGCTACGGCATTGCTCAAGAAAAATTCCAATCCTACAGACAAAGATATTGATGTGGCTATGCAAGGTCATATCTGTCGATGCGGAACGTATCCGCGTATTCGTAAGGCAATCAAAGCGGCTTCTCAAATAATGAACCAAAAAGCATCCATTAAATAAATCTTTATGGAAACTATTTCAAAAAACGTATCGCGCAGAAATTTTATCAAGCTATCTGGCTTAACCAGTGCTGCGCTCACACTGGGCTTTGGTTCTTCTGCTTTTGGAAAGGAAATAGAAATCCTGAAAACAGAAGCCGCAGAAAATTTAGGCATTGAGCTTAACGCTTGGATTCACATTGACACTAACGGAAAAGTGACAATCACCAATCACCGATCTGAAATGGGACAAGGTTCTTTTCAATCTGTGCCGCAGATGATTGCCGAAGAGTTGGAAGTGTCGTTGGATGCCATCAATATCATTTTTGCTCCAGGCAATGGACGGAAATATGGAAGCCAAGTAACAGGTGGCAGTTCAACTATTCGTGGTTCTTACAAAAAGCTGATGAGGTTGGGCGCATCGGCACGTGAAATGCTGATCGAAGCGGCCGCTAAAAAATGGAGTGTAAATAAATCAGAATGTTACGCAGAAAACGGAATGGTCATTCATAAATCTTCTAGTAAAAAATTGGGCTATGGAGAATTGGTTACGGAAGCTTCCAAGCTTGAACCACCAAAAGATGTTGCATTGAAAAACCCGAAAGATTATAAGCTCATCCGCAGGCCATTGCCACGACAAGACACGCCCAACAAAGTAAATGGCAAGGCGGTGTTTGGTTTGGATTTTAAATTGCCGGGCATGTTGTATGCTGTGGTGGAGCGAAGCCCGCGCTTTCAAGGCAAGGTGGTAAAGTTTGATGATACCGAGACAAGAAAAATTGCTGGCGTGAAGCACGTGCTGAAAGTAAACCGCGATGAGTTTGACAATATGCGCGAAGGCGTGGCCGTGGTAGCCACTAGTACATGGGCAGCGATGCAGGGAAGAAAAGTGTTGAAAGTAACGTGGGACGATGCCGCCTTCCCACATCACAACAGTGAAGAGTTGTATGCAAAAATGCGGGAGCAAGTGAAGGGCGATGCTATCTCATTCAAAACGATGGGAAATACGGCAAACGCATTCGCGAAAGCAGAGAAAAAAGTAGAAGCCACGTATGAGACTCCTTATGAATCGCACAGTTGTATGGAGCCATTGAATTGCGTGGCAAATGTAACAGACGACAAATGCGAAATATGGGGACCGATACAAGGCCCCGATTGGATTCAAGGAAACATTGCAGGCCACTTGAAGATGACACCTGAAAAAGTTTCTGTTAATATGACTTTCCTTGGCGGTGGTTTTGGTCGCAAGGCATTTACTGATTATCCTTACGAAGCCGTGATGATTTCCAAAGAAATCAAAGCCCCTGTGCAAGTTGTGTGGACACGTGAAGATGACATGACTATCGGGCCATTTCGCCCGGGCATGGTGTATCAATGCAAAGGTGTTGTGAAAGACGGTCGCATCGGTTCGTTTGAAACAAAAATGTCGGGGCAGAATATGGGTACGCAAAACCCTGGTGCCGATAAATCAACGTACAACGATAGCACCACTGAAGGATTTTTGGAGGGATACTTTAGTTCGATACCACACTACAGTTTTGGCGATGCTCCCTTGGAGTCACCCGTGCCAGTGATGTGGTGGCGATCTGTGTATTCTTCTACCAATGGATTTGCGTTTGAAAGTTTCATGGATGAACTAGCTGTGAAGGCAGAGAAAGATCCACTTGATTTTCGTAGGCAACATTTGGGCGAGCGTTATCAATTGTTGATCGACAAATTAGAAGCAGTTACTAATTGGAAAGCCCGCAAGAAAAATGAAGGCTATGGTGTGGCCATTACCGAATGTTTTTCCAGTATTGTGGGTGAAGTGGTGAAAGTTTCAAAAAATGCAGAAGGCAAAGTGAAGATTGACAAAGTGTGGGCGGTGATGGATTGCGGTTGGTATGTGAATCCTGACATCATCCGAGCACAAGTTGAAGGCAGTATCATCATGGCATTAGGTGCCGCCACCAAACACGAGACTACTTTCAAAGATGGGAAAGCAGTAGAACAAAATTTCAACACCTACAAAATGCCACGTATCACCGATACGCCTGAGATTGAAGTGCACGTGATGGACAACGATGAAAAAGCCGGAGGAGTTGGGGAGCCGGGCTTGCCTCCGTTTACACCCGCATTGACGAACGCTATTTTTGATTTGACTGGGAAGAGGATTAGAAGACTGCCTTTTAATTTAGAGGAGATTGTGTAAGATTCGCTAAGTATAGTGGCTTGGTGTCTTTGTGGTAAAATATGAAATTGAATAATTTGGAATGAAAAACTTATTGATTGTTTTAATTGCGGGAGTTGTATTTGTCTCCTTTCAAAAAAAGCCAGCCTTTGATTTGAAAGCCAGTACGAACCGTGGTCAAGATGTTTACGTCACCTATTGCATCTCCTGCCACATGGAAAAGGGAGAAGGGTTGGAGGGAGTCTATCCGCCATTGGCAAAATCAGATTACTTGATGGCTGATAAAAAAAGATCTATTGTTCAGATTTTAAAAGGTGTGAAAGGCCCGATGAAAGTGAACAAGGTTTCTTATGATGCCGAGATGTCCGGCTTTGACCTCAATGACCAAGAGGTAAGCGATGTGTTGAACTATGTGAGAAATTCATTTGGGAATAAAGGAGTAGCTGTGATACCAGAGGAGGTGAAGGCAGCAAGGAAATGATTCGCTCAATTCTTTTTTAGTTTTTTTATATCCGCCTCTATTTCTTTCAAGCTCTGCTCTCTTTCAATCCGCTGTTGGGTTTGTTTATATTTCTCAAATTCTTCTTCTGATTTTTTCATGGCCATCTCGTGGGTTATTTTACCTGCATGAGTTAATAGCTCTCTTCCGTTCAATTGTAAGATAGCGTCAAGTCTTTGTATCCAATCTGCCATGTACATGGGCGTTTGCTGTTGTGCCATAGTTTCTGCGAAGGCTAAATATTGCTCTACCAATAGACCAAGTAATTTTATCTCATCTTCTTTCAAGTAGTTTTTGGCAATGCCTGTGTCTACTTTTTTAATGGCCGATTCATTTTTCTTATCGAACGAATGCATACCCAACAAAGGCAAACTGGCATCTACCCTACGATACACCAACTCCGCTGCGGTTTGCTCGCTGATTGCCCAAAGCAATTTGTTTTGAACCACTTTAAAAAACGTTATTGTCTTTTCGTCTTTCGTATCGTAATCGATGCTAGTGGTATAAATGTCTTTTATTTTTTGGTAGAAAAACCGTTCGGATATTCGTATTTCACGAATGCGCTCTTGCAGTTCATTGAAATAGTTCATAGAACTGCCTGACTTGAAACGGTCGTCATTTAAAGCAAAGCCTTTGATGATGTATTCTTTCAACCTCTGGGTTGCCCAGATACGGAATTGCGTGCCTTGTGGCGATTTTACACGGTAACCAACTGAAATAATTACATCTAAATTGTAGTGATCAATCTCTCTTTCCACTTCTCTAGCCCCTTCTTGGCGAACTTGTCGGAATTTCCGACAGGTTGGGATTTGCTCTAATTCACCTTCTTCATAGACATTGCCAATATGTTCAGCAATTGTGCTTCTGCCTTTACCAAACAAAGTCGCCATTTGGTCTTGCGTAAGCCAAACAGTTTCCTCCTCCAAGCGCACATCTATTTTAATGCTGCCTTCTTGGTTTTGGTAGATGAGAATTTCGCTGTTGTTCATTGGAATGGCTTTTTTTTACAGTTGTAAATTTGAGATAGAAAGATAAAAAAATCTAAGTTCCCTGAATATATTTCGTTTGGCTCATTCATGAACCAGGGCGAGCGCATCAATAGCAAGTAACTTTAAATTAAGAGGTTTTGATAATTTGGTTAGCACTTCGGCCAGGGATAGAAGTGGAAAGCCCGAAGCGCAATGGGTTCGTGCACGGCCGGACTTGTAGCGGATAGCCCGGTGCCACTGCGCTTCGCGTGGCAGGCCGCCCAATTATTTTCATAAAACCAATCACTCCCATTTTTCTCTAGTCAAAATCGCCACTACTTTTGTTACTTTTGCACGCATTATGGCAGACGACAAGAGTTTGAATTTTCTGGAGGAGATTGTTGAGAACGACCTGAAGGAAGGGAAGCACACGAGCATTGCTACGCGGTTTCCGCCCGAGCCGAATGGGTATTTGCATTTGGGCCATGCGAAAAGTATCTGCCTTAACTTTGGCCTCGCGCTGAAGTACGGAGGTGTTACCAATCTGCGCTTTGATGATACAAACCCTGTGACAGAAGAAACGGAATATGTGGAGAGCATCAAAGGAGATGTGAAATGGCTCGGATTTAACTGGGCGAATGAACTATATGCCTCCGATTATTTTGCGCAACTGTATGAGTTTGCCGTGACACTGATCAAAAAAGGATTGGCGTATGTGGACGATAGCACGAGTGAAGAGATGGCCACGCAAAAGGGAACGCCCACACGTCCGGGTGTCGCCAATCAATATCGCATTCGCTCAGTAGAAGAGAACTTGAAATTGTTTGAGGCGATGAAGGTGGGGCAATATAAAGACGGAGAGAAAGTGCTGCGTGCAAAAATCGACATGGCGCACGTGAACATGCTCATGCGCGACCCTGTGATCTATCGCATCAAGCATGCACACCATCACCGCACAGGCGATGCATGGTGTATTTACCCAATGTATGATTTTGCACATGGGCAAAGTGACTCGATAGAAAAAATTACTCACAGCATCTGTACGTTGGAGTTTGTGCCGCACCGTGAGTTATACGATTGGTGTATCAAAAGTTTGGAAATCTATCCTTCACATCAGTACGAATTTGCGCGCTTGAACATGACCTACACCATGATGAGCAAGCGCAAGCTACTGCAATTGGTGAATGAAAAGCATGTACTTGGCTGGGATGATCCGCGGATGCCCACGTTGAGCGGTGTGCGCAGACGGGGCTATACACCAGAAAGTATCCGCGAATTTTGTGATAAGATTGGCGTGGCGAAGCGAGAGAACTTGATTGACATTGGGTTGCTGGAATTTTGCGTGCGTGAACATTTGAATAAAATCGCGCTGCGCAGAATGGTGGTGCTTGATCCGATAAAAGTGGTGATCACCAATTACCTTGAAGGCAAAGAAGAAATTCTTACAAGCGAAAATAATCCAGAGGATACTTCAACAGGATCGCGCGAATTGCCTTTTGGCAGAGAACTTTACATTGAAGCTGAAGATTTCATGGAAGTGCCGCCAAAAAAATATTTCCGCTTGGCGCCTGGGCAAATGGTGCGATTGAAAAGTGCTTACATCATCAAGTGCGAAGAAGTAATCAAAGATGCAAACGGAAAAGTGATCGAGCTACGCTGCACGTATGTGCCAGAGAGCAAGAGTGGGCATGATGTATCGGGCATTCAAGTGAAAGGTGTGATTCATTGGGTGAGTTTGAAGCATGCGCTGGAAGTCGAAGTGAATTTGTACGATCGACTTTTTATAGCTGAGGACATGAATAGAATTGAAGATGATTTTAAGAATTACCTTAATCCAGATTCATTGAAGGTGCTTTCAAAAGTATATGCGGAGCCCTCGCTGAAAACAGCAACGAAATCAGATCGTTTTCAATTTATGCGAACTGGCTACTTCTGTCTTGATGTTGATTCTACTAAAAGCAAACTGATTTTCAACCGCACGGTTACATTGAAAGATATGTGGGCAAAGGAGGTCGTGAAAAACAAGTAGGCAATACCAGAATGCAAAAATGGGATTGCAGTAGGCGGTAGGCAAAGTGCGAGTTAGCGAAACCATAATTATTGAACTCACCTTTTGCCTATTCATTTTGCCTACTGCCTACTTATACCTTCCAATTAGCTCTCTCATGCTTTTAAAAGTTTCGTAAGGTGCTTTGTGCGCAAGTGAGTTAACAACCCACGCGGGGATCACGCCCCCGAAATCAATTTGGATTATGTACTCAACTGCGAGTTGACCTCTCTTCTCCTCTTTTATTTTCCAAACAGCCCTTGACATGGGGATACGCACCACTTTTTCTTTTTTGGGAATATAGTCGGGCATGCTGGTAGCGGTGATGGTCCACTCTTTACTCGCAGGAGCCTCATCAATTTTTAGATTGATTACAAAATCTCGGTTGTCTATAACAGGGCCATCTACTTCAGTATGATAAATGATTTCCCGATCGCTTATTTTTTTCAACAACTGAGCACTGACAGTGCGGTATTGCCAATCGCCCAATTGATCAATATCCAATAGCATGGCGATTAACTGAGCGCGATTTGCGGTAAGGTTGAAATTTACTTTAATGGTTTTGTACTTAGAGCTTTCGTTGCCGCAGGTGTAAACACGAATGCTGTCTTTTTCTAGTTTGAGTTTACAATCGGTTTGCGCAACTATTGTGAAAGAAAGAAGTATAAATGCTGCTGTAAAATATTTCATGATTAGCTCCTACGATAATTACATGGTCGAAGCTGAAACTTTTTTATTTTAGCGAAAGAATAAATTGTATTAAAGATTACAATTTAGAAGCTTTGTTTTATTGGCTTATAAAACTTTACCGCAAAAATAAATATCATCACGTAGCAAACTATTGGAAGCAGATAGGCTTGTGCCACACTTGTTTTATCTGCCATGTAGCCCATGATAGGAGGGAGAACAGCTCCGCCCACCACACCCATTACGATAACAGATGCCGCTTTCTCACGCAAGTCATCCAAATTTTTCATTCCTAAGCCAAAAATAGTAGGGAACATAATAGAAAAAGTAAACTGCAAGCCGATGAGGCAAGCAAACGAAAACCAGCCGAGGTGTTGCGAGATAACCAAACACATGGTGATGCTTCCTAAGCAAAAAATAGCTAACAATTTATTGGGTGCAATGAATGTCATCAAATAAGTTCCAATGATTCTACCCAATAGCATCATCACCATGCTCAATGAAAAATAAAGAGCTGCCTGTTGGTCTGTCATGCCCGGCATATACTTAATGGCATAGTTGATGAAGAATGCCCAAGTGCCGCCTTGTGCGGCCACATTAAAAAATTGTGCTATTGCAGCCCATCGAAAATGCCTGAACTTAAAAAGTTCTCCGTACGATCGCTCAGAAGAAACATTATTTCTCGCTTCTTGCAAAGGTGGCACTTTCACAAACCAAAAAGCCAAGGCAACGGTAAATACAGTTGCTCCAATAGCAGCATACAACATCTTCACAGAAAATAAATCGGCCTGTGTATTTCCCGTAAGTACATCCCCTAGAATGAAAAAGCCACCGAGAATAGGACCGATGATAGTGCCTACGGCATTGAATGTCTGAGAAAAATTCAGTCGTTGCTCAGAGTTACTCTCATGGCCAAGTGCTGCGGTAAACGGGTGAGCTACTGCCTCGAGCGTGGCCATTCCACACGCTAAAATGAAAAGGGCAATTCTAAAAAAAGAAAATGACTCTGAACCTGCCGCGGGTATGAATAGGAACGCACCAAAAGAAAATAAGAGAAGGCCCAAGAGTACTCCGTATTTATATCCATATTTTTTCATGAACAGCCCTGCGGGTATGCCCATTACGGCATAGGCACCAAAAATTGAAAACTGCACCAACCCCGATTGTGCCAGCGATACGCTCAACACTTTTTGGAAATGCCGATTAAGCACATCGCCCATGGACATGGCAATGCCCCACAGCATGAAAAGGCTCGTGACAAAAATAAACGTAGGGAGATACTTACGGTCGGTGAGCGGAATTTTTTCCATGAAGCGTTTGGTCTAGGTAAACAAATGTGCCTTACGTTTTCGAAGCATCCAAATTTTTGTTCAAATCCTTTTCAGGAAAATGAAAATCAAAGTTGAAATACCGAGCAAGAATGGGTAGTATAAATTGGATATAATTTGAAAAGGAGTCACCTGCTGCTGGGCTATGGCCACTGCTGCCAACAATTGCGCACCATACGGTATGATGCCTTGCACGAAGCACGAAATGGTATCGAGTATACTCGCACTCCGCTTTCCGTCAATGCCATTTTTATCGGCAATCGTTTTTGCCAATGGCCCTACAATTAAAATGGTGATTGTATTATTGGCGATAGCCGCGTTCACCAAGGCAGTAAGTCCCGCAATGCCCAACTCTCCACCTCGCCTCGTTTTAATAAGTCGCGAAACATGATACAAAATATAATCGATGCCGCCTTGATAGCGGATGAGCCCCACAATGCCCCCAATCAAAATGCACGTAATGCTCAATTCAAACATAGAAGCCAAGCCCGCGTTCACCGCACTCACCGCTTGCCATCCGTCCGTATATCCACCAGCAAATCCAATGATAGCTGTGAGCACAATGCCACTCAATAATACCCAAATCACATTCAATCCCGCCAAGGCGGCAACAAGCACAAACAGGTACGGAATAATTTTGATGACAGAATATTCATGAACGGTTTCAGTAATCGGAGCAGTGGAGACGTTCGCTGCAAAAGCATAAATCAAAAACGTAATGATCGATGGAGGTAGCGCAATCCAAAAATTCACTTTAAACTTGTCACGCATCTCTACATTCTGTGTACGCGTGGCAGCAATAGTTGTGTCAGAGATCATCGATAGATTATCACCAAACATCGCACCGCCCACTACCGCTGCCAACGCCACGGCCAATATACCAGGGATGGATTCGTTGAACCCAACAGCTATCGGTGCCAGCGCCACCACCGTGCCTACCGATGTGCCCAACGAAAGCGAAATGAAACAAGCGATCAAGAACAACCCGGCAATGATGAGACTTGGAGATAGATAAGTCAGTGCAAAGTTGACAGTGGATTCCACCGCGCCAATGCTCTTGCTAATGGAAGCGAACGCGCCCGCCAACAAAAAAATAAAACACATGAGCATGATATTCGCATCGCCCATGTGGTGACTAAACTCATCGACTTTCTTTGCAAAAGGCAGTCTCGGATATTGAATAAACCCTACCACCGCTGCAATCAAAAACGCCACCAGCACAGGCATCTTATAAAAATCATTCAGCCACAGCGAAGTGGCGAGGTACACGCCTAAAAAAACAAATAGCGGCAGTAGCGCGCCCAGCCTGCCTTTCTCATTTTCCATGAAACAACCAGATAATGTAGCCTCAATGATCGCAAATAAATTTCACATTGCTAGCGAATGATTCTGAAAGAGCACTACACCTTGTGAAAATAATTTGGGGGCATGGCCACGTGGGGCACCGTGGCCACCGGGCTATCCGTTACAAGCCTGCCATGCACTTCGAGTGGTCTGGACGGTTTATAAATTCTATTTCTTCTTCGATTAACCTTTCAGGAGGCAGTCTTTCCACTGCTATCCCTTGCCCATCGGTATCTACAAGATTGTGCGAACTTGATAATAGCGAATTATTTTAACTAGCTATTCCGTGTAGCTGCTAAAACTCATGCCCGACAGTACGTTGCTGGTATAGTAGAGCGATAGAAAAGTATTTTGAGGTTCGTTGGTGATAATGACGGGGTTGGATTCCATTCCAGATTTTGTGGAGGGGACGAGCTTCTCAATAGCCTTACGGGTCATGCCAATTTTAATTCCTGCAATGTCAAAAAAAACGCGGGTGAATTTCGCACTCATAATACCAGGCACGGAAACGCCCGCAAACTTGTTTATTGCATAATAGACAAGACGATCACTTTGGCGACCCGCAGAGATGACTACAATCGTGTCGATTTGTTTTTCGGTGTATTGATTTTTGATTCTCCATTTTGTTACCGTGTAGTCATTGTTCAGTTTTTTGTAAATTGATTTGTATTCAAACGCCTTGAAGATTTTTCCAATTTGAGTTTCATCCACAATCTTTGGGGCAGCATCGGCCGCGCCCTCGTCAGCCATCTCTTCTTGCGGGCAAAATTCTTTTTTTACAATTACTTGCGGTCCTTTACTTTTCGCTGGCGCTTGTGCCAACACATTATTTGCGCAGAGCAAACAAATCAAACAAGAGACGAGGGTGGTTAATTTTTTCATGCTTGGATAAAATTGAGTCAATGCTTTTTGATATTAACGATTGCGTTTCTTTGTGCCTTCGTGGCAATTTTTCAGGGGCAAGTTCGCTATTTAATTTCTAAAACGAAGTAATACCCTTATTCAATTTCCCATTCACCACTTTCCCATCTTTTATTTCCAGTTCGTCATTTTTTTCATTGCGAAGTTTGCCAAAGAAAGTTGCATTTAAAATGTTTTTAACTGTATCTATCTCGGTAATGGTTACTTCGCCACTTATGAACTTGTAACTGTTGGCTGCGTCCTTCATAAAGTCAGGATGATAGTTGCCATACGAGCCTGCTAAACCAGTGCCAAGTGCGTAAGTACCCACCGTTGCCCCTGCAATGTTCATATTAATAGTGCGAGTGTCTTTATGCATACTGCTAGTAATGTTGATACCTATTTTGCCTCCTAAGGCGAACCGCCCAATGTTATGACCCGTTGAGTTTACTGTTTCATTTGGGTTCACGGTAAACGCGATGAGATTATCGCCAGCGGAATTACTTTTTCCGGGGGCACTTTCGGCCACTGCTTCACCGCTCTCTTTTTCTTTGGTAGAAGAAGAACCACAAGCAACTAGGGCGAAGCAGAGGATAATCATTAAAACGAAATGATGGATAATCTTCATATCATGTAGAAATAGATATTAAATGTAATTATTGATAGGGACTTTTCAAAAGAGCAGGAATGGATTATGTAACCTAGCGAAATTTGCTGTTAGTACTTTTAGGAGATCATTTTTTAATCCCCTAAAAAAAAGGAATCCCTCCCTTCATTTTACCCTCGCTGTGCAAACGGGACATTTTGGTTAACACCACGCAGCGTTTGCAGTTGGCTGCCGCGCCACGGCAGATCATCATCAACGAGGTTTCCTTTGAAAAAAATAACCAGTCGTTTAATTGTGGTAAAGTAGGCGAAGTATCGTTAAAGAATAAAGCCAACATCGTTACGATTTACAATGTGCAGAATTGAGGCTAGAAATTCTTTTCTATGAATAGCACGTGTTAAGATTGTCTTTGTTGAAAAGAGAAAGGTGAATGGTGAGAGGTAGTGGTAGCCGGTAAAAGGGGTATTTTGATTTCCAAATTCTAACTTCAGACGTTTGACTTCTAAATTCTACCTTCCAACTTCTAAAGTACTACCTTTACCTCATGGATAGAAAGCCCCACAGGCCATCACTTATTTTGCCGATGCCGAAGAAAGCGAAGACTCCAGGAAATATAGTGACCCAGGTGCCCATCGGCAAGCGAGTAGATGGTGTTGTGTTCGACCCCAAATCAAAATTGGCATTCAGTTCGAATGGCGAAGGAACGATTACAGTAGTGCAAGAAGTTTCTGCTAATGAATTTAAAGTTATCGAGACCATCAAAACAGAAGTAGGCGCGCGCACCATTGCATTCGATTCAAAAACGCATCATGTATTTGTGTCCACGGCATAATACGGAGAGACACCCGCTGCAACTGCCGAAGTTCCGAATCCAAGACCGAAAGTAGTGCCGGGTACTTTTATGGTGTTGGAGTATGGAAGGAAGTAACAGTAGATACTACAAGTATTAACTACGCGACAATTTGAACCACATAGACACATAGGCACATAGATTTTCACATGGTTTATTTTAGTTACCTCTATGTGTGTATTCCTATGTTTTCTATGTGCCTATGTGGTTCAACTAATTTAAACTGAATTAAAATTTAACTCCTAATGCGCTTCCTTCTCATTTCTATTTTATTAGCGCACGTTGCGTTCGCTTCTTTCAGCCAAGTAAAATCTGTCACCATCTCTGGCATAGTCAAAGACAAATCCACTTCCCTCTCCTACGTCAACGTACTTTTAAAAAAAGAAAAAGACAGCACCTTCGTTACTGGCACGGTCACGAGCGGTGAGGGACGATTTTCCATTTCAAACATCAAGCCCGGTAATTATCTCTTGGAATTTTCTTTTGTGGGCTACACTACTAAAAAGCAATCACTCTATGTTGGCAGCCTTTCAGAGTTTTTAGATGTAGCCACTATTGAGTTAGCGGAAGACACCCAAACACTCAGCGAGGTAGTCGTTACAGGCAAGCAAGATGCAGTAAGTGAGAAGCTCGATAAGAAAGTTTTTTCTGTGGCTGATAACATCAGTCAAAGTGGAGGCTCCGTGTTGCAAGCCATGCAAAACTTGCCGGGCGTTACCGTGCAAGATGGCAAAGTACAATTGCGTGGCAACGATAAAGTGGCGGTGCTGATTGATGGCAAGCAAACTGCCTTGACTGGATTTGGTAGTCAATCTGGTTTAGATAACCTGCCTGCCTCTGCAATTGAGAAAATTGAAATCATCAACAACCCTTCGGCCAAGTACGATGCCAACGGCAATGCCGGCATCATCAACATCATTTACAAAAAGAGTAAACAAGAAGGCTTTACGGGAAAAGCAGGACTCGCTTTAGGTGCAGGCGCGTTGTGGGTGCGACAAGAAAATCTACCCACCATCCGTCCACAGTATCAATTTACACCAAAAATAAATCCTTCCCTGTCGCTCAACTATCGCAAGAATAAAATCAACGCATTCTTTCAAGGCGATTATTTATACACTGAGACTTTGAATAAAAACGAATTTGTAACTCGAACCTATGATGATGGAACAATCATCAATCAACAAACTAAGCGAAACAGGAACACTGCCTTTACAACCCTAAAAGCAGGCATAGATTGGAACATCGACAATTCAAACACATTAACAGTCTCAGGATTATTCGGCAGTGAAAAAATTATCGACAATGGTGATGAGCCTTTCTTTCAAGGCGATTTATCTAATCGCGTTCGCCTCTGGCAATTTCTCGAAGACGAATTGAAAACCACTGTGATGGCCACCGCGGCCTACCAACACAAATTCAAAGAAGCAGGTCGATTGTTGAACGTAGATTTTAATTATACTTTCCATCGCGAAGATGAGCGATACAATTTTACCAACATCCGTTCTACGGAAACAGAAATTGGCTACGATGCTTTTAAACTGATTTCCGATGAATCGGTGTATGATTTGAATGTCGATTACATCAGACCATTAAAATACGGCAGACTGGAGACGGGCATCAAACTTCGTAATCGTGATATTCCTACCAACATGCTTTTTATTCCAGGCTTCAAATCTCCGCTTGATGTGAATGCAGGTGGGGTGGCAACGTACAAAGAATTAATTCCCGCTGCTTATGGAAATTATGTTTATGAGAGTAGAAAAGTTGAAGCCGAAATCGGTTTGCGATTAGAGTATGTGCGCATTGATTATGAAGTAGGTCCCAACCATCCCGTTTACAAAAGCAGCGGCTACGATTACATACAGCCATTCCCCAACGTGCGCCTCGCTTACAAGCTCAACGACAACAATAAACTTTCTGTTTTCTTCAATCGCAGAGTGGACCGCCCCAACGAAGTGGACATCCGCATTTTCCCCAAGTACGATGACGCAGAAATTATCAAAGTTGGCAATCCCGGCTTGCGCCCGCAGTTTACAAATTCAATTGAGCTCGGTTACAAAACCAGTTGGGCAAATGGCTACTTGTACTCGGCCGCCTATCATCGCTTTGCCGATGGCACCATCACCCGCATCTCCAGCACCGTGGCGGGCAGCACGTTGATATACGCCATCTTTCAAAACGCAGGGCACAGTTACAACTCAGGTGTCGAGTTGGTGTTCAATCAAGAAGTGTCGCCCAAATATTCTTTCAATCTTAATATGAATGGTTATCGAAATCAAATCGATGCGTTCTCTGTCGTCAATCTGTATCCAACCACCAACACATTTTCTGCCGCACAGCAAGAAATATTTTCGGGCAACATCAAACTCAACAACCTCTTTCATTTATCCAAAGGCGTGGATGCACAAGTCACGGCCATCTACTTGGCACCCGATATTATTCCGCAAGGAAAAATCGCCTCGCGTTTTTCCATCGACATGGGAGTGAAGAAAGCAATCCAAAAAGGCAAGGGTGAATTATTTTTTAACGCCACCGATATTTTAAATACCCTCATCATCAAAAAAGAAATCCAAGGCCAAGGCTTCCGTTACACCAGCACCGACTACTACGAAACACAAGTGGTGCGCGTGGGGTATAATTATAAATTTTAATGCGGGCTGCCACCCGAGGCGGAGTGGCATCGGGCTATCCGTTACAAGTCCTCGGTGTGTGAGGCACACACCTCCGGGCTTTCCACTTCTATCCCTGCCCGATTCCAGTACAAAGTTTTTCACTCATCATAATGTAATTCTAGCTCCTCGGCCTGTAAGGCGCAGACCAAGTATTAAGCATTTTCATAAAACCATTAGCTTATCTTGCATTTTTGTATTACATTTGTGTTACAATCTTAATTTATATGCTAAACGTTAGGCTTTCAGATGATACCGAAAAAGAGTTGGTAAGATATTGCCTAGATGAGGGTGTTTCTAAGTCTATGGTAGTAAAAGAAGCGTTAGTGGCTTACCTCAGCCAACGGAGAAAAACTCGAAGTGCTTTTGAGGCGGGCTCTGATCTATTTGGGCAGGAAGGGAGCGGCTTCACAGACGGGTCTGTTTCTTACAAGAAAAAACTCAAGGTGAAATTAAAAGCAAAGCTTCATGCAAAGCACGCTCGTTGATGCCGGGCCGCTCATCGCCCTGTTCGACAAGAGCGATAGCTACCATGAGCGAGCGGTATCTTTTCTTAAGCACAGCCAAGGATATTTGATTACTACGTGGCCCGTCATTACGGAAGTATCTCACATGCTCGATTTTAGTACAAAGACCCAAATCAATTTTTTAAAATGGATCAACCGTGGCGGCCTTCAAATTTTTGAATTAGAATTTTACCATTTGATCCGATTGATTGAGCTCAGCGAAAAATTTAACGATGTACCCATGGACTTGGCCGATGCGACATTGATTGTGGCCTCTGAAGCCAAAGGGATTACCAAGATTGCCAGCGTTGATTCTGATTTTTATATTTATCGGGATATCAGAAATAAGTACCTGAAGAATGTTTTTATTTAGGCACAAACTTAAGCTAAGAATATTAGAAGCGATTTTAGTTTTATAATTACACGGCATCATTTTTTCATTCGATAAACGCACCCTACCTTTACTACTTATAACATAATCAAAGAATGGAAAAAATTGGAGGATTGACCCCGCAGGAGATTGTAAAAGAATTAGATAAATACATTATTGGCCAACATGACGCTAAGCGCAATGTGGCCATTGCCCTGCGCAATAGGTGGAGGCGCATGAACGTGCAATCGGAAATTAAAAACGATATTATTCCCAATAACATCTTAATGATTGGCGCAACAGGTGTAGGTAAAACCGAGATCGCGCGTAGGCTTGCCAAAATTGCCGATGCTCCTTTTGTAAAAGTGGAGGCATCTAAATTCACTGAAGTGGGTTATGTAGGCCGCGATGTAGAAAGCATGGTGCGCGATTTAGTAGAGCAATCTGTGAACATGGTGAAAGCACGTAGAAAAGAAGAAGTGAAAGAGAAGGCGGCAATAGCAGTAGAGGAAATCATTTTAGATGCCTTGATCCCACCCATGCGAAAGCCCGCTGGCTTTCAAGTGCAAAATGGAGATGCTGAGGAAGTGCCTACTTCAGATGTAGAATTGAATGAACGTACACGAAATTTGTTTCGCGAGAAAATAAAGAACGGTGAGTTGGAAGAAAGAAAAATAGAGATCGATATTAAACAAAGTGGTGGTGGTAATGTGGGCATGATTGGCGCGGGCATGATGGACGAAGTTTCCATGATGAACTTACAAGAAATGATTGGCGGCATGATGCCCAAGAAAGCGAAAAAACGAAAAGTAACAGTAGCTGAGGCGCGAAAAATTTTGCTGGAAGAAGAAGCGGCTAAGCTTATCGACATGGACGAGGTGAAAGAGGAAGCGATCCGCAGGGCAGAAGATGCGGGTATTATTTTTATTGATGAGATTGATAAGATTGCCGTGGGTGGCAGCAAGAAAGGTGGCAGTGGCCCTGATGTAAGTAGGGAAGGGGTACAACGAGATTTGTTGCCGATCGTGGAAGGCAGCACGGTAAACACTAAGTATGGGTCAATCAAAACCGACCACGTATTATTTGTGGCAGCGGGTGCTTTCCATATTTCAAAACCATCTGATTTGATCCCTGAATTGCAAGGTCGTTTTCCAATTCGCGTTGAATTGAATAGTTTAACCAAAGAAGACTTTGTGCGAATATTGAAAGAGCCCAAAAATGCATTGACCAAACAATATCAAGCTTTATTTGAATCCGAAGGTGTCACCATAGCATTTGATGACGAAGCTGTTGACGAGATTGCCCAAACGGCTTTTGACATCAACGCAGAGATTGAAAATATCGGTGCCCGCAGATTGCACACTGTTATGAGTAGGCTATTAAATGAATTTTTGTTTGATGTGCCGGATAAAATTAAATCACCTGCCGAAATAAAAGTGACCCGTACAATGGTAAAGGAGAAGTTGAGCGGATTGATTAAGAATAAGGATTTGAGTGAGTATATTTTGTAATAGGTTAAGTTTTTATTCTATGTATTGCGAAGGTAAGTTTGGTATTCTTTAAAACTAAGTGGCCTCTTTTCTAAGCATTTGATTTTTACAAAATGACAATCATGTTGCGAAACCTAACTTTTATTGTTACTGTAATCGTTGGTGGATTGACTCACGCCCAATCCCACAAAGACTCTCTCCGCAACATTTATATTGAGCGTTTCCCTGATCATTTTTTTATTTGGCCCTTGATTAAGGGACGCACCACACAATTTGAAATCCGGCAAGTAAGCAATAGAGGTGATAGACTTACCTTTAAACCTAATAACACTGCCGGGCTTGGTTTTGGTGTTTATATCTTTGAAGTGGGTGTCGAACTTACTTTTGCCGTGCCCATCAATGCTGAAAAAGAATCCTTGTTTGGTAAAACAAAAGCAACTGATTTGCAATTGAATCTCCTTGGCAAACGGTGGGGTCTCGATCTTTTTTACCAAAACTACAAGGGGTTTTATGTGGATGACCCGAATGGTAAGATTGTGTCAGGTGCTCCTTATCCACAACGGCCAGATCTCCGTACCAGTAACCTTGGAGTCAACGGTATCTATTTTTTTAATAAAAGATTTTCTTTGCGCTCTGCTTACAATTTTTCTGAGCGGCAGAGGAAAAGTGCAGGCTCTTTTTCACTCACTGGCACATTGAATTTTTTTGAAGTGCAGGGGGACTCGGCTTTGTATTCAAAAAAATATGAACCTGTATTTGGTGCAGGCACGGCTTTTTCTCAAATGAGTATGAACACGTTTAGTGTTTCGCCTGGCTATAGCTACACATGGGTGGTCAGGAGTTTTTTTATCAATGCGTCACTTTCACTTGGCCCGGCATATCATTGGGTAGATTATCAAGTGAGTGGTAAAGAGTTTAGTGCCTCTTCGCTCAATAATTTTTTTGAAGCACGTGCAGGTATTGGATATAATGGCAAACGATTTTTCTGTGGAGTGAATTTCGTAAACCAAACTCGAACTATTAAATTTGAAACGATACAATTTGCCAACTCGAGTACCACCTTTAAATTATTATTTGGCTATCGCTTCAAGGAATTTGGAATCTTGAAAAAGAGAGCTGCAGATTTACTGCCAATCATTGGAATTCAAAAGTAAACTCAATCGGTTTTGTTTCTAGGGAAATCAAAGAACTCCATTTCACCACATCCAAAAGCAGCCTCTTTCCATAGTTTGATTTTTAATTTTCCTGCTACAATGCCACACGTGGGTATGTTGTCGATGGACTCGCTAAATAATTCATTCGCAAAATCAGTAAGGCCTGGGTTGTGGCCAAAGAGCAAAACAATTTCTTCTTCGTCTTTGTGTCTGTCTTTTAGTTCTTGAATCACTTTTAGAAGTTGATCTTCGTTGGCATGGTACAATCGTTTATTGGCTATGATTTTTTCTTTTGGATAACCAAGTACTTTGGCAATGGCCTTGCATGTATCCAATGCTCGTGAGGCTGGACTGCTAATCATGAGATCAGGAGTGAGGTCACGTTCTTTCAATCGCTTGCCCATTCGAGGAGCGTCTTTTTTTCCTCGTTCATTTAGCGACCTATCAAAGTCATCTATTTCTGGATTGTCCCAACTGGATTTGGCGTGGCGGATCAAATAAAGTTTTTTCATAAAAAGGGCGGTTCTTAAAAGCCTTGTCACGTTTCGACAGGCTCAACATGACAAGGTTTTTACAGATGACCTAAATTTAATAAATACTAAGCTTATCTTTGCAGCTCATGGAAAAACGCCCGCTCAAGAAAGAAATCAAGTACACGAGCCTGTATTACTTTATCCGCTTTTTGATTTTTGCATCCAACCTCATGCCGCGCAAAATGTGGTTGGGCTTCTGTGGATTTTTAGGCAAGATTGCGTATGTGTTTTCTCCCAAGCCTCGCGAACGTGCTATTATCCATCTAGGATTAGCTTTCGGAAGAGAGAAATCGCCACGAGAGATTGTGGACTTGAGCAAAAAAATGTTTGTGATGTTGGGCAAGAACGCGGGAGATATTATTCGTTCATTAAAAGTAAAGACGGTAAAAGACCTAGAGAAATTTCTGACCACGCATGGATTGGAAAACTATGAGACGGCTCACGCCAAAGGCAAAGGTGTTATGTTCCTTACTTCACACTTAGGTGCGTTTGATTTGCAGATCACCAATATGGCACTGCGTGGATTGAAACCCAACATCGTGGGCACTGCCTTGAAAGACGAAAAACTTAACGAACTGCTGTGGGAATATAGAAATGCGTTTGGTGCCATCGCTATTGAGCGGGGCAAAGAAAGTGTGCGACTATTTAAAGTGCTGAAGTCGGGTGGCTCGATTGCGATATTGATTGACCAAGATACGAAAGTGAAAAGTCGTTTTGTGGATTTCTTTGGAATGAAAGCATCAACACCGATTGGCGCGACTATCTTGGCACTTCGCACGGGTGCTGCTGTTGTTCCTACTTATGTTTATCTAGATGAGAATGGCCAACAACAAATGCACATTCTACCTGAAATTTCTTTGGTGATCACTGGCGATGAAGAAACTGATTTGGTGGTAAACACGCAGAACTTCTCCAACTTCACCGAGCGGATCGTGCGCGAACATCCAGAGCAATGGGTATGGATGCACGAGCGATGGAAAACGAGGCCGGGGGAGGAGATCAAGTAAAACTATTTTTGCATGTCGCCCATCGTCCCCCGCTTCGGGGACGATGCTTTTCAAGGTGCTTTGCGTAGCCCAAGTATCGTCCCCGAGACGGGAGACGATACTTGGCAATACGGGAGGAAATCAAGTAAAACTATTTTAGTAAAAGCATCATCTTAGCCATCGTGGGGATGGGACTATGGGGCAGCAGAGAAATAATTTGCTGCCCCGTTCGTTGTGGAGGAGTTCGGGCAGGGATAGAAGCGAAAAGCCCGAAGTGGGTGGAGTTGAGCGTTGGCCGGACTTGTAGCGGATAGCCCGGTGGCCCCGCTCAAAACTAATGATACGCAAGACTTCGTAGGGCCAGCCCGCAAAAAAAAGAAATTTAATTTAACAACTCATTATGTAACTTTTTCTCTTGAAAAGAGTACATTACTTTACTCAACCCAACCTACGATGAAACGAAACTACATTATTGCAGCAGCGGCCTTACTGGTTTTGACAGTGGGCTTTTTTATTTTCAGGGGGAGCAAGGCTAGTGAATCATCGGAGATCATTGCCACTGTAAAGAAGGGCGAGTTTCGGGTAGAAGTGGAAACTACGGGCGAGCTAGAGGCGAAGAACTCAGTGAAGATTTTAGGGCCTACGGGAGTTGTTCAATTTCAGATATGGGAAGTGACACTTCAAAATATTGTGGAGGAAGGTACAGTGGTAAAAAAGGGAGATTGGATAGCTACGTTGGATCGATCTGAATTTCAAACCAAGTACAACCAAAAGCAAATCGATTTTGAAAAAGCAAACTCTAAGTTTGTGCAAACGCAGTTGGATACTACTTTGCAAATGCGCCAGTCGCGCGATGAGCTCATTAATCTAAAATACGGATCAGAAGAAAAAAATATTATTCTCCAACAATCAAAATTTGAGCCGCCCGCAACTGTAAAACAAGCGGAGATAAATTTGGAAAAAGCCAACCGTGCATACGAGCAAGCCGTGGAGAATTACAAAATCAAACGAAACCAGAACGTGGAAAAAATGCGCGAGGTGAGCGCGGAGCTGCGAAAAGTAAAAGGGGATTTTGATGACATGAATAAAATCTTGGAATCCTTTAAAGTGATGGCACCGGAAGACGGCATGGTGATTTATAATAAAGGATGGGATGGCAAGCCTATCAAGGCTGGCTCGCGCATACAAATGTGGGAGCCTACGGTGGCCACTTTGCCTGATTTGACCACGATGCAATCTAAAACATTTGTGAACGAAGTGGATGTGCGCAAAGTAAAGCCAGCACAAAGAGTAATGATCGGATTGGATTCTGATCCTGATAAAAGATTGAAAGGCACAGTGACCAAGGTGGCCAACGTGGGCGAGCAGCGACCCAACTCTGACGCAAAAGTTTTTGAAGTATTGGTGGAAATTGAAGGTACCGATGCTACGCTGCGCCCGTCTATGACTACGAGCAATAGAATAATTGCGCAAGTGTTGAGCGATGTGATGTTCATTCCGCTTGAAAGCCTTCATACGCAAAATGATTCCATCACGTATGTATTCAAAAAAGAGGGTATCAATATATCAAAGCAGGAAGTGATTTTGGGTGAAACCAATTCAAACGAAGCTGTTGTGATTGCTGGCTTACAGCCCGATGAAAAAATATTTCTGTCGTTGCCCGCAGGTATGGAAAATGACAAAGTAAAGTTGCTGCCACAACTGGATGGAAAGCGAAGAAAGAAAGAAGAGCCAGACACGCCTGCTGTAAAGCAACCTGATGCAAGTGCCAAAGTAATTAGTAAAGTGAACTAAAGGAGCATCGGTGAAACTGAAAGATATTTTCAACGCTCGCTTGCTGGCCAATCTCTATGTGGCCATTGATGCAGTGATCGCTAATCGCCTGAGGTCGTTATTAACAGCCCTCGGAATAATTTTTGGTGTGGCAGCGGTGATTGCCATGTTGGCGATTGGCAATGGGGCGCAGCAAGAGATCCTCAACCAAATAAAATTAGTGGGCGTAAATAATATTGTGATCAAGCCCATCATTGAACAAAAAGACGAGAAGGTAAGTGAGAAGGTAGGGAAGAAAGAGAAGAAAAAGTTTTCGCCTGGCCTTACGGTGCGCGATGTGGAGAGTATTAAATTTGTGTTGCCCTCGCTTACACAAATAAGCCCTGAAATTATTTTGGATACGTATGTGATCCGCAATGGCATTAGACGCTCGGCCAAGTTAGTAGGCGTTGACCCTGCTTATTTTAGCATTTATGATTTCAAACTTTTAGAAGGGCAAGGCTTCAATGAAGAGCAGCAAAAATTTGGCGCACCTGTGTGCATTATCGGCTCGGCATTGAAGAGTCGCTTTTTTCCGACTGAAGACCCTATTGGCAAAAGCATGAAGGTGGGTACGCACTGGCTCACGATTATTGGTGTGTTGCAAGAGCGTGCCGTGTCACAAGCGAGCATCAGTAAGCTGGGCATTCGTGATTTTAATATGGATGTGTATGCACCCTTACAAAGTATTTTAATCCGCTATAGAAATAGAGACCTCATAACTACCGAGGGATTGCGATTGGCCGCACAAAGTAGTAGGGGCTTTGGTCAAAATAGTGGGAACACGGAAAGTGAAGCGGAAAAGAAAAATTACCATCAATTGGATAGACTAGTGCTGCAAGTAGATCAAACTGAAAAACTTCAATCCACTGCTGAGATAATTTCAAGATTGTTGAAGAGGAGGCACTATGATGTAGTGGACTATGAAATCGAAATCCCTGAACTGCTTTTAAAACAACAACAACGCACTAACGATATTTTTAATTATGTGCTTGGCGCGATTGCGGGAATATCGTTGTTGGTAGGAGGGATTGGTATCATGAACATCATGCTTGCTTCGGTATTGGAGCGCATCAAAGAAATCGGTTTACGTTTAGCTATTGGAGCAAAAAAGAGTGATGTGGTACAACAATTTTTGTTTGAAGCCATTATGATCAGCGTAAGTGGAGGGATCATAGGTGTGATATTGGGAATCACTTTTGCTTTTTTGGTTTCGTCTATTGCAAATATACCTACCATCATCAGCTTTGCTTCCATTGTATTGTCGTTTGGCGTGGCGGCCACAGTAGGTTTGATTTTTGGAATCGCGCCTGCCCGCAGGGCAGCACAGCAAGACCCTATCGCATCATTACGTTATGAATAAAACCATTTTTCTTTTGTTGGGATTTATTTATGTAAACTCTCAAGCGCAAAATAAATTTACCATAGAAGATGTGGTGGCACGAGCCCGCGAGCAATCCCCGGCCTCTAAGCGAACCGGCACAACAAAAGAAACGCGTTATTGGGAGTATCGTACTTTTCGCGCTCGCTACAATCCGCAGTTAGCGGTAAGTGGCAATGCGCCTTCATACAATTTGAATTTTCAACAAATTGTTCAGCCTGATGGCACAAAACTTTTTCAGCCCATCAATCAAACCAATTCGGCTACCAATATTGGATTACAACAACCTATTCGCTGGACGGGCGGCACCATTTCCGCCAATACCAATTTCAATTACTTTACCGATATAGCCAGAGATTCAAAATTATGGAGTGGAAATATCTTCAATGTGAAACTGGAGCAGCCTATCTATGCGTACAATCCGTATAAATGGGACCGACTAACATTTCCTTTGAAATACGAAGAATCGAAACGAGAATATGTGGAACAACTGGAATTTATTTCGCAGAATGCCTCTGATCTTTTTTTTCGTGTGATCGCCTCACAGATAGATGAACAAATCGCTCGCTTTAATTTAGCCAACAATGATACGATCTTTAAAATCGAACAAGGCCGATACAATATTGGTACGACTTCAAAAGACAAATTGCTACAAGTAGAATTGCAATTGCTCAAATCCAAGCAAGATGTTGCACAGGCAAGAATCAATATTCAAAATACAAGCCTCGACCTGCGTATTTATCTTGGCCTAAAAAATGACGACCCTTTTGAATTACTATTACCAGAAAACATTCCACTTTTTGAAGTGAACTTAGAGGAGGCACTCAAGTATGCTAGAAAAAACAGAGCAGCTTATATTTCCTTCGAACGAAGGCGGATTGAGGCAGAGAGCGAGGTAGCCTTAGCGAAGGGAAGCAGACTCTCCACCTCGTTGGTTGCTTCTTACGGCCTAAACAATGCTGGCCTAGTCGTAAGCGATCTATACAATAGTCCGCAGCAGCAGCAACAGTTTAATGTTGGGTTCAATGTACCTGTTTTTAATTGGGGTAGGAATAAGGCGACCATGCAAACAGCCTTTGCTAAAAAGCGGCTGAATGATTATACAATAGCACAAGATGAGGTGACGGCCGAGCAGGCCATTATTACTCAAGTGCGTCAATTTGAATTGTTGCGCCTGCAAATAGAGATTACAAAAAAATCTGATGAGGTAGCGAAGGAACGTTACAATGTAGCACAGAACCGTTACCTCATTGGCAAAATCGATATTACCAATTTGAATATTGCCTTGACGGAAAAAGATAATGCGAAGAGAAGTTACCTAGAAGCACTGCGTTCTTATTGGACTTCTTATTTCAATCTGAGGAGACTTACGCTTTTTGATTTTGCAACAGGAACATTGTTGTACACTCCTGAGAAATAAATGCTTTTGGGCGTGCCCCCGATAAGATCGAGGTCGGGCTTTTCGTTGCAAGTCCTCGCGGTGCGAGGCGCACCGCTCCGGGCTTTCCACTTCAATCCCTCACGCGTGAGGTAACTTATACTATCCCTGTATAATTAAACGGTGTAATGTTCTTCAATTCTTTTTTCAACACCTCTTTTATATCCAGCGAATCAATAAAAGCACTCAACGTCTGCTGCGTTATCTTTTCATTTTTCCTAGTCAGTTCTTTCAACGCTTCGTATGGATTTGGGTAACCCTCTCTCCGTAGAATAGTTTGAATAGCCTCTGAAACAACTGCCCAGTTGTCTTCCAAATCTTTGTCGATGGCTGATTGGTTCAGTTCTAATTTTTTAATTCCTTTCTCTAACGATTTTAGCGCGATGAATGAATGCGCCAGCGGTACGCCAATATTTCTCAGCACTGTAGAATCCGTTAAATCGCGCTGCAAGCGTGAGATGGGTAGCTTGGCAGAGAGATGCTCAAACAATGCATTGGCAATGCCCAAGTTCCCTTCGGCATTTTCAAAATCTATTGGGTTCACTTTATGTGGCATGGCTGACGAACCCACCTCTCCCGCTTTTATTTTTTGTTTGAAATAATTCATGGCCACATACTGCCACACATCACGACTGTAATCAATTAAGATGGTATTGATGCGCTTGAGATTATCAAACAGAGCAGCCATATTATCATAATGCTCTATCTGTGTGGTGGGGTGGCTGCGTTGCAATCCTAATCTGTTCTTCACAAAGCCATCCACAAAAGCAATCCAATCGATGGATGGATAGGTAATATGATGAGCATTGAAGTTACCAGTCGCTCCACCAAACTTAGCCGAGTGCGGAACTGTTTTCAAAAGCTCCATTTGTTTTTTGATGCGTTCACTGAACACCTGAATTTCTTTTCCCAATCGTGTGGGCGAAGCAGGCTGCCCATGTGTGCGTGCTAACATTGAAACATCTTTCCATTGCACTGATTGCGAATCAAGCAAAGAAATCAATTGATTTATCTTTGGCAAAAATTCTTTTTCTAAAAATTCTTTCAGCAGAAGGGGAGTGGCTGTGTTGTTGATGTCTTGTGAAGTAAGCCCAAAGTGGATGAACTCTTTGAACTTGGCTACACCAAGCCTGTCGAATTCTTTTTTAATGTAGTATTCTACCGCCTTCACATCGTGGTTGGTGGTTTTTTCTATTTCCTTTATTTGCTCTGCGGCATCTTCATTGAAATTCGTATAAATAGTACGGATTGTTTCAAACTTTTCTTTGGGGAAATTTTTCAACTCCGCCAATGGAATTTCACATAGCGCGATAAAATATTCTACCTCCACCAATACCCGGTAGCGGATCAGTCCTAGTTCTGAGAAGTAGGGGGCAAGGGGCAAAGTGGTAGAATGATAGCGGCCATCAATGGGCGAAATAGCGGAGAGCGAAGAAGGTTTCACGAGGTTAATTTAAGATGTAAAAGTAAGCAAATCGTTGCTGGTTAAGATACGTGTCTTTTTTAGAATTGAATGGTCATTCATGTCTGAATAATTTATCCATTGTTATTTCATTTTCAATTTCCCCCAGATAGTATTGGTTTTTTATGGTGGGGAAAGTGGTAAGCAGTGTAGTGAAGGTCGCTTTTTTAGTTTGCGTGGCTTGTCTAAAAATGGACTTCTTCAATCTGAGTTGAGCTGCATAGCTTTTCGTGATGGCAAAGTTTTCTTTGGTGAATTTTGCCTCGCATAAGTTAATGGTTCTGTCCGCTCTGTCAATGATCATGTCTATCTGTGCGCCAGGTAGCGTTTTATTCCCTTTAAACATCCATGAGCTGGTAGTGGTATAAACACCGCTTATGCCCAGTGCTTTTTTTATTTGATGGATGTGCATCATACAGATATTTTCAAAAGCATACCCACTCCAGGCTGTGAAAGTGCTTTTGTTGGATAATTGCTCCCACGTTCCTCTGCCACCACCTTTGTTAGCCTTTATAAATTTGAGGTAGAAAAGAGAATATAGATCTGTTAGCTTATAAATAGCTTCTTTCTTTTTATTGATGAACGGCTCATAAAAGGATATGAAATCGCACTCCACTAATTCGTCTAGCGTTCTGGATAGTGACGCCTCACTGATTTTGGCCTTAGCGGCAATATCCGATCTCGTCATTCCTTGTGGCCGTGCGGCCAATGTTTCTATCAAATTGATATGGTGATCTGCATTTTTAAAGAGAGAGTGATAGAGTTGTGCATATTCTCCATAGAGTAGCCCTTTGGGTGAAAAACAAATGTCATCAATAAGCTGCGTGGCACTTTTTCCTTTTACTATTTCTTTCAAGTAAAATGGAATGCCGCCCATGACCATGTATATTTCTACTAGTTGGTATTGTGTGAGTTTAGCACCCAGTGTATTTACAAATAATTCTGTCTCGTGTAAATTGAAGGGCATTAGTTTCATGCGCTGCGTTACTCTGTTGTATAAGCCGCCCCGCGCATCGATCAATTTCTTTTTTATCCACGAGGAGGCAGATCCACAGGCTATGAGCAATACGTTATTCATTTTGGAGGCATGTTGGTTCCAGAAGAATTCTAACGCAGATATAAAATTGGATTTGGCTATATCGACCCAAGGCATTTCATCAATGAACACCACATGTTTGTATTTTTTTTTAGGTAAGTTTTTCAAGTAGGCTGCCAGAGCCCTAAATGCTTCTTGCCATGTGGCTGGCGGATCAAATTTCTTTTTGTTTTTTACTCTTCTTACATATTCATCATTGAAATTTATAAGTTGCTCCTTTGTTGTTCCGTCCTTGGTTCCTGTAAGGTCAAATACAATGTTGTCTTTTAAATAGTGCCGTATTAAAAATGTTTTCCCCACTCTTCTCCTGCCATATACGGCTAGAAACTCTGATTGACCCGATTGTAATAGGTGATCTAGTTTTTCTATTTCTTTTTCGCGGCCTATTAGTTTAATCGCTTCTTTCTTCATTTTTATTCTTGGAGAAATGTAGGTAAATATATCACATTTCTCCAAATAGCAAAAGCAATACTTGGAGAAATCTCCCTTTTTTAGCCACATTTCTCCAAGTATATATAGTACGGCTCTGTATCTTTCTAGGTGCTCTTAGATATGTTTACGGCTTAGGCTGGGGCGACATATCCTGCGTCACTCTGCTGATGAGGTCAGCGAGGTTCAAAGAAATGGATGTCTCGTAATCGCCAATAGGGTGTGTTTCTTAACACTTGATTAACAAATTATTGATTGTATTTATATGGATGGTTTTTAAAACATGCTTTGCTATTGCTAAGTTTGTAACTTGTTTATGTATCAACGCGTACTTTTTAGCTGTATCACCCTTGCTTTTATAAGCGGGCTTCCTACTACTGGTTTTGCCCAAGCGAAGAAGAACAAGTCAGGCCTTGGTTTGAATATTGCGAAAGCTAAGTCAGCCATTGTGTTAGATGGCAAGCTAGATGAAGATTTTTGGCAATCGGCCTCAGTGGCCAAGGATTTCTTTCTCAACTACCCAGTGGATTCCCTTCCGCCCACTTTTCAATCAGAGGCACGGATGTCTTTTGACGATCATTTTTTGTACGTGTCATTTGTTTGTTATGACGATAGCAAGCAGGACATCGTGCAGTCGCTGCGAAGAGATATTGATTGGGATCGCAATGATAATATCGGTATTTATTTAGATCCTTATAATGATTACACCAACGGCTTCTTCTTTACCATCACACCTTTCGGGGTTCAGTCAGAAGGTGTCATTTCCGCAGGGGGGCAAGATGGTGATGGTTCCTTTAGCAATAGTTGGGACAACAAATGGTATTCCCATGCCACGCGCTATCAAGATAAATGGATTGCCGAGATGGCCATCCCGCTAAAATCTTTTCGATACAATCACAGCATCAAAGAGTGGAACGTAACTTTTTTGCGCAATGATGTGAAGCGAAACCAAGTATCGAGTTGGATTGCCACACCCATTCAATTTATACCTGCTTCATTCGCTTATACAGGAAAATTAATTTGGGAAACCTCAGCACCTCATGCAGGTGCCAATGTTTCGTTGATACCTTATTTGGCGGGTGTGAGCCAACAAGATATTGAAAAGGGTAAACCAATAGATGCGAGTGGATCAATGGGCCTGGACGCCAAAGTAGCACTAACACCTTCGCTCAATCTCGATCTTACAATCAACCCCGACTTTTCAAACGTAGAGGTAGATCAGCAGGTGATTAACCTTACGCGTTTTGAATTTCAATTTCCTGAGCGAAGGCAATTTTTTTTAGAGAACAGCGATTTATTTTCTACTCCAGGCTATCCGCCCACACGGCCTTTCTTCTCGCGTAGAATTGGCCTAGTCAGTGATGCTAAAGGCAATGCTCAGCAAGTCCCCATTCAATACGGAGCGCGCATTAGTGGTAAGTTGGGCAAAAATTGGAGACTGGGTTTATTGAACATGCGCACGCAAGAAAAGGAATCATTGGGCTTGCCTGCTCAAATGTATTCCATGGCTATTGTGCAGCGACAAATTTTTTCACGGTCTAATATTGATTTTTTTATTGTTGACAAAGAATCTCTAGGATTGGGATCGTTCGAAAGAGGTAAATTCTATCAAAAAGATTTGCTAAGAAAAGTAGGGCAGGACACGGTACTTAATACCTACAACCGAGTGATAGGCTTTGATTTTAATTTGATTACAAAGAGCAACAAATGGAACGGAGACTTTTATTATCACCAATCCTTGGATGCGTTTAATACCGATAAGAATTATTCAACAGGAGGATTCCTCGGCTACAATACAAGAAAGATAAGTGCTTTTGCTGGTGGTTTTTTATTGGGCAAAAATTATAAGCCCGAAACCGGATATGTGCCAGGCCTTGGTGTTTATCCAGGCTATTTGAGCACCTTTAATCGCTTGCAGCGTACGTTCTATCCTAAGAAATCTAAGATTGCCACTATGGGGCCAGGTGTAGAAACCAACTTTACCATTATACCAGACGGCACACTTACAGATAGAACCATTACCGCAGATTATCAAATCAGTTATTTAAACACAGCAAATTTATTTGCATCTACTTCACATATTTTTCAAAAATTGCCAGAAGATTTTAACCCACTTTCTCCACGCGGGGATTCTACCTACTTAACAGGCCAACAGTTTGAGTGGACCGAATTCAATTTGCAATACAACTCCAACTCTCGAAAAATTTTCAACTACAAGGTGCAAGCTTCTGGTGGCCAATACTACACTGGCACTCGTCAAAGTTATGGAGGTACACTCAGCTACCGCTATCAACCCTACGGCAGTCTTTCGGTCACTGTAGATTATAATAACTTGCAATTAGGAAATCCGTATGGCAGCACTGAGTTTTTGCTCGTGCGCCCCAGGCTTGATGTAACCCTATCAACCAAATTGTTTCTTACCACCGTTGTTCAATACAACACACGCTACGATAGCTTTAATTTAAACACGCGTTTGCAGTGGCGCTTTCGCCCGGCCTCCGATTTGTTTTTGGTGTATAGCCATGTCGAAAATAAATTTCCACCTACCGATCGAGCAAACGTTCAAGCTCTGGTGATCAAATTCACATATTGGTTAAACCTTTAAAATAACTTGGCGGCTTGCCCACCGTAACTTTTTAACTACCGTAGTTTTTAACAAAGGCAGTAGTGAAGGTGCGGCCTGCCCGCTCGAAACGAGGCGGTCACCAGGCTGTTCGCTGCAAGTCCTCCCCCGATGCGCACAAGCCCAAACACACTCGCCATCGGGGTTGCGGGCTTTTCGCTGCCATCCCTGTCCGACAGGCCTGCCAGATCGCGTTCTATAAAGTTATTCTCAACTATGTAAGTCCTTCCCCATTTATCAGTAAATTTGCGATTGCAAGAATAGAGTCACATTTAATATCAAATTATGGCCTTTGGTTTATTCAAGAAAAAAGAAAATAAAGTAGAGCCAACTGCTGGCCCTCATTACTATGATTTGACTGTAAAAGAAATCATTTCCGAAACAAAAGACGCAATCTCCATTGCATTTGAGCAGCCATCATCAGGAACTATCAATTATAAGTCTGGGCAGTTTTTAACATTGATCACCACGGTGCAAGGCAAAGAAGTGCGCAGGGCTTATTCACTTTGCAGTTCACCATTTGTAGATAAAGATTTAGTTGTTAGTGTGAAACGTGTGGACAAAGGATTGATGTCCAACTGGCTGCCTGATAATTTAAAAGTAGGAACAACATTGAAGGTGATGGAACCCATGGGGCAATTCATTACCGAGTTCAAAAGGGAAAACAAACGACATCTCATTTTATTTGCAGGCGGTTCAGGCATCACACCCATGATGTCAATCATCAAGTCATTGCTCAATCAAGAACCAGATAGCATTTGCTCTCTCATTTATTGCAACCGCGATATTGACAGCATTATTTTTAAAAAACATTTCGATCAATTTCAAACCACCTTCGAAGGCCGGCTGCACGTGATTCACATCTTGGATAATGCACCTATGAATTGGCAAGGATACTCTGGCCTGTTGAACAAAGAAATGCTCACCAAACTTTTTGAGCGCATACCCAATTGGGGCTTGGAAAAAACAACTTACCTCATGTGTGGCCCCGAGGGCATGATGAAAAATGTGGATGCGCTGTTAGCCGAGCATAAAATCCCAGCTTCTAAAATTTTCAAAGAAAGTTTTGTGGCTGGAGTGATCGACAAGCCAAAAAAAGAGGAAGCATCCAGTTCTACCTCTGAAAAGAAAGCGCGTGAAGTGACCATCCGCTATGATGGCAACGAGTATAAAATCATGGTGGATCACAACCGCACCATTTTAGAAACGGCACTCGACCAAGGCATCGATCTTCCTTACTCTTGTCAAAGTGGTTTGTGTACTGCTTGCAGAGGCAAAGCATTATCAGGTCAAGTTAAGTTAGATGAAGAAGAAGGTTTGTCAAAAAGTGAGCGAGCCGAAGGTTATGTGCTTACCTGCGTTGGTCATCCAATGACAGACGATGTAGTGATTGAGATTGGCTAGGGTGAGATAAGGCTCACTCTAATGCCTTCAACACATCCCTCACAAACGCATTCACATCAAAATCTCTTTTTTGACTAAGACCTAGACGTACGATCACCACATTGCGAGAGGGAATCATAATCACAGACTGCCCTTCAAACCCATCCATCAAGTACATATCGTTGGGCACATCAGGGAAGCGCTTATCAGCAGGATTGCTTTGGTTTCCTGCATTGAGCCAGATTTGCGCACCGTATTCTCCTTGAGGGGCGGCATTGGCAGGAGCAGTGGAATACTTTACCCAGCCCTTAGGAAAAATTCGTTTATGTTTTGCTGGGCCAAAGCCGTCATTTAAATACAATAAGCCAAACCGTGCCCAATCTTTTGCAGTAGCATAACTGAAGGAAGAACCCACAAAGGTGCCGGAGGCATCTGGTTCGATCACCACACTGTAGGCTCCTATCTTATTAAAAATTTCGCGATAGGGGAATTGATAGTAATCTTGGTCACCTATCGTTTGTCTGACGATGCGTGAAATGATATTGTTGGATCCGCTAGAGTAATACCATTTTGTGTTCGGCTGATCTTGCAGTTTTGATTCCGCAGCAAACCCACCAGCATCTTTTTTTCTAAATAGCATATTGGTAGCAGTGCTTGGACCTGCATATATTTCTTGCCATGCTAAACCACTACTGGCTTGTAGCAAATTGTTCAACGTGATTTTATTTCGCTCGTCATTTTGCCATTCGGGCACCGGAGCAAGTTGCTCAACATTTAATTTTCCGTGCTTCACGAGTATGCCTACCATGGCGTTGGTGATGGTCTTGGTCATTGACCAGCCCATCAATTTTGTATTTTGGTTAAAGCCTGGCGCATATTTTTCGGCAACAATTTCTTCGTTGTGAACAATAATCACCGCGCGTGTATTCACGGGTTTTTCTTTATCGAGTTCTGCAAAGGCCTCATCCACTACGTTGGCCAATTGAGGAAATTTATGAAGTGATGAATCGCTCACTATGTTTCCCCCGGGCCACGCGATGGAATCTTGGTTGACAATGGGCTTAGGCTCAAGGTTTAATTTTTGTGCGCGCAATTCTTCTTCGCTGATTTCGGAGATCAAGGTACAACCCAATCCTTTGCGGTAGATAGCTCTTCTTTTACTAAGCCCAAGGACTGAACCAGTTGCGGAAGAATCTTCAAAATGGGCTTCATACGTACCCAAGTTTACCAAAGAGGCACCAAGTTCTTGAGCGATCACTTGTTGCGGATCACGCCCGGCTACAAACACACAAGAGCATAAATTTTTCGCGCCATAGCCAGCAACAATGGGAAGGGCTTGTGATAAATAGTAAGCGGCATAAGCAACAATGAGTATGAGTGCAACTAGCACGATGCGTATAAATATCTTCATGGTTTTTAAGCGGCTTTGTATGAATGATATGCTTTGTCCTTCCACTCGGTTAAAAGTGGATTCATTTTGGCGAACCAAAGGGGAGGCACAAGTGCTATGAGGATCATGGTAGGATAACCGAAAGGCAGTTGCGGACTTTCGTCATAGTGATTGAGGATTTGGTAGCGCTTAATTGCATTCGCGTGATGATCAGAATGGCGCTGTAATTGAAACAAAAAGAAATTGCTGATCAGATGGCTGGCATTCCAAGAATGAAGAAGGTTTACACGCTCGTATTTCCCTGGCTCGGTTTGCTTACGCACAATACCATAATGCTCAATGTAGTTTACCAATTCTAGTAAGGTAAATGCGAATAGGCTTTGGATAAGAAAGAAAATCGGCACTTCCCACATCAGTCTTCCATTTAGATAACTGAAATAAGCAATAAGCAATAAGCAAAAGGCAATTGGCAAAATGGTGAACCAGATCATCTCGTTTCTAATGCTGAAAGCAGAGATGCCTTTGCGCTGAAGACTTTCATTTTCCAATTGCCAGGCGTGGATGTAGCTGTAGAAAACGGAGCGCAGCCAAAACCTATAAAAGTTTTCATCCTTTCGTGCAGTGGCTGGGTCAACCGGTGTGGCCACTTGCACATGGTGGCCACGGTTGTGTTCTATGTAAAAGTGCATGTAACAAACCGTCATCAAAATCAGTTTGCTGTAAAATTGTTCGAGACTTGATTTTTTGTGACCGAGTTCGTGCGCTACCGTAATGCCAATGCCTCCCGTTACCAAACTAAAACCGATGATGAAACCGACCCATTCAATGGAGTTAGAAATTTTTCCTGAGGAAATAGCGTAAGCACCCCAAACTACAAATGTCAATTGCATAAATGTCCAAACGTAAGTGACGAAGCGATAGTAAAATTCCTCGCCTACTATTTTTGCTTCGGCCTCTTCTACATTTTCTTTGTTGATGCCTATAAAGTAGTCGATGGTGGTAATACCAACGAAGACAAACCCAAGAGTAAGATAATTCCACCAGCCACCTAGGTAAAAGCCGATCACCGATAGCGAAGGTAGTATGAAGGCAGTAAAGAATCCGATTTTTTTGATGACATTCATGGAGATAAAGTTAGCAAAAAAAGAGAAGTGCTAACTATTCTTTTAATCTGCAGGCAGATCGGATTCTTTCAAAAGAAGAAGCATCTGCGTACGATAGTCTTTTTGCCACTGAGCCTTTCCTGCAAATCGAAATCCAAGACATAGCCAAGAAAACTTTTGGCTTGAAGATTTATCCGCCACAGGGAAAGAACAAACTGGTGGTTGCTCAAATGAACGAAGAGCCTATTTTGCTGCAACCGCAAGCTGCGGCTTCGGTGATTGGGAGGAGGGAATATTTTGTGGTGAAGTAGTTATTCTCTCAACACTATCTGGCGCGCGTTTGCGAGGGACATACTTCTCTAGTCCTTCTCGTTGTTAAAGTATCTGTCGAGAAATCTATGCATTATATGTCTCATCTCTTTCATTAGCATGTAACTGTCTTCTGTTCTGGAATATGTCTCCATCATCATTGGATGCCCCATCATTTCAGATACATTGTTAAATGACGAAATGGCTTTTTGTCTATCAGCTTTCGTTTTTGAATTTTTAAGTGTTCTATAAGTCTCGATTCCAATTTCGTAAAACCATGGCATTTCATCCTTGAACATTGATACCATCATCAGAAATGAAAGATTGGGGTCATCAAACCTTGATGCAACATGAAATAATTCATCCAGCATTTTAGGATGAAATTTTCGCTTTCGTTTTAGCATTATGTCTGGATCAAGTCTCTTGTCAATACGGGAAGGTAAATCTTGGAACATAATTTTAACTTCTTCAAATAATTTGGCTATCGAAGTGTCTTCTTTCAATTCGTCCGAGTGCTTCTCTGGTTTTGGCTTTGTTTTGAGCAATTCTGTCAATTTCTGACGGAATTGTTTCACTTGTTCCTTAACAACTTCTTCATCAGGTTCTGAATTTGGTATTCTTCTAACGAGCTGCAAAACCAACTTAGTCAAACTATCTTCATCATCTGCACAATTCTGAAACTGTGCAAATGGTCCATTGTTAGCTTTATTTAATGGTATGCCAAGTGCTATTCCTAAAACAGTTGTACTTAATTTTCCTTTAGCAACTCCAGCTTCATACAAAATCCAAGGTCTGTCTACACTTGATTGAGTCAATAGACAAACAATGTCTGAAGCATCATCCAGTTTCTTCATGATTTCTGGAAACCATTCGACTCCATACTCAATTCCTTGAGTTCCTTTTCTATCAGATGTCCTAAAGGATTTTAATACTCCTGCGCTTACAGAACTTAATAGCTTACTGAACAATTCGGCTATCTCTGCATCTCGGGTGTCGTGACTTATAAAGACCAGAGGTTGTTTTGGTTTTGAAACGATCGTGTCCTCTGTTGAGTCCGAAGTCAAATTGGGCGCTTTCTTTTTTGTCGTCATATGTTTTGCAGACTAATTTTGATTAGGGTTGCCGCTAACTCTCAAATATTCCCAACTCTCCCTGAGAATACTTTCGTCAATCTATCCAAAATAGTTGGCCTTAAGCAAGATATTTCTGTTACAAAACCTAAGAGTTAAAAGATAAGTGTCGTGCTGGCATCGGCCAGCGATAGGAGCGGCACCCCGCAGCTGCTTGGGATGCGGGCGGGGCGAGGAGTATAGCGGATAGCGCGGTGCCGCTGCGCCTCGCGCGGCAGGACGCCTACATTTACCGTAAACCAGCGTTTGGCTTGCAGCCTGTCCAAAGGACTCCTCTGGAGTAGCTTGCAGCCTATTTTGGCTCTCAAAAACTTCCATTTTTAGGATTGGTTTTTCTTTTTAACTTTACGACCCTTTATAACTACAAACCACTGATTTACATGAAGTTTATTGTTAATTCCAGCTACCTGCTCAAGCAGCTATCTAATATCAACGGTGTAATCACTACCAACCCCGTGGTGCCGATCCTTGAAAACTTTCTTTTTGAAATTGATAAGACCAACCTTACGGTGACGGCCTCTGACCTGCAAACTTCTATGATTACGGAGATCACGGTGGAGTCGAAGGAGAAAGGCAACATTGCGGTGCCTGCGCGCATTTTGTTGGATACGTTGAAGAACCTACCCGACCAACCTGTTACGTTTTCAATCGATCCTGCTTCTTACAGCATTGAGATCAGTTCGGACAATGGTCGCTATAAATTAGCTGGCGAGAACGCGACAGATTTCCCGAAAGTACCTTCCGTGTCAAATGATTTTTCGGCTTTGATCTCTTCGGAGGTTTTAGCAAAGGCGGTGAACAATACCATTTTTGCTACGAGCAGTGATGAGCTTCGCCCTGCCATGACGGGTGTGTATGTAAACTTGGGCGAGAAGAACACTACGTTTGTAGCAACTGACGGACATCGTTTGGTGCGCTACCGCAGAACAGATATTAAATCGGACAATGGCAACGCGATCATCATTCCGCGCAAAGCGTTGAATTTGTTGAAGGCTACTTTGCCTTCTGAGAATACAGATGTGAGCATCGACTTTAACATGGCCAATGCATTCTTCAAGTTTGGAAACATCCGCATGATCTGCCGATTGATCGATGAGCGTTTCCCTGATTATGAAAATGTGATCCCATCTTCTAACCCGATCAAGATGACGATCAGCCGCATGGATTTGTTGGGTTCATTGAAACGTATTTCTATCTATGCCAACAAGACCACGCACCAAGTAAGATTAAAAATTACAGGAAGCGAGTTGATGGTTTCTGCCGAGGATTTGGATTTCTCTAACGAAGCCAATGAAAGACTCTCTTGCGAGCATGAGGGTGAGGACATCGAGATTGGTTTCAATGCCAAGTTTTTGATTGAGATGTTGAGCAACGCAGATTCTGATATGATCAAGTTAAATATGTCGGCCTCAAACAAAGCGGGCGTGATCACGCCATCTGAAAAAGATAAGGGAGAGGATATTTTGATGTTGGTGATGCCTGTGATGTTGAACCAGTACGTTTAACTTTGATTAATGCATGATTAATGTGATTCCAATGATTTAGCCTTGTGTGAATATTGGATTTTAAGTGGCCGCTCAACCATGGGAATTAAATGAATCGATAGTATTAAAGTCAAGATTTTTTCTACCTAAATGCTTAAAAAGCTAGATGAGAGTCTGGCTTTTTTAGTTTTGGTGAATAGATGTTTGTTTTGATCCAGCAAGATTTACAGGCTGTAGTTCAAAGCGGTGAGGGCTATCGGATTGAATTCAAACGAAGTGTCAATACCGATCTGTCTAAGGAGATGGTGGCTTTTGCCAATTCATCAGGAGGAAGGATTTTTATTGGTATCGAAGATGATGGCACCATGACAGGCGTGGCAGTTACCAACGAATTGAAATCAAGGGTTCAGGCTATGGCTGGAGATTGTGATCCTTCTGTTCCTGTTGACCTTGAGATAGTTGGCAATGTGTTGGTTGTTCATGTAGTTGAGGGAAAGAACAAGCCTTACCGATGCACGAACGGATTCTACGTTCGCAATGGCCCGAATTCTGTAAAACTTAGTACGGAAGAGATTGGAGAATTCTTTAAAGAGCAAGGCAAAATCCACTTTGATGAAATGCGCTTTCGTCAAGTAAAGTATCCAACGGATTTGGATGAAAATGCCATTAAAAAATTTGTGATGCTTTTGAGTTCACCTTCTCCGATTTTAACAGATCATTTATTGACTAATCTTGGTGTAGTGTATCAGGAAGATACTGTACGTATTGTCAATAATGCTGGCGTATTATTCTTTGCACAAAATCCAACGAGACTTATTCCGCAAAGTTCAGTGACTTGTGTGGTGTATCAGGGCAATAACAAAGTAGACATCATTGATAAAAAGACTTTTGATTTTCACTTGATCGATAACATTGACGAATCATTGTCTTTTTTGAAACGCCATCTGAACGTTGCTTATGAAATCAAAAGCAAACAGAGAACAGAGAAACTTGAGATACCCGAAGTGGCCTTGCGCGAGGCTGTAGTAAACGCAATAGCTCATCGCGACTATTTTGAAAAAGGTGCTACCGTGATGATTGAAATATTTGACAATCGAGTGGAGATTTCCAATCCTGGTGGTTTGCCCAAAGGACTAAACCCGAAAGATTTTGGTAAGCGTACATTGGCAAGGAATCCGTTGATTGCTTCTTTGCTTCATCGGGTGGGTTATATCGAAAAATTAGGAACGGGCATTCAGCGCATCAAGCAAGCAATGGAGTTGGCAAATCTTCCCGAACCAGACTTTAATTGGGATGGATTTTTTGCAGTGACCTTTAAAAGAAAAAAATCTACGAGCTCATTCATTGACGGATTGGCAGTGAGCACAAAGCGTGGTGAGAGGATAAGACTGATACTCCCAAAATTATTTGCTGGTGAACTTGACATTGCACTATTAGGTGAGGAACTGAAAATACTTCCGCGGAATATCAGGCGTGATTTAGAGGTATTGGAAAAAGCCGGGTTGCTTACGAGCTCAGGCCAAACAAGCAATAGAGCATATCAACTTACAGAGCGTGGGAAATCATTGGCTAAGGAGTGGAGCGAGTGGATTTGAAAATGGCCAGGAATGACCAAGTTGGTATTAAAATTCATTTTTATTGATTGTAATCAATTGATTTAAAATGAATTGCGGAAAGTAACTATTAGAAGGTAAAAGTGACCAGAATGACCAAGTCGTTACGAATCAGTTACGAATCAGTGAGTAATGGCTGAACACCCACTCACCAACAAAACCTTTGATGAGAAATATAAAAATTCACCTAATGACCTGAAAGCCAGACCCCTTGTATGCCTTTTATTTTATTATGGTTACTTGTATGCAGTACTTTCCATGAATTCTGACTAATTTTTAACCCAATTCTATGGAAGCTTATAACGATTGGTGGAATGGCCTAAGCCTTGCTTTGAAAATATACTGGGGCATTGCCATTCCGTTCACTGTCTTTTTTGTTTTGCAATTGATCCTTTCTTTTGTGGGGGGCGATTCGCCAGACGACCTTCCTGATGCCGAGGTAAATGCTGATCATGGTATCGGCTTGCAGTTCTTCACACTTAAAAATCTTATTGGCTTCTTTACCATTTTTGGTTGGACGGGTATCGCTTGTATTGATGCAGGACTTTCGGTTGCGATGAGTATCGTGTTTTCTACCATTGCTGGTTTGTTGATGATGAGTGTGATGGCAGGATTGTTTTATCTTTTGATGAAAGCCAGTGTAGATGGCACTATGAAATTTGATAAAGCGATTGGTCAAGTGGGTGAGGTATACTTAACAATTCAATCAAGGCGGAGTGGATTGGGCAAAGTGCAAGTGAACGTAATGGGTTCTCTGCGCACATTAGATGCCATGACGGATGATGAAACGGATATACCCACCGGAAAAATTGTAACCGTCTCGAGCATTGCAGGTGATAATATTTTAATTGTAACTTCCACTTCTAAATAAATTTTATGGGTACCCTTCCTATTTTGGTAATTGTTGGTCTCTTTATTTTTATCATGATTACCACGGTGCTTCGCAGGTACAAGCGGTGCCCGTCTGATCGTGTTTTAGTAGTTTATGGAAAAGTGGGTGGAGGTTCTGCAAGGTGTATCCACGGAGGTGCCGCCTTTATTTGGCCGATCTTTCAAGATTATTCTTTTCTTGATCTTACTCCGAATTCTATTGAGGTAAACTTAACAAGCGCATTGAGCCGCCAGAATATTCGTGTGGATGTTCCTTCTCGTTTTACAGTTGGTATTTCAACAGAATCAGGTGTGATGGAGAATGCAGCAGAACGCCTCTTAGGACTTAGCAAAGAAAGCATTCATGATTTAGCGAAAGATATCATCTTCGGTCAGTTAAGATTGGTGGTGGCCATGATGGACATTGAAGAAATCAACAGCAACCGCGATAAATTTTTGGCGAATGTGGCTTCTAATGTGGAAGCAGAGTTGAAGAAGATCGGTTTGAAGTTGATCAACGTAAACGTAACAGATATTAAAGATGAATCGGGTTACATTGAAGCATTAGGAAAAGAAGCTGCCGCTAAAGCAATCAACGATGCCAAGAAAGTAGTGGCCGAGAGAAACAGAGATGGTTCGATTGGTGAAGCGGAGGCGGTGCAAGATCAGCGCGTGCGGGTAGCCGATGCACAAGCTAAAGCAGTGGAAGGAGAGAACTTAGCGAAAATCAAAGTTGCTAATTCGGATGCATCCAGAAGGCAACGCGAAGCGGAAGCATTGAAATTAGCAACGGCTTCTGAAAAAGTACAATTAGCAAAGTCATTGGAAGAAGCTTATGCGGCAGAGCAAGAAGCGGAGCGTGCTCGCGCTGAAAGAGATAGAGCAACGCAGAACGCGAATATTGTGATCCCTGCACAGATCAATAAAGAGAAAGTAGAAATTACAGCAGAGGCTGAAGCAGAAGTTATCAGGCGTAAAGCAAAAGGCGAGGCCGATGCTATTTTGTTCAAGCGTCAAGCTGAAGCACAAGGTTTATTAGAAGTGTTGACTAAACAAGCACAAGGGTTGCAGCAAATTGTAAAAGCTGCTGGTGATAACTCGCGTGATGCAGTGTTGTTGTTGATCGTTGATAAACTTCCTGAGTTGGTGCGTTTGCAAACCGAAGCAATTAAAAACATTAAGATTGATAAGATCACTGTGTGGGATGGCGGCTCTGGAAATTCAGCTGATGGAAAGAATTCCACTGCTAATTTTATTTCTGGATTGTATAAGTCAGTTCCTCCACTGCAAGAGATATTCAACATGGCCGGTATGGAATTGCCTGATTATTTGAGAGGCAAGACTGAAGCAGAATTAAAACTGTTGGCGGAAGAAGCAAAGGCAAAACAAGTGTCAGCTCCAGCACAGGAACAGAAAAAGGATGAACATTCAAAGGATAAGAAGTAGTTGCCCATTGTATTTGAAGATGAGCTGAACTACATTAGTGGTTGTTAATACCAGTTTTTATGAATTCCAAATCTGTTTCGTTTTCCATACTTGCCATTGCTGTGATATCAATTGCTTTTGCGGGCTTTCAGTATACCAAAGCAGCCGATTTAACCAATGAAAATATTGAGTGGAAAACAAAATACGAAGAAGCCCTCATTGATATGGAAGATGCCAATAAGCGCACCGAAACCATGAAAGAAGATTTGGAAAAGGCCTTAAGAGAATCAGAATTACATCGCAAAAGTGCAGAAGCAACGCTGCATGAACTGCAACAGCACAAACTCAAGAAGAAGTAGTGCTTTTTCTTAAGGTAATATTTGCCATTGGTAACCCAGATGATACGTATGAAAAAAATCCTCTTCCTTCTTTTTCTGTCTTCAACGGCTTTATTCGCTCAGGTGCAAACCCGTGAATCGCTTGACCCCAAGGTAACAGAAGTGTGGGAGCCAAAAGCAAGAAAGATAACCCCAGGTTCAATCGTAGGAGAAGCTCCCTCTGATGCTTTAGTTCTCTTTAGTGGAAAAGATTTAAATGAGTGGACTTCGTTGGATGGATCGTCTGCTAAATGGGAGGTGAAAGATGGCGCGTTCATAGTTGTAAAAGGGGCAGGTGATATTCAGACTAAAAAAGCATTTGGCGACATACAGCTTCATATAGAATGGAGAAGTCCGTTAGTCATTGAAGGAGAGGGCCAAGGTCGTGGCAACAGTGGAATATTTTTTCAAGAACGGTACGAATTGCAAGTGTTAGATAGTTACGAGAGTCAGACATATCGCAATGGACAGGCGGGGTCTATTTATAAACAACATGGCCCGTTGGTAAATGCCATGCGCAAGTCAAGCGAGTGGCAGGTGTATGATGTTATTTTTAACGCTCCTCATTTTAATGAAAAGGGGGAAGTCATTGTGTCTGCTTACATCACGGTCTTACATAATGGAATTGTTATTCAAAATCACACAGAGATACGTGGCCCCACAGAGTACAAAGGTTTGCCTGTGTATGTTTCGCATGGTAAAGCATCCGTCAAATTGCAAGATCATGGTAATCCTATTAGCTTCCGAAATGTTTGGGTGAGGGAGTTGTAAAAATTCCTTTAGAGGAAACAAAGAAGCCAGATTTTCATCTGGCTTCTTTGTAACTTGAATGTTTAGCAAGCTTACTTCAAATCATTAAAGTCAAACGAAGTCTCCAAAAACTTAGTAGTGAATTTCCCTGAACGAAAAACAGCGTTGTCCATCAATTTTAAGTGAAATGGAATGGTTGTTTTAATCCCTTCAATAACAAACTCGCTCAATGCCCTTTTCATGCGTGTGATCACCTCCTCACGTGATTGCCCACTTACGATCAACTTGGCAATCATCGAATCGTAATTAGGTGGAATAGTATAGCCAGAGTACACGTGACTATCGATTCGCACTCCGTGACCACCTGGCATGTGAATATTGGTAATTTTTCCTGGTGAAGGACGGAAACCATTGGCGGGATCTTCCGCGTTGATGCGGCACTCCATCGCAAATAGATTAGGATAGTAGTTGTTGCCCGAGATAGGCACACCTGCTGCTACTTTGATTTGCTCTTTGATCAAGTCGTAATCAGTAACTTCTTCAGTAATTGGGTGCTCTACTTGGATGCGCGTGTTCATTTCCATGAAGTAGAAATCACCGTGCTTATCAACCAAGAATTCAATCGTGCCTACTCCTTCATAGTTGATAGCCTTAGCTCCTTTGATAGCTGCTTCGCCCATGCGGTCACGAAGTTCTTGTGTTACAATCGGAGATGGAGTCTCTTCCACTAATTTCTGATGACGTCTTTGAATAGAACAATCACGCTCAGAAAGATGACAAACCTTTCCGTATTGATCTCCCACCACTTGTATCTCTATGTGGCGAGGCTCTTCTACAAATTTCTCTAAGTAAAGCCCATCGTTTCCAAAAGAAGCGGCTGCTTCACGCTTGGCATCGTCCCAAGCTTTGGTGAACTCTTCTTCGTTGTTGATGATGCGCATTCCCTTACCACCACCACCTGCGGTCGCCTTTACGATCACAGGGAATTTTATTTTTTTCGCTAGTTCAATTCCTTGCTCAATAGACTCCAACAAACCTTCTGATCCGGGAATGCAAGGCACGCCAGCTTTGATCATGGTTTCCTTGGCGGTGATCTTGTCGCCCATCGACCTGATCATATCTGGTGTTGGCCCGATAAATTTTATTCCGTACTCATGGCATACCGAAGAGAACTCAGCGTTCTCTGAAAGAAATCCGTAACCCGGATGGATCGCATCGGCATTGGTAATCTCTGCAGCAGAAATAATGCGGGGAATATTTAAGTAAGATTCTTTGCTGGGTGGTGCGCCAATACAAACGGCTTCATCGGCAAAACGTACGTGCAAGCTTTCGCGATCGGCAGTGGAATAAACGGCTACCGTTTTTATATCCATCTCTTTGCAAGTGCGGATGATCCTTAAGGCAATCTCTCCGCGATTGGCAATTAATATTTTCTTAAACATAAATTTCTATTTTAGATTTAAGATTTAAGATGTGAGATTTAACGCTACGAATTAGAAAACATTCTATAAATCCAAAAGCTCACACTTAAAATCAAAAATTGTAATTAATCTATTTTCAATTTTGGAACTAAGATCTTTCATAGACCCATGGATTTAAATCCTAAATCTAAAATCCTAAATCTTAAATTGTATTAATCAGGTTCTACTACAAAAAGTACTTGATCGTACTCCACAGGTGAAGCATTCTCCACCATCGCTTTCACAATCGTACCAGAAACTTCTGATTCGATTTCGTTGAACAGTTTCATTGCTTCAATGATGCACACGGTTTGGCCTTTAGTGACTTTATCGCCCACAGAAATAAACGGAGGTGAATCGGGATTGGAAGTGCGGTAGAACGTACCGATCATCGGTGATTTAATTTCTAATCCTTTAACTGCAGCCGCTACTGGCTTTTCACTCTTAGTAGCAACCTGTTGGGCCACTTGTTGCTGTGCCACTACTTGTTGTTGTGGCTGTGCTACCACCGCTACGGGTGTAGACTTCATTACTCGTTGATCGGGTTCACGTTTTACGTGAAGCTTCAACTCTTTGGTTTCGATGTCGACTTCATTCAATCCCGATTGGGCGATGAAGTCGATGAGGTCGCGGATTTCTGTGGTTTGCATTTCAGATTGGGTTTGAGTGACGGGTTTTTTATTGCCATTGCCCTTAGTTCCATTGTCTTTTTTGGTCGCCATAAAATTCTAAATTATTTAACACGTTCTACGTACTCTCCAGTGCTGGTTTTTATTTTAATGTTATCGCCCGTATTGACAAATAAAGGTACGCGAATTTCTGCACCAGTTTCAATAGTGGCAGCTTTTAAAGTGCGCGTGGCTGTATCGCCCTGAACGCCTGGTTCTGTGTACGTTACATTCATCACTACGTGCGCAGGGGCTTCGGCAGTGATCGGTTCTTTGCCGTCTTCAAAGGCAATTAATAAAGTCACGCCTTCTTTGATATAATTCACCGATTCGCCCAACAATACTTTATCTAAATAGATTTGCTCAAAGGTAGTATTGTCCATGCAGCAAAGACTGTCGCCATCTTGATACAAGTATTGATATTCTTTCGTTTCTACACGAAGTTGTTCGATGGCATCGCCAGGGCGGAAACGGTTCTCCACAATTTTGCCTGTGCGCAGGCTGCGCATTTTCAATTGATAAAAAGCACGAAGGTTTCCAGGCGTTCTGTGCTGCATTTCTTCTACTTGAACCACTTCACCATTGTAGCGTACATAACTTCCTTTATTTAGATCAGATACTGTTGCCATGAGTTAATTTAAGATGTAAGATTTAAGATGTAAGATTTTTGATTTTTGATTTATGATTTTAAAAGAAGTCAGAAGATAGAAGTCAGAATTTAGAACTCGCCTATTGCTTTTGCCTACTTTTTACTTTGTCCCTCTCCATTTGTAAATTGTCAACTTTTCACCTTGCCTACTGCTTACTGCCAACTGCCTACTTTTCCCCCAAGCCCTAATGCCTAAGTCCTAAGTCCTAATACCTAAGTCCTAAGTCCTAAGTCCTAATACCTAAGTCCTAATACCTAAGTCCTAGTATGCCCACTTCACATACACCGCCCCCCACGTAAAACCCCCACCAAAAGCAGCCAACAAAAGATTGTCACCTTTCTTTAATTGCTTTTCGTAATCCCATAGCAAAAGAGGAATGGTTCCACCTGTGGTGTTTCCGTAGCGTTGAATGTTCATCATCACCTTTTCGTCCGAAATACCCACACGGCTTGCAGTGGCATCAATGATACGCTTGTTTGCTTGATGTGGCACAAGCCAATCAATATTTTCTTTGGTGAGTCCATTTCGCTCGGCTACTTGTGCTGCTACTTCGGCCATGTTAGTTACCGCGAATTTATATACCGCAGATCCTTCTTGATAAACGTAGTGAAGATGATTGTCTACCGTATTATGCGAAGATGGCATACGACTGCCACCTGCCTTCATGTGCAAATGCGCTTCGCCACTGCCGTCACTTTTTTGGATGTAATCAATTATGCCTACGTCTTCGGTTGTTGGTTCCAACAAAACACAACCAGCTCCATCTCCAAAAATAATACAGGTGGTTCTATCCGTGTAATCTAAAATAGATGACATCTTATCTCCTCCAATCACAATCACTTTTTTATAACGGCTTGATTCAATGAAGCTACAGCCAGTTGTTAACGCATAGATAAAACCTGAGCAAGCGGCAGCTAAATCATAACTGAATGCATTGCTCGCACCAACTGCCGTGGCAACAATATTGGCAGTAGCGGGGAAAGTCATGTCTGCCGTAATAGTGGCAAAAATGATCAAATCAATTTCTTTAGGATCAGTATCGGTTTTCTTAAGCAATTCATTCACGGCTTCGATGGCCATCACAGATACGCCTTGGTTTTCACCTTTTAATATTCTACGTTCTTTGATGCCCGTGCGCGAGGTGATCCACTCGTCCGTAGTCTCTACCATTTTCTCCAATTCTTTGTTGGAGAGAACATAGTCTGGAACATAACCACCCACGCCCGTAATTGCTGCTCTTATTTTGTTCATATCTTTTCTTTGATTAGGTGTCAAGGCACTTTCAAAATGTCAAACACCCATAACTTATCAAAATACAAATGCCCAGTTGATCAACTGGGCATTTTTTAAACACACTTAGTACCTTTTGTTTGTGTTAGCAAACTTGGGCAACTGATGTAAACAAATCTTAGAAAGTACCATCACGGCAGTTTACGCCACTTCTTTCTCCATTACTACATTTCCTTTGTAGTATAGTTTTCCTTCGTGCCAATGGGCGCGATGCGGTAAATGACTCTCACCTGTTATAGGATCAATAGAGAATTGCTTCGCTGTCGCCTTATAGTGGGTTCTTCTTTTATCTCTGCGGGTCTTCGAGGTTTTTCGTTTGGGATTTGGCATAACCTAACTGTTTATTTATTCTGTTTATTTATTATTTGCTTTACTCTTTCTTCAATTTCTTCAATTGTTCCCATCGCGGGTCTATCTCGTCTTCTTCTTTTTCCGACTGATAGATCATTTTACCTTCTTCATTTTCATCTTCCTCTTCTTCTGACTGAAAACGAGGATGTATTTTCTTTATCGGCACGTCTAGCACAATAAACTCATATAAGTATTGCCCAATATCCAACACATCTAAATCGTGGGGGATGATGGCAATCTCATCACTTACTTCCTCGGCTGCTTCCCCGTATTTAAAGATCATTTTGCGGTTGATCTTCATTGGGTGCTCAAAAAGATCTAAGCTTCGGTCACAAACCAAATTCGCCTTTCCTTCTATCTCAAAATCAGCTTCAATGAGCGTTTCCCTCTTGTCAAGTTTAACCTTGGCTTCAAATTGGCCTTCGGCTACGACTTCTTTGCCGTATTTTTCAAAAAATGCATTCCCCAAATGAAACTCAAACGAATGCGTTTTCTGGCTTAGCCCTAATATATTGACGCTATAGTCACTCAACCCTAAGGGGTTTTAAAACGAGGGGCAAATTTATCAGGATTTATTGAATTTTCGCCCATTGAACGGCCTTTTTTGCCCTTTAAGGATATAAAAGGACGATGTAATTAAAGATAATCCTTAAAAACTGCGGATTTGATGTCCTGAATGGGCTTTTTGTCAAAGTTATCCACAAAATAGTCTACCACATTTTTCTTGAAGCCGAGCTTGATAGCGATGCTTTTGCAGAAAATCAACTCGCTTTCAAAGAGCTTATGGTCTGCATGGATGAGATTCATACAGGCGATTAGATATTCAAACTTTTGGTCGTTGGAGAGAGCCCCCAATGTGTCGATCGGCTCTGGGTTGCGGATCAGATTGTTTACATCCTCCTCCGAGAAATTTCTCTCCTTGGCTATTCTAAAAATCATTTCGCGCTCTGGCTTAGCAAAATGCTTGTCTGCCTCAGCTAGTTGAATGAGTATATTGAGTTGCTTCTTAGTGACTATATCCATTTGTTAAATTCTGTTGGAGCTAAAACTATTCAATCTTAAACAAAGATCGCGCGATTTAGTTTAAACGGTAATTCTGCGCGTTAAGATTCAGTTATTTTTCCACGAGCTGCTCTTGCCTGTTCTTCACAATATCGCACGCCACATAGATGGCTTGGCGCATGGAAGATTCATCGGCCAGATTTTTTCCAGCGATATTATAAGCCGTTCCATGGTCGGGCGAGGTGCGCACCACAGGAAGACCAGCCGTAAAGTTTACGCCATCATCAAAAGCCAATGTTTTAAAAGCCACCAATCCCTGATCGTGGTACATCGCCAACACGGCATCGTACTTGGTATGTTGGCTCGATGCGAAAAACCCATCGGCTGGGAAAGGGCCAAAGATCACTTTGCCTTTGTTCTTCAACTCGGCTATCACGGGTTTGATGATTTCGTTTTCTTCTGTGCCGAGTAACCCCTCATCGCCCGCATGTGGGTTCAATCCAAGGACAGCTATCTTTGGTTTGTTGATATGAAAATCTTTTTTCAACGACATCTCCAACAATCTGATCTTCAATTCTATTCTTTCTTTGGTAATGAGCGCGGCAATGTCCTTCACAGGTACATGCTCCGTTACCAACCCCACTTTCAAATCGTTCCCCACCATCAACATCAAACTTTGTCCTGCCTCAAAGGCATCGGTAAGATATTCGGTGTGGCCGCGGTAAGGAAACTCTTCTCCGTGGATTGTATTTTTATCAATGGGGCCAGTAACAAATCCATCCAACAATCCTTCTTTCGATTCTTCCACTACTTTTTTCAACGAGAGCAAAGCACCTTTGCCTGCTTGCCGCGATGGAATACCTGGTGTGATCTCCATCACGTCTTCCCAACAATTCACCACGTTGATCGCCTTACTAAAAAATTGCCCCTTCGCTTTCACCTGACTGTAGTTGAACTCTTCTAAGTTCATTAGCTTGCGGTAGTAAGAGAGCACGCGCGTAGAGCCGTACACCACGGGCGTCATCATAGTGAGGAGGCGCGGGTCGGCCAGTGCTTTTATAATTACTTCGGGGCCAATGCCATTGAGGTCGCCAAGGGTTATGCCTATACGGGGTTTATCTGTTGTCATGATGGGTAAAAATTTAAAGGTAGTGAAACGGTATTGATTTAAGATGTATGATTTAAGATTTTAGATTTGAAGACAACGCTGGAGTTGGTGACACTGAAACAGGCAACTTATGATCAGAAACTTGTACCTTTCAACCGCTCTAAATCTTACATCAAAAATCTTAAATCTAAAATTCTTTGACCCCCATTCGTCCTAAAAAATCCCTCGGCCAACATTTTCTCAAAGACCTAAGCATTGCCACTAAAATTGTGGAGGCATTAGTGTTGGAGCAGGGTGTGAATCAAGTGGCAGAAATTGGCCCGGGCACGGGCGTGCTCACTCAGTTTTTGGCAAAGAACGAAAACATAGATCTGCGATTGATAGAGATAGACCGCGACTCGGTGGCTTACTTGAAAGAACACTATCCCATTTTGAAGGAGAAAATCATTGAAGGTGATTTTTTAAATCTCGATCTAGAACAAGTATTTAAAGGTCATTTTCAAATCATTGGCAATTTCCCCTACAACATTTCTTCGCAGATATTTTTTAAAGTATTGGAGCATCGCCATCAGGTAACGCAAGTGGTGTGCATGTTGCAAAAAGAAGTGGCCGAGCGCATAGCCGAGAAGGAAGGCAGCAAAACGTATGGGATATTAAGCGTGTTGCTTCAAGCTTACTATAATATAGAGTATTTGTTCAAGGTGCCACCGGGAGTGTTCCATCCGCCACCGAAGGTGATGTCGGCAGTGATCAGGCTCACACGCAACGAGCGCCAGCAACTGGATTGCGATGAAGTGCTTTTTAAAAAAGTTGTGAAGCAATCTTTTCAAAACCGGAGGAAGACCTTGCGGAACGCGCTCAAACCTCTAAATTTGAAGGCCTCAATTACGGTTCTTCCTATTATGGACAAAAGAGCCGAGCAATTGTCGGTAGAGCAATTTATTTCTCTGACCAAGTTAATACAAGAAGCGTGAAGGAGTTTGTAGAATTTGAATTGACCAAAGAGTTTCGCGACCGCTTTCAACAGGCACTGGACGAGAAGGATGGTGCATTCATCCGCGAAAGCTTGGAGGAAGTCAACCCCGCGGACATTACAGCTTTATTATATGAATTCAACAGCGATGAATCCAAATATGTATTGGATTTGCTTTCGCTGGAAGTGCGCTCAAAGATCATCAACGATCTCGATACCGACACACGAAAAAAATTCTTGACTATCTACGAACCGAATGAACTGACAGAGATTGTCAATCAGTTGGATTCGGATGATGCCGCTGATATTTTGAATGAACTGCCAATTAAGATCAGTGAAGGAATTATTGCAGGACTAGATACGGATTTGAAATCGCAGGTCATTGACCTTTTGCGCTACGATGAAAATGTGGCGGGTGGTTTGATGGCCAAAGAGTTGATCAAAGCGCGCGATAACTGGACGGTGGTACAATGTGTGGAAGAAATTCGCAAGCAAGCCGAGAACGTTACCAAGTTCTACGCAGTTTATGTGGTAGATGACCACGATAAATTATTGGGCAGAGTGGCGTTGCAAAAATTGATACTCACTGACCCCAAGACAATCGTAAAAGATATTTATGACGATGACGTAGTTTCTGTAGAAACACACCAAGAAGATAGTGAGGTTGCAGAGATCATGAAGAAGTATGACTTGGAGTCTGTGCCAGTTGTAAATATAAACGGTCAGCTAGTTGGGCGAATCACTATTGATGATGTGGTGGATGTAATCACGGAACAAGCGGAAGAAGAACGCCAGATCATGTCGGGTATCACCGAAGATGTAGAAGAAGACGATACCGTTTGGAAAAACACCCGAGCCCGTTTGCCTTGGTTGTTGATTGGCATTTTTGGTGGCATGCTCAGTGCACGCTTCATGGGTTTTTTTGAAGCGGAGTTGGCGAAGATTACAGCCATCGCTTTTTTTGTCCCGCTCATTCAAGCAACGGGTGGAAACGTTGGCATTCAATCTTCTTCGTTGATAGTGCAGAGTTTAGTGAACCCGAGTTTTGTGGATGAGGGCCTTTGGAAGCGACTATCAAAAGTTTTTAGTGTTGCTTTATTGAATGGTTTGTTCCTTTCGCTCATCGTTTTAGCGGTTACATTACTTTTTTTTGGCAATCAAAAGTTATCCATTGTAGTGTCCATCGCGCTGTTTGGGGTAGTGCTTTTTTCATCGTTTGTAGGAACGATAACCCCACTAATTCTCAATCGGTTAGGATTTAATCCTGCCTTGGCTTCGGGACCGTTTATTACTACTATGAGCGATCTTTTGGGGCTTACCACCTATTTTCTAACCATTCATTTGATGCTTTAATCGGGTAACTACAAACTGATGTAATATTATCTCCCAAACTTAAAGCTACATCATGCAATAGGCAGCTATATTTGTTATCCATTAAAATTAAGTACCTGCTACGCTAGGGTTCATGTCAAGGATTGATAATATAAAGAAAAAGCTCACCTCAAAGTTTGACGAGATTGTTGAAAAACCAATCTTAACGAGTTCTTTGGTGTTGGTTGCCGTGGCGGTAATTGTGATCGGGTTGAGCTTGCCTTATTATATTGGAGATTTCAGAAATTTTTGGCCACAGATTTTAGCAGAGGCACACGGCATGATCTTCGACATTGCTGTGATCGGTATTTTGTTGTACTGGTTAAATCAAAATGGTGAAGTGCGTCAGCGCATTCGTACTTACAAAGATGAGATTGATGATTTTCGTTTGTGGGAATCTGATGAGGCGGCCTTCCGCACGGTGGGTAATATCAAAAGGTTGAACAGACACAAGATCAATGAAATCAATTTAGTTAATTGCCACCTAGCGCGAACCAATCTCAACTATGTAAATCTAAAAGCATCTAACCTCAATTCCACTAACTTATCTAATTCATCGTTGATCGAGACCAATCTTGAAAATACGCGACTGAACCAAACCAATTTGGAAAACTCAAACCTCAACCAAGCAAACTTGAAAGGAGCGTATGCGAGCGGTGCTAATTTCAAAGATGCCTTTTTGATTAAAGCCCAATTTGAAAATGCGTTTTTGATCAAGACCAATTTCAAGAACGCGTTTTTGATGGAAGCAAATTTGCGTAATAGTTATTTGATGGGGGCCGATCTTGAAAATGCCAGTTTGTACAAAGCGGATTTGCGTGGCGCGAAGGGGTTGACCATTGAGCAGCTTGCAAAAGCCAAGACACTTTATCTGGCTCAATTTGATGATGAAATATTAGAACAAATAAAAACAATTACACCTGAATTGGTGGACAGTTAAAAAATTCGCAGGTATTTTCTATTTTTAATTCTCGGGTTTCTTTAATTTGGAATAAAGAGAATATCATTTACTTTTGTACCAATAACGGCCGCGCAATTGCGTGGCCGTTTTTTTCTTTTTAATGTAGTTGAAAGTATTTTTTAAAAGCAGTTGGATTTAATGGGTTTTGAATATGGCAAAGCAAATTTCGTATTACACAAAAGAAGGTCTTGAAAAACTCACGAATGACTTGAGTGAATTGAAAACGAAAGGACGCTCTGATATTGCTAAGCAAATTGCGGAAGCAAGAGATAAAGGAGACTTGAGTGAAAATGCAGAATATGATGCTGCAAAAGATGCCCAAGGGCACTTAGAGGCAAGGATTGCCAAGTTGGAGGATTTAATGGCGTATGCACGTTTAGTAGATGAGTCAAAGATTGATGTGTCTATAGTTTCCATTCTTTCAAAAGTTACGATCAAAAATAAAAAGAATTCAGCATCAGTTACGTATATGCTAGTATCTGAAGAAGAAGCAGATTTAAAGCTTGGAAAAATTTCTACGCAGTCACCCATCGGCAAAGGCTTACTTGGCAAAAAGAAGGGTGACAGTGCGAAGATCAAAACACCGGCAGGAGAGATGGAGTTTGAGATTGTGAAAATTGAAGCTTAAGCCAACTGTCGGACTGAGCTTGTCGAAGTCGCCTTTAAGATTTAGTGCTTCGTAGTTGACTTGCTATACTTCACGATTCTTAGAGTTCTGAATTAAAAGTTGCCACGGCCTTCAGGCCGTGGATTAATGTCAAAAAGAATTAGTCGGGGCTTCAGCTCTTTAGTTTTAAAAATGCCCAGCATCTTCACAAAAATTGTCAACCGTGAAATTCCAGCATACATTGTAGCTGAGGATGAAAAGCACATTGCTTTCTTGGATATTAATCCTCTTGCGAAAGGCCACACTTTGGTTGTGCCTAAAAGAGAAGAAGATATTTTTTTTGATTTGAAAGATCAAGAACTGAGCAACCTCATTATTTTTGCCAAGCGTGTTGCTACTGCCATCAAAGCAACAATTTCTTGCAATCGAATTGGCGTTTCAGTGATCGGATTGGAAGTGCCACACGCCCATGTTCATTTAGTACCACTCAATTCAATGGGCGATATCAATTTTGCGAAACCCAAACTTTCTCTGTCAAAAGAAGAATTTATTTCAGTAGCAGAAGAAATAAAAGCTAATTTTATCTAACATCATTCGTATTTATTCGTGTATTCGTGGCAACTTTATCGATGAATGGAATCTTTGGCGATTATTGATTTACAAGTTGCCAAGGTGTCAGGCACCTATTGAAAAATCTGTGAATCAGTGGCCATCTCAAATAAAATCAATATCCGCGCTCAACGGAAAGCGCATTAAGAAATCCAACGCTTCCTCCATCGTCATTCCTTCAAATAATACTTTGTACAAGCGATCTGTTATCAATGCGCGTATTTTATAATGATCAGCACATTTTTTTGCAATGCGCACGGTATGTACCCCTTCGGCAACTTCGCCCATGTCGTTTAATACATCTTGCAGTTTTTCTCCTTTAGCCAAGCGATAGCCCACAGAGAAATTTCTACTCAACGGGCTGTTGCACGTAGTAACCAGATCGCCAATGCCAGCCACACCTAAAAATGCTTTCACATCTCCGCCCAATGCGCGGCCCAAGTAAACCATCTCTACTGCCCCGCGACTCACCAATAAACCTTTTGCGTTTTCGCCATAACCCAGCCCACTCAAGGCTCCCGCAGCAATAGCGATAATATTTTTTAACACGCCAGCAATCTCCACACCAACAATGTCACGGTTTTCATATACTTGAAAGCGTTCGTTGCGCAATAATCTTTTCCCAGTTTGTATCACCTCATCAAAATGACTAGCAATGACAGTCGCTGCTGGTTGGCGTTGTGCCAATTCTTTGGAAAGGTTCGGCCCTGCCAAGCAGCCAATGCGCACGACCACGCTTTCTTCGCTAATCACTTCGCTCATCGTCTTCACGCTTTTGCGGTTGAGCTTCTTTGCCATTTCAATCGTCTCGTCTTTTGGCAAAATAATATCAAAACCTTTTGTTCCGTGAATGAGAATGTGATACGGTTGGAGATGTGGTGCGAGATTTTTCATCATCGCACGAAAGTGCAACGAGGGCACCATGGGAAAAATAACATCGCACTCGCGAGCAATGACCGCTAAGTCATTTACCGCTTTTACATTTTTATCCATCGCGTGGCCGCGATTTTCTTTTTTGCTATTGATTTGCTCTACCGTTTTAGGGTCACGTGCATACAACAACACAGTTCTGTTGATCGCCAAGATGTTGGCAATCACGGTGCCGAAGTTACCAGCACCAATTACGCCTACGGGCTTGTCAGATAAACTGTTCGAGGTCATAACCCACGAGGCGGTTGTGGTAGTAATAGAGTAGGGAAAGATCTTTGGTAATGATGTTGCCTTTTTTATTTCTTACTAGGGGGCGATTGAGATGAAACACGCCCACATTATCAAGGCCGCGCTTAATCACTAAATCAGATTGACCTTTCAGGTGTGTAGCATAATTGACCTTGCCCTCTTCTTTCATCAGATAGATTTGCTTGCGCACACGCTTGAACACAGCTTTGAATTCCGCGTAATCAATTTCCAAATCTTCTTCAGGCAAGCGCAACAGACTGAACAAGTCCAACTTCTCAAATTTCTTTTGCCACATTTGAAAGGCAATAAAAGCCACCAAGTGACTAGAGAAAATACGATTGATTTTATGATACTCCGATACAATGCGCTGACTCAACATCCGCGTGTACTCATCTTCGCGTTGGCGATCTACAGAGATATCTCCGTTGGAAACGAAATAATCTTTCGTATCGATGATCCTACCTGTAGCATCTAAGCTGTTTCCGTTTTCATCTACATAATTCCCCAACACATCAAGCCCTGGGCCAATCGAAACTGAAATGCTGGAAGGATTGGTGAAAAACTTAAATAAGAATTTGATCAATTGAAAACTTCCGTACTTATCCTCTTCTGGGAAGTAACGGTCTTGTCCTTTTACTTGCAAGTAGTCCTCAATCATCTCAGGTGCTTCCAATACACAATGGTAGTTGAGCGTGACGGGTACCACAAATATTTTTTTCACTTCGCCATTTGCATCATTTTTAGCCATGTACAAACTGCGCTGTGCTTCTATGGCCGTACTGAGCAAGCCGAGCTTCAATTGTTTTTCTATCAGTCCTGAGCGAGAGCGTGTGCCGCCAGGAAAAAATAAACTATGTGCACCTTTTTGAATCGCTAGGCTCGAATACATTTTCAATGTTTCCAAATAAGGCAAATTCTTTTTTCTGCGATCTACTTTGTACGCACCCAAACTGTTTATGAAGTAGGCAATGATCTTGATGTTGAAAAGATTCAAGCCTGCACCATAAATAAATGCGGGCAATCCCATCGAGTGGATAACCCAACCAATCAAAATAGAATCAAGATTGCTGAAGTGGGTAGGCACCATTACCACTGTGCCTTGCTTCGCCAACTTGCGAATCATTTTTACTTTTCCAACAATGTGTATTTTATCGCGCAGGGTGTAGCGGCTGCGAAAGAACGCTCCGAATTTTTTGATGCGCGTGCCGTTGAGTAGACGAATGAATCCAAACTTAATAACGCTGCGCGCAAATCGGTAAGAGCTCTGCCGAAAATTACCCGCTATTTCAGATGCGTAACGATGAGTAATTTTTTCTAAGATTGTATCAACACCTTTGTCAACTTCCTCTTGACTTTTATTGCTTAGGTCAACTAATTCGTTTTTGATGCCCGCCCAAAATTTTGAATCATCTTTTGGGTCAGCGCGCCAGCGATTTCGCTTGATGCGGTTTTGCTCGCGATAGACAGTTGCCTCCAAGTCATCCATCAACTGCTTGCGTTGTGGCCGCAGTTCTTTAATGCGCGCAATGGCGTGCTGCGTCACCTCATCGACAAACTCTTTTCGGTTTTTGCTCAGTTGGTAAACAGGCCAATCGGGTATCCCCTTCAGAATCGGTTCGTAAGGCTTGTTCTTGTTCTTCTTTTCTTCTAAAATTTCCATCGATTAAAAGCAAACGGGTTGCAAGTTAATCCACCCTAGGTCATTAACAAAGCGTTGATTTTGAATATTGGCTGCAAGCTACAGGCCACAAGCTGCAAGCTGATTTGTTGCTAATTCTACGGCCTGTGGATTGTAGCTTGAGGCATGAAGCCTAAATACCCTCACTATAAAAACTCAGTAGCCTCCCTCAAACTCTTCGCCATCTCATTGAAGCGCACAATAGCTTGCTGAATAAATTCTTCGCTCACTACTTTTTTTACATCCTCTTCTGAGGTAAGATCATATTCTTCAATCTTAAAAGTCTGCTCAAACGGCCCCGCTTCTAGTTTGATCAAGTAGCGGTTGTTCCAATGGAAGATCGTGATCTTAATTTCCGGATGCGCAATTTCTCCAACAACTCTCATGCAGTAAAGATGCAACGAAAATAATTGACGGAGTATGCAGCAATTAAAATATAGTTGGGTTTGGCCTCGGTAGCTTCAGTGAAAGAGGGCGGCCTGCCACGCGAGGCGCAGTGGCACCGGGCTATCCGCTTCAAGTCCGTCCACGCACAAATCAATTACACTTCGGGCTTTCCGCTTCTATCCCTGGCCGAGGCCAGCACGTAATTTTTCACCGAGATCAGATTTCACAATCCAAAAGAAATTTATGTGACTCATTTTTATAAAAGTGCATATCTCTATATAATGTTAGTGGGTCCCCGGTGTCGCACCCGCCCCACAACAGAAAGCAAAAATGAAAACCGATAACTAAGGTAGCGAAGGTATTCCAAAAATGCTTTGGTAAACAATCAATAAAATAAAATTGATTGAAACTAATTTTTCTTGCATTATTCGTGCATTTGTGGCAAGCCAACAATTATTTTCACCTCCGCTGAAACTCTGGCGATCCAATAATAATCCCCACCACTTGACTCAACATGGCACTTTCGCCAAAAACACTTTTGGCATCATTACTGGCCAGTATTTTTTTAGGCCTTTCTTTGACTGGTTTCTCTGTATCACTATTCATCATTTCAGTTTCGTTTTCCATGGCATCGGTCGGTACAGGTTTTTGTTTGGCGGCTTCGTCTATATTTTTACTGAGCATTGGGCTGTTGACCAATGGTGTCAGTCGGAGTAATGTGCTTTGCAAATCTCTTTCGGGCAACATGATTTTTGCATAGATGGGCAAGGCAGCTTCGGCACTTTCGGGTTCGTGGTGATTGTTCAGCGCGGCTAAATCTATTTTTATCCCAGGAATTTTTTGTGCGGCCAATGCCAAACCGAAATTCATTCTATTAAGTAATGAACCCGTGTTGATCCAATATTGCCCGCGATCAGGGAAACCCGTGGGCGCGGAGTACGAATACATTTTTTGCCCCATTCGAGTTATCCATTGGTACAATTGAAAAGGAGCATTGATATCGGCATCCAATGCACGAACGCTGCTGATGGCATACTCAAAAGGAGATTTTGTTTTGGCGCGTTGAGCTTCTATATTCCAAAATTCGGGCGAGTTTACCATTGTCATCAATACTTTTTGAATGTCGCCATCTTGCTCTTCAAATGTCTTGCTCATTTTTATAACTAAATTTTCCGAAGGATTATCTGAAACAAAGCGTATGGCTAATTTTTTGCAAATGAATCTAGCCGTAGAGGGATGATGTGCCAATAGCGACAGCAGTTCAACACCATCTTTGTATCCACCACCAGTAGGAAATTTTTTACCCAACACATTTTTTTCTTTGTTGTCATGGCGATTGATGGCGAACAAGAAATCTCCCTCGTGTACAAATCCTTTTTGTTTAAGTTGGCCTTCACCCACTTTATCAATCATTTTCTTCATGTTCTCATAGGCACCGTCTTTCATTGGATAGATTGTCCAACCTGTGAGAACACGAGCAGCTTCGGTAACATCTGCTTGAGTGTAGCCCCCATCCACGCCAAGTGTATGAAGTTCCATCACCTCGCGTGCGTAGTTTTCATTCAGGCCTTGCGATTTTTTTCCTTTGCCTTTGGGTTTAGCTGCTTTGTTTTTCGAATTCAATCCACGCCTCCTTACATTTCCATTATTCCTATCAGTATTGAAATCTTCATTGGTGCCCGTGCTATTAAAATTATCCAAGTACAACAGCATGGCTGGTGATTGGGCGGTTGCCAATAATAATTTCCCAAACTTGTCAGTTACGTTCGGCCTGATCACATCTCTCTCATAAGCGGGAATAAATGGAGCGCATTGATTTTTAGTAGCCGAAACATTAAAATGATTGAACCAAAAATCGGTAAGCACTTCGTGCAATTGATTGCTGCTGTAGGTAGCTCTCAAAATTTTCTGACCAATAAATTGTCGGTATAATTCTTTTTCATCGCGTAAGCTTTTTTGTTTTCGGTAGGCATCCAGTTGCTGTTTCATTTCTTTGCGGTCGCTAGTCCCCACAGAATCTTTCGATATAAACCCATCTTTAATGGCCATCTTTCTTACTTGTGGCCCACGAGGGAATTGTGCCACTACTTCCACGTTACTCAATTGCAGTGCATCATAGCTACTCAGTTTTTCATTTAGCACTTCATCTTTCAATCCACCTTTCAATTGTTGTTGAAACCATTTCTCCAATCCCATGCTCACCACTTCATCTACCTCACCAGGCTTGGCACCAAAAGTAAATCGACTTAGTAAATGTGCTGCCGCTTGACGTTCAGTCAGTCCTGCCTGCTGGTAAGGAAATAGATCGGAAGCAGGTGCAAATGCAAGCGAAGGCAAACAAAGGATTATTGCCGAGATTATTAGTTGATGAGTTTTTATTTTCATTTACTTTTAATTTAAACGCAAAACGCGCAGAGGTACGCATAAGTTTTGTCAACTGCCCATTTGCCTATTGCTCCTGCCAACTGCCTACTTTTTCATGACTCCTATTTTTACCCCATTCCAATCTGGAAATAAAGTTTTATCATCACTGAGAAGAAGATGCTTATTCGCTACTTCGCTAAAAATGCTTCTGAAGTCTGTGGTCACGGCTAAATCGCGACCGTCTTCCAAGTTTTCAATGGCCAATGGTTTTATTGATCCATGCACACGTCCACCATTCACATCGTTTCCAAGTATGAATGCGCAGCTTGCCCTGCCGTGATCGGTGCCTCCTGTACCATTTTGTTTTACGGTTCTTCCAAATTCAGTCATAGTCATTAGCGTAACATCATCTTGCAGTTGGCCAAGGTCACTCCAGAAGGCATTGATGCTGTTACTCAAATCCATTGCGTTGCGCGCGAATACGCCCTTATCAGTTCCTTGGTTGAAGTGTGTATCCCATCCTCCACTTTCCGCGAAGGCGACTTCTAGGCCAACATCCATTTTTATTAACTGTGCAATTTGTTTCAAAGCATTACCCAATGCTGAATTAGGGTAGCTTACATTATTTATAGGCTTGTAGTTTTTCACATCTGTTTTTTGAAGCATCTTCATCGCATCAAAACTTTCTTTGCCCGTTTCTTTCAGAAGTTCATTGCTTGTTTGGTCATACAGATCTTCAAAGCTTTGCGCGGCAAGGTTTGCACTTCCTTTATTTCCTTTTACTTGAATAGAAAAGTCAGCCAAGTTACTGATGGCAACTGATGGATTATCCCCATAAAAAGATCGCGGCAAGCTACTGGTTAAACTCACTGCACGAAAAGGACTCGCCTCATGTCCCAGTAAGCCGACTGCTCGGTTGAGCCAACCACTGCTCGTTCCTTTATTAAATGGAGTGCCGCTTTCCATATAATCTTGTGCATCAAAATGGCTGCGTGTATTGTTAGGCGAGCCCATACCATGCACAATGGCCAATTGCTTGTCTTTGAATAGTTGACTAAAACTTTTGAAGCCTGGGTGCAAACCAAATTTGCCATCTAAATCGATCAATGCCCCATTGCTATCAGCATTCATAAACAAAGTAGGGCGAGCTGCTTTCAAATAAGAATCGGTAAAAGGGGTAACCGCCATTAGGCCATCCATAGCCCCTCTTTGAAAAATGCAGACTAGGATTTTATTCTTTTTATAAGGACTACCGATTTTAGTTTGATCGGCTGCGCGTGCAATAAAAGAAGGTACGCCACCCAAGCCTACCCCAAAAAGGGCTAATCCACCAGCTTTCATAAACGCTCTTCTTGAAATCATGATTTTTTAACGCTTTGACCTGCAAAAATTGGATAGGTTTAAAAAATAAATAGATAAGATGTTCGTTTAGTCACTGGTTGACTTCAAATCAACCTGTTTGGCCTTTTTATTTTTCCTTCTTTAAAGTTCAATATAAGCCATGAAGCACTTGAGGATTGCTAGCTGCGTTGTTTTTTTTATAATAAGCTCAACTCATCAAGCGCAAGCAACTCATTTGAGGGCAGGTGAGATAACAGTAGAGAGGGTAAGTTGCAACGGACTTACGTTCCGTATCACTATTACTGCCTATACCAATACAGGTTCACCCGTAAGGTTTAGTGATAATAGCCACGGTACTTTAAGATTTGACGATGGCAGCCTGATCCATCCACCACAAATTGAAAACGTTCAGTTTGCGCCAAATATTGGTTTTACCCAATACACCACCGAGCACGTTTTCCCTGGCCCGGGTCGATATGTGATTAGTTATCAAGAGCCCAATAGAAATGCGGGTATCCTTAATATTTCTAATTCTATTGGTACTCCTTTTTATATAGAAACGGTTATCATCATTGATCCGCTCATAGGTTGTGATGATAGTCCACGTTTATCAGTACCACCTATCGACAAAGGCTGTACGGGAAAAGCTTGGTATCATAATCCGGGAGCGTATGACCCCAATGGTGATTCCTTATCCTACGAATTTGTTGTACCCAAGCAGGACAAAGGTGTAGTCGTGAATAATTACCGCGATCCTAACTTAAAAGAATTTTATGATCGAATTGGTCTTAATTATTCCACAGCCAATGAAGCGCAAAAAGAAGAACCCACTTTTAATATCAATCCCGTAACAGGTACTATCATTTGGGATGCACCTGGCGCACCAGGAGAATATAATATCGCGTTTAAAATAATTGAGTGGAGAAAGATTGGCGTGGTCTTTAAACAGATTGGGTATGTGACGCGCGATATGCAGATCATTATTGAGGATTGCAAAAACCAGCGCCCCGAGTTGACTGTGCCGCAAGATATTTGTGTGGTGGCAGGAACATCTATTTCCGAAACGATTTTAGGGAACGATCCTGATCCACTCGATAGTCTTAAGATCGAAGTGTATTCTGAAGTGCTTCAGTTGAATCCATCACCAGCCACTTACTCGCCTTTCCCTGCAAAATTTCAGGGTGGATCGCGTCCTGCTAAACTTCAATTTAAGTGGGATACAAAATGCAACCATGTGCGTGAGCAACCGTATCAAGTTAATTTTAAAATCAGCGATAAATCAACGCAAGGGCCTTCGCTCGTGCAGTTTAAAACATGGCGAATCAAAGTGATTGGCCCCAAACCAGTTTTGAAAGATCCCATATTGGATTTGGTTACAAGATCTGCTAAGCTAGAGTGGGAGCCATATACTTGCGCAGCCAATGCTATTTTTATGGAAGTATGGAGACGCGTGGACAGCTACCCAGGCGATCCAGGATTTTGTGTTACAGGCATGCCCGATTCTTTTGGGTATACAAAAATTGCAACGCTCCCCATTGGCACAATTACCTACACCAATACAGGTTTGGCCTCTGGGGCCAAGTATTGTTACAGACTGGTTGCTATTTTTCCTTCACCGAAAGGGGGGAAGAGCATCGTATCCGATGAAAAATGCATGACCCCATTTAAGGCAGACCGCGCAGTGATCACCAATGTAACAGTAGATAAAACAGATAATAAAGATGGACAGATCACTGTCAAGTGGCGATCACCATTTGATATTAACAAAATTCAATTTCCTCCACCGTATTCATACAAAGTTTACAGAGCAGAAGGCTTTAGTGGAAATAACAGGCTGACAGAAACTTTTCCGGGAACACGACCTGATTCAGTTTGGATAGACAATGGATTAAACACACGCGATGTGATCTATAATTACCGAATACTTGGCTTTGACAAAAACGGAGTGCGGATAGATTCATCTGCGGTTGCTTCATCAGTCAGGTTAGAGATAAAACCAAGCTTTCAACAGAATGAATTAAGTTGGATCGCCAACGTGCCATGGTCAAACAACACGTTTAATTATCCTCGTCATCGGATTTATCGAGGCCCCGCAGGTGCGACAGAAAGCCAGATGGTTTTGTTAGATAGCGTAAATATAAATCAGAAAGGTTTTGTGTTTATACAATCTGGTCTCAACGAGAACGAAACGTATTGTTACCGTGTAGAAACAAGAGGAAGCTATGGCAATCCAAAGATAAAAACTCCGTTGATTAATTTCTCTCAGATCAGTTGTGCACAACCTAATCCAATCAATATACCATGTAAGCCAACGATTGTAGCCACAGGACTTAATTGCAATGATTATTTAGCCACAGCTAGTTGTGGCGACTTTGGAACCTATTCGAATACACTAAGTTGGTCAAGGCCATCTAATTCAGGTTGTTCAACAGACGTAAAAAGTTATTCAATTTATTATGCTTCACGCATGGGCGAAGAATTTAAAAAACTGCCAATTGCTGTTACTGACACATTCTTTGTTCATACTAACATTCCTTCCTTTGCAGGATGTTATAAAATATCGGCCATCAATAGGGCTGGCAACGAAAGTGAATTAAGCGAGGAATTTTGTTTTGATAACTGCCCCTATTATGAATTGCCCAATGTATTCACGCCAAATGGAGATAACTGCAATGATGTGTTTAGTGCTTATAGTACTAGAGGTATTATTCAAGGAGAGATTATAACTTCGTTATGTCACGATCTATCGCCACAACAATTTAGGGAATTGCAAAGCAAGTGCGCCCGCTTTGTTCAAAAAGTGAGGTTTACTGTTTTTAATCGATGGGGTGGTGTGGTTTACAATTTTGAATCAGATGGGGCAAGAGCCATATTTGGCGAGCGCACTATTTACATTGATTGGGATGGCCGAGACAATAGCAAGCGAGAGCTATCGCCCAGTGTTTATTATTATGAAGCACAGGTTACATACGATGTCGTTGACCCTTCTAAAAAGGATCAGACCATCAAAGGATGGGTTCAATTGCTTCGATAACCTTACTTCTAGGCTCAAAAAGAAAGAGACATAATCCTTCCCGAAGACATTATTACCCCCTATTTTAGTCAAAGACACGCCTAAATATTAGTACTCAATAACTAATTGATCTTTTTTATTGTTGTATTTTTGGGTTATCAATATGTGGGGTATGAAGCATTTGAAGATTTTTAGTTGTGTTGCATTATTCTTGATTGCATTCACTCACCATTCCCAAGCAACTCATTTGCGCGCAGGGGAGATTACGGTAGAGCGGGTTAGTTGCAATGGCCTTACTTTCCGAATCACTATTACGGCCTATACTAATACAGGCTCACCTGTCAAGTTTAGCGATGGAACGCTGAGTTTTGGTGACGGTACCTCTATTCAAACACCAACAGTGGAAAATACAATTCGCCCAGAATTGGGTGCGGGTATTGGATATGTACAATTCGAAACCACGCACGTTTTTCCAGGTCCTGGATATTATGTGATCAGTTATAAAGAAAGAAATAGAAATGCAGGTATCTTGAATATGTCAAACTCGGTGAACACCCAGTTTTATTTAGAGACAGTCATCATCATAGATCCCTTTATTGGTTGCGATAACAGCCCACGCTTGCTAGTGCCACCTATTGATAAGGGATGCACAGGTGGGGCATGGTACCACAATCCAGGTGCCTATGATCCCGATGGAGATTCCTTGTCGTATGAGTTTGTGATACCCAAGCAAGACAAAGGGGTACCTGTGAATAATTATCGTGACCCGAATGTGAAAGAATTTTATGATCGTATCGGACTCAACTATTCTGCATCCAACCAGGATCAAAGCGGCCCACCTACTTTTAGTATTGACAGATTTGGAACGATCCTTTGGGATGCACCTGGGGCGCCAGGTGAATACAACATTGCTTTTAGAATAATCCAATGGAGGAAGATAGGGGATACCTTCAAGCAGATAGGTTATGTTACGCGCGATATGCAAATCATCATCGAGGATTGTAAAAATCGTAGACCAGAGCTAACTGTGCCTCAAAAAATTTGTGTAGAGGCAGGAACTTCAATTGATAAAACCATCTTTGGAAATGACCCCGATCCACTTGATAGCCTAAAGATAGAAGCATTCTCAGAAGTGTTTCAATTGAGTTCTTCACCAGCCACCTACTCACCTAATCCACCTAAACTAAAAGGCCCCCCAAGGCCAGTCAAGCTTCAGTTTAAATGGCTTACACAATGTAGTCATATCAAAGACCAGCCTTATCAAGTCGTTTTTAAAATTAGTGACAAGTCTTCGCAAGGCCCCTCATTGGTACAATTCAAGACTTGGCAAATTAAAATAGTAGGACCAAAACCTATTTGGAAAACGGCTAATTTAGATTTGGCAACAAGGTCTGCCAAGTTAGAGTGGGAGTCCTATAAATGTGCGGCCAATGCTGTTTCAATGGAAGTTTGGAGAAGAGTGGATAGCTATCCAGCCAAGCCTGATTCTTGTACTACTGGTATGCCAGATTCTTTTGGCTACACAAAGATAGCAACACTCCCAATAGGCACTACCAAGTACACCAACACAGGTTTGGCGTCAGGTGCTAAGTATTGTTATCGGTTGGTGGCTGTTTTTCCTGCCCCAAAAGGAGGAAAGAGTATTGTTTCAGATGAAATTTGCCTAGACCCATTCAAGGCAGACAGAGCTGTAATCACCAACGTAACTGTGGATAAGACAGATGATAAAAATGGAGAGATCACAGTGAAATGGTTGGATCCCTTTGATATTGATAAAGTACAATTCCCTCCAGATTATGAATACGAAGTTTATCGAGCTGAAGGATTTAGTGGTAAGATTAAATTGACCAAGGTCAATCCAGGGAGGCTAGTTGCTAAAAATGAATTTAAGGACAATGGTTTGAATACGCGCGATGTTATTTATAATTATCGAATTTTCGGATATGCTAAGAATGACAATCCAATAGATTCATCGGCCGTTGCCTCATCGGTTAGGCTGGAGATAAAACCCAAGTTTGAGGAAATCGAGCTGAGATGGGCGGCTAATGTGCCATGGTCCAACAATACTCTTAATTATCCCACTCACATTATCTATAGAACTACAGGAGGGACAGCCGAACAAATAATTGCGCAGGTGAATGTGAATCAAAAAGGGTTTGTATTTAATGATACTGGATTAAAAAACACTGAAAGCTATTGCTATAGAGTTGAAACTAAGGGAAGCTATGGCAATCCCAAAATTGTAGCCCCCTTACTTAATCTTTCCCAAATAAGTTGCGCACAGCCAGATGATAAGATTCCGCCCTGTAAGCCAGTAATTGCAGCAACAGGAATTAATTGTGATGATTATCGAGCGACCTCTAGCTGCAGCGATGCGGGCGTCTACTCTAACACACTTAGTTGGAAAAGGCCGTTTGATGCTACTTGCGCGCTGGATATCAAAAGTTACTCCGTTTATTATGCGGCTCGTGTAGGGGATGAGTTTAAAAAACTGACTGTTGTGGTTACGGATACTTTTTTCGTCCATACCAACATTCCTTCTTTTGCGGGTTGCTATAAAATATCGGCTGTTGACCGGGCGGGCAATGAAAGCGAATTGAGCGATGAATTTTGTTTTGATAATTGCCCATATTATGAATTGCCAAATGTGTTTACACCTAATGGGGATAAATGCAATGATATATTCAGTGCTTATAGTACCAGGAATATTATTCAGGGCGAGGTGATCAAATCTCAATGTGGTGATCTAACCGGTGATCAGTTGAGAGAGTTGCAAGCTAAATGCGCCCGTTTCGTTAGTAAAGTTAGCTTTACGGTCTATAACCGGTGGGGTGGAGTAGTTTATAGATATGAATCAGGTGGAGAGAAAACCATTTACATTGATTGGGATGGACGTGATAATAGCAACAAGGATTTAGCGGCAGGGGTGTACTACTACGATGCTCAAGTTACGTTTGACGTAGTGGATCCTTCTAAACAAAATCGCATTATCAAGGGATGGGTACAAGTACTTCGCTAAAAACCGTTGTCCTTTTTGATGGTGTTTGTAACCTGTGCAATGGCTCTGTACTTTTTATAATCAAACGTGATCAGGAAGCGAAGTTCTCATTTGCTTCGTTACAATCTTCATTCGGCCAAAGTCAATTGAGAAATTTTAGTTTGCCTGTGGGCGAATTGAACACCATTTTTTTAATCAAGGACGAGAAGTTTTTTAAGAAAAGCGATGCGGCACTTGAAATTGCCAAGGGAATGAGTGGACTATGGCCCGCTCTTTATGTTTTCAAGATCGTCCCAAGGTTTATACGGAATTTCTTCTACGATTTGATTGCCAAAAATCGGTACCGCTGGTTTGGTAAGCAAGATGCTTGCATGATACCTACACCAGAGTTGAAAGCAAGGTTTATTGATTTTTGATTTAGGATTTAAGATTTTAGATTTGTCGATCAGTTCAATTTCACCGATGCATTAAATCTTAAATCAAAAATCATACATCTTAAATTATAAGTAATGAAAGCATTTATTTTCCCTGGTCAAGGCGCACAGTTTGTAGGAATGGGCAAAGACATCTATGACGCCAACCCTAAAGCCAAACAACTTTTTGACGATTCCGATAAAATTTTGGGTTTCCCTATTTCGCAGATCATGTTTACTGGCTCTGCCGATGAATTGAAGCAGACGAAGGTAACGCAGCCTGCGGTGTTCATTCATTCTGTTGCCATTGCACTTTCACAAGATTTACAAAAACCAGAAATGGTAGCAGGTCACTCGCTCGGTGAATTTTCTTCGTTGGTCGCCAATCAAACTCTTTCATTTGATGACGCTTTGCGACTGGTTTCCAAGCGAGCTCAAGCGATGCAGAAAGCATGTGAGATTAACCCATCAACCATGGCTGCTATCCTTGGGCTGGATGATAAAGTAGTGGAAGATATTTGTACATCCATTGATGAGGTAGTGGTAGCTGCCAACTACAATTGTCCCGGGCAGTTGGTGATTTCTGGTTCTATGAAAGGAATTGAAATTGCTTGTGAGAAAATGAAAGCAGCAGGGGCGAAGCGCGCCTTGCCTTTACAAGTAGGCGGAGCATTTCACTCGCCACTGATGGAGCCAGCCAGAGAAGAGTTGGCTGCGGCCATTGAATCAACAAAATTCAACACCCCTTTTTGCCCCGTCTATCAAAACGTAAACGGACTTCCTTCTAGTGATATCAATGTGATTAAGAAAAATTTGATCAGCCAACTGACTGCACCTGTCCGATGGACACAGTCTGTGCAGAACATGGTAAAAGATGGCGCAACTTCATTTATTGAGTGCGGCCCAGGTAAAGTATTGCAGGGATTGGTGAAGAAGATTGCTCCGCAGGTGGAGGCTGGGAGTATGTGAAAAACTAGGACTTGGGCATTGGGACTTAGCAAACACTTACCTCTTACCACTTACCTCTTACCACTTACCTTTTACCTCTTACCAATTCCTTACCTCTTACCAATTCCTTACCTCAAGAGTATCCGTAGATATTGATAAAAGCTCTTTATTGGTTTTCTTTAAAATTGGATGAAAGAAGTTGGGAGCGATTTCAACTAAGGGAGCAAGCGCAAACTTTCTGTTTTGAATTTCGGGGTGGGGGATTTTTAATTCTGGTAAATTCAAAACCAACTCACCTGCATAAAGTATATCGATGTCGATGGTTCGTTCGCTCCATTTGGTAGTTCGTTGTCTGCCCATTTCCAATTCGATGGAGTGAATGATTTTCAGGACTTCTTGTGGACTTAATGAGGATATTACAATCAATGCTTGGTTTAAGAAATCTGGCTGATCGGTTTTGCCCCACGCAGCTGTTTGGCAGATGGATGATTTTTTTTCAATTGGGCCAATCAATTGATTGATTTTGTTGGTGGCATCGCTCAATTGCAGCACGCGATTGCCTTGGTTGCTGCCAAGTAGGAGAAAAAAAGATGTTTTGGTATCCGCCACTTTAAATCAATTGTTGAGGGGTTTCCAACCTTCAAAAGGTTGGAAACCCTAAAGATATTTGTAAAGATAACCTTCCTCTTTAATAACCGTTTCCATTTGAGTATTTTTGCCAATTATTAATTTTTATCCCATGAATTTTTTCAAATCGTTTCTGGCCTCGTGCCTTGGTTCTTTGGTCGCTTTTATTGTGTTGATTTTTCTGGTATTCAGTTTCATGGTAGCGGCTGTTTCTAGTTTCTCTTCTGGCGATAAGCAAGTGACGGTGGAAGATAACTCAGTCTTGCACTTGAAATTGGATGTGCCGTTTACCGAGATGGAAGCAGAAAACCCGTTGGAAGGATTGCCCATACCGGGTGCGAGCGATAGCCCGATTGGATTGATTCAATTTAAAAAAGTGATTGCGGGTGCGGCCAACGATGCGAAGATCAAGGGTATTTACCTCGATCTATCTGTTTTTATGGGAGGCTTTGCTACGGCTAAGGAGATCAGGCAATCGCTGATTGATTTTAAAAAATCGGGCAAGTGGGTGGTGGCCTACAACGAGGTGCTGACGGAGAAGGCGTATTATATAGTATCGGCAGCCGACAAAGTTTATCTTAATCCAGAAGGACAACTGGAATTTAATGGAATGGCAGTGGAGGTTTCGTTCTTCAAAAAAATGTTTGATAAGCTAGAGATCAAACCAGAGATTTTTAGAGTGGGTGATTTCAAAAGTGCGGTGGAACCGTTTTTCTTGGATAAGATGAGCGATGCCAATCGACTACAACTAAGTGAATTGATCAACGGCATCAATGGCGAGGTGATCAATGAAATTGCCGAGAGCAGGAAAATAGAAGTGAAGACGTTGAAAGAAATATCAGACCGCATGTTGGCCACTACTACGCAAGAAGCTTATGCATTAAAGCTAGTGGACTCTTTGTTTTACTATGATCAAGTACTTGCAGAGTTACGGAACCGATTGGACCTTGGAAAAAAGGAGAACATCAATTTTGTAAAATACAGTAAGTATAAAAAATCGGTGAGCGAATACGGTAGTTCTAAAAACGAAATTGCTGTGATTGTGGCCGATGGCGACATCATGCCGGGCAAGGCGCAGCAGGGAACGATTGGCTCCACTACGTTTGCCGAAGAATTGCGCAAGGCGCGCAACAGCGATAAAGTAAAAGCGATTGTATTGCGGATCAATTCACCAGGTGGCAGTGCGTTGGCATCAGATGTGATGTGGCGCGAAGTGATCTTAGCCTCGAAAGAAAAACCGATCATCGCTTCGATGGGCGACTATGCCGCATCGGGGGGATACTACATTGCCATGGCCTGCGATACCATTGTGGCACAACCCAACACGATCACAGGGTCAATTGGTGTATTCAGTGTGCTTTTTGATTTGAGCAGCTTCCTTGACAATAAAATTGGGATTACGTTTGACGAAGTGAAGACAGGCGATATGGGTGAACTTGTTACAGTCACTCGCCCGTTGACTGCGCCTGAGAAAGCCATCTGGCAAAAAAGCACTGACAGAATCTATGCTTCTTTCACTAGCAAAGCAGCAGAAGGAAGGAACATGCCTGTGGAGCAATTGAGAAAAGTAGCATCGGGCCGCGTGTGGACAGGCACGCAAGCAAAGGAAAGAGGTTTGGTAGACGTGTTGGGCAATTTTGATGATGCCATCCGCATAGCTGCTGAAAAAGCGGGCGTGGCCAACGATTATAAATTGAGGTATTATCCTAAGTATAAATCTTTTTTGGATCAATGGCTTGCTGATATGGAAGAGAACACCAAAACAAAAGCGTTGAAAGAAGAATTGGGAGCACACTACAAAGTGTATGAGCAAGTGCAACAATTAAAGCGCTACCAAGGGGCGCAGGCTAGGATGCCGTTTGAGATGGAAATTAATTAATTTGAAACTGTTCAATTTGAAAATTAAAAAATTGAAAATTTGAAAATGAATGCCTTTAGAATATTTAACTTTTTTACCAGAGAGTCAATTTTCAAATTGTTGAATTTTCAAATTGTCAAATTATTTTTATGATAAAGAACACCTGGACTCGAGAAGAAATAACTGAAATCTACAACACTCCTGTGTTGGATTTGATATATCGCGCAGCTACGGTGCACAGAGAACATAATGATGCGCAAGAAGTACAAGTGTGTACGCTGCTATCAGTGAAGACTGGCGGCTGCCCCGAGGATTGTGCATACTGTCCACAGGCTGCGCGCTATCACACCGAAGTGAAAGTGCACAAGCTGATGGAAGTAGAAGAAGTAATTAGCAAAGCATTGGATGCAAAAGAAGCTGGCAGCACACGCTTCTGTATGGGTGCAGCTTGGCGCGAGGTGCGCGACAACCGCGACTTTGACAAAGTGTTGGAGATGGTGAAGGGAGTAAGCACCATGGGCATGGAAGTGTGCTGCACACTTGGTATGCTTACGCATGAGCAAGCCAACAAATTGAAAGACGCAGGCTTGTATGCGTACAACCACAACTTAGATACGAGCGAAGAATTTTATAATGACATTATCACCACACGCACTTACAAAGATCGATTGGAGACTTTGGAGAATGTGCGTGGTGCAAAAATTTCTGTTTGTTCTGGCGGCATCATCGGTATGGGCGAAAAAGAGGAAGATCGGATAGGAATGCTTCACACATTGGCCACATTGCCCGAGCATCCTGAATCGGTGCCAGTGAATGCATTGGTACCCGTAGAAGGAACACCTTTGGAAGATCAAGAAAAAGTTTCGGTGTGGGAGATGGTGCGCATGATTGCCACGGCTCGTATCATCATGCCCAAGGCAATGGTGCGCTTATCTGCAGGCCGCGTGAGGATGACGCTAGAAGAACAAGCTTTGTGCTTCTTGGCGGGTGCCAATAGTATCTTCGCTGGTGATAAACTTTTAACCACACCCAATCCTGCCTATATCCAAGATAAAGAGATGTTTCAGGTGTTGAATTTGAAGCCGAGGCAGGCGTATAAAAATTAGGTATTGGGACTTAGTACTCGGGATTTTTGATTTAAGATTTACAATTTTTGATTTATCTGCTTGCGCGTAGAAATTGATGGAGGCTCAAAATCTTAAATCTGACATCCCAAATCTTAAATCTTGAATTTTATGACCCTCTTTTTGCTTTTTTTAACTCAAAGAAGCCTACGCGAACCCACCGATTGCCAAGTCGATTAGTCTTTTAAAAATTGTAACCCAACCAAAGAAAGGGTTAGTACTGAAGATGTAAGGTTTGGAGCCGAAGATTTACTTTCACCACTATTTTTAGCAAAAATGAGTATAGATTTGACCCAAAGCAAGGTCAATACTTTTCTCGATTTGTGAGAATGGGTTATAAAAAAGGCCAAGGAGGCAATGCTTAAATGTTCTTTTCACTTAAAGTTACACTTGAGATGCTCGCCTCATTTCAGGTGAAACATTTGATTCAAAGCACACCACCTTTCTGCTTTGAAGGCATTGAAGCAGAGGAAGTAAAAGTGTAACTGGACACTGCCTGTGATTGGTGTTTTTTTCACCAACTTATCTGTATTGGTGATTGGTGATAACGCGAAGCCAAGGGCATGTGCCACAAAGTGAAGAGGCAATTAATTTGGGAAAACTCCCCTCACCAATTCCTCTGGTAAAAAATTGATTCTTAAGATGCCTATATCGGATAAGCAAACAAGAATTTGATTGACTGCTCTTGCTGAACAGACAAACGAGAAAACCAACACATTCCTTTTCTTATGTGAAAGGGAATGTGTTGCTTTAAATGGATCAGTTTAATTAAAACTGATCCTTATCTTGCAACGCAAAGCCACTTTGGTTTGACTTGGCTTCAGTTTGAGTTTTGGCAGTTGCTGTTTTCTTTGATGATGCAACAGTGAAAGACAAAAGAGTAACTGCTGCAATAGCGATGATTGTTAATTTTGTTTTCATAACTTTAAGTTTTACTATTTGAAGATAAGTTAATGATGAAAAGACATTATAGTTCTCTGATCCCTTTTCCGATATTATCAGTTTTAGGTTTCACCTCTTCTTTTGTACAGGAAAATAACGATGATGAACATACTATTACCATAAGGAATACGTAAATAGATTTTTTCATAATGGAAGGTTGGTTTAATTTTGAAAGCATTTTTTTAGTAAACGATTATAATTCTCTGATTCCTTTACCGATATTATCAGTTTTTGGCTTTACTTCTTCTTTAGTGCATGAAACTATTGAGACTGTTCCGAGGGCAAGCAGAATGAAAGCGAGTAGTATTTTTTTCATTGTCGTTTTTGGTTTAGGTTTGAGTTTAAATACTTTTAATATTGCGTTGCAAACGTACGGTCACTAATTTGATTTTATTTTTTTGTCTTAAGGGCATCCTTACCTATGTGGCATCTGAGAAGTAAATGTTTTGTTTTAAGCATTATTGCATGGACTTTTTCATGCTCATGCTGTGTAGCTCAAAATAGCCAACTCGTTGATTCTCTCAAAATGGAGTTATCGCATGCGGAGACTTCTGGAAAATTCTTAATACTAAATTTACTCTTTAAGGAATATAATCAGGTGGATTATACCATTGCATTAGATTATGCGGAGCAGTTCGATAAGTTGGCGAAAATAAATGGAGATAGTTTAAAAATTGTTGAAGGGGGTAAAATGATTGCCTACTCTTTAGTTGATTTAGGACGAAATGACGAAGCAATAGAAATATTAATTAGGATATTGGGCATAGCCCAGCGAAATGTATCGCAATTCCCGGAGCTTAAAAAACAAATAAAATTTATCTTGAATAATACTGGTCTTTGCTATACCTATCGCGGCAACTATGATAAGGCTTTAGAGTATCATTACAAATCATTACAGATAAGAGAAGATGAGGGAGATAAAAAATCAATATGTACTGCATTGAATAATATCGGGTTAGTATATTTTAATCTCAAGGATTACAAGAACGCGATAGATTTTTATGAGAGAGCTATATTTATTAAAAGCGAGATAGGAGATAACTCTGATTTGGAAAGCATTATGACTAATGTTGGACTTTGTCACAATCGGTTAGGGGACTATAAGATTGCAATACAATATTTTAACAAAGCATTTGGAGTATGTGGTAATGATTGTAGTGAGAGTATTAAGCTTGAAGGATATCTTGGGCTCGGTGTTGCCTATTTCCGTAGAAATAATTTGGAGAAAGCTGAGGATTTTCTTATGAAAGCACTTATTATTTCTAGATTTCAAAATAACAAATTGTACCAATGGTCTTCATTATACCAATTATCGTTTGTCGAAGAATCTAAGGGTAATGGAGTTTTAAGTTTACGATACCTTAACGAAGCTTATGGCATTGCAGCAAAATCAGATTTTGTGGAACCACTAATTGAGACTTACAAACAATTTGTGAAAATATATTCAAGTGAATCTGATTATAAGAATATTGCTTATTACTCAGAAAAATACATTAATCTCAAAGACAGCATCTACTCCGAAGACCTAATAAAAAACCTTGCCAAAGTCCAAACCAACTACGCGGAGCGCGAGAACATCAAAACCATCAAAGAAAAAGACCAAGTACTGGAGTTGCGCCAAGCATTGATAGAGCGGCAGAGGGTTCAGTATATATTTATTATGGCCATTACTTTGTTGGTGCTGGGGCTAGGGCTGGTGCTGTTGATTGCCAATAGGCGGCAACAACGGGCTAGTGCAGAGCTTGCCAATGCCAAAGTGAAAATTGAAGAACAGAATAGAATGTTGGCGATTCAAAACAAAGAGCTGGATGCTAGGGTAAAATTGCGTACTGCAGAGTTGAGCAAGTCCAACAAGATGCTCACCGAGGTGAACTCAGAGTTGGATAACTTCCTTTACAAAACTTCGCATGACATACGCGGTCCGTTGGTTACGCTCAAGGGCTTGTGCAACTTGGCATTGATTGAAGCAAAGGAACCATCCCTTCGCGATATATTGGATAAGCTAGATGGCCAGTCGGATAAAATGGCCAAGATATTGAGCCGCCTTACAGCAGTGGGCAAGGTAAACCAATCTAACCTCGCGCCTGTTAAAATTAATTTCAAGTCGATACTCGATGGAATATTAAAATCTGAAGAGGCAAACAGTTTGCCCAAGAACGTGAAGGTCACTTATGAATTGGGCAGTAACGTGAGCATGATCTCAGATGCAGAACTGGTGACCAATATCTTAGAAAACTTGATTGATAACGGCATTAAATTTTACAACAACTCAAGTCGTGTTGATCCATTCGTACATGTTATTGTCAAACAAGAATCCAATCACGTGATGGTAAAGGTGGAAGACAACGGCATCGGTATCTTAAATGCAAAACCCGATGAGGTCTTCCACATGTTCATGCGCGCCTCAGAGCGCTCAGACACAGGGGGAGTGGGTCTTTACCTTTCTAAAATATGTACGGATAAGTTAGGTGGAGAGATTAAATTGGAGCAAACCAGTAAAGATGGTTCTACCTTTGTGATCCAGTTCCCCCTTGACCTGTCGGCAATTCTGGCTCAGCGCAAGATCCAAGAGGAGACATTGGAGAAACAACGCGAGTTGGAAGGAGAGCTGGCGAATAAGTCGAAGGTTACAACGTCTGCTTAGGCATTGGGGACTGGGCATTGGGACTTAGAACTTAGGCATTGTGGGGTTGGAGTGGGGAATGAAAGTGGTTTATGATTTATTTTTTTTAGCCAACGCCCATCTGAGTGTAAGTAGGTCAATCAAAGCACCTAGCCCCTAATGCCCAAGCCCCAATGCCTAATCCAATTAGAGAAAGAATTTTCCCATCTTTGGGCAGTTTTAATAACTCATTGAACTGATTCGGTGAGTGGGCGTCAAGACTCTTTACAAGTGTCACACGCCTAAAAGTTTTAGATTTAACTATCCATGAACAAAGAATTTAAAAGATATACCGTAACGGCTGCCCTGCCGTATGCCAACGGCCCCAAGCACATTGGGCATTTGGCGGGTGCTTACATTCCATCGGACGTATATGTGCGCTACTTGCGCTCGCTGGGGAAAGATGTGGTTTTCGTTTGCGGCAGCGATGAACACGGTACTGCTATACCCAACCAGGCGCTAAAAGAAAACACAACACCGCAAGCGATCATTGATAAGTACGATGCGCAAATCAAAGATTGTTTTCATAAACTCGGGATGTCGTTTGATATCTATCATCGTACCAGCGACCCGCTTCATCACCAAACCTCACAGGAGATTTTTTTAAATCTGTACCACAAAGGCTTGCTCACCGAAGAAACTTCTGAGCAATACTATGATGACAAGGCCAATGTTTTTTTAGCAGACCGATACATCATTGGCACTTGCCCGAAATGCGGCAACCCCAATGCGTACGGAGATCAATGCGAGAAGTGCGGCTCTACATTGAGCCCGCGTGAGTTGATTAATCCAAGATCGACATTGACGGGCAATGCGCCTGTGTTAAAATCAACCAAGCATTGGTATTTGCCTTTGCAGGATTACGAAAAATGGTTGGGCGAATGGATTTTGAAATCTCACAAGGAAGATTGGAAAGTGAACGTGTATGGCCAATGCAAATCGTGGATTGATGCAGGCCTGCAACCACGAGCCATGACACGCGACTTAGACTGGGGCATTAAAGTACCACTGCCGGATGCCGAAGGAAAAGTGTTGTATGTTTGGTTTGATGCACCCATTGGATACATCTCAGCGACACGTGCTTTGTTTGAAGAGTTGGCAGATGGCAAAAGAAAATATGCCACACCACAACGCGATTTTACAGGAGCGAAGAAAGACGATTGGAAAACATATTGGCAAGACAAAGACACCAAGCTCGTTCATTTTGTGGGCAAGGATAACATTGTTTTCCATTGCATCATTTTCCCCATCATGCTGCACGCCACGGGCGAATACATTTTACCTGACAACGTGCCAGCCAATGAGTTCATGAATTTGGAAGGCGATAAAATGTCAACCAGTCGCGGATGGTCTATTGAAATGCACGAGTACTTGGCCGATTTTCCCGACAAGCCAGATGTATTGCGCTATGCGTTGCTCACCAATTTGCCCGAGACGAAAGACAGCGAGTTTACGTGGAAAGATTTTCAAGCGAAGAACAACAACGAGTTGGTGGCCATCTTTGGAAATTTTGTGAACCGTGCGTTGGTGCTTACGCAGAAATATTTTGAGAATAAAATTCCTGCAAGATGTGCATTAACCGATGTGGACAAAAAAGTGTTGGCAGACTTGAAAGAATACCCAGAACGCATAGGAGCTTCCATTGAAGCCTATCGTTTCCGTGAGGCAACGGCTAATCTGATCGACTTAGCACGACTAGGGAATAAATACTTGGCAGAGACAGAGCCTTGGAAGTTGGCCAAAACCGATATGGCAAGAGTAGCCACCATCCTAAATGTTGCTTTGCAGATTGCAGCGAGCTTGGCAATCACTGTAGAACCCTTCTTGCCTTTCACTTCACAAAAACTAAGCACCATGCTTGGTCTTGGAAAATTGAATTGGAGCAGCGCAGGGGCTGATGACCTTTTGAAAGAAAATCATTCGCTGGGTGCGCCAACTTTATTATTTGAAAAGATTGAAGATGAAGTGATCGAAGCGCAAATCAAAAAACTAGTAGACTCGAAGAAAGCAATGGAACTAGCTAACCAACCCGTCATTCCCGCGAAATCGGAAGTAACATTTGATGAATTTTCTAAAATGGATATTCGCATTGGCAAAGTATTAACAGCCGAACGCGTAGAAAAATCAAAAAAATTATTAAAGCTTTCTGTCGATACAGGCATTGATACACGCACAGTGATGAGCGGTATTGCCGAACATTTTTCTCCTGAAGATGTAATCGGTAAGCAAGTGACTATCTTAGTCAATCTTGCCCCACGCAAAATTATGGGCGTAGAATCGCAAGGGATGATTTTGATGGCGGAAGATAAAGATGGGAAGCTACGGATGTTGCAGCCGAATGAGGTGGTGAGTGAGGGGACTAGGGTTAATTGATTTAAGATTTAAGATTTAAGATTTAAGATTTAAGATTTATGATTTATGATTTTTGATTTTTGATTTTTGATTTTTGATTTTTGATTTTTGATTTTTGATTTAAATTTTACCAGTTACCAGTTACCCAGTCCACCTGAAAAACCCCAACCTAAAATACATCCTCACTGGCATTGCATTCGCACTACTGTGGGCATCCGCTTCTACGGCAGGGAAATTTGGGATTAGATCGGTAGAGCCACTTACTTTTTTTACCATTCGTTTTCTTTCGGCTGGAATCATTTTGATTGTGTGGGCACACGTTATCCAACGATATGATTTCCCGATAGGGAAGGAGTGGTGGCAAGTGTCTGTGTTTGGTATTTTTAATACGGTTCTTTACTTAGGCATTTTCATTATTGCATTGCAGTATGTGGCTGCTGGCTTAACTACGATGGCCATTGCTTTAAATCCTTTGATGATCAGCGTGCTTTCTGCTTTCGTTATTAAACGCAAAGTTCTTCTTAGAGAGTGGATCAGTATTCTAATTGGGATGTTGGGTGTAAGCGTTGCTGCATGGCCGTTGCTTCAAACAGGTCACGCAACTGTATTGGGTGTGTCGCTGATCGTTCTTTGTATGCTCATGTATTCCATCGGTTCAGTTTACTACGCATCCGTGCAGTGGAAGCTTCAGCGCACCACCATCAATGCGTGGCAAGTATTTATCGGTGGCCTGCTTCTACTGCCTTTTGCGTTGATATTTGAAAAAGGTAATAACACTTTCGATTTAAAATTTTGGTTGTCTCTCACTTGGCTAGTGATCCCTGTCTCTATTGGCGCGGTACAGCTTTGGCTGAGGTTATTAAAAGACGATGCTGTACGCGCCTCGCTGTGGCTTTTCTTTTGTCCTGTATTCGGGCTTATTTATGCTACACTTTTGCTAGACGAACCTTTTACGTTGCTTACGGCCATTGGTGCAGTGTTGGTGATTGTGGCTTTGTATATTGGGCAAATGAAAGAGTATAGTTCCAGCAAATAAATTTCAATTAATTTTATTTTGAAAAATACGGATTGAAAATTTGTGCTATATTGAATTCATTAAAATGCTTTTTCAACTTGACCCAGCACAAACTATCTAATTCCTTCTCCACTTGGCTAGTAGCCGCTATGCTGATACTCAGTTCAGCATCGTTTTCTGTCTATGTTCCAGGGCCCACTTCTAAAGAGGCGAGCAGAACGGAATGGGTTTCATCTAACAAGGTAAACAAGAGACTTGGCCACGATATATTCTATTCAGCTTCGCGAAAAGGAGTTGCAACATCATCTTCCTTTTTCCAACTAGAGAGATTCTTTACACAGAAGGCAAACATCGTCCTGCGAATTCATTCTCAAAGAATTCGTTCTCGTGATTCTTTTATTTCCCTTTTCCATTCCTTCCATTTCAATAGCGAAGAAGACCTGCTAATTCCAAGAGGATAATCCTCATTTTTTTTTGGATTTTAAATCAGTGCCGCAAACTGCGGTTTTACTTCATTATTTATTTATGAAAAAATGGAAAAAGATATTCCGCGCTGCGGGATTTGTCATACTCGTATTATGTGCAAGTACGGGTTTATTTGCGGGTGCTCTTATGCTGCCAAGGACTAGAGAAAAATATATGAACAAAGAGATTGCCACTGAACTGGTGGATAAAGAGAGGAAAAAATCAGGAGGGGGGTTGAAGATTGAGTGAACAAATCACCTCATCTTCTCCCTCTTTATCAAATACGCCTGCAACACTTCGTTATAATTTTTCTGCGAGTCCACCGAAACGAAATCGATTTTCAGTTGATTGCATTTCATTTTTAGTTCAGCGTGCAGTTGGCCGAGTTGTGTTTCGTATTTGTCTTTTATTTCAGACGGGTTCAGTTTTAGTTTCTCGCCACTTTCCAAGTCAATGAATTCATAAGGCCGCTCGGCAAACGAAAAATTGAGCTCCGTGCTGTGGTCGGTCACGTGGAAGAGCAGCACCTCGTGCTTGTTGTGCTTTAAATGTTGCAGGGCTTTAAAGATTTCCTCAGGACTTTCATCCCCGTCAAACATATCGCTGAAGATAATCACCAGCGAGCGCTTATGTATTTTCTCGGCAATCTCGTGCAGCACCTCGGCTACTTTTGTTTTGTAAGATTGTTGAGTCGTTGCCAATCTATTTTCCAACAACGTAAAAAGTTTGTTCAAATGGCTGGAAGAAGATTTCACCTGCGTGAGTTCTTCCACCTTATCTGTAAACAAACTTACGCCTACTGCATCGCGCTGCTTGTGCAACAGATAGGCGAGGGCAGCGGCCGCATACACGCTGAACTTTATTTTGGCTTGCGTGTCCTTGGGGTAATACATGCTAGACGAACCATCAATCACCAACAGGCAGCGCAGGTTTGTCTCCTCTTCATATTGTTTGGTGTAAAGCCTATCCGTTCGGGCAAAAACTTTCCAATCTATGTGGCGCGTGCTCTGCCCCTCATTATAGAGTCGATGCTCAGCAAACTCTACTGAAAAACCGTGGTAGGGCGACTTGTGCAGTCCCGTTATGAACCCCTCCACCAACTGCTTGGCAAGCAATTCTAGGCTACCCGATTGCTTGATTTCATCAAAACTCAGCTTCATTTAAGCATAAATAAACGCAATAGCACTTAAAAATAGTGTGTTCTATTTGCATTAAATTTTTAAAATACTACCTTCGATTCAACCAAATTAAACCTAACCCTAACCTAAACCTAACATTCTGTGGAAGAAAGCAAGAATAATGGCCGTGACGAGATTTTCTCAGAGAAAGTAAAGGCCGGCAAGCGCACCTATTTCTTCGATGTAAAGTCCACCCGGTCCAACGACTACTACCTCACCATTACCGAAAGTAAAAAGCGGTTCAATAAAGATGATGAAGGGTTCACCTACGAGAAGCACAAGATATTTTTGTACAAAGAAGATTTCAACAAATTCATGGAAGCCCTCAACAACACCGTGAACCACGTGAAGACCGAGTTACTTCCCGAAGTTGACTTTGATTCGTTCGATCAGGCGCGCGAAGAAAGAGAGCATGTACCAGTAACCGTAGAAGAAACCAAGACCGCTACAGTCGATTCAGAACTGAAGTGGGATTAAGATTTTACCTTTACCTAAACCGGAAGAGGCCTCTGTGAAAACGGAGGCTTTTTCTTTGCAATCTGTTGGTTGTAAATGAATCGTTGGGGTTGGCTGCACGCTTCAAGCCGCAAGCCGTGTAGCTCATGGCCTCCAAAGTTCTATAACCCAAAGTGCTTGCAGCACAAGGCTTGTAGCTTGCGGCCTATTCTAACTTATTTTTTTTGCGGCCTGCCACGCGAGGCGCAGTGGCACCGGGCTATCCACTGCAAGTCCGTCCACGCTCAAACCTCACACACTTCGGGCTTTCCGTTACTATCCCTGGCCGGGGCACTCCGTTGATAGTCAGAAGCAACTCGAAACTCGCAATGCCTGTAGCTTGAGGCGTGCAGCTTGAAGCCATTACCTCATAACTCAAAACTTGCCCCCTCTAACAAAACCCATATCTTTGCGCCCTAATTTAAAAATCACCTAGAAAGAATGGGACTAAAGTGCGGTATCGTAGGGCTTCCAAATGTGGGCAAATCCACTTTGTTCAATGCCATTTCAAACAACAAGGCCGAGGCGGCCAATTTCCCTTTTTGCACCATCGAACCCAACGTGGGCGTTATCACCGTGCCTGACCAACGGCTAAAAATATTGGAAGGATTGGTGAACCCCCAAAAAGTATTGCCTACCACATTTGAATTTGTGGACATTGCCGGCTTGGTGAAAGGTGCTAGCAAAGGAGAAGGTTTGGGCAATCAGTTCCTTGCAAACATCAGAGAAGTGGATGCCATCGCACACGTAGTTCGTTGTTTCGATAACGACAACATCATTCACGTAGCAGGAAAGATAGATCCGATCTCTGACAAAGAAATAATTGACACCGAACTCCAATTAAAAGATTTAGAATCAGTAGAAAAGAAAATCAGTAAAGTAGAGCGCACCGCCAAAAGTGGCGATGCCAAAGCAAAAAAGGAATTGGCCACACTCGTAGCTTACAAAGAAACTTTATTGGCAGGAAAAAATGCGCGCAGCCTACAAGTAGATGCAGAGGACAAAAAAGCAATTGAAGATTTATTATTGCTTACCGATAAGCCAGTGATTTACGTTGCCAACGTAGATGAGAAATCAATTCATACAGGTAACGCGCACGTGGAGGCATTGCGAAAATTGGTGAAGGAAGAAGGTGCAGAGGTAGTGATGGTTTGTGCGGCCATCGAAGCACAGATTGCAGAGTTAGAAAGTGAAGAAGACCGCGTGGTATTTTTAGATGAATATGGGTTGAAGGAATCTGGCTTGAGCCGATTGATCCGCGCAGCGTACGACCTGCTGGATTTGATCACTTATTTCACCGCGGGTGAGAAGGAAGTGCGCGCTTGGACAATACATAAAGGCTGGAAAGCACCTCAGGCCGCGGGCGTCATCCATACCGATTTTGAAAAAGGCTTTATCCGTGCCGAGGTGATCAAAATACCTGATTATCAGAAATATAAGTCAGAAGCGGGCTGCCGAGAGGCTGGAAAATTGGCCGTGGAAGGAAAGGAATATGTGGTAGCAGATGGCGATGTGATGCACTTTCGCTTCAATGTGTGATATTTCCTTACACGCAATCAATCGATTCACCTGATTTTTAGTACTTTAGCCTTCCGCAAGTTGAATTTTTTAAGCGGATAGATAGTTCAAAGCTATTTTTTTAGCTCTAAATCACGTGAGAACCCGAATCGTTTTTTCATTAAAGAATAGAGGTGCATATGTGCCTTTTCACCACCAGTTTTTGTTGGCGCAAACCATCAAGGGCTTGGTGATGCTCGGCAAAAAGAGCGAGTTCTTTTCTTACACGCAATACAATTTCTCAGGCTTGAAAGGCCAAATCAAAATCAGTAGAAAGGGTTTGCACTTTTATTCCTCGCGCGTCACATTGGTTTTTTCTTCTTCTGATAAAACGTTCCTCGATTACTTCATCTCCGTTTTATTTGAACAAAAAGAATTGCTCATTGGCAATTTGCAATTAGTGCCAGAGGCTACCGAGTTGGAAGAGCCTGTCACCATCAGCGACTCGGTAAAGTTTTTGTGTATTTCGCCCATTGTGTTATTGCCTTCCGCCTTCAATGACGAGAGCAGCAAACGATTCATTTCACCTGACACCGATGAATTTTCAGATCTGCTCTACGACAACACCATTGAGCGCATGACGGCCAGTGGCAAGTTTACCGAGCAGCAGCTAGCCGACTTCTACAAATTTCAGCTAGTGGCCGATAAAGATTACATCGAACGCATCCAATCTTCGCACAAAAAATTTGCGCGCATCTATCCGCTCTACGATTCAGATGTAAAATACGAAGTGCGCGGTTATACCTTTCCGTTCACACTCTACGCACCACAGCCCGTGCAACAATTTATCTATGAAAATGGGCTGGGCTACTTCTCACACAAAGGCTTCGGCATGCTAGATGTAGCAGGGGCAAGCACTTCTAAGCGCGAAGCGGATTTGGAGGAGGCTTTTGCTTAGTTACTAAATTATTTTTTCGTTAGATTTGTTTAGTCATAACTTCAAAATTCTAGAGCTATGGATATTGTTGCTGAAAAATCCTTTTTAATAAAGAAGTTGGAGCAAACCAACGATGAGACGTTGCTTAAGGCAATACATGAACTGATTAAGCATTCGCAAGCGCGTGATGAGAATTATTTAGGAGAAAGCATTGAGGATTACAATCGTGAATTAGAAGAGGCGAAAGCAAGAGTTGAATCAGGAAAATTTATTACGCATGAAAACGTAGAGAAGGAATCTTCTAAATGGTAACTGGGAAGAAGATAGTTTGGGATGAAAGCGCTCGCCACTCTTTGCGAAAGGCGTACGATTATATCAAGAAGGATTCGTTGAACAACGCTATAATGGTTAAGAAAGAAATCTTAATGGCCATTGAGAGACTTTCAACATATTCTGAAATACATCCTCCAGATAGATTCAAACAACTAAATGATGGTAATTTCAGATCATTAGAAGCACAGCTACAGAGTTTCTTATTATGTTTCTGAACGCGAGGTTATTATCCTTAGAATTCGCCATGTAAAGCAAAGACCTGAAGAATAGTAGTCGGTGTTACTTAAAATATCCTCTACCTCGGATTCACCGGAATCAAATAATACCCCAACAACAAATCTGCATTGGGGCGGAAGGGGCGGTTGTAGATGAGGACTTCATACACGTTTTCGGTTTCAAAGTGTGTGCCTTCTATGGCTGTTGCGGAAGTTTTGGGTGAGTCAACCACATATTGATAATTGTACAAGCCTTGTTTTAAAAATTGTCGCGACTCATAGTAGCCTTCTGTATTTTGGATCATTTTGTTTTCTTCGCTACGTTGGTAATTATTGAAGGAGCCCACTACATACACATCAGCATTTGCAATGGGTGGCGACTTGAGAATAAAATTCACATACAGATAATTGCCAGTGAGGGAGGCTTCACCCACATCTAAATTTTCGATTAGATAATTTCCATCTAAGTCTAAGTATTGCGAGTAAGCTTGTTCGCTGCGTTGGCCATCGATAGCTACGTAAAGTTCGTATGGCTTTACGGTTCGGTTTAGTTTTCCAGTGTTTTGACCGGGATAGTTGAGCGAGCGAAAATCTACAAAGCGAAATTCGTTACCGCCATCAAATTGTTTATCGGCATCGAGGAAGCGGTACTCCATTTGACTTTGGCTATCGCGGATGAAACTGGGTGGAAGATTTATTTTGGCATTGTCCCACCGTTGGTTTTGGCGAATGGTGACGTGCATGTTTTCCATTGGGTTGAGGATTTCAATACTAGAATAATCGAGATCGAAATTGAATTGTTGTTTGCCTCGCTGCAAAGTGCCGGAGCCAATAAATAAATTATCTTTAGAAAGTGCGATCTGGTTGTGGAAGATCATCATGCGTTTGGAGAGGATGATGTCAGAGCGGTCGTTTCGGTAAACGATCAACAAATAGTTGCCTGGTATTTTTACGTGCGGCACTTGATAGCGATAATGAATGTAGCGAGTGTGTGTATTGATGGAGAAAGCATAATCGGTGATGGGGTTTTCGTTATAGTTCTCTAAAAAATCCAAATCATTGAGGGTTGACTTCGTCCAATCATAATTGCAGTGGATGAGCTTGACGTAATAATTATCGCGGTGATCTTGAAGGTCGTCAAACTCTAGCAGCATGGTTTGTTGTTGGATAGAAGTAGCTGCGGGTTGTAGGTAATCTCTTGTTCCTCCAAGATCAGGATAGAGTTGCACTGTTTTGATTTGTACTTCGTAGGATTTCTCGGTGTAGCTCAGTGTTTTTTGTGCGAAGGATGGAGATGAAATAGTAGATAAGGATAAAATAAGAAGTAGGCTGAGAGAGTTGTAGGTACCATCGGCCAGGGATAGAAGTGGAAAGCCCGAAGTGTGTTGGGTTTGTGTGTGGACGGACTTGTAGCGGATAGCCCGGCCCCGATGGCATTGTGCGTTGGAATGTGTGCATCGGGGGGCCGACCAGTGAATTGTTTTTTGTAAATTCATAACTTCAAAACTAAGCGAATAATTATTCAATTTGTGTTCCAACCAATCGTTTTTAAAACGTGTCAAAGCAGTATATAAGGTTCATGCTCAACGAAAAGGAGCTTATTGGAGGCTGTGCCAAGGGGGACAGAGCCGCGCAAAAGGCTTTGTACGAACATTATTGCCGAAAAATGATGGTGACATGCCAACGCTATGCCAAATCTGACCAAGAGGCGGAAGATATTTTGCAGGAGGGTTTTATAAAAGTGTTTGCCAACATCAAAGCATTTAGGGAAGAAGCGAAGTTGGGCACGTGGATGACGCGCATCATGATCAACACGGCACTGAACTCGCAGCGACAAAAATTGTATCTGCTGCCAATGGTGGATGTGAGCGAGGTGACGATCAGGGAAAATGAAGAGATCAGTTTGTCTTCGTTTCATTTCTCTGAGTTGATTGCCATTGTGCAATCGTTGCCTGATGGTTGCCGCATTGTGTTCAACTTATTTGCCATTGAGGGATATAGCCATAGAGAAATAGGGGAGATGGTGGGGATCAGTGAGGGCACTTCTAAATCACAATATAATAGAGCCAAGAGTTTGCTTCGTGGCAAATTGGAGGCAGAGAAAAAAGATATCTACAACATTATCAAAAACAATTGAACCACATAGGCACATAGATACATATGTCAAACACATAGTGTTCTATGTGTGTATTTCTATGTCCCTATGTTTCTATGTGGTTCAAAAGAGAATTTACCATGAAAAATTCGGAGAATCCAAAATTTGAGGAAAGCTGGAAGGATGCTTTTGCAGATGCGGAAGCAGGCCCGTCTGAAAACGTATGGACAAACATTGACCTGCAACTATCGCGCGCAGAAAGTGGCGACATGAAGCGGAGGGTTGTTTTCTATCAACGCTTGGCTGCAGCCTCGGTGATTTTTGCATTGGCATTGGGGAGTATGGGCATTTGGTATTGGACGAAGGATGGTGTGAAGGAGATTGCCTCAACTGAAATGGTTGGTAAGAAAAATGAAGGAGTAACCAATATTGAAGATACAATCAAAGAAAATGAAACGACTAAGTTGAACGAAGAGAATTTGGAAAGTCAGATTGCAGGTGAAAACGTTCCTCAAGGAAATGAAGCGGTCAAATTGAGCGAAGAATCTTTAGAAAGTCAAATGGTTAATTCGAAAGAAAAAAATACAGCATCCGTTGATTACGGAAAAATAAATGAGGCAACTAATCATAAGAACGCAGCAAGTAGTTTTATAAAGAAGAAAAACCAAATCAATAATTCTACTGATCAATTCAATCAAGTGGCAATTGTGCAAAAGCCAGATGATGCAAATTATTTAGGAGACAATTTGAAAGAGAAGAGCAATGAATCTGTTTGGAGGAATATTGTTTTGTCGTCTAACAGCTTGCCCGAGGCGGAAGCGAAACCAAAAGGTGTGCCTGTGGAGGAGATTGCAGGCATGAAAAAATCTTCAAGGACAGTTATTGCCAAAGAGGATAAGAAGAAGAAAAAGAACGAGGATGAAAATTGGTGGGCATCGGTGGGGGGATCAGCAGGGAGTTATAATCCACAAAGTGGAACGAGTGGAACTTCCGCTACCTCGTTGGCTTTAAAAAATCAGTCATTCAGCGCGCTAAGTTCTGCTCCCGTTAGCGAGCGTGCAACGATTGGTACTTCGTTTTCTTTTGGTATGACATTTGGAAAAAAAGTAGCGCAGCGATGGGTCGTTCTCAGTGGAGTCAATTATTTGAGCCAGTCGATAGGCTACAATTCAAATATTGCTGTGGTGGATGCAAACAATCAATCGAAAGCATACGCGGCAGATTTGGTTGCCCCATCAGCAAACGTAACATCTACTTCGCCTTATGCTATAAATAGTGTAAGTGAATTTGTTTCTATCCCTTTGCAAACGGGCTATCTTATAGTTGATCGTAAGATGGGCATTCAATTAAACACAGGTATCGCAACCGATTTCTTTATAAAGAATACGCTAACGGACGAGAGCGGAAAATTTTCTAGTTATTCAGAAAGTGCTGGAAATAATTCATACTATCGTACGTTGAATTGGACAGGACTTGTTGGCACTGAATTTAGTTATAAAGTTGCCAAGCACTACCGAGTATCTTTAGTGCCAGGGTTACGTTATAGTTTCAATTCAGTATTGAAGTCTAGTACAGGCTCTTCACTCAACCCAATGGTGTGGGATGTGGGTTTTCGGTTTAGGTATATTTTTTAGAGTAAAAGAGCTGCTGCCTTGAAGAAAAGTAGAGTGAGTATTAGCTAAGAAAGTAGCAATACTCCCTTTTTTGGCAAGAAATTTAAAAATACGGGGAAAACCCCGCGCAAATACGGGGAAAACCCCGTTGCGTAGTATAGCAGAACCTGATGATCTTTGTGGGTAAGAATTTGAACCATTAACAAAACCTACTATAACTGGGTCTACTTAGTAGGTACTGGTTGCTTTAAACTTATGCACTTAGATGTAGTCTCATAAATTAAGAGTTTGTGATGTCAAATTAAAACAAAAAGAATATGTGGATGTATCTTAAGCCCGTTGTCCTAGCACTTATATTCATTGTGGTTTGGCTAGTGGCTAGTATTTTCTTTGGAAAGAAGAGGTTGTATTCGTAAGAAAGCTTGAGTATTCCAACCTTTCATGGATAGCGTGTGTCTAAAAAACACATCCTAAACTGAAAGCCATGGGAACTCTAAAAAAACTTCTTTTTCAAAAAACTTTTCTTGGCAAAATTGTACCCCTATTCCTAGTTCTTTCTTTTTTTAATTGCTCTGATAAATGTAAAGTTACAAACACGTATGTTTATTATAAGCCAGTTTATTCTACTACCGCGCAAATCAAAGCCGCGGTTGGCTTAAAGGAAGCGCAGCCCATTGCCGAGGCGGGAAAAATTTATCTTAAAGACAAAATACTTTTCATCAATGAAGTAGGGAAGGGCATTCATATTATCAACAATACTGATCCTTCCAATCCAAAACCTTTAAGCTTTCTCAACATCCCGGGCAATTATGACTTAGCCATACTTGGTAACACACTTTATGCCGATAGCTTTGTCGATTTGGTTGCCTTTGATGTTTCTGATCTTTCTGCAATCAAAGAAATAAACCGAATAGAAAGATTATTTAATCACTACAACTCGTATGGCTTTTATAGTGACCCTCAGTTCGGAACAGTGACTGATTGGGAAATGGTAAAGACCGTTTCCATTCAAGAAGATGATTGCAAAAAGAATCTTCAGTATTGGGGTGGATTTTATTTTGAAGACGGAATTGCAATGGCTCAAACTGCCTCGTTTAGTTCTAAAGCAGCTATTGCCCCAACTTCAAGCACAGGTATTGGCGGTTCTATGTCGCGCTTCGCCATAGCTAATAATTACTTGTATGCCCTGGATTCTTATTTCTTAGATGTGGTTGATGTATCCAATCAAACGCAACCAAAGCCGAAGAACGAACTGCAACTTACATGGCAAGCAGAGACATTATTTCCTGACAACAAGACTCTTTTTGTGGGCACAAGATCGGGCATGTATATCTATAATATCGAAAGCCCGGATGTTCCAACTCTATTAAGTCAGTATGAGCATGTGAGAAGTTGTGACCCCGTAGTAGTAGAAGGTGATTACGCTTATGTGACGCTCCGCGATGGTAACGCATGTGGTGGATTCACTAATCAATTGGAAGTAGTGAACATTAAAGATTTGAAGAAACCTTTTTCAGAGAAGATTTATGCAATGAAGAACCCACATGGCTTGGGAATAGATAAAGGAATACTTTTTATCTGTGATGGAAGTGATGGACTGAAAGTTTATGATGCTACTGACATTACTAAAATCGCTGACAATCAATTAGCGCACTACGGCAACATCAGTACACTAGACATTATCCCTTATCAAAATATCGCAATGATGATTGGCACAGATGGATTGTACCAATACGATTATTCGGATGTGAAGAATATTAAGTTGATCAGTAAGCTTCCTATTGCTAAGTGATATGAGCAAGATACTGTACAAGATTACGTTTCTGATTCTGTTGTTTACAATTGAATCAAATAGTCAAACTGACTTCGATAAAGATTCGGTTTATTACTCGCCCATCCCAAAAGCAACAGCCGAGAAGAAAGAGAACAACACTGAGAAAAGAGAGAAGCTACTGAGTTATTTCTTCTCGATCAATAGTGGAGCATTAGTGGGCTGCCAAGATTGCAATGGGGGGAGTGAAGTTACGTTCAGTTCTTCTACCATTCACGGTGCTACCATTGGGAAAAAGTTGCGAGTGGGTGTAGGCCTTGGTTACGATTCGTACTATTTATGGCAAACTGCTCCATTGTTTGGTACAGTTAGTTGGGATTTGATAGGAAATAAAAATAAGAATGCGTTGTTCCTTCAGTTTGGTTATGGAGGTGCCAATGCTTGGCGAAATTCTGTGCAGGAATATGGTTTTAAAAAAGTGGAAGGAGGGAAAACCTTTACTACTCAAATTGGCTATCGTATTCGCTACCACGATGTACGTATTTCTTTTTTAATAGGAACGAAGTATCAGGAAGTGACTACGTTTTATGAATACCCTACCTATCGCTATGGCTTCAATGGCCAACCAATCCTTGGCGAAACGCCCTCTACCAAATCGGTGTTGCAAGAATTGAATCGGATACAATTGAGTATATCAATTGGGTGGAAGTAGTTACGGATTACGGCTTACCAATTACCTCTTATCAATTACCTCTTACCAACCATTATCAGACTACTGCTTTTCCAACTCCTCCATCTCCAACGCTATCGACTCCCACTTTTTGTTTTCTTCCTCCAGCTTGAAGTCTACTTTTTCGTATTGCTGCTGAAATTCGTTTAGCTTTTCAAAATTGCCGAACACTTCAGGCTTTGCCATTTCGGCTTCTATTTTTTCTTTTTCCTGTTGGATTTTGTGGATGGAGTCTTCCACTTTTTTTAATTCCCGATTGAGATCAGAAATCTTTTTGATATTGGGATTACTTGTTGAAGGCTGTTGTTTAGGTTGCTGTTTTGGCTCTTGCTTTTTAGCAGGTGGAGGAGGTGTAATGGCGGCAGCTTCTTTTTTCTTGCGCCAGTATTCGTATTCATCATACGTGCCGAGGTATTCTTTGATCTCGTGGTTTTCTATATACCAGATTTTGTTTGCCACTTGGCTTACAAAGTGACGATTGTGAGACACCACTACAAAACTGCCTTGGTATTGCTGCAATGCTTGGATCAAAATATTCTCAGAGATAAAATCCAAGTGGTTGGTGGGCTCATCGAGCAATAGAAAATTTGCTTCTGATATCAATGTCTTTGCCAATGCAACACGAGATTTTTCTCCACCTGACAATACTTTTATTTTTTTGAATACATCTTCATCGGAGAACAAGAAGCAACCTAATACATTTCTCAGTTCTTGTTCTGTTTTTCCACTGCCAGCGTGTTTCAGTTCATCCAATATTTCGCTATCAACATGAAGAGACTCCAGTTGATGCTGTGCATAAAAACCATAAATCACATTGTAGCCAATAGTTCGTTCGCCTTGTACGGGTTCATCGTTGGCAATGATGCGGAGCAAAGTGGATTTACCTTTTCCGTTTGCGCCAATCAATGCAATCTTATCGCCACGCTCTACAATGGCATTTGTGTTTTTTAAAATATCAAGTGGCCCATAAGCCTTCGATACATCTTTCAAAGTGATTACCTGTCTGCCTGATGGTTGCTTAAAAGTGAAACGGAAATTCACCGCTGCATTATCACTCACCACTTCTTCCACCAAATCCATTCTGTCCAATGCCTTCACACGCGATTGCACCTGTTTGGATTTCGTTGCCTTCGCGCGAAAGCGTTCAATGAACCGCTCAGTCTGCCGTATTTTTGCTTGCTGGTTTTCAAAAGCCCCCTGCTGAATTTCTTCCCGCATCTCTTTCTCTTGCAAGTAGTACGTGTAGTTGCCCTCGTAGGTGACCAACTGTTCTTGTGTAACGTCTACCGTTTTCGAGATCACGTTGTCCAAAAAAGTACGGTCGTGCGAAACGATGACAACAGCACCTTCATAATTGCGCAAATAATTTTCTACCCATTCAATGGATGGCAAGTCCAAGTGGTTGGTAGGCTCATCGAGCATCAGGCAAGATGGCTTTTCTAAAAGTAATTTTGCTAGCATTACACGCATGCGCCAACCTCCAGAGAATTCTCGCAACGGACGATGCAGGTCTTTGGTAGTGAAGCCAATCCCTTCCAATACTTCTTCTGCTTTGGATTGCATGGTGTAGCCATCCAAGTGTTCAAATTTTTCTTGCAGCTTGGTAAGTTTGTCAACTAAGTCATCTGAATATTCGGTCTCTAATTTGTGAAGCACTTTTTCCAACTCACGCTGAGTGTCCACTGCTTCTTTAAATGCGCCCATTGCTACAGTTAAGATAGCATCATCTGTTTGGTACGAGAGCAAGTCTTGATTAAGGAAGCCGATCGTACAATCTTTCGCTTTACTGATCGAGCCAGCATCAATCTTCAGTTCGCCATTGATAATCTTGAGTAGCGTAGATTTACCGCGGCCATTCAGTCCGATCAACCCGATTTTGTCGCCTGGTTTGATGAACATAGAGGCGTTTTGGTAGAGTGCGCGCCCCCCGATGAAGTACGAGATGTTGGAAATGGAGATCATTTTGTTAGAAATTCACGCAAAGATAATTAAGTTTAGGGTTGTTAACAGTTGAAATTTGAAGTTGTAAGCTAAAAGCTGTGTGTATCTTATAAGGCTTGAAAGTTATCAGCATGAAGCTACCCTACACATTTCCAGAAATCAAAAGCATTGCATTTAAGCCCGCATTCGTGCTCTGTTTGAGTGCGGTTTGTTTGTTGGGCATCAATTTCTTTTCAGGCTATTACCAATTTGAGTTATTTGAAAGCGTTTTTCGTTTTCTCGGCTTGAAAGAATTGTATGAGTCCATTTATTTTCGTTTGATCAAAAGTTCTAATCGGCATTTTTGGCAACTGCTCTACTGGGCAAGCCACACTTTCCTTTTTTATTTTGTTGTGCCTTCACTGGCCATCAAATTTATTTTTAAAGAAAGGCTGCGCGATTACGGCTTAAAACTGAAAGGAGCTTTTTCTTTTGGTGGACTTTATGCAGTAGCCTTTGCACTCATCTTGCCCGTGGTAGTAGTTGCTTCCTTCTCGCCACACTTTCAAATCACTTATCCCTTCTTCGTTCCGATAAATAAGAACGATATGTTCCCTTATTTTTTCACGTGGGAAATTTTTTACATCCTCCAATTCTTTTCGTTGGAGTTTTTCTTTCGAGGCTTTATGGTGCAGGGGTTAAAAAAAGACTTAGGGATTTATTCCGTATTTGTAATGGTGGTTCCCTATTGCATGATCCATTTTGCTAAGCCATTGCCTGAGTGCATTGGTTCAATCTTCGCGGGCATCTTTCTTGGTTTGATGAGTTACAAAACCAATTCCGTTTGGCTCGGAGCATTTTTGCATGCGGGCGTGGCCATCAGCATGGATTTGTTGAGCCTGTGGCATAAGGGGTATTTTTAATATTCTCTAAAACCTTCAAGGTCTTTGAGATCTTTTTTGCGGCATGTCCTCGCGAGGCGCAGCGGCCACCGGGCTATCCGTTCCAAGTCCGGCCGACTCACAGTACCAACGCGCTTCGGGCTTTCCACTGCTATCCCTTGCCGGGGTGTTCAGCGTTTAATGCCGCTCATCAATTTATTCAAATGCCGAAAACAAAAAGAAAGTTTTTCATGTCATTAATTCGTAATTTTAGTCCAGTCAATTTTAAACTACTTTGCGTCTCTGCGCTTTCGTAGCTAACAATTAAAAATAACAAATATGAGCCATTCAAAATCCGTTCTGCTTTTTGGTTTGCTGACCATCGCCCTGTGTTGTAATAACTCCTCGAAGGAACCCAAGATAGAATCAACTTCTTCAGACAATTCGTTTCCTGCCATTACCGAAGCCAGCGCCAAGCTTCCTTTGGAATTGATAAAATTGCCAAAAGGTTTTTCCATCAGCGTGTATGCCGAAGTGGAAGATGCCCGTTCGATGGCGTTATCACCCAGCGGAACATTGTTTGTGGGCAACCGCAGTGAAGATAAAGTGTATGCCGTAAAAGATACCGATGGCGATTTTAAAGCTGATAAAAAATGGGTGATTGCTTCTGGCTTGAACATGCCCAACGGAGTCGCTTTCAAAGATGGCGACTTGTACGTGGCCGAGGTAAATCAGATCCATAAATTTTCTGGTATCGAATCAAAACTCGCTGCACCTGGCAAATCGCAGATCATCTATGATAAATTCCCGACAGAGAAACATCACGGCTGGAAGTACATTGCCTTTGGCCCCGATGGAAAATTGTACGTGCCAGTAGGTGCCCCTTGCAACATTTGTGAATCAAAAGACCCTGTGTATGCTTCTATAACGCGCATGAATGCCGATGGCACAGGCTTAGAAGTATTTGCCAATGGTGTGCGCAACACCGTTGGATTCACCTGGCACCCAGAGACAAAAAATATTTGGTTCACTGACAATGGCCGTGATATGATGGATGATAATACCCCTCCTTGTGAATTGAACACAGCTCCAAAAGCAGGGATGCACTTCGGCTACCCGTATTGCCACGGTGGCGCAATCAAAGACCCAGAGTTTGGAAACAAAAAACCTTGCACAGATTTTACCAAGCCCACACAAAATTTAGGCGCACACGTTGCTCCACTCGGTTTAAAATTTTATACAGGCGCTATGTTCCCTGCCGAATACAAAAACCAAATCATCTTGGCGGAGCATGGCTCTTGGAACCGCTCAAAGAAAAGTGGCTACAAATTGAGTTTGGTAAAAGTTGATAAAGCCAACAACGCCACCAGTTACTCTAACTTTGCTACTGGCTGGATGGACGATGCCACCCAAAAAGTTTGGGGTCGTCCTGTTGATGTTCTTTTATTGCCCGATGGTTCTATGCTGGTGAGCGATGATCAGGCGGGGGTGATTTATAGGATTGTTTATAAGGGGTAGGGATATTGAGAGAGGTTTTGCATCGAGTTAGTTTTTTTTGCAGCATTTCAATAATAGAAAGAATCTTCAAAAGACTATCTTTGTTTCTAAATTCAATCAATATTTTTGCAAGAAAATGATTACGAAACTAAGCATAGAGAATTTTAAAAGCTTGCGAAAAGCAGAACTTCCTCTGGGGAAAATTACTGTCTTAACGGGTGCAAACAATAGTGGCAAATCAAGTTTCATTTACAGTTTGCTTGCACTTAAAAACACAATCACAAACCCAAACCAAAGCATTGATGCCTGTCTTACGTTGCCATTCATCAATCTTGGGGGATTAAAACAGACTGTTTTTAACAAAGATGATAGCCAAAATATTGTTTTGGAAATTGTTATGGAAGAAGGTGAAATTGAGGTTTCTTACAAATTATCGATGGGTAAAGTTGCCTCTTTTTTGGAAGTTACTTGTTTAAAACCGTATCAGTTTTCAGCTAAATTAGATATTGCATTTCCATATCCTGCTAATAAAGAAGAGGAGTTTGAATTTGAAAATGATTCTCTTCAAGTAAAATATAATTGGAATGGAATTATAGCAAATATTTTGAGTGTTTCAACAGTAGGCTTTGTTAACAATCCTGCTGACTCTTCTCAAATAATTTTTATTAATGAGACAACTGCATTATTAAAACGGATTTTTCAGTTACCATTATATGAATTTGCAAAGATTGATTTTGTTCCATTGAGGAGAGGTTTTACCCAACCCAACTTTAACCCTGTCCCTTTGGGTGCCCAAATTTCAACAGAAGCAGAAATAGCTACATTATTAGGGATTGACAGAGACTTAGCGGGTAAAGTAGCTTTTTATCTTGAAAAGATTGTTGACAGAAATTTTACTGTCTATTCCCAGCCTGGAATAGCAACAATTTATTTGCAAACAAGGGATAGAAATAGTGGCTTCACTTCTGATTTAGTGAACGAAGGTTTAGGGACCAATCAATTGGTAACCATTCTTGCTAAGATCATGCAGAAGAGCAATAAATTTATTTGCATTGACGAACCTGAAATTCATTTGCATCCAACCATTATTGATAAACTCGTTTCGGTATTAATTGAAATGGCAGAGCATGAAGACAAACAATTTTTGGTGTCAACTCACAGCGAGCACTTCATAAACTCCCTCTTAAAAAACGTTGTTGAGACGAAAATCAAAAATCAAGAAGTAAAAATTTACTACTTAAACAAAACTAGGAAAGAAACAAACACGGAATTTCAAGAGATAAATTCAGATGGTCAAATAAAGGGGGGCTTGAAAAATTTCTATGATACGGAACTAAATAATCTCAAAGCGTTTTTCAAAATTACTGATTAGCCTTTATGGAGATTGTTGTTAACGAGTGGTTGCCTGAATACTACAGACCCGATGCCTCGATTGATGAAAAGAAAAAACTTGAAAAATTTTTGATTAGATTTATTGAGAGAAATGATAAACTATTTGTTAGAAGACCAAGTGAATTCTATAGAAAAATACATCGTTATAAAAAGGATTACCAAAACAATCTTAAGGTCAATGAACAGATTGGCAGATTTATAAATTTCATTCTATTAAATAGTGACAGATGCTCCATTGTTAATGATGGTGAATTTGAGTTATCAGAAGAAATAAAGAACAAATTAATTAAAGGGGGAAATACAATAAGCGACACTTATTTGTTTGAGGCGGCATCAGCAACGGAAAGCAAATTGATTTTAACAACTGACATAAAATTAAGATCATTGATGGAAAATGAAGAATCATTTATAGTTAAACTACTTGAAGATTTTTTAAAGGACTACTAAGAATTTTATCAGTATTTATTGACAAATCCTTAGCAGTGGAGTCTCCGCCTCGAAACTCCGCGTATTGTGAAACTTTGTTTACGCACGGAGTCCCGAGGCGGAGACTCCGTGAAGAATAGGGGTAGGAAATTGGACTTGTGTATATTTATAAGTTGCTCGTCATTTTGCCCGAAAGCAGAAACTCAACTAACAAATTAATAAATGCAAATGATTGAAATAGGGCAAATTAAAACAGTTTCCGGTATAGTAACTGATAATGATACAGCAAAATCTCTTCTAATTGGTTACGGAGAAACTTTGCCAACTGACAATTATGCAAATGTTTTTGCAACAACAAAAATGATTGGACTTATGGAATTAGCTGCAGGAAGACTTCTTGATTAAATACAAAATAGTAATCAATTATCAGTTGGAGTTGATGTAAATGTTAAACATTTAAATGCTACACCAGTTGGTCAAAAAGTAACAGCATCTGCAACATTTTTGGGACAAGAAGGATTGCTCTACAAATTTAAAGTTGATGCTTTTGATAATGGCGGTAAAATTGGTGAAGGATTTCATACAAGAGCAATTATTGAAATTGATAGACTTGTTTCGGGAGCTGAAAGAAGAATTGTAAATAAAAAACAATAAAAATAATACGCCATTCGCAGCGGAGTCTCCTTCTCGGGACTGCGCGTATTTTGGAACTTGTTTATGCACAGAGTCCCAAGACGGAGACTCCGTGAAGAATAAAAAATATAGCCCTTATATATTTTCAATTCATTCTATTTTCTCAGATACCAAATATTGGTATATTTGTTTTAAAAATTATTTTATGGCACGGAATACTTCGGTTTTATTGGGAGAACATTACGATGAATTTATTTCGAAAGAAGTTTCTTCAGGTAGATATAGCTCTGCTAGTGAAGTAATTCGATCGGCACTTCGAATATTGGAAGACGAGGAAAAAAAGAAGAAGCTTCTAATCAATGCTCTTGTAATTGGAGAGAAAAGCCCACGGGTAAAAAATTTCGACCCAAAGGCACATCTTAAGAAATTACATGAACGCTTAAAATGAAAAAACTGCGATTAGAGATTCAAGAAGCGGCATACAAGGACTTGGAAGATATATGGACTTATACTCTAGAGACATGGTCGATAGGACAAGCCGATAAATATTACAACGACATCATTGCGGCAATTGAATTTCTCTGTGCAAATCCGAAATCTGGGAAATCAGCTGAACATTTAAGGAAGGGTTATCGATTTTTTAAAATTAATTCACACTTGATCTTTTATATTTTTAGTGATAGCGAATTAAACGTTATTAGAATCCTTCATTCACAGATGGATATTCCAAATAGATTAAAAGATTGACAAGTTGCAATCAACAAAAGACTTAGAAAAAGTGATTTCGTAGCGGAGTCTCCGCCTCGGGACTCCGCGTATTGTGAAACTTGTTTATGCACGGAGTCCCGAGGCGGAGACTCCGTGAAGAATAAAATTTCACTTCCTAAAAATCCTCCGCCACCTCCTCTACCTTCTTACCTTTATCTGCATACATTATTTTGCGCACTGGCATTGAGCGATAGACTAGGTCTAGTTTTTTGGAGTGGCCTTTATAAATTAAGCTTAATGTATCTGGTGCATTCCAATAAAAATGCTCACTTCGTATACTGTAGATGGCCTTGCCATACGATTTCTCTAGTGCCTTCATCACCTGTGGGTCTTTGGCCGTGCTTACTTTGATTTCGTAGATCAACCCTTTGTACGTTTTGAGTTCAATGTGCTTCACTTCCACGCTTCCAATTTTTTGGTAGTTGGTGTGTTCCACTTCATACAACTTGGCAGGAAATTCTTTTAGCTCGATAAAATCCTTTTTAAACACTGCGCCCTTCACGCTGTCCACCAAGTCGCCCAGCTTAATATCTTTAAAGCCATTTCTGCGGGCGAGTTCGCTTTGGGCATTAGATGAAAGTGTGATGATGAGAAATAGAAGAGTGATTACAGATCGCATGTTACTTCGGTTCGTTGAATTGAATAGGGAAGGTGACTTTGGTTTTATCCCACAAAAGAGAGATAGTAGCTTTGTCGGTTTTCTGATCTATTAAAATAGTGAACGGCTCATAAACGGTCTCTCTCAGTAGCTCAACAGGAACTTCAAAGCGCAGCGCATCCATCTTTTGATTGTAGTTGTAGGAGCCCCACATGCCTAGGTCACTATTGATAATGATCGTCCACTTTTCTTTTCCAGGAATGGAGAGGAGCGAGTAAGTGCCAGCCTTCAAGGGGTGGTTATTAATAGTAATGTCTTTGGTAGTGGTTATTTCCGTGGCTTCGTTCGCCCCCGTTCGCCATACTTTATCAAATGGGATCAGTTGTCCAAATACTTCACGGCCTCGCTTGTGCGGTTGACTGTAAATGATTTTCAAATAAGTGTCCTTGTACCTTGCCGTAACAATTGCCAACGGACTCGGCCTCGCTTTGATGGCTTCTTGCGAGAAGACAGCGAGTGGAAAAAGCAGGAAGAGGATTATCCTTTTGATGCGAAACATCCGATCAATATTTTGGTGTGAAGGTAATGATTTTAGATTTAGGATTTAGGATTTTAGATTTAAGGGTGTACTACAATTCTGCATTTTTAGACGAACCCCAGAGGGGTTCAATGTTAATGGCCACAGGTTTCAACCTGTGGTTAAGTTAGAGAGTTCTTTAGTGCGTGACGCAACCCATGCGCTCAATGAGGATATTTGCTCAACATCTCTTTGTTTCAAAACGGTAGCACACATCATTCGAATTCGTAACGCAAGTATTTTTTTGGAAACACGAGGATGTCAACGCACACTCTTCGGCAAGGGATAGTAGCGAAAAGCCCACAGCGAGGAACGAGCGAGGACTTGTAGCGGATAGCCCGGTGGCGCCTCGCCATGCCGCCAAAAATATTTTCACAAAACTACAGTCGTGCCACGACTAGCAGTCGAGGTACTACATACCTACGACTTATCTAAGTTTAGCATTGATGATTTTGGAATTTATAATTTTGATACCTTGTGCCTAAAGTCCCAATCCCAAATCCCCAAGTCCTAATCCCCAAGTCCAAATGCCTAACGTAAAACCAGAATTTGACGATATATACATGGAGCTGGCCGTGAACTTGGCCAAGCGATCGCATTGCATCAAGCGCCATGTGGGTGCCGTGCTCACCAAAGACACGCGAATTATTTCTATTGGCTACAACGGCCCACCTTCGGGCACGCACAATTGTGATGAAGAGTGGAAAGAAGTCGGCTGCCCGCGCGATTCCAAGGGCGGATGCTCCTTGGCCATTCATGCCGAGCAGAACGCGATCCTCTATGCGGTAAAGAATAAAACCTCGGTGGAAGGAGCAACACTGTACGTTACCCTTTCACCTTGCTTGGCCTGCTCGCGAATTATTTTCAGCATGGGCATTCGCAAAGTGATTTACTTTAGCTCGTATGCCGAGTATAAAGGCCTCGCCTCAGACGAGGGCGTGGATTTTCTAAATAAATTTGGTGTGGAGTGTGCCCGCTACAAAGGGCTGCTGACCAATGTCACGCACATGATTTAGGGTAGGGACGCAAAATCTTGAGTCCCCACCCTAAATCATATTATTTTATAGCAGCCTCAATGTCGGCTACAAACTTGGCCGTGATGCCCTTTGCCTTTCTGGCCAACTCTGTTTTGAAAACATTGGCCGCTCTTTCTGCCGTTTCAATTAAGCCGACAGCATTTTTATCGTGGCTATAACTTCCCAGGCACCATACAATGTCAGATTGCAGTTGGTGATCTAAGTCCAGCGATTTCAGTTTTGCCAAAATGCTTTTTGAAACCTTTTCTATATCCGCATGCTTGGGTTTGGCAGATGCTTTGGCTGTTTTAGCGGCAACTTTCTTGGGTGCTGCCTTTGCAGTAGTGGGTTTGGCGATTGTTTTGGCCATAGTTGTTTTAATTTTTGCCCAAAGTTAAAGGCATTGCTCATTGGCAAACAAGCGCGCTTGCTTTATTATTTATGCAACCGATAACTGAAAAAGTTTTATCGGTACGGGTTGTAACCCGTGTTTTCGTTGTATTGAGCAGTTTTTGGATTCTCTTGTTCTATTGTATCCCGATTGCTACGAAGAAAAGTTGGGCGGCCTTTCGCTCAACCCACAAGCCAACGCAGCTCAACCGGGCTATCCGTTCCAAGCCTGCCATGTGCTTCGAGTGATCACTCTATGTATATATACTTTTGTGCTTCGCCTCACACTTTCTGTATGGCAGTCTTTCCACTTCTATCCCTGGCCGATGCCAGTACGTAGTGCGTGCTAGCTGTTTAGTTATCTTTGCTCTCAAAAGGTTCTCCGAATTCGCATCAAGAACTCATTGCCACAGAGGCACAAAGATTTTCTCCGAGCCTACATAGATCAGCTTTTGGTTGAGTAAACTTTACTGGCGAGGCAATGCCTTTGTCATTGTCAATTGTATTCAGAGGCCTTAAACCTTCGTAGAAAGAATCGTTCAAGAAACCATGCCCAACCTTATTACCTTATTTTGATTAAGGACAGATAGAATGGGCAAGTAGTATAAAGCCCAATCCGATAGGCTCAATTTGAGTAAGGCTTTAACCTTAGTAGAAACCATTACAACTGTGAACTCTGACCTTATTACCTTATTCTACTTATCTGAAAATAAGGTAATAAGGTTGTGGGTGATGGATAAAAATGTTTTCTCTACTAAGGTTTTGACCTGTGCAATAAATATTAGTAATTAAAACCTTACCCGCTCCAAACGTCATTGAGTCGATAATTTTTACTAAGAGTTTTTGCCAACTAGTGTCTTCCAATTAGAAACTTCATTGATTACCGCTCTACCAGTCACAGCCGATACCTACAATATTTTGGCAGAGGAATGAAAAAGAAGGAGAGTTTAAAGCAGTCTGAGAACTTTTTTGTCTTAAAATCAGAAACAGATTTCCTTTAGTCCTTAGCAATTGATCAATTACAGAAGCAACAAAAAAGAAAAAGGGAAGCGATCTAAGATCACTTCCCTTGTTGAAGTAGTTATCAAGCTAAAGCCTGATTACTTTTTCTTCTTAGCAGCCTTCTTTGCTTTCTTAGCTGCTTTCTTAGCGGGTTTTTTTGCCATAGCGTTTTATATTTTGGTTTAAAACTTACGAAATGTATAACAATTATTTAATCTGCAAAAATATTTCGTGAATTATTTTTTTATGATCCAAGAAATTCATGTCGATGATTTTGTCTTTATCATGATAACTGCACTCATTATTTTTATCGAATGATATTCACTTCGGGTGTAAGTGTGATGCTAAATTTTTCTTTCACACTCGCTAAAATTTTCATCGCGAGATCAAAAATTTCTTCTCCATTTCCATTTCCATAATTCACTAACACGAGTGCTTGATGCACATGCACACCAACTTCATTTATTTTTTTTCCTTTCCATCCACACTGTTCTATCAACCACCCAGCAGGCACTTTAACTTCTTGATTTACAGAAGGGTAGCAAGGTATTTGAGGAAATGATTTTTGTAGTGATTGATAGTGTTGTTGTGTGATGCTTGGGTTCTTGAAGAAGCTTCCTGCATTGCCGATCACACGTGGATCAGGTAACTTACTTTGTCTGATTGCAATCACTGCATCACTGATTGATTGTACTGTTGGTGTAGTGATGTGCATGCTCTTCAACGTGTCATGTATAGCACCATACGCAACGTTGAACTGATGACTTTTTTGTGTGAGAGTTAAAGTAACACTTGAAATAAAATATTTTTCTCTGAGCGCATGTTTAAAAACACTTTCTCGGTATCCGAAGCAACATTCTTCATTATTGAACGATCTTGACTCACCTGTTGAAAGATCAATTCCATGCACTTCTTTGATTACATTTTTGATCTCCACACCATACGCTCCAATGTTTTGTATCGGTGCTGCGCCCGTTAATCCAGGTATCAACGATAGATTTTCTATTCCTCCCCAATTATTTTTCACGCAATGAAGCACTAACTCATGCCACGCTTCGCCTGAAGCAACTTTAATCGTGACCGTATCCTCGTTTTCGCTCACGATGTCTATTCCCTTCAATGCTACTTTGATTATCAAGCCATCAAAATCCTTTGTGAAGAGCATATTACTACCTCCACCAAGGATTAAACGCTTTTCATTCTTATAAATAGTGGAGTGCAGTACCTCTTGAAGCTCTTGCAGCGTGGTGATGGTAGTAAAATAGGCTGCATTCACATCAATACCAAATGTATTGAAGGGCTTTAGGCTTTTGTTTTCTTCGATCGAGACCATAAACTTTGGCGAAGGAAGAAAAAACGAGGGAGATATGGAAGAAGTTATTGGTTAATAGTTAGCCGTAAGCAAAACTTACTGACTGATAACTATTAACCAATAACTATTTAAACGACTTTGCTAGTTCGTCTTTAGAAATCTTGAACAAACATATCCGCGGGAAGCGACCAGCCACGTAGGTCGTACCACACACCGCTAATCCACCATCTGTTGTAGTTATCATGGCGGCAATCTCAAATGGATTGGAGAAACCTAAGTAGCGGCTTCCTAAAAACTTTCCAGTAGCTTTTTCGTAGCCATATAATGAGATTTGTTTGCTTCGTGTGTTGCTGCCGTACAAGGCAATTTCTTTACTGTTTACAGTGGCGGAAATAATTTTGACTGTGGCATTGTTCGCTAACTCAGGCAGGTTGTTGCCGCCCAAATCAACACTAGATGTGGTTCCAGTCGAATTAAGAGTGGCGTTGGGCAATAGATAATTATCGCCAAAATTAAATCGGGCAGATGCATATCTGATCCCATCTAATGGCATTATATAGCTAAGGCCCCCATCATCTTGTTGACCTTGCACCACACCCAACGGATCTTTTGCTGATAAATCAGTAAAGACCAAGGAAAAGGTGTAATTATAAAATCCATTAAAAAAATATTGACCGCTTGCTGTTTTACCAACTTGAAAAGGAAACTGACGACCAGTGCGCAAGTAATGTTGAATGATGGGTGCTTCTACCCCATCGCCAGCACCAACAGTGAAACCTTTTGATTTAGAAACGCTTCCTGTAGGATTAACTATAGCCAGAACACTTTCTTTAGATCCATTATCATAACGAAGCAGTAAAAAACTTCCATTGTCATTAAAAGCAGCAGCAGGATATGATCCTCCAACAGCAGTTGTTTTAGTAATTGCTCCATCGGCATCCATTTCACTTATTTGAGTTTGCAACCCAACTGGTGTCATGCTAAAAAAGTAGTACTTATTGTTTGCCTCCAATAACGGGCCAATGGGTGCTACCTTATCAGATGTAACTTCTAAATCAGAAACGTAAGCTCCTAATTGATCAACTTTCATTAAATATATGCCGCTAAAGTTAGAATCGGTCAATCGTCTTCCACCTAGAATCAAAAACCCACCGTCAGGGGTCTGCTTTACGTCAATTGGATAATAAGAAGCATCAAACTTATTATTATCATAAATTCGAGTGAAGTTAGCCTTGTCAGTCGCTACATCAGAATCCTTGGCGCAAGAGAATGCAAGTACTGCAAGGAGGGAAATCAGTATTGTCTTTTTCATACAATTAACGGTCATTGGATTTGAAACTATTGCTGAGGTAGCGCATGGGGAAAAGTACGCCAGCGGAGATTACTATGTTTTTAAGATTAAGATCATCTTGGGCATCTCCAATCCCAGAGAGACGATCATTGGTAAAACGGTTTTGTGGATTGGCAATGTTGCTCATGCTTTGGCGGTAAGAGGCATCTAGTATTAACTTGACATTGCCGAGTTGGTAGGTGGCACCTACTCCACCCATCAATCCCCAATAGTTGCTGAATAAGTCTTTCGCCCCTACAATCAATGGCTCTGTGCTCAGCACATTCGTTCCGCCAGAGGCTTGATCAATGCCAGAAACATTTACCGTCTTAACTGCATTGAGCAGCAGCGAATAAAAGATCCCCACCTGCACAAATGGCCTTAGCTTGTTTCCAACAATGTCGTATTTGATGATAAAAGGAAAATCTGCGTACTCTACTTTTTGACTTTGCTTATAGGTCTGCGTAAGCGTTTCATTTGCATTCAGCGCATTGAACCACTGCAACTGGTTGGAGTAAGTGAAAGTAGAGCTGATATAGCCAGGCTGTGTGCTAAAATAAAAACCCTTGTAATAGTAGCTAATCTCAATAGAAGTTTGAATACCCAATTCCTTAAAGTCATCGTACTGCTTGTCGGTGAGCGAAGAAGAATAATTGGTGGGTGTAAGGATGGTGTATCGCTTCAATGGATCAGCCTGAGCCAAATTGGTTCCAGCCTTGAAGCCAAGCCACCATTGCTGTTCTAAAAACTGATTGGGGTTCGGTCTGTTTTTGTTGGCTCCCTTCTTACTAATCCCTTTCGCTTTCTTTGTTTCTTTGGTAGCCCTAAGCGCACTTGATTTCCTTTTCCCTTGCGCATTGCCACCTATTGCGATGCCGATCAACACAAGCAGTACATAGAATTTTCTCATAAGTATTATTTGGTAACGATGAGCTTTTTAGTTTCTTCAATAAATCCTGTCTTAAACTTATAAAGGTAAACACCAGTAGGCAAATCTGTTACATCTACTTTAATAGCATGTTCGCCTTCTTCCTTTTGCCCATTCACCAAAATCTTTAGTACACGCCCAGAGTTATCCAACAAATTTAAGCTAACAAAATTGGTGTTGTTCATTTTAAAGCTAATGGTAGTGCTTTCCTTGGCGGGATTGGGGAAGCAATCCAACAAAGCAAACCGATCAGATATAAAGTTATCTTGTACGCCTGAAATCACCTGCGTGGCTACTGTTAAGTTCTCGTAGTTGCCAGTGCCTTCTTCTTTGGGTCCAGTAAAGTAATTTCCAAAAAAGATATCTTTATTGATCACGGCTTCGTCTATCAACATCCAATCTCTCAGTATACTGGCATACACTTGGCGATAATCGTACTGCATCTCCACGTTATCTTTAGTCAAATCTGGTACTTTTCCAAATACGCCAGGTTGTGCGCCTTTTCCAAAGATATACATCGGGGCACCTGTACCGTGGTCAGTACCATAACTGCCATTCGATTTAATTCGTCTCCCGAACTCTGAAGTGGTTACGGTAAGCACGCGGTCTTCTAGCCCACGAGCTCTCAAATCACTTTGGAAAGCTTGCATCGCTGATGAGATGTGATACATCAACGCAGCGTGAACACCCATAGTAGGGTCATAGCTTTCAACTTGATCTGCGTGCGTATCAAATCCTCCTATCTTTAATAAGAATACTTTTGATTTAACTCCCTTGCCTGCACCGCCACCATCTAATAAGCGGGCAACAATTTGAAGTTGCCCTGAGAGACCATTGCGCAAACTACCCGTAGGTGCATTGAACGGGTAGGTCTCTGGATAGGTAACACTTGTCTTTGATGCCGCGTTGTAAACGTCAGCCAATCGCTTCGCATAGTCTTTGGTTTTTTCTTCCAAACCTAAAATCCACAATAACTCTTTTCCATACGGAGTATTTTCCAAGGCTGCAGGTGGATAGCCTCGTGGATCGTTACCAATGTCAATAAATCCATTTAAGCCAGCGCTACCTGGCGTACCATCTCCATTGACCAATTTATTAAACGCATCAGGGTCTCCGATAGAGACAGACATTGGAATATTTCCCTTTTGATGGAAGATAAGCGATACATCGTTACCCATTTCAATAGCCAAAGGGTCGGGCATATCCGCATTTGGGAAATTTCTTGGGTATTCTATGCTTGGTGGATTAGTAAACTCTTTTCCTAAATAACGCCCAACCCAGCCAGAAGAAAAATAATCATTGAAGCTGCCGCCCATGAAAGAAATATCCCTACCACGAAAGTGCGAGCCATTATTATTTTTATACGAAACGCCTTGCACGATGGCCATCCGCCCACGGTCGTACAAATCTTTTATTCCAATCATATCAGGATGTAAACCTACTTGTGCATTTAGTGGTAAAGTGCTGTCAAGCTTGATCATCTTGCGCGCGCTATTCTTGATGGGGATGGCAATGTTCGCCCTATTAGAGTAGTATTGATCGTAATCCGTATAAGGGATGACGGCATTCAAGCCATCGTTGCCACCGTGCATTTGCAAGATGATCAACACCCGATCGTTGGTACTTAGGCTCGCCATCCGCGTAAGCGCATTATCAGCCATCAACCGCATGGGTATTCCACCAAGGGTAAACGGCAACGTGGCCATAGAAAGTTTTTGTATAAAGTCTCTGCGTTTCATTTAGTTTCAGTTAAAAAAGTTGATACTCGGGTGACTGCATCATGGCATTGAACAAATTCTTAAGCTGGTTCTCAACAGTTTCAGGATCGAGGTTATTATTCCATCTCAGTGTCCATTGCGCTTCGGGGTCATTATCTATTTTAGGTGAGAATAGAAACGCAGTTAAAAAATAATTCATGCGCGCTGCTGTCAATCCTGAATTGGTATCTGCCCCTGTTGTGTAAGTAAGATTTTCATTTACAGGCAAAAGGTATTTGGCCAATTCAATGATGAGGTTTCTGGCATTGGAGGCAATAGCTGAACTGAATTTTGTCTTCACAAAATTGACTACATCAATCTTCAGCGCACCAGGGGTAGTAGAACCCATCACCAACTGGCTAATAAAACTGTAGCGTTGTGCAAGGTAGTTGGTAGATATCCAACTGCGATGGTAAATAGGGTATTGGTGGTAGGCATCATGGCCAGCCACATCAAATGGATCGTAGAACGGCATACCCATTAACCCAAGTTCGCGGACTAAGCCACCAGTTTTCCCATAAAAATCAGAAGCGGCTGTTGCGTAGCCCGGTAGTTGGACATTAAAGAAACGAAGTGTGCCAATCACTAAGTCCAATGGAGATTTGATGATCCCTCCGAAGTTATCATCATTGACTCCTGCTGCGGCATCATAAAAATGTTGGCTCTGAAAGAGTTCTTCTAACACAGGCTGAAGTTTAAATCCGCTCGCTGTGAAGGTGGCAGCCATTCCAGCAATGATGGAGTCATCCAATGTTTGGTCGATGGCATGGTACACGTAGAAGCGATAAATCCTTCGGCAAATGTTACGAGCTGTTTCTGGTTGAGCGAAGATCTGTTCAATTAGTTGATTGATTTCGTCAAGGGCACTTGCTTCGTTGGCATTGCCGCCATTGATCAAAAGTGGATCTGGCTTAACGGTCTTGTTAGCGAACCTATCACTGAATTGTTTTACGCCATTATCATGGGCTGAAGCATTGGTTTTTCCTCCTTTTACTTTTCCTCTTGGCAGTTTGGTGTCCGTATCAATGTTTATAAAATTGCCTTGAGCGTCTTTTTCAAAACTGAAATCTAAATCCCAGCCGGAAAGTACTCTAGCGGCTGCTTGTATATCTTTTTCTGAATAATAAAAATAATCATCGGGGCTAAGCCCAGTTGGTATTTTGAACACGCCATCCAACCCTCTACCAATCGTATATAATTCATGAAGTTCGCGTGCATAGTTTTCTTGTGGATTACCATTTACGTTAAGCTGACAATCGAGCACCTTGAGCATGGCATTGTCTACACTTACTTTCTTTGCCAATTCTTTGAAATTAAATTTGATACCAGCGTTTTTATCAAAAGCAAAAAGCCTGAATAACTGATTTTGGAAATAGATGGCTCGGCTATCATCTACTTTTGAAATGATGGTAGTGAGAACAGTATGAATGAAAAACACAATCTTCTCACGCGTAGCATAAGCCAATGATTGACTTGGATTAATTCCTTGGCTAAGCATTTGTGCCATGAACCAGCCTTTAAAATAATCTTGTAATTCCAAGTTTCCACTGTTGACTTTATCCACCACTCCAGAGAGAAACCATTCTTTGCTAGTCTTTGGGTCGATGGGAAGAACAGGGTCTGGTAGAGGTTGTTGAAAAAGTTGAGTGACAGCTTGTGGGGCGGTAAGGCCTGCAAAGCTATCGATCAATTCTTTGGTTGACCCAAAGGATGCGCGATGCAATAAGTGGGCTGCGCGCTTAGGGCCTAAAGTTCCGGAGAATAATGGTAGCGACATTAGAAATTTATTTTTGTTAAAGTTAATCCGAGTAAAGCGGATAATTATCTATTTTACCTGATAAAGCGTCTTTTTTTGCGGTCATTGCCACTTATTTCTCTTTGACTTAGAATTACCACAATTTTGTTTAACGATTTTGTAACATGAAGATCATAGAATGCCCCCGAGACGCCATGCAAGGCATCGACAAATTTATACCAACTGAGCAAAAAGCACACTATATTAATACACTTTTAAATGTTGGGTTTGATACCATTGATTTTGGGAGCTTTGTGTCGCCCAAGGCCATTCCACAACTGCGTGATACAGCCGAAGTGCTTTCGCTTTTGAAAGTACAAGATTCCAAATCAAAGTTATTGGCGATTGTAGCTAATACCAGAGGGGCGGAGGAGGTAAGTAAACACGAAGCGATTACGTATTTGGGTTTTCCTCTTTCTATTTCCGAAACTTTTCAGCAGCGCAATACCAATAAGTCAATTGTAGAGGCTTTGAATACGATTGAGGAGATTCAAGAAGTTTGTAAGAAGAGCAACAAAGTTTTGGTCACTTACATTAGTATGGGCTTTGGCAATCCGTACAACGATCCTTATGATGCGAGCATTGTTGAACAGTTTACGGGTATCTTGGCCGCAATGGAAGTAAAAATTATTTCGGTGGCCGATACCATAGGCGTATCTCAGCCTGGGCAGATTCAGTATTTGTTTAAGACACTTATACAAAAATTTCCCGCTATTGAATTTGGTGCACACCTGCATTCCAATCCGGCTACGGCCGTGGAGAAAATTGAAGCAGCCTATAATTCGGGTTGCCAACGATTTGATGGAGCCATCAAAGGCTTTGGTGGTTGCCCTATGGCGGAAGATGAATTGGTTGGAAACCTAGCTACAGAAACTGTACTTTCTTTTTTGGATTCTAAGAATGATGCACCAACATTGGATCGCGTTGCATTTCAAGAAGCGATGAAATTAGCAGATTCTATTTTTCCGAAACCTTAAGGATACGAGGTACGAATTACTAAGTACGATTTGGTACCTCGTATTTCGTACCTCGTACCTTTACAATGCTGTTGTTGAATTAATTTACGAAACTAGTGTTGATTGAAATACGTCAACGCAAACATCTTCCCTGGTAGAGACTTCACCACATTTTTAAACTCCAGCGTAAGTAAGAGCGAAGCGAGTATACTAGGTGAAAGTGAAGTCTTGATCGTCAACTCATCGATCATCACTGGGGCGTTCTTTTCTTGCAATACTTTAATGACCGTTAGCTCATCGGGTTCAAATTGACTGAGATCGATAGAAGTAGGTTTTATTTTTTTTGTTTCTGGATTTTCTACCGACCAATTCATAATGTACTCTAAGTCTTTGATAGAGCTATACAAGTTGGCTTTGTTGGTGCGAATGAGTTTATTACATCCTTCAGAATAGGTCTCACCAATACTGCCTGGCACGGCAAACACATCTTTATTATAGGTGTTGGCAATTTCAGCAGTAATTAATGCCCCGCCTTTTTCAGCGGCTTCTACTACAATCAATGCATCGCATAGCCCAGCAATGATTCGGTTGCGTGCTGGGAAGTTGTGGGCATCGGGCTTAGTGCCAAAACTATTTTCTGTAAGCAGTCCACCTTGCTCAATCATTTTATTGGCGGTGTCTTTGTGTGCCGATGGATAGATCACATCCATGCCACTGCCCATTACACCAAGTGTTGGTAAATCATTTTTTAGCGCTTGCTTGTGCGCTTGTATGTCGATGCCATAAGCAAGACCACTTATTATAAGCGGCTGGTGCGGTGCAAGTTCTTTTACAATTTGCTCTACTATTTCTTTTCCATAGCTGGTTGCTTTTCTTGTTCCAACAATGGCCACGGTTTTTGAATGATTGAGATGAGCATTGCCTTGAAAGTATAGGAGCGTAGGAGCATCTTCAATTTGCTTTAACCGATTAGGATATTTTTTATCCGTATAAAATAAAATTTCAGTATTTGATTTTTCTGCTTTCGCTATTTCCTTTTCGGCTCGTTCAAATGTTTTGCCTGTGCGAATGGATTCAGCAGTAACTTCACCAACACCAGGAATTTTGAGCAGCTTACCTTTTGGTGTTTTAAAAACTTGCTCAGCCGAGCCACAGTAGCTCACCAACTGTTTTAAAAGATAATCGCCAATACCAGATGTATTATGAAGGGCAAGGAAGGAGAGGCGTTCTTGATCCATACATTAATTCGATGATTCGTTAATTCGGTAATTTATTGGATTGCCAAAAAGCATCAACGAATAAACGAATTATCGAATTGATTAAGAAAGTTTCTCTCTCACCTCCACCAAGAACTGGCGTACTCTTTTGAGCGAATCCATAAGCTCCATTTTATCGCGAACAGATTGCGTATCGTTTTTCAGCATCTCTTTAGCACCCTGCAGTGTAAAGCCTTTCTCTTTTACCAAGTGATAGATGGTGCGTACGCTGTCGATGTCTTCTTTGGTAAATTGGCGATTGCCCTTGCGATTTTTTTTCGGCTGAATGAGTTCAAATTCTGTTTCCCAGAAGCGGATCAGAGACGGGGCTACATTAAACTGCTCGGCTACTTCCCCGATTGAGTAATAAAGCTTCTCGATTTCTTTTTCTTTGTATGCCATGCAGTGGTAGGAGCCTATTTGTTCAGTTTTTTGCCTTGAACATTGTGCAAAGTAACGATTCTTTAATATGTAAGCAACCAAGCCTATTTTTTTTATCTACAAGCTATTCACATCACTTTGTGGATTTCGTAACCCATCCATTATCATCAATTTCAATGCGGGTTTCAGGAAAATCTTGCTTAGTGAGTTGCTGAATGCGTTTCAATACTTGTTTTTGTGGATCAATTGATACAGGGCCCAGCGTAATTTGTTTGGTTGAAGTGATGTGCGCTTTATAAAAATTGCCCGTGGCATTGGTATAGACCTTAATAATAGGAGCGAGGCCGTTGATCCCACTTACATTAATGCCTCCATACGTGCAGAAGTTGCCCATGCTGTAAGAAATGAATTTATTTTTATAAACTTCTATTGCCCTTGTTACATGCGGGCCATGGCCTAATACAATATCTGCTCCGGCATCAATCAGTTGATGAGCGAATTGATACACGTCTCCTCGGTTTTCGCCATAAAAAACTTCGTTCCTGCGCAATACATGCTCGTGCTGTGGCCCTTCGGCACCTCCGTGAAAGGAAACGATCACAATGTCAGTAGTGGAATCTAATTTTGCTATGATTCTTTTCGCTTCCCTTAAATCATTGATGTTGGCGCAGCCCGTATTAGGTGCGAATGCTGCCATGCCGTATTTGATTCCTTGCTTTTCAAAGGTCACGTATGGTTTTGTGACTTGCCCTGCTTGCAAGATGCCCGCATCTTCTAATGTTTTGATGCTGCTTTTTTTCCCGAGATCACCAAAGTCACCAGAGTGATTATTTGCTAAGCTCATTACATCAAACCCTGCATTCACTAAGTTCTGCACATATTTTTCAGGGCTGCGAAAAACATAACATACTTTCGGGTCGCGGCAGGTTTTAGCATAACCACCCTTGTTTAGTAGTACCCCCTCTAGATTTCCAAAAGTGACATCCGCATGTTTTAAAATCGGTTCTAAGTCCTTCATCAACAAAAGGCCATCATTCGCAGGAAGTCCATAGTCATTTGGGTAATTGCTACCCATCATGATGTCACCCACGCCAATAACGGTGACGGTATCTTTTTTCTGGGCAAATAGATTTGTTGCAATCAATAGAGCAAATAGAAGAATCTTCATAGATTAGAAATGAGGTCGCAAGAAAAGAGTTTTTGAAGGAAGAGACTATGTTTTTATTTTCTTTATTACTATAAAACGATAGAAGGTCAACCCCGCAATGATCGAGCAACATAGAATGACAAACAATTTCTCTGCATCCAACCAATCAATCGGTCTGTCTTGCAGCTTAGGATCAGTAATGATGCTGTGCAAGACCAAGGGCACAATGGCAAAGTAAGAGAGATAATGAAGCGTTCGCCAAAGCGGCAACTTAATCTGCTCTTTGAAATACGAACTGATCACTACTACTCCTATCAAATAAAACGCAACGGAGCCAAAGGTGTTGGCTAAAGGCTGATGCTGTGTCCATGCTGGAAGAAGTAAATCTGTCCATGTAAAACCAGATTGTGGATCTAACGGTATTAAAACAACGTGCAGCAATATAGTGATGGCAGCAGTATAGCCCGTGAACTTATGAAGCTGAAGAAAAGATAATTTATAAGGCAGTTGACAACTCACCTTAGACCAGATGAAGATACCGACTAAAAAATTGGAAGCGAGTGCTGCTAGCGCGATCAGTCCAATAATACCTGATAGTTCGATGGTCTCCATTCTTTTTCGTTAATGGTTATCAGTTATTGGTTGATCCTTAATGGTTTTTCTAATAACTGACAACTATAAACTGTTCACTATAAATTAAAACTCCGCACTCTTCGGAAACCGCGGAAACGGAATCACGTCACGGATGTTAGTCATGCCCGTTACAAATAAGATCAACCGCTCGAAGCCTAGACCAAAACCACTGTGAGGAGCAGAACCGAATTTCCTAAGATCTAGATACCACCACAATTCTTTTTCGGGCAGCTTCATTTCTTGAATCCGCTTCAATAAATTATCGTAACGCTCTTCGCGTTGTGAGCCGCCAATGATTTCGCCAATGCCAGGGAACAGTACATCCATCGCAGCAACCGTTTTTCCGTCTTCGTTTTGGCGCATGTAAAATGCCTTGATGCCCTTCGGGTAGTTATAGAGGATAACGGGTTTTTTAAAATGCTTTTCTACCAAATAGCGTTCGTGCTCCGATTGCAAATCGACACCCCAGTTTTCAATCAAGTATTGAAATTTCTTTTTCTTGTTGGGTGTAGAATTTTTAAGAATCTCGATTGCTTCGGTGTAGCTTAGTTTTTGAAAATCATTTTCCACCACAAATTTCAAACGCTCTAACAAGCTTAGCTCGCTGCGTTGCTCTTGTGGCTTAGTTGCCTCCTCCTCCAAAGCGCGCTTGTTCAAAAATTCTAAGTCATCAACACAATTAGTCAGTGCATACTTTACTAGATATTGCAAGAGATCTGTAGCCAACTGCATATTGTCATGAATGTCATAGAACGCCATCTCTGGCTCGATCATCCAAAACTCAGCCAAGTGGCGTGTGGTGTTTGAATTTTCTGCGCGGAACGTGGGGCCGAACGTATAGATATCACCAAGTGCGAGCGCATACGTTTCTCCTTCCAATTGCCCTGATACTGTCAAGTTCGTTTCCTTTCCAAAAAAATCCTCTTTGTGGTCGATGTGGCCTTGTTCATCGCGTGGAGGATTCTTTGCATCTAGCGTAGTGACGCGAAACATATCACCTGCACCTTCTGCATCCGAGCCTGTGATGATGGGTGTATGGATGTAACTAAACCCACGCTCGTTAAAAAATTGGTGAATAGCAAAGGCCATCGCATGGCGCACACGCATTACCGCGCTAATGGTGTTGGTGCGAGCGCGTAAGTGTGCGATCTCGCGCAGAAATTCCAACGAATGCTTTTTAGGCTGCAACGGAAATTTCTCCGCATCGCTATCGCCTAGGATTTCTAGTTGAGTTACTTTTATTTCTACGGCTTGGCCTTTTCCTTGCGAGGCAATCAGTTCGCCTGTTACAGATACACAAGCGCCTGTAGTTATTCTTTTGAGGGTGGCTTCGTCCAATGAGTCTAAAGCGACTACCGCTTGAAGGTTGTGGATAGTGGAGCCATCGTTGAGAGCGATAAACTGTGTATTGCGAAAAGTGCGCACCCAGCCTTTTGCCTTTACCTGTTGCCCTGTTGGGGTGGTTGCCAACAATTCTTTGATTTTAGTACGGTTCATTCTGCTTTAAAAATAGGAGATCGCAAAACAAGGCATTTTGTTTTTTTAATCAAAGGGATTGTGGAGGAAGTTCAGAAGTCTCCGCCTCTTTTTACACTTTAGAGCAAGCCAAAAAGCTGATGGTGCCAAGGCGGAAGAAACCTACTAGCCAAATCAAAGATGTACCATTGGATTATCTGAGATGCTAGCTAGATTATTAATAGAGTTCATTCAAGGACTCCGTGAGGAATTAAAAATCACGATAACGCGGTGCGTAGGATTTTCAGGAGAGACCTATCATTTGATTTTGTAATGACAACCGTCTTGCATTGATTGAATTTCGCAAAAGTTTTGATAGCCGCACCAATTTTATCAACCATTGGCTTGGTGAACTTGCTCGACTCAACATGCAGATTGTGAATAGTTAATATCCCCTGTTTTCTGTCAGCCTTGGAATCCATCCTGGCAACGAAAGTGTCGCCCATCAATATCGGTAATGAAAAGTATCCGTATTTTCGTTTTGGTTCTGGCATGAAACATTCTACTTGGTAGTCGAAGTCAAAGAAGTTTTTTAATCGATGCCTGAATACGTTGAGCACATCAAAGGGAGAAAGAATGAATGCCTCTCCGGATAAATTAATCTTCTTGTTTTTATAGGGGGAAAGCATAAATAGAGGAGTGCCTTGCATGCCTTGCACTTCGATTTTGCAAACATCACCCGCATCCACCAAAGTTTGCATTTCACCTTTCACAGAATATTTTACATACTTGGCAGTGTAGGCGATCTCTTTTAAACTAGCTATGCCAAGTGACTTCAATGACCGTCTGATTACATGCCTCGCAAATTCGGCAGGAGTGGGCATGGTTGTATCTACGTCTCGCGGAATTAGATTCTCAGTAAGGTCATATACCTTCTGAAAATTTCCTTTTCGGAATGTCATTAGTTTTCCTTCTAGATGAAGCCACTCAAGAGCCACCTTGGAAGGGCGCCAATCCCACCATCCCGAGCTTTTGGTGACGCGATCATTTTCAAAATCGCGAGCCATGAGTGGCCCTTCACGCGAAATCCTGTCCAGTATCTTCCTCATTAAATTTGTTTCAGCTTGCGTTACAGATTTTCTTCTGGCTAAGAAGCTTGCCTTCACGGGTAGCGAGTATCGAAAATCATACATAGGGATGTACCCCGTGGCATAAGTCCAGAATTCAAAAATCTTCCCTTCGGCCTGAAGTTGGTCAAGCCATTCGGGTTTATAGTTTGGTACACGCGATGCAACGGCATGGTGATGCGCCCGCTCTACCACGTAATTGGTATCTATCTGAATAAAGCCAAGATGGTCTATAAGTTTGTAGACGGCCTGTTTGCCTTTTCCAAACTGCGCACTTTTTGTTAACCCCGCAGCGTGTAGGATTATCTTGCGGGCTTGTGATTTTGTGAGGATAAGTATGCTCATGATCACTGACTGAAATAATTTTTTTTCTTCGCGATAATACGGACTTTTTTTCTTTTTAGAAGCAAATTTATTTCGTGGAAGAGTCTTCACTCTTGGACTCCTTTGTTGAGCTAGATTACAGGGTGTATTTCAAAAAAAATTGATGCCGTTTTGAACCACATAGGCAGGAAGAAACACCTGCCTGCCAGGAGGCAAGTAGAAATACATACATATAAAGATTTTGTAGTTATGTGAAGGTCTATGTGCCTATGTTTCTTTGTGGTTCAAAAGCCCATGAAGGATTTTTACCATGTATTTTTGAAATACACCCGATTTGCAATGCCTTCTCATTTATGTTTAAAAAAAACCTAAATTGCTGTCTACTTTTTCTTAAAAAATTAAATAATGTCCGTCAAGCTAAAACAAATTTACACTGAAGTAAAAAACCACGCTGATTTAACTTATAAGTCAATCCCGTATTTTGTAAAGACAATCGAAGAGATAAAAGTAGAATTGCTCAAAGTATCGGCACAGCAAGGAGAACAAATCTCAAGAGACGTTACTGATGCCATCCGACTGATTCATCTTGCAAACAGAGACGACTTGAGTGGTATTAATAATTATCCCGGTGAAATACCCAAATACTTAGGCCGTGTTAAAACAGCTATTCTTTCAAGCTTGGCTTTTGCTAATAAATAAAATTGCATGAGAATAGCGTACTTGAATCAGATACTAATTCTCCCATTGCGCCTTTGCATCTTGCGTGAAGCTATTTTCCTCTGAAGCTCCCAAAACTCCCTTCCATAACCCACCAAAATCTCTTCTCCTTTTTTGATGGATCGAATGGATTCAATGAAACATTTGTTCCCTTCGCTCACATATTCACAATTATTTTTCAGGCCTTCAATCCTAACAAAACCCCTGGCGTCATTGGCATAGCGACCAAGCGTTGTGGTGGCAGGCAGTGCATCAATCACTGCATTGCGTGTGATGTACATCAAGTAGCCGTTGTAACCATCTTCATGCTTTATATCTTTCCACTTGCGCAACTTGCCTTTGTATTCTATAATGCGAATACCCTTACCGATTTCTTTTTTAGTAAATAATCCTTTGCCCGCATTGGGCAACTTTGATTTTTTTATGAATAAGTGCTTTTCTAAAAACGCCATTCCTAACTTCTAACTTCTTCCCATCACTCTTCCCCATAAAACTCCTGCAACGAACCAAAGTACGCATCCATCCATCCCTCTACAATATCATTGTAATCTTCATCAGGTATGTTAGTATGACGCAACTCTACGGAAGTACCTTCTTTGTCTTCGTGTAATTTAATGGTGACAATGGAAGGTTCTGCTTGCTCGCCAAAATACCATTGCTGAACAATTTTTTTATCCTGTTCAAATTCCAAGTTCTTTCCTGTAATGCTTCCTTCCCAAAGAGAAAATTCACTATCAGGCTCAGTGCTCATCTCCGCTTCTTCACCCGACCATAAATGAATAGTAAGCGGATTAGTGAGTGCGAGATAGACATCTTGCGGAGGTGCGGGGATGATAAAATATTTTTTAAAGTCTTTCATTGTTGAGTGAGATTAGGGCTTCAAGCAGCATGCTTCAGGCCACAAGCTTGGAGCGTGTAGCCTGTAGCTTGAAGCCAATTTATGAGTTATTGAAATGATAGAGGAATACTAGAATCCCATTGAATGCTGGCTTCGGGTTGTCTTTGATCTCAAGCGTTACATCCACCTCAAACTTGGTAATGCCACGCAGGTTGATGATGGAATGTAGTTTCGCGCGCAGGCGCACTTCTTGGTTTACCAACACAGGCTGATTGAATTTTAATTTTTCAATACCGTAATTGATCATCATCTTGATGTTCCTAAACTCAGCAATCTGATCCCACAAATGTGGCACCAGAGAGAGAGTCAAATACCCATGGGCAATAGTACTTTTGAAAGTGGTCTCAGCAGCGGCACGTGCAGGGTCGGTGTGTATCCATTGATGATCGAGCGTGGCATCGGCAAAACGGTTGATTTGCTCTTGAGTAATTTGAGTATAATCGGAGAGGCCAAGCTCTTTGCCAGCGTAAGTTTGAAATTCATCGTGACTGCTAATGATAAGTTTGCTCATAGGCATGGGATAAAGGTCACTAAAGTATGAAAATAAGCATCGGGATTAGTTGAATTTGGTATTTTAAATATGGAATTTTGAAAATGCTCTCTGAATTTTGGTCGGTTTACCTTGTTGGCTTTGGAGTGGTGATGGCATTGCTCACGTTAGTGTGGGCGGCCAGTATCAAGTTGGTCAACGCTAGTATTGTCGATCCGTTTTGGGGGTTGGGTTTTGTGTTGTTGGCAGTCTATTATTATTTCAATTCCTCGGGGGACCCAACTCGCAAGTTGATTGTATTGATAACGGCTATCGTATGGGGATTGCGCTTGTTCGCTTATTTGTTTTGGCGCAATATGGGCAAGCCAGAGGATTATCGTTATGCACAATTTCGACAGCACTATGGAGCGGAGCGTTATTGGTGGTTCAGTTTCTTTCAAGTGTTTTTGTTGCAGGGTTTTTTGTTGTGGATCATTTCTTTGCCTTTGTTGACGGCACAATATTTTGGGTTGTCGAAATCTATTGGCGTGTTAGATATTCTCGCCATTATTTTATGGATCATCGGCTTTATGTTTGAAGCAGGTGGCGATTATCAATTGGTAAAGTTCAAAGCAAATCCTGACAACAGAGGAAAAGTATTGGACACAGGCTTTTGGAAATACACGCGCCACCCAAATTATTTTGGCGATGCCTGTGTGTGGTGGAGCTTTGCGTTGTTTGCCGTGGCAGCGGGAAGTTATGTGGCGATTATTAGTTCGGTGGTGATGACCATTTTATTATTGAAAGTATCGGGCGTATCTTTATTGGAACGAGCATTGAAAAAGAACAAACCAGCATATGAAGAGTATAGTAGAAAGACGCCTTCGGTTTTCCCTTGGTTCCCTAAAAAATAAATCGGTGACAACAATACAATCAGCAGTAGAGATCAAAGAGCCGTTGGTGAAACCAAAAGTGGATGTGGATACGCTTGCTTCCATCGATCCTGCTTCTTTTGACGATTCGTATATGTATGTCCACTGCCATTTTAAAAATACTTCTGAAGAAATGTTGATCCGCATTTGGCGCACCACTTTTTTGATTGGCAAGGAGACACGATCACAATTGGTACATGCTGAAAATATTTCTTATGCTCCGCAGTGGACGATCATTCGGGGCGAGGCAGATTTTTCTTTTCTGCTGATCTTTGGTGGCTTGCCCAAAAGCTGCTTGGTGTTTGATATGGTGGAAGAGATTGCACAAACGGGCGGCTTTCATGTAAAGAATATCAAGCGCAACGAAACGGATGTGTATCATATTGATATTGTTTGAATTGTTTAATGTTTAATGTTTAATGTTTAATGTTTAATGTTGAATGTTGAATGTTTAATTCATCCTACTCCTAACTTTCAACTTTTAAACTCTAACCTCTAACCTCCCCTCATGCTCTCTCGCAGAAACCTTCTAAAATCCCTCGGCCTTTCTACTCTGTCACTTTCCGCATTGTCAGGAATGGCAACATCACTGGAAGTGCCTTCAAGTTTATTGACTGATCCTCAAGACCCAAAATTTTGGAGAAGCGTACGCGATCAGTTTATGCTCTCAAAAGACACTGTCTTTTTTAATACAGGTACAGTTGGTGTAATGCCTAAAGCTGTTGTTGATAAAATGATTGAACATACCAAAATGATGGCGACTCATGTAACCGATTGGGCTTACAAAGACGACAACAAAGAACAGTTCATCAGCGGCTATAATAACTTACTCAGCATCCGTACAAAAGTAGCTAGGCTATTGAATTGCGAAGTGGGTGAGATTGCCATGACCGATAATGTGACAAACGGAATGAGCTACATCGCCAATGGAATCACCTTGCAACCGGGCGATGAAATTTTAACAACCGATCAAGAACATGGGGGAGGGCAATCTTCATGGAAAGTAAAAGAGAAAAGATTTGGTGCTGTATTCAAGACCGTAGCGATAGGAAAGCCGATCAATAGTTCTTCAGAACTGTATGATACTATTGTCAAAGCGTTTACGCCCAAAACAAAAGTGTTGATGCTCTCGCACATGATCTCGGGAACAGGCGCCATCTTGCCCGTGAAAGAATTGTGTGCCGAGGCAAAGAAGCGCGGCATATTTACGGTGTTGGATGGTGCGCAAACTGTTGGCCATATCAAAATTGATTTGAAAGACATTGATTGCGATGCGTATGTGGGTTGTTTTCACAAGTGGATGGGTGCACCCACGGGCACAGGTTTTATGTTTATGAAAGCCGATCAGATAAAAAACTTGTGGAGTACGGTGGCGAGTTACCGTTGGGATGATCATGCCGATGAAGGCTTTCGCTTTACTCAGCGTGGCACGGGCAACTTTGCCATTCTTTTAGGATTAGAAGTGGCGTTGGATTTTCATTTTCAGCTTGGCGCAGATAACGTTTATCAACGAATTAAATTTTTAGGCGACCGCTTACGTGCTGGTTTACGTCAAAATAAAAAGGTAAAAATTTTCTCCTCGAAAGAGGAAGCAATGAGTGCTGGCATTACTCTTTATAACATCGAAGGAATGACAGGTACGCAAATCCAAGATGCCTATTGGGCGAAGGCGAAGATGCGCCCGCGGTCGCAAGGAGATGTTTTTGGTGTGCGCCACTCAACTCACATTTTCAATTCTACAGAGGAGATTGATAGGGCGATTAAGATTGTGAATGAGTTGGCTGTCTAGCCTAAGTGCCTACTTCTTTATATCGCTATACGTATAGGTGTAGTGCATCTACTCCCGACTGCTCCACGCCCAATAAAGTAGTATTGGATGGATAACAATTAGCCTCACCCATCCTGCCCAAGGTGACACACACAACTCACCCGCGCAACTGTTCTGCTGAATGAAGTATACATGCGCGGGAATAAATGCAATCAACATTAGCACGATGCCGTAGGCTGCCCATTTTCTGGTGATGGCTGGAATCAATAACAAACCAAATAAAATCTCCACTACTCCGCTAATAATATTGATAGCTGAATGGTAAGGAAAATAAGTCGGGATGAGTGGAAGGTAAAAATTTGGATTGATGAAATGGTTGAGGCCAGCAGCAATGTAAAAGAGTGACATTGCGTAGCGGCTGAGCGAATGTTTGGTCATAGGGAAAGTTGAACTTGGGAGTACGTGCATTCCTATTTTTTCTTTTTTTCTTCAGGAATGGAAAGCTTCTTCACCGCCTTATCGAAATCACTTTCCAATAACTTATCCTGCACGATGCAGTATTTTTCAAACTCACTTTCGGCCAATGCCAGAGCCACTTCGTGTGATACTTTCCCCTGATGCTTGAGCACAGCCTCTTCGTTGAACTGTAAAAACGCATCTAATTTTGTTACCCAGTCTTTCATGTACATCACCGCCCCTTTTTTGGCTTGGCTCTCGGCATAGTCCAAGTACATGGTCACTATTCGGTTCAGGCCATCCAATTCTTTTGCGTTCAAATAATTTTTGGCTATGCCCACATCTGTTTTCCGAATGCTCCCCTTGGGTGCATACTTCCACGTGGTCAGGCCCATGTTTTCTTTTGTGCTATCAACCCTTCCTGCAATGAGTTCGGCAGCAGTCTGCCCGGTGATGGCCCAGTGCAGTTTGTTTTGAACTGTAGCGAAGAATTTTTTTGTGGCTTCGGTTTCCACTTGATAGTCGGCACTGCATTGCGAGTAGATGTCGGTGATCTTTTGATAGAAGCGCCTTTCGCTGCTGCGTATATCGCGGATGCGGGCAAGCTGTTCTTCAAAATAATCCTTGCCGAAAATGTTGTTGGGGTTTTTCAACCGCTCATCATCCATCGTAAACCCCTTGATGATGTATTCCTTTAGCCGCTCCGTGGCCCAAATGCGAAAGGCAGTTGCTTGGCTGCTATTGACACGATAGCCAACAGAGATGATTGTATCAAGATTATAGAACTGAGTCGGATAGCTTTTGCCATCAGCGGCAGTATGTGCAATTTTTGCACTAACTGAATTGGGGTCAAGTTCTTTGGTTTCGAAGATGTTTTTTATATGTTTTGTTACAACACTCCTCTCAACTCCAAACAGGTCTGCAATTTTTTGTTGGGTAAGCCAAATGGTCTCATTCTGTAAGTATATTTCTACTTTCACTTTGCCATTGGGCGTAGTGTAAAGAAGGATTTCGTTGAAACCCTCGGTAGCTGGTGTCTTTTTTTTTGCCATGTATAGTTAAGCTGCCTTTTTTAGCAATTTATAAAAATGCTTCTAATTCTTTCCTTAAATTCTCTTTCGCCTGTCTTTCAAATTTTGTGAAAAAGTAATCCGTTTTAAAGATTCTTTCCATTTTCAAAAAGTGTTCTAGTACTTTTTTTCTTCCTGGGTTGTAGATCAATGCAGGGTAAGTGGAATATTCTTTTCTTACTTGCTTAGAATAGCCTGAGTAAGTTTCCCAATCTGCCCCTAAAATGGAAAGATCAGCATCGGTGAAGTAGTTGGTGTCAGTGTCTTGGCTTGGTAGGTGTTGCTGGGTGGCTAGGATTTGTGCTTTGCAGTGGTCAATGATTGATTGAGGAACAGCAATGGATTTCAATCTGCTTTCTGCAAGCGCTGCGCTTTTCTCTTCGTTGTCTTTTTTTAAAGAATTGTAAACAATATCGTGGAAGAAGAGGGTGAACAGTACGGTATCCCAATTTTTGATTTGGTCTTTGATCGGAGTTAATTGAGTCAATAGACTTTCCAGATGGGCCAAGGTGTGGTAATGTCTTTTCTTGGTTGAGTAGCTTGTTTCGATTTCAGTCCATAGGTTATTAGCCAGAGGATTGTTGGTGGTGTAGTTTTGGATGAGGGTGAGGAATGTTTGGTTTAGCATGAGGGAATTTTGGTGTGAAAGCAGCACGCATATTGCATGTTGGTAATGAAGACCAATAAGGGCTATAAAAGGAGATACTCTTAGAACATCATTAAAAAATAATTCAAAAAAGATATCTAATTACGAAACCTGACCTAAAACCATTCCAATTTGGCCTTAACGGCTCAGATGAATTTGCAAGAACCAATGTGCTTTGCCCGTCAGTTGTCAACAAAAATGGCTTACTCATAAGAAGGATTTGATACCCAGCGTACAAACCAAATGAAATGGAGGAGATGGAGTAGGATATCTCTGCTTTGGGTAACGTGGAAAGTCCAGTTGACTTAAAATTATAGCTGACTCCATCAGGAACTCCACCTATAATTAGTTCATTTTTAAGTTCAAAAGAAGTCAGGTCAAAGTTAATTGGTAAAACTAGACCCAATGAAAAATTCTTGTTGATTGGATATTCAACTCCCCCGAAAATACCAATTGACCATAAGTTTAAGAGTTGATCACCACGTAAAATTCCAGAATAATCACTATAGCTGACCCTTCCCCCAGTCGAAGTATAGTCGATCGATGCCCCACTCTTTAAAGTTGACTTTGACTTTTTAAACGATATTCCACCTGCAATATGAAAACCTATATAAGAAGGGAAAGCGCTTGTGACGTGTGTCTGAACTGGGGATCCAATAAACAATTCTTTTTGTAAGGATTTAAGATCCCCCATATCAAATCCGTTATAGCTAATTCCCCCTTCAACAAAACCCTGACCAGTAGATTCTAGAAAATTAGTTGTAAGTAAAAAAAAGCAAACAACTTTGATTTGGAACTTACACATCCCTAGAAGTTTAAATTTAAAGTATGATATCCTAAATTTACAGTGTTCAAGATAAAGGTATTACCAACAAGGTAGAACTCATAATTATTGCCACTGGCTATTTTAGGCAACCAAGTCGTTACTGTTTGTATGTACGCAAGAGTGTCAAGTTGAAAAAAATCTATCTTAATTACATTATCCTCCAAATAGGCTATTCCAAATTGACCAGTTTGGTTAGAAAAGATCTTTACTAAATTAGCTGTGTTATTATAAGCAATCTTGTTTAATGTCAAATTAGGGGAATTCAAAATAGTATTTACATAAAGTTGACCTGAAAAGGCGGTAACTTTTAAGTCTTTATTTGGAAAATAATGATACAAATTTCTATTTTCTAAATAGAAGTACTGATTCGGAGTATTATTAAGGCTCAAGCGTAGATTTATTTTTTCTTCATAATCGGTAGCGTAGAAAGAAGTACCATCAGGTGTCAATTGCCCCCACTTTGTTATTACTCTTGGATTCGATGTAACGCCAGAATATAAAAGGGATTTGGTGAGCCAATCAATTGCAAAATACTTTTTTTCGATTCCCTTTCTGACATAAAGAAGTACTATATTCTGATCGGAAGCGTGTATCTGATAAAATTCATCAAAATTACCGATCAATGATGAAGGGTCAAATTGTTCTTTGATGGCAAGTGTTGAACTGTTCAAAAGTGCAATTTTTTGGTTTTCATATGAATAAAGATATTGCCAATTAGGCGAAGCACATATAAATCCAGATCTATAGGCTAGTTGATTACCGTTTTTTTTTTCGTGCACAGTTACCACGTTTTCGTCACTATCATAGTAGTTGGGGTATATTACAGTAAAGGTGGAATCACTTGGTGAGGCCAATTTAAATTTGTAAGACTTAATTCCCGAATAGGAAACCTTAAAAGGAAAGGCTGTACTGAATTGTTTATCCGCCAAGTAAGTAAGTCCACCGATTGAATTTACTGCATATAGATATGTAACAATTTCGTAAGGGAAAGTTAAGGTCTTTTCATAAGTATACTCTGTAGAGGTCTTAGCAATCACAAAATCCTTGGTAATTCCAGCATCTGTGATGAATATCCTTACGCCTAACCAATTTTGGAAGGGGCTTTGATCCCAAGAAAAACGTAATCCAGTTGCCGTTCTTTCTATTTTTTGATTGAGAGGATAATCTACATTAACCGAAGCCTTTATTTCCTGGTCATAAGCTTTTAGAGTCAGATCAATCGTTTCAGATCCGCCAACGAAAGAAGTTATAAACTCTTTTGATAGATTTCGATTGAAAGAAAGGCTAGAGTGATTTAATGATCGAACATAATAACTTTGAAATGCTCTTCCTTTATAAGGTTCCCATTCAATAATTAATATCCCATTTTCGACCCCTGTACGAAGTATTTTGGGCGCAATAAGTGGGGCATTGAATAGTATTGCCTTCTTTGAGAATTTCACTTCGTAATTCTCAGCATTGAGTTTGGAGGCAAGACTTTGGCTTTGAGCTTTTTTAATAAGGGTTAAACTAAGGTCATAAACCCCATCTTTGAACTTTTTCGAATCCAATTCGATAATAGATGGTACATAATCGCCATCTTTTACTACTTCTTGCCCTAACTTTAAACTAAATCCAATGATGTCTATGGTACTTTGAGGGGCAATGTTAATGCGTACTGTATTGCGCAAATCCAACGAGTCAGTAGTGGCAAAGAAGTTGACGGGTGTTGATAAAAATTGAGGTTTTTGAATCTCTTTGAAAAAATCCTCATTCGGTTGATACGTACAGGCAAAAGCAACGTACAAAATCAGATAGGATACAATGGACTTAAACATTTTTCCAAGTTTTACCCAACAAAGATAAGAAAATTGTTCTTCGTTCTAGTTGGCTTACTAGTACTCTACTTTCAAACTTATAGAGCATAAAACCTAGTTGGCCCTTCTATCAAAATAAATGTCCTTTCATTTTTTAGACTATTTATAGGATGGTTCTATTGATCCCAGATTATGCAATAGACCACTAGGCATTTCATAAATGGCTGAGAGTGTTAGATTTGTAAAGGACTAACTAAAACCCAAAAGGTGAAAGAACTACACGTAACATTTACCGACAAGAACGTAAGTGC
>JBJXEB010000028.1:0-14566 GCA_046155095.1 Cyclobacteriaceae bacterium
GCAACGAGATTTCCAAGTATCACCTGGAGGCAGCGATTGCGTATTGGCATACGCAGTCAACTAACTCTACGGAAAAGTGGGAGAACATATTGCAACTTTATAATAAGCTGTTGCAAATAGAGTATTCCCCCATGGCGGCACTCAACCGCACGTATGCGTTGGCAAAAGCTCGCAACGTTAATGCCGCCATCAATGAAGCTGAAAAATTGAATTTAGATGAGAACCACTGGTATCATGCGCTACTGGGCGATCTACATAAGGAATTTGATAAACCGAAAGCACAACACCATTTAAACCTAGCCTATCAGTTAGCAAAAAAAGATAGTGACCGATTGGTATTAGAGAAGAAGCTAAAACAATTACTTTAAAAAAACGAAACGCTGATCTAACGTTTTCAGGTAATTGCTTGTCTTACTTGTAAGCAATCGATCATTTAACATGAAAAAGCTCGCACTCCGTTTAGCATGATCAATGAGTTTTATACTTCTGTTGATCCTTTATTCTTGTGACACTTACAAACCTAAGCCTTTGTTGATTCTGGTCACAATCGCTTTCTTTTGCGCGATAAGAGTTTAGCTTATATTTAATTCAAAAAAAGATGTTAAATAAAGTTCATAAGAAACAGTGTTGTCCTTACCTCCCAAATATCAACTTAACCAATTCCTCTTTCCGCTCACGGCTAATAGGGATTGTTGCCTTGCCCACTTCTAGTATGTTACCATCAATAGCACGCACTTTATCTTTGGCTACCATAAATGATTTGTGAACACGGAGGAATTGGTTAGAGGGTAAAATCGTCTCTAGATTTTTGAAAGTTTCAAGTGTGATGTACGTCTTTGGCTCCGTTACAATCTTTACGTATTCTTTCAATCCTTCAATGTAGAGTATTTCGGCTAGCGCGATTCTATAGATTTTTCCATCTGCCTTCACAGATAGAAATTGATTAGGTAACGATAGATCTTGATCAATTGAGATCGTGCTTTCCTTTTTCTTGTGTCTGATTACTTCTAACGCTTTTTGAGTTGCCTGAAAGAACCTATCAAAAGAAAAAGGTTTTACCAAATAATCCACCGCTCCCAAATTAAAAGCGTCCACCGCATATTCTGAGTAGGCGGTAGTAAAAATGGTAGCGGGAGGATTCTTAAGAGATCGCAGAAATTGATTGCCATTGATAGTCGGCATTTGAATATCTAAGAAAAGCAATTCAACATTTTCTTTTTGAAGGATCTCCATTGCCTGCACTGGCGATTTTACTTTGCCCACAATTTCCAACATAGTCAATTGCGCAACAAATCCTTCTAGCAGATTCAATGCTAAGTATTCGTCATCTACCAATAGAGTTTTAATTTTATTCATAAGTTAAAAAAATCAATTGGTGATCGTCAATTTCAGGTTAAACAATGCTGCCTCATCCTTAATATCAAGTGTGTATCTTTTTGGGTACAGTATGGATAAGCGTTGTCGAATGTTTTCCAAACCCACTCCGCCCACTGCATCTTTTGATTTTTCCCAATGATCTTTTGTATTGATGGTTTCAAATTCAAGTTTATTATTTTCTGCTGAAAGCCGAATCGAAACATATGCGCTCTCCAAGCTATCAAAGTTGCAATGTTTGAAGCAGTTTTCTACTAACGGAATCAAAATCATTGGTTCAATGAAAATAGTTGACTGCGCACAGTGTGTATCAAATGATATCGAAAGAGGCTTTTCACTTTTTAACTGAAAGAGTTGAATCAATTTATCTATCTGCTTTACTTCACTTTCAATGTTTACTTTGTCTTTCTTGCTCTCATACACCGCATAACGAAGTAAATCTGAGAGGAGTAGCAACATTTCAGAAGCCTTGGGTGCCTTGCCTATCGTAAGGGAGTAAATATTATTTAGTGTATTGAACAAAAAATGGGGGTTCATTTGCGCTTTCAAGAATTGAAGCTGTGCCTCTTGTTGCCTGCTGATTACCTCTTTGTATTCTTTTTCTCTTTTTGAGCGATTGATGAGCAAACCATAAAAGAAACTCAGTACCATGACCATGAGGGTAGAGAACACCGAAAAAATGTATGCCCAATTTTCCTTTATCTGAATTTTTAGAATGGATGTATCCTTAAAATAAGTGAAGTTAAATCTGATTCTTGCCAAGGAGATGGTCACCAGTAAAATTGTAAAGAGGATTAGGTAGATCGCATATCTCTTGTTCTCAATAAATCGATCGACTAAGTAGATATTTAGATAATAGGTGATCGCCAAAAGAGAAATATGAAAGAGCGAAAAGACAAGCGAGTGCCAGAAGGGCAAAAGACTTGCTAGTAGAACAGCCGTGATACCAAATACCAATAGCCAAGCGAGCGCGTTAGTTATAAAAACCAGTCGCTTCTTTCGGATCTCCTGTAACCCGCCCGCAAAAAAATCGATCACTTCCAAGATAATGATTTAACCTCCAAATTTGTAAACGAAAAACACATTGATACTGGGAAGATAACCATAATCGAGGTAATCAGTTTTTAGTTCGTTATTCACAATAACGCTAAGCGACTCCACCGATCTTTGAGGTGACTCTACATAACTAGAAGAGCCCAGGACTTTTGCAAAGCTAAACTCTGTATGTAATTCTATTTTAGGGTTCTTAAAAATAAACCTGCGGCCGTATAAAATGCCTACATTGTATAAATCAGAAGATAGCGTAAGCGTAACAGGCGTTTTTGCAATTTGTCTTGGTCTTAGCGGGTAAGAGGCAACGCTTACACCAAACGCAGTTTCTACAGCACTCACAGGAGCATCGGCAGCTTGCAGGTGAAGCCAAGAGCCAGTAACACCCACATAATTTTTTTTGAAGTGATAGTTGGCACTAACTTGTGTGATGATGCCAAAATTAAATGCACTGGTCAATACATTCACAATCTCCTGATCAACTCCAAGCGATTTTAATAAACTTAAAATGACTTGATCATACGGTTTGGTAAGCACGCCCGCTTGCACGTTACCCGACCATCGTGGGTGAAACTGATAATCGTATTGCAAAGCATATTGAATTGGTATCTGTGTGCCTATTTTAATGGACGACTGAGCAAGTGAAGACCCGAGAGAAAATGTTATTAAGATGATGAGAATTATATTTTTCATTGTTTCGATAGATATCATCGTAAAAATAGAAAGGAAAACAATGAATGTGAATTGATTTAAACCAACAGTTGGTTTTCATCTATCAAAAGCGATAATTGGATTATACGTGGCCATAAGTAGATCGGGCAGTGAAAGCAGCAGTTGGTTGAATACTTGCACGAGTTGATTAAACGATTCTCGAAATTCACCATCGAAGAAACAAACAGAAAAAAAAACTATGAAATTTAACAACTCAATGAAAACACTAGCAACTGCAATGGTTGCCGGTTTATTCCTTCTATCGTCTTGCAGCAAGAGCGATGACCAAACTGCCGACACTACCAATGGCGAAAAAGCCTCGGAATCGGAAAATGTAATCCAAGATGCCATCAATGTTTCCAGCGATGGCCTAGATGGATCAGTGGATGGAATTCCCAATGGACGAATTCAAGCGTGCGCTACGGTCACCAATGATGCCGTTGCAAAAATCCTTACCATTGATTTTGGTACTGCGGGCTGCGTGGGTGCAGACGGGCGTTCGCGCAAAGGCAAAATTGCCATTCAATATGTGGGCACTGTTCCGCAGACTTCACCAACACGCTCTATCACGTTCACTAATTATAGTGTTAATAATTATTCCATCACAGGTGCACTTTCCGAATCAGGCTACGTACGCTCAACGGCTACAAGTTTTAGTTTCTCCGTTGCTATCAGCGGGCTTCAAATAGTGTTAAGCGATGGCCGCACATATGCCATCAGCAATTTGCAGCGTACATACAGCATCAACTTAGGGGCTACTGTACAAGACATATCCGATGATGTCACTACCATCACTGGGACTTCTACCCAAACAGGATCGACTGGCACTACTACTACCGTGGAAATTACATCGCCTATTACATTCAAGGGCAGTTGCACCAGCACAGGAAATTTATATCCATCATCAGGTATTTATAAAATCACTGAAAGCAATCTTACTTACACAGTAGATTGGGGAACGGGTGCATGTGACAAAAGTATAACCATTGCTGTTTTAGGCAGAACGATCGTTAAAACACTTCCTTAAAAGTCAAATGCTTTTTTCTTCCCTTGTTCAGAAATACGGGGTGCTTATCACTTGGTTGATAAGCACCTCGCTTATTTTTTTTCGCTACTTGTTTTTTGCAGGATTGGCCTATGCAATATTTTATGTTTGGAAAAAGAAAAAACTTATTCATTTTAAAATTCAAAAGCAGTTTCCGAAAAATTCTCAGGTTAGCACAGAACTAAAATACTCACTTTTGTCAGCTTCTGTTTTTGGTGTGTTTGCTTTTTTTATTTTCTGGCTCAATTCGCTAGGGCTTACGCAGATGTATCGGGACGTTCATCAATATAGTTATGGCTATCTATTTTTGTCATGGCTTCTGATGATCCTGTTCCATGATACTTATTTTTATTGGACACACCGCCTCATGCACCATCCTCGCTTGTTCAAAACACTTCACAAAGTGCATCACTACTCTCACAACCCTACACCGTGGGCTGCTTTTGCATTTCATCCGCTAGAGGCGCTGGTGGAGTTTGCAGTGTTGCCGCTTGCCGTGGTTATTATCCCAATGCATCCGTTAGTTATTTTCGCATGGAGCATTTGGATGATCGCTTGGAATGTGATCGGTCACTTAGGCTTTGAAATTTTTCCAATAGGTTTTGTCAAACACTCATTCTTCCAATGGTTCAACACCTCCACGCATCACAACCTCCACCACGAGCGGTCGCAAGGTAACTATAGCTTGTACTTCAACATCTGGGACCGATGGATGAACACCAACCAAAAGAATTATGCGCAGGTTTTCACCACGCTGAAAGAAAATCAAATCTAGTGTCATGTCAACTTGATATTGTCTATTAACATACAACCCACCGTGCTTAAAGTTAAAGGGCTGAAGCCCTCCACCGTTTTCATGCTTTACCTTTGATCCCCGCCCTAAAGGGCAGGGCAACTGGTTGTTCTCTCTCGATTAATTGCCCCGTCCTTCAGGGCTGGGATTTTGATATTTATAATCACGTTTGCTTATCTAGCTATTTGGGCAAGTGTGACAAATTGAAATGAAAGTGGTAGTTTTCTGCTTAATAGCTAAGGTATGAAACCCCTCGAAGATCGCATTAAAGCATTTAACCACCACCGCCAACAACCCACGTTGCCCTTGAAGTACAAACTCATGGCCGACAATCCATTTACTTTTTTCCGCGCCACTTGTCATCTATTTTATGAAGACCTTGCTACAAGATCTGCTTTGAGCCAAGGCCCGTTGGTGTGGTCATGTGGTGACTTGCACCTAGAAAATTTTGGAAGCTACCGTGCGGCCAATGGCTTGGTGTATTTTGATATCAATGATTTTGAGGAGGCTATGCTTGCGCCTGCCACTTGGGATCTTGCCCGATTTCTTTGCAGCATCGGCATGGCGGCTGAGTTTTGGAAATATTCTGCCAAAGAAGCAGAGGCACTGATGTTGCTGGTGTTGAAAACATATACGCAGCAGCTTCAAGAGGGTAAGGCGTATGCGATTGAGCGAGAGACCAGCCCTGCATTGATCCAAGAATTTTTTGACATGGCTGAGCGACAAAAAGAAAAGGAAATGCTCAAGGCCCGTGTTGATAAGAAAAAAGAGAGATTGAAAATGATCAAAGGAAAAACATTGGTTGTAGATAAAGGAGTGCGGGAGGTGGTGAAATCTAGCGTGAACGATTTTTTCAAAGAATGCTATCCTAACTTAAAAGTGAAAGATGTAGCCTTTCGTATTGCTGGCACAGGCAGCTTGGGTGTGAAGCGGTATGTCTTGCTAGTAGATGATCAGCAACAAAATAAATGGCGCTTGCTCGATATCAAGCAGGCCATGCCTTCTTCATTGACACCGTATTTAACATCACCTCAACCAACTTGGTCATCAGACGCAGAGCGGATTGTAGTTATACAAGGCTTGATGCAATATGCACTGCCTCGCTTTATGGACACACTTTCCGTCAACGGAGAGAAGTATGTGTTGAAACAATTGCAACCCAGTGCACAAAAAATCAATTATTCGCTCTGCCACAAGAAAATGAAAAACGTAGAGACCGTGATGACTACCATGGCACAAGCCTTGGCTTCCGCACAAATCCGTAGTGCTGCGCGCAAAGGCTCAGCCGATGTAGAAGCTCTAATAAAATTTTCTTCGCAATCAATTGGGCAAGCGGAGTTGGTGCAAATGGCTATAGATTATTCTAAGACGATGAAAAATTATTTTAATGAGTACCAAGCACTTTTCAAAAAGGGAAAAATGAAGTGACACTCTTTATTGAAATAGGATGTGGCTCATAACAATAGTTGTTCTATCTCCAGCCAAGAATAAACCCGTTTGTGCCTTCCCGAATCTGCTTTTTGATTGTGCGGTTGTGTGAATAGTATTGTTTCACCTTTAAAATAATCTAAGTTTTTAAAGTGGTCGTCAATCATCACATCAGCCGCTACAATTTCTTTTGAGCCACAAAAGACCATCTGCCTCCATTCGATAAAAGGGAAATGGTCGGTTAGCCACGATTGCTTTTCTGTCAGGCTATTGGGAAATTCTGTTGCAGAGGACACAATAAAGATTTCATATTTGTCATTAAGCTTTGCCAACACGCGTTGGCTATTTTCAATGACGGGCAAGTCTCTAAAAAAACCCGGAGTAGTAACATAATTCCTGCCACTAGAAAATACTTCGAATTCAGCTTTTCCAATTAAATCTTTGATGAGAAGTTTTTCACCAAACTCTTCTTCATGTTTTTTAATGAATTGACTATAGGCATCTGCCAATACCCCGTCCATGTCTACGGCTATTCTTATCATTTATAAAAATTGATTTTCAAGATTGCCATTTTTACTACCACTCACAATATTTCCATTAGTTGATTACATCTAATTTTTTTATCTTAAAACGACATCCATTACCTAAAGCTTTAATCTATGACAGCTACGAAGCCGAGTCGGATAAATTGATGGGGGGAGAAGTGGCAAATTTTTTAAAGCAACTGGATGATAATAAGATCAAGCCGATTGCTTTGAGATAATAGATTTCGTCTAAAATATTCTTCATTTAAGAGGAGTAGAGTCTCCAAACCAAGATACTGGAAAGGATGGCATATACTTCTTACAACAGACGTGACTTTCCAACGCTATCCTGCAATCCCCCAAGGACTGAATAATATCCACAAGAAGATAACACAGCCAATCAATAACAAGGTGAGCCAAAAGTCAGTGGAGTATCCTTCTCCTTTAACCGAAGGAGTTCGCTTATACGTAACTAATTTCAATTGTTCTTCCGATTGTGCCGGTGAAGTAAGGCTTACTAAAATCAAGATAACACCACAAATTAGAAAAAGAAATAGGGCGAAGTGTAGAAAGTTGATGTTCAACATCATTTGAAGAAAACTTCCTTCTTCAATCTGAATCCTTCCTTCTTTTGCCATAAACTCCGTCACCAATCGCGACACGCCTAATACAAACCCAACCCACAGCGAAACAATTGCCCCGCGCGCATTAATGCGTTTAATGAATAGTCCTAATAAAAATACGGCTGCGATAGGAGGAGATATATAGGCTTGAATGCTTTGCAAATAATGAAACATGCCACCACCCATCAACGTCCGCATAAAAGGTATCCAACTTAAACTGACAATCACCAACACGACCGTTGCAATCTGGCCCACCAATACCAATTGCTTTTCGGATGCTTCGGGTTTAAATCGTTTATAGAAATCAATGGTGAATAATGTGGAAGAAGAATTAAATGCGGAAGATAGTGAACTCATTAGCGCAGCAAGCAGCGCGGCAATCGCAAGTCCCTTTATTCCAACGGGAAGTAGCGTGGTGATCATAGCGGGCATAGCCTGATCTGCGTTGTCTAAAGAAAATTCCAGCAGTCCTTTTTTTGCTAACGCGAAAGCGATGATGCCCGGCATTAAAAAAATAAATACAGGAAGAAGCTTTAGAAAGCCTGCAAACAAAGTACCCTTGCGTGCTTGGCTAATATCTTTTGCTGACAATACTTTCTGAACAATAAACTGATCGGTACACCAATACCATACGCCTAAAATTGGTGCGCCAAACAACATTCCCGTCCACGGATAATTGGCATCTGACATGGGGCGCCATAGGTTGAAGAATTGTTGCACACTGGGATTACCTGGTTCTTTACTCGCCATAGCAATCGTGTTGGTCATCTCATTCCATCCGCCCAGTTGATGCAATCCAAAAAATGTAACGGCAATAGTTCCGGCCAATAGAATAACGGTCTGAATTAAATCGGTATAGATCACGGCCGTCAATCCACCAAACACGGTGTACAATCCTGTTGACAAGACAATGATGATGGCGCCTGTCCAAAATGGAATGCCAAACATATCAAAGATCAATGCGCCCGAAAAAATGATGAGTGAAATCTTAGTGAGTACGTATGCTAAGATGGAAACCACGGAAAGATACGTTCGCGCTGCGGGCGAATAGCGCATTTCTAAAAACTGTGGCATCGTATATACACCTGTCTTGAGGTAGAAGGGAACAAACACCCATCCTAAAACAATCAACACCAACGAAGCCAGAATTTCAAACTGCGCATTGGGCATGTCGGCACGTGCACCAGAACCAGCGAGACCTAAAATAATTTCGGAACCAATGTTAGAGGCAAAGAGCGCAGAACCAATCACGATCCATCCTTCACTTTTTCCAGATAAAAAATAATCGGCCGATGCGGTATTGCTGTTGCCGTGCTTGCGCCTGAGTGTGGCCCATCGGGCAACGTAAAACACGACACCAAAATAGGCGAGCACAAGTAGAATATCGAATGTACTAAGGTTTGCAATCATACAGAAAGAGAGTTTGGGTGATGGTTAGTTTATTTATTTATGAATGAGATTAACTGATGTTACGCAAAATAACCCGTGTTGTCAGTTTGAGCTTGTCGAAAACTGACTATCTGAACTTTAAATGGACTTCGACAAACTCAGTCTGACACTTCGATAAACTCAGTCTGAATTTCGTTTAGTTATTTTGCATAACATCAGATATTAAATTAAAGAATGTGAATGTCGTTTTTTGAAATGCATCGGATTTTCTTTGGCATACTTGTTAAAGGTTTTGTTAAAATATGATAAGTTAGTAAAGCCGCTTTCGAAGCAAGCTTCACTAACATTGTAATCCTTCAATAATAATTTCTTAGCCTGATTGACGCGATACTGATTTAAGAATTCAGTGAAGGTCATATTGGTCATGCGTTTGAAGTAGCGACAAAATGCAGCCATTGATAAATGACAAAGATCCACTACTTCCTGAACATCTACTTTTTCCTGATAATGCTCTTCTACATAGCGGTAGATGATTTTGATGCGCTGTTGTTCTTTTAGATTATAATTGTGTTCAACGGGCGAAATGTTCAGCACTTCACTTTCCTTGCTGGTAGCCAGCAGTTGAAAAATTTCCAATAACAGAATCCATTGCCGAAAGTGATTCTGTTGGATCATCTCTTTTAATTTCTCCCCCACCATGCGTTTGGTTTCGCCATTAAAGGTGATGGCCCTGCGTGCTTTTACAAAAAGTGAACGGATATCCGATAACTCTGGAATATCTGCCAATGCTTCTTGTAAGAAATCTTCTTGCAATTGAATCACAATTTTTTCATACTCGGTGCGAATACCAAAATCAAAATTCAGGTGCGGAATATTCGGCCCCATAAACACCAGGTCACTTCCCTTAAATATAGAGATGTGATCGCCAATGTGTCGTGTGCCATCCGCGCCAGCGATAAAAATCAATTCATATTCCGGGTGATAATGCCAATAGAATAGATTATTCAGTCGCGGGTTTTTTAAAATCCGGAACGAGCTTCCATTATCGGGTTGTACTTTTTCAAGTTTGATCTTCATTGATGATTTACTCTTTTTTGGCCTTGAATGTACTTAAAATATCAGTACTTTAGCTAATACATCAATGGAGGACAAAAAATGGCGACTCTAGTAGAAATTTCAAGCTAATAGCAACAATACATTTGACTCAATAAAACAAGACACATCATGGAAAAGAATGAACACGCTACGATGGCACCGACAATGGCGCCCACGATGGCCCCCAATCAAAATCATAAAGAGATTCCAGGAAATCCTTCCACTGCTACTTCCAGTAAGATCAAATTAAGTGATCGCTCCAATGGCAAGCCACTGCGGGTGCTATCAGAAGATGATTGGAAATTTTGGAAGCACAACGGCTACATCGTTATTAAGAATGCGGCACCAAAAGAAAACTGTGAACGATTAGCAAAACTGCTTTGGGAATTTGAAGAGAAAGATCCAAGCAATGTTTCTACTTGGTATGCACCTCCGCGCGCTGAAATGAAAATGAAGGAACTTACCAATACAGGTATGGTGGAAATTTATAATCATCAATACTTGTGGGACAACCGTTCTATTCAGCGTGTGTACGATGCTTTTGTAGATATATGGGGAACGGAAAAACTTTGGGTGACCATCGATCGTGCTAATTTGAATTTGCCAATTCGTCCGGGGTATGAGTATAAAGGGTTTATTCATTGGGATTATGATCCAGAAACAAAACCACAAAACGTACAAGGGGTGTTGGCATTGGCCGATCAGACTGATGAAAACATGGGCGGCTTTCAATGCATTCCAGAATTGTTTCGCACCTATGATACATGGAAGCTTACGCAACCGGAAGATCGCGATCATTTCAAACCCAATACTACTGGATTTGAATTAGTGAAAGTAAAAATGGAAGCTGGGGATATGTTGATCTTCAATAGCTCACAACCTCATGGTATACGGCCAAACAACTCTGGTAATAAAGTAAGGATGGCGCAATACATATCTATGATGCCGGCTGAAGAAGACAACGAAGCGATGCGTGAATGGCGCGTTAACTCATGGCGCAATCGAATAGCACCAGAAGGGTACGCCTTTCCGGGCGATCCACGCAACTGGGAACAGACTAAATATGAACGAGCAGAGCTTAATGCGCTAGGAAAAAAATTGTTAGGATTGGAAAAGTGGTAAGATGAAACAACTGTTCACAACGCTCAACAATGGCATCATCATGCCGTTGTTGGGTCTTGGTGTTTATGATATGTATAACCGCGAGGCGGAAGAAGCCGTGACCCATGCATTAGAAATGGGTTACCGTTTGATCGACACGGCTGCGATGTACAAAAATGAAACGGAGATTGGCAATGCGATTCGCAATGCAATTCACGCCAGTAATATCCCACGCAACGAAATCTTTCTCACTACCAAAGTAGCAGATACAGATCAGGGCTATGACCAAACCCTTCGAGCATTTGATGCAAGTAGTAAAAAACTGAATTGTGATTACATCGACTTGTATCTTGTGCATTGGCCGATAAAGAAAACGCGCAAAGACACCTGGCGGGCATTGGAAAAATTGTATGCCGATAAACGTGTGCGTGCCATTGGTGTGGCCAACTACCTTATCCCTTTTTTAAATGAACTTGAAACCTATAATCACGTAACTCCTGTTGTTGACCAAGTAGAGTTCAGTCCATATTTATTCTTAGAAGATTTATTAATTGAGTGCAAACGGAAAAAGATTCAGTTGCAGGCGTACACACCGTTGGTGCGCGGTCAGCGATTTGCCGATCCTAGATTAGTTGCGGTAGCCAATCACTACGGAAAAACTCCTGCTCAGATTATTCTTCGGTGGATATTGCAATTAGGTGTATCCGCCATTCCAAAATCTTCTAACCTAAAACGACTGAAAGAAAATTTTGATGTATTTGATTTTCATATTTCGGATACGGATATGAAGAAGATCAACACGTTCAATGAAAATTTCAGAGTGGTGGATGATCCGATGAGGTTGCTTTAAAGGAGGGATTCTTTTTTTGAATTCGTTGAATTTCATAATTATAAAAAAAGACTCATCAGAAGCATGAACGGTTTCGGGCTTGGCGAAGGTGGCGATTTTCACCACAAATGTCGATGCGGAGAACCAAACTTTGATTAACCACAAATGTGTCTGAGGAGCGGAGAACCGCCACTTTTGCCAAACCCGTGTTAGCGGTTCGTTGTTTTGTTTTAGTCTCTTACCAAGGTCATAAAAACCTGTGTTTCGTATTCGCCATTGTCCTTAAAGTAGTTTTTTAGTCGCCCATACTCTACAAAACCGAATTTTTTATAAAGATTTTGAGCGGTTTGATTTTTGTCTGCTACGGCTAAAATTATTTGTTCTAAAGCGGAATTTTTGAACGCAGTCAGGATTGTGGTGTTAAGAAGTCTTGCTCCGATTTTTTGTCCACTAAACTCTGCAATAACATGCATTCCACTAATTTCTCCAATATGTTTGGTCTTTTCTCTTTTTTCCTTTATAAAACCACAAATTCCAACAAGTCTTTCGTTTGAAAATGCCCCCATCAAAAAGTCTGTTGTTGATTGTTGACCTATTATTTTGTCAAACTTAAAACTTGATGATTTTTGTTCTTCGTCATAAAGTGTCCCAAAGTTTTGAGGATAATTTTTCAAGCAGTCGAGTCTAATTTTATGATACTGCTCAATTTCATTTATTTCTATTTTCCTGTAAACAATATTTTCATTCATTATTTTAATGTTTCAGTCGCTAATTTGTTTTTGCAACGTGTCGTTTTACAATGACCGCTAACGGTTTCGGGCTTGGCGAATGTGGCGATTTTCACCACAAATGTTGATGCGGAGAACCAAACTTTGATTAACCACAAATGTGTCTGCGGAGCACTGAACCGCCACTTTTGCCAAACCCGTGTTATGTGCCGTAATTTATTCGTTTATAAATTTTTCGTCCGATAAGTATAACTCCAATTATGTTTATTATGTTCCAAAGTTGTAATAAAAAGTAAAAAATCAATTGCCATTTATTCATACTTGATAAACTCCAATATTCTCCTTTTGAACTGTCATAGTTGTCGTCATAGTCCATTTGTAGAATACCCAAAACTATATAAACAAAAATGTCTGCCCCGATGATTGCAAGCCAATAAATAATATCAACGAAACGAATTTTTGTCTTAACCATTTTTCTGCTTCATAAAGTTTAAAAGGTCAAGAATATGTTGTTGGGTATGGCTGTAAAATATTAGTTCAAAAAACCAAAGTCCGTCTGCCAAACTATTGTTTTCAATTCTCCATTTGATTTCCAATAGGTCTGCAATGATGTCGGAAAGGTCGTCAATTGCGTCACCAATTGCGTTGTCCTTTAAGTTGTCAATGTCGCTTATGTCAAGGATAGTTTTGTAAAAGCCGTAATCCTTAAAATTACTTTCAACGTTTTGTCTGAGGTCGGGAAGTTGTGTTTTGTCAAAGTCAGGAAAATCTGTTTCGTCAAATTTATATTCTATGTCAAAATACAGGTCGTAAATTTTCACGAGGTTTCTTTCCAACAATTTTTCTTTGTTAGTTACTGTCAAGTTTGGTTGAAGTCCATACTTAACAATTTCGTTTATTGTCGGAATAAGTTCTTTCATTGCAGTGTCGTCCTAATATGGCACATAACGGGCAGGGCTTTGTGTCAGGTGTGGAATTAGTATTCCGTCCGCCCACAGCCGCTGCTGATTGAAAAACTGATGTTGAAGTTAAGAACTAAAGCCCAAAGTTGTTTGTCCAGCCCGAACCAAAGCTTGGATTTGCAAATTGCTGATGTTTGTTTGTCAAACCACACTTGCACAAAACCCAATGTTGTGCGTTCGCTTTTTGTCAACCGACAAAACGTGAACGCTAAAATTTCGCTTTGTCTCTGTCACAATAATATTTAGCAGGGTCGACAATACAGCCAGCTTGATAAGTTCCATTGTAAATTGGTCTATAGGTTGTGTCGCCTGTATTGCTTATGTACCGAGTCAAAATAGGTGCGTCACCATATTGAATTTTATAAACCAAGTCAGCTCGTTTGCATATTGGACAAAGAATTTTACCTAAAGCATTTCGTTTAAGTAGTCCAGGAATATAAAATGTCATTTCAGGTGTGTCGCTGATGAAGGTTGTCACAGATGAAATTAATAATGTGTCTAAACCTACGCCAGTACAATAAAAATCAAATGATTTCTGCTTTTCAGGCGTAAATGTTATTTTGAAGTTGCCTTTTTCATCAGTCAAACTTGTAGCTAATATTTTATTATCAGATTTTACAAATACCATTACTCTGTCAACATATGCTGAACCGTCTTTTGGATTTTTCTTTAAGTGTCCTGTTATGGTTACAGGATTAGTAAAAAGTCTGAACCCTAAAAGAAGTGTCGCAGCGAAAATGGTCGATATGTAAATTGTTAAACGCAAAGTCTGTTTAAAGTGACGCACAACGAACAGGGCTTTGCGATGTTGGGGGATTTGAAAAACGTCCGCCCGGAACCGAAGCCAAATTGAAAAACTGATGGTGAAGATAACAACAAAAAGCCAAATTGAAACTCGTCTGCCCGAACTAAAG
>JBJXEB010000029.1:0-39604 GCA_046155095.1 Cyclobacteriaceae bacterium
GATCAGTTTTATCAAGGCGAAAGACTCCGTTCGTTATTTCTTTACGGAATCTAAAAACAAAAAAGCAGTTTTTGATATTACCTCTGGTTCGCGTTTGTTCGTTTTAGAATTTGATCAGATTGAATCCTTGACAGCAAACACTTTTCTAGCAATTCGGAAAAATAAAATGGGCGTGCTTTCGCGCGAGGGGAAAATAATCTTGCCTATCGAATATGATGCCATCGTAAAAAGCAATACTGAATTTGTGTCGCTTTTTAAAGAGAAGAAATTTGGACTATTTGATTTGAATAAAAAGACATTGATCAAACCATTGTTCGACAAGAATCTGATTGTTTTAAATCCAGAATTACTGGCAGCCAGCAAAGATAAACTCTATGCACTAATCAGTTGGGACGGCAAGCCGTTAACGAAATTTGAATTTGACGAAATCCAACCTTGGACGATCAACCTGATTTGGGGAAGGAAGAATTTTAGTTGGCAGTTGTTTGATTTCCAATCTGGAAAACTAGTGATGGACAAAGTGAAGAGCTTTCGATTAATCTCTTTATCGCACAATGAGAAAGTGCTTCTAGTTCACCGCGAGAATTTTTACGGAATAATTAGCACAACCAAAGGTGTCATCATTCCGCCAACATTTTCATCTATTGTAAACATTGGTACAGAAGAGTACCCACTTTATTTTACAGACAAAGAAGTGGAAGAAGCGAGTGTTCATGTGGTGATCTATTACGATGGGGACGGGAAATTTCTACGCAAGCAGGTGTATGAAGATGAGGAGTTTGAAAAGATATTTTGTGATTAGTTTTTCGCGCAAAGGCGCTAAGAGGGCAGATAATATGAAGTTAATCTTAGCTACTTTATCGCTTTGCGTGAAATGATGTAGGATAGTTTTGTCTTTTAGACGAATCCAGGCGGGGTTCATTGTTCAACGCTTTGATTAGAAACAATCATTTGCTTCAATATACCGAATGTCTTCTCTTTTAAATCCGCCACATCATTTTGATTTGCATCTGCAACGGAAATGGGATCACCCACAATAATTTTTATTAATCCTGGATAAATTTTGGCCTTCCCTGGAGGCATCAGTTTGCCTGCACCAATTACCACCAATGGCAAAATACTTTGTTGTGTATCTACGGCAATCCTAAAAGCACCTTCTTTAAAAGGCTGCATTATTTCTTGCGTACGGTTTTGTGTGCCTTCTGGAAAAATCAAAATGTTAATGCCCAGACTTAGGATTTTCTTCAAATAGTTTAAGCTTTTTTTCCTGCTCTCCTGACTTCCCCGATCTACTACTACGCACGTAGCTCTCGTAACCCATCCAAACACGGGTATTTTCAGCAGTTCTTTTTTCGCTAGTGGTCTGAACTGCCCTCGAATGGTCATGGCTATGCCCGGCAGATCTAAAAACGAAGTGTGGTTGCTCACATAGATGAATGCCTTCCCTTTTGTGATTTTTTCTCGCCCAATCATTTCATAACGGATGAAGGTGAGCTTACTAAAAATCCATGACCAGAGTTTCATGAAAAAATAAGTGACTGATACTGCCCTCGCCCCGAAGAATGCAGGTAAGACAATGCCCGGTAAAAACAACAGCATGAAAATGGTGAATACAAACAATACCCAAATGGTATAGATTTTTAAGAGAATGCTTTTGATAAATTTCAATTTTTTTAAGTTGGGGATTTACAATGAGCTAGCAAAGTTAAGTGAATGACCTCAAACTTTTCTACTTAGATGATTTCTTTACATACGCCATCGCTTCTTTGGCAAAGGCTGGCCACTGATCTTTGTGATCAAAAGTCACTTGCACCCATTCTTTCATAGGGCGATTCGCGCCAGAAGGATCAAATAGTTTAGATTTTTTTAATCCCAAAGCCTTTGCATGTTCCTCTCCCGTGATTTTAAAAGCCATACACTCTTTAAAAAAGCAAGCGAAGGCTTTACCATTGATTTTCAAAGCAGGTTTTCCAAACATTTGACTTAGTTCTACACCATTCAGGCTGCTGCCAATTTCGGTATATAGTTTTTCGGATGGGGTCATACTTAATTTAATTGCTGTTTTTCTTAACTTGCATTCAAGATTCACAAGATTTTGAAGAATAGATCCAAAAGATAAGAAAAATAAATACTGAAATTCTACCAAACAATCGTCCCTGTCTGTCAAACAAATCAGAAAAAGATTCTTCTTTTCCAGTGGTTTTCCAATAGACAAAAACAGAGAGATAGCTAAGTGAGAGATATATTGCTAAACAGATTGCAAAATATATTATTCTCATATTACATCTAATGCCTCTTAATCAACGCCATATAAAACCCATCAAACCCTTCAGATGGAAATACACTTTTCTGTTCTACCAATTCAAACTTATCTTTTTGTTTTTCTAAAAATGCAGTTACTTGATTTTCGTTTTCAGAAGGGAAGAGGCTGCAAGTTGAGTATACCATTAACCCACCTGACTTGAGCATCGTGCTGTAGTCTGTAAGGATATGTTGCTGCAATTCTTTCACTCGATCCATAAATTCTGGAGTTAATTTCCACTTTGCATCAGGGTTTCTTTTCAACACTCCTACGCCAGAGCATGGTACATCTAAGAGCAAACGATCAGCAGAGCTTTCCAATCGCTTGATGGTTTTAGAAGATTCAATCAATCGTGTTTCTACATTGGCAACGCCCGCTCTTCGCCCACGCTTTTTAAGTTCTTCCAGTTTCCATTCTTCTATATCCAAGGCAATAATGCGCCCTTTATTTTGCATGAGTGCTGCTATGTGCAAGGTTTTGCCGCCAGCGCCCGCACACGCATCGATCACGCGCATACCCGGCTTCACTTGCAGGAAGGGAGCAATCAGTTGCGAGCCCCCATCTTGTACTTCAAACAATCCGTCTTTAAATTGTTGTCGAGTGAAAATATTTTGTCGTTCTTCTAATAGCAGTGCATCGGGAAATTCAACAGGGGCCTGAGTGATTATATTTTCCGTTTCCTCCAATTGCTTTTGCAGCCCTTGTCGCGAAATTTTTAATGTGTTCACGCGCAGCACCACGCTTGCCTCTTGATTGAGTGCTTCCAGTTCTTTTTCCCATTTATCGCCTAATTCTTTTTCGCCCATCTCGTCCATCCAATCGGGTATGGATTCACGCACTTTCCTGGTGGCTTTAAGTATCTCATACCTTTCCAATATTTTTTTTCGGTTCACTCCCTTCAATTCTTCCCAGTCGGGGAACTCGGCTTTATTCCACAGGCACCACACTGCCAAAAACTTCCAATAGTCATCTTCTGCGGCATCAGTCAGCTCAATAAACAGGCGATACCAGCGCACAATGTCATAAATGGTCTCAGCAATGAAGCGCCTATCGCGCGCGCCCCATTTGGGGTTGCTCTTCAAAATCTTCTCAATTACCTTGTCGGCATACTTTTTATGAGTGAAAATTTGCTCCAGCCCATCGACCACTGCTTCACATAGATTTCTGTATAGTTTCACGGTTGGATTTTTTTGTTGAAATTTAGAAGTTAAATCTCACAATACTGAATTTATTGGATATGAAATACAAACTACTTCTGCTAACGGTCTTGAATTTCTCAATGGCGCAAGCTCAATTTGGCGATTTATTAAAAAAAGGTCTTGACAAAGGAAAGAAAGTGGCCGAGAAGAAACTGGTGCAATCAGCCAAAGAATCTCGCGACCGTTTAGATTCTACTGACTTTAATTATGCGATTACGGTTATTGACAACTCTGGCATGATGGATACTCGTGGTTTTAAAGATAACCTTGTAAAAAATGCGAATTTATTGATTGATGCCAATAAGGACGAATCAGACATTACTGCCCGTGAAAAGAGTCGTAATGAATTGGATTTTGCGGAAAAGCTCTATAACGCGAAATCCTTCAAATTAGCGGAGGTAAATTTTTTAGCTGCCAAACTTTCGTATGAACAAAATAATTTAATGGATGACATCAACTACAGCAAAGTATTTGCGTACATGGGGCTTCTTAATGCCACCATGGGCCGTTACCAAGCCGCTGAGGAATATTCAACAGAAGCTCTTTCCATTCGCGAAAAGACTTGGGGAGTAAATAGTTTAGCCTATGCTTCCTCTCTTAATAACACAGCCGTGCTTTATCAGGAGACAGCACGGTACAATGAAGCAGAAAAATATTTTGAGCAAGCATTGGAAACTTTAAAAGGATTAAGTGCAGATCAGCGTCAAGAATATGCGATTGTGCTGAACAATGAAGCCATCTTGTTTTCAAAGATTGGGAGATACGATGGAGCTATTGATAAGTTGAACAAAGCCATCGGCTTGATGAATGGATTAAAAAAGAAAGATTTGAGTAATCAGATCGGATTTCAATCCAACTTAGCCTTGCTCTACCAACAGACAGGAAAATTTGCGGAAGCAGAAAATATTTACTTGCGATTAGAAAAAGAATTGGGAAGCAAGAATCCATTTTACGCGGGTGTGATCAACAACTTAGCATTATTGTATATTCAAATGGGCAAATTAGATAAAGTAGAAGGCTACCTCAAGCAATCGGCCACTGTATACAAAGATAAATTTGGAGCGAGCAATCCAAACTACGCAAAAGTCCAAAACGATTTGGGAAATTTTTATCGCACTCAAGGAAAGATGGCAGATGCTGAAAAAGCATTGACAGAAGCTCTTACCATTCGTTCTTCAGTGTTGGGCAATCTCCATCCAGATTATGTGAAATCAGAGGAAGACATGGGTATTCTTTATTGGAAGAATGGGGACTTGGCCAAAGCTTATACTTTCATGCAATCTGCCATGAATAAGTCAATGGACTTTATCACGCAATACTTTCCGCCCATGAGCGAAGCAGAGAAAACAAAATATTGGGACTTATTGCAACCGCGCTTTCAACGTTTCTATAATTATTGTTTGGATGCCTACGCTACCAATCCTTCTATTGCTAAGGATATGTATAATTATCAAATGGCAACCAAGGGTTTGCTGTTAAGTTCTACCAATAAAGTGAAGGCGCGGATTCTCGCCAGTGGAAAAGCAGATTTAATTAAAGATTACACCGCATGGTTGGAAAAAAAAGAAACATTGGCTCGCTACTATTCTCTTTCCAATGAAGACTTGGAAAATCAAAAGATTGATTTGGCAGCATTAGAACAAGAGGCCAACAACATGGAGCGTTCATTGTCTCAGCAATCAGAAGAATTTTCTCAAGGCTACGAAACCGAAAAGCCCGATTATCAAAAAGTGGCTAGGCTATTGGGCGATAAAGAAGCTGTGGTAGAGTTGATACGCATTCAATCCTTTGACAAAGCTTTTACCTCTGCCTCGAAATACGCAGCCTTGGTGCTCACGAAAAATTCGCCCGATCCCAAATTGATAGTGCTTGACAATGGCGAACAATTGGAGACACGCTATGCGAAATTCTATCGCAATGCCGTGCAACAAAAAACAACTGACACCTATTCCTATGATCAATTCTGGGCACGTATCGAAGCAGGCTTAACAGGAAAGACAACTATCTATTTTTCCCCTGATGGTGTTTACAATCAAATCAATTTGAATACTTTGAAAAAAGCTGATGGCAGTTTTGTGATCAACCAGTTTGATTTAGCAATGGTTGGCAACTCAAAAGATTTGGTCGGATATAAAAACAAAAAGGCGAGTGCCCCAAAGAAAAACGCTTTTCTATTGGGCTTTCCAGATTATGGAGGAACCGCAGTGGCCACTTTGCCCGGCACAAAAGTGGAGATTGATGGTGTAAGCAGAACACTAAAAGCATCAGGCTATCAAGTGGCGCAATACATGCAATTACAAGCCACTGAGAAGCAATTGAAATCCATCAAAGGTCCGAGCTTAGTACACATTGCCACACATGGTTATTTTATGAAAGATGTTGATGGAGGAGGAGTTGGCGTGGCTTCTGAAAACGCAAAAAATAATCCATTGCTGCGCTCAGGTATCTTATTAGCGGGCGCTTCTAAAACAATTTCGGGTGAGCAGATACCTAACCTAGAAAGCAATGACAACGGAGTGCTTACTGCATATGAGGCGATGAACTTAAACTTAGAAGGAACAGACTTGATTGTGTTGAGTGCATGTGAGACAGGATTAGGCGATGTGAAATCTGGAGAGGGTGTGTATGGTTTGCAGCGCGCCTTCTTAGTGGCCGGTGCCGATGCCATGGTGATGAGCCTTTGGAAAGTGGATGATGCCGCCACGCAACAACTGATGACCAACTTCTACACCAATTGGACGAAAGGTGGAAGCAAACTCAAAGCATTCAAGCAAGCACAACTTCAATTGATGACCAAATTCAAAGAGCCTTATTACTGGGGTGCGTTTGTGATGATGGGGATGTAGTGGTGTTGGTAAAATTTGGTAAGTGGTAATTGGTTAGAGGTGGTTGGTTAGTGAACACCTATTGTAAATTTGGTTCTTGGCATTCAACTTAAAGTTCTTATGACTCATGAAGAAAATACTATTCATTGTTACTTTTTTTGTTTCAAGTGTAGCCATTGCGCAAACGAATGGTAAGATTGAAATGAAGAAAGACTTTCTTGGATATACGTTTCACCAAGACAGTACAGAATTGTTACCTAGGGATGTGTTGCAGGTGATCGAAGTAAATAAGGAGGCCTTTCAAGAATTTAAAAAAGCGAGGGCAAACCATGCGGCTTCTGGTATTTTTAGTGCAATAGGTGGTTTTGCGATTGGTTGGCCAATTGGCCAGGCAATAGCTGGAAAGGATAACCCGCTGTGGTGTTTGGCCGTGGGCGGTGCTGCATTAGTATTCGTGGGTTATTCGTTTGATAAAACTTTTAAAAAACGAGCTGCCAATGCACTCAATATTTACAATGGGGGAACATCTACAAGTTACGCACCTAAATTGAATTTGAGATTCACAGGAACACAAATCCAAATGTATCTTAAATTTTAAAAATTCTCTAGTATCAGTTAATAGTTATCAGGGTATCAACAACTATTAACTGATAACGAATAACATATTATTAATCCAACCCAATCATCATAAACGCACCCCAATAAATTGGTTCCGGATACTCCACTCGCAGTTCTTTTTTCGCATCAATAAAACTTTGGCGCATGTTGTTAGTTGTTAACCATTTCTTATAAAAAGTAAGGATCAATTTTTGAGTAGCGTCATCATCTACTTTAAACATACTCATGATCAATACTTTTGCGCCAGCCACTAGGAAGGCTCGTTGGAGTCCATATACACCTTCACCATTTGATATTTCACCGAGGCCAGTTTCGCAGGCACTCAACACAACTAGATCTGTTTTATCAAGATTCAAACTCATCGCTTCATAAGCAGTCAAGATTCCATTGTCAATATTATAGTTGTATTTAGTTTTGTTCAAAATATCGCCTGCGCCTTTCAATAGCAATCCGGTTTTCATTAATGGGTTTTCTGTGAGCATGGCTTCACTTCCAGTCATCTCTTTTGTATCATCCGTCTCTTCGGTAGGAGTGTAAAACCCGTGCGTTGCAATATGGAAAATTTTTGGGCTGTCCATTTCTTTTACTTGGTCTTCTGTTGCGAAATTTTCAACATACTCAGAAGTTTTCCAGCCTTTTTGTTTTAAAAGTGCTTGCAGTTCATTCACTTCTTTTTCTGTGCCTGGCAATGAAGTAATTGTTTTAGCTGTGGAGGCTAACAAATAAAAATTGGGGTTCCCAAACATCGTGGCCGTGTTAGAAGGCACACCACTTTTTGATTTTACTTTGCGCAAATACAAATCTTTGGTATTGCTCACCATCACAATGTTAGAATTGTCGATGACGAATTTACCATCTGGTGTGGGAATCGCTTCAAGATTCAATTGATTGTATACGCCATCGGGTGACAGGTAGATGGTGGTATTGATCCCAATTTGTTTTTGGATGGGTTCCCAGAAAACCTTGTAGGAATATTGGTCTTCAATTTTTCCCGTGATGCAGTTGCGATAATATTTAAAGAACCGTGTCTCCATTCGATGACCTTCAGGAAGTTCAACTGCCTTTGGTCTTGTACCATCATTTTTTACATAAAGGGCAACATAAATGATCGAGTCTGTGAACGTGTGATCGAAATTGCGGTACCGCACCATTTCAATAGCCACTTCATTTTTGTTCAACGCCTTCTGCACGTTTTCGTAAGTAATTTTTTTGTTTTCAAAACTCTGCCCAAATAATTCTGATTTTTCGCTCAGTGTGCGTTCTAGCTTTTCCACTTCATTGGTGAGCGCTGTGGGGTCGATAGCATTCAGTGTCAATTGTTCCGTACTCATCGACAAGGCGTTGGTAAGGAATTCCTTTTTCTGTATCCATAAATTATAAGTACTCTTTAGGTTCTCATCGGTGCTGCTCAAGATTCGCTCTCTGATTTTAATGGAAGAGCTAAGCAGCAATGCTTTTGTTAGTAATTGATAATTGTAAACTTTACCACTAAGGTCTCTAAAATCTTCTAGCTGACTGAAGGCGAGTGTATTATAAAATTCAAAATCACCCTTGATGGTATTCCAATATTTAGCCTTCTCTCGTTCACTCAAGGCGGGGAAGTATTGCTTGATAAAATTCTCATAATTGCTCAGTGCCTCTTCAATATTTTTCTTCGATCGCTTGAAGTCTTTTTCCATGTAGTAAACTTTAGCTTGCTTGGAAAGTATTTTTACATATTCAGGGTGAGTGCGATTAAAATACTTTTCATATATATTTTTAGCTTGAATGTAAAATTCTTCAGATTTTTTGTAATTTTTTAACTGGTAAAAAACATCCCCTGTTAAAGTGAAAATAGCTGCGGAGTTGATATTACCCTTTGATCCTGTTTTGGCTCGCCAGATTCCCTCAGCTTGTGTGAGCGATGAAAAGGCGGTGTTGTATTTTTTCGCAGCAATGTTTATAACGGCTACATTTTTTAGAATATCAGCATATTGTGGGTTGTCTTTGCCGAGTCGGTTGCCCATTATTTCTTGTGCCTCCAACATGATCTTTTCTACTTCGTTGAACTTATCACCCTTATAAAATTTTATGAGAGATAATTGCGCTAATGATTTAGCTACTTCTATGTGATTACGTCCAAATTGTTTTTCCTGACTAGCCAATGCTTTCTGAATGTTGTCTTCGGCTCTATCGTAGTCACCAATCGCATAATCGATGTCGCCAAGCAGTTTCTGGGTTGATGCAGTTTTGGAAGATTTGTCGCCATAAACGGTCACTGCAATGTGGTTGGCCCGTTGGGCAATCTTATCTGCTTCAGTATAATCACCTTTTGCCAAAGCTAGCCTCCCTTTGTTTACAAGAGGTTCGACTAAACGAAGTGAATTTTTTCCATACAAATTCTCATATTCGAAGATCAATTTGCTTAACAGTTCCTCTGTAGCAGAGTACCTACCTAATTGAATAAATAGACTAGAGAGTTGTTGGGCAGTATTGAGTTCATCAATTCCAACAATATTATCAGCTCTAGAAATAATTTTAGCAGATCGGTCAAGGTTATCTTCGGCTTCGTCAAACAGACCCTTGATACCCAAAAGCGTAGCCTGTGTTTCAATGGCATTGATCAGATATATTTTCTTTCCTTCATCTTTTCTAAACTCTTCCAAAATTTTGAGAGACTTAGCTAGATTGGTCTCTGCCTTCTCGTACTGTCCTAGCTTTATTTGCAAGCGCGCAATATTAGTGAGTTCAGCTCCATACAGGAAATCTTTATCGTCATACTTCGCGCGAGCCACTAACCCAGCCTTATCTAGTGTTGCGCCAGCTTCCGAGTAATGATCGGTTAGTTCCTGCAACGTTGCCACATGGTTTAATATTTCCAGATGATCTTTATGCCATGCACCAATTTCGTTTGCTACTACGTCTTCAAAGCTTTCCTTATATATTTTTGTTGCCTCAGGAATCTTATTGGTGTAGTCAAGATAGAAGTTGGCGAGTTTAATACTCGCCAGGTGCGTTTCGGGCGCATCGCCACCAAAAAGATCAGTTTTGATTTCAACAATTGATTTGAGATAACTTTCGGCATTGCTATAATTTTTTTTAAGAATAGTTAAACCATATAGGAATTCAAGTACATTGGCAGTAACAATATTATTGTGTGGTAATTCTTTTGTATTGGTAATAAGCGCATTTGCATCGCTTTCCAGATTTCTTGTTCTGTCCTTGCTCAACTTAGAATCAAACTCCACGGCTTTCAACCGCACTTTATAAATATTTCCTCCTTTGAAGCTGCTATTGATCATTTTTTCATACTCTAATTTTGTGTTGGTGTATTTGGCCCCTCCTTCTTTCACCAATTGCTTTAGGTAAGCTTCATAAATCTCAACACTTAAGTAGTGTGACGGCTGATGCCTTGACCTGATATTGTTTAGAGTGCGACTGTACTCCAAATCTCTAGGTAAATCCTCATTGCCATTTTCGACCAATACATTGGCATTGTAAAATTGATTGCGCACGTATGCTAGGCTAGATTCACCTAGATTTTTCTTTGTCCAAGTGGCCGCATAAATAAATACTGAATCTGCGCTCTTCAAATTGCCTTGTTTGCCAAAGCAGTTTCCCAATGAGGTTAATAATCTCGCGTAATCATTTTGGCGAACTTCTAATTCCCCTTCAGGGATTTTTCGACTTTTTAAATTCCCTTTGTCATCCACAAATGTTTCCTGCTTTACAGCTCGACCCGAAAAGTACTTCTCTTGCCCGTTCAATAGTTCTTTCGCCTCCTTGAAATAACCTTGCCCTATCATTGCTTCGGCCATGGCTACTTCCCAACGAGCTTTGGTATCTTCATTAAAAAATGCTCCCTTCTCTAAAATCTTTTTAGAATCATTCAGATAATTTCTGCTTACCCGATAAGAACCATTTTGCGCATACAACTGAGCTGCATCCAATAATAACAGCCCATGCTTCTGACTATTCTCTTTATCAATCAACAAGCTATTTGAAATCGCCAATTGTAAGTTGCTTTCAAACTCTGTAAAACTACCCGAAGCTAAATTGAATTTAGCTAATAAGAAATAGTACTTTACTGTGTAGGCATTCTGTTGCCCTAATTTTTTGAAAGCCTTCTTTTTAAATTTTTCTAGCGAAGAGGTCGCCTTTTTATAATCACCTGTTTCATAAGTGGCTTCTATAGCGGTTATTGATTTATCGTATTTGCTTTGCGCGATGGCAAATGAGGTAACGAGAAGCAAAAAGCCAGTTAATTTCAAGATTTTCATAGACAGGGAATTAGTAGAATAAATGTAACTAATTTTTTGAGAAACAGATAGTCGTTTTTTTGCCGCTAAGGAGAAATACTATTCTTCCAAAAGCTTATTTAATATCGTCTTTGCTGCTTCGGTAACAGGTGTACCTGGTCCAAAGATTCCGCTCACCCCAGCTTGGTAGAGAAAATCATAATCTTTTTGTGGGATCACACCGCCCGCTACCACTATGATATCGGGTCTGCCTATCTTTTTTAAGGCAGCAATCAATTCGGGTACTAGTGTTTTATGCCCAGCGGCAAGGCTAGAGGCACCAATCACATGGACATCATTTTCGGTGGCTTGCCTCGCCACTTCTTCGGGCGTTTGAAAGAGAGGCCCTATGTCCACATCAAAACCAAGATCGGCAAAAGCAGTAGCAATTACTTTCGCACCACGGTCGTGGCCATCTTGCCCCATCTTGGCAACTAAGATGCGTGGCCTGCGCCCATCCAATGCGGCAAAGCGATCGGATAGCTCACGCACTTCGTCAAACTCTTTTCTGTTTTTCATTTCATTCGAATATACTCCTGAAATAGATTGAATGCTCGCTTTGTATCGTCCAAAAGATTTTTCCATCGCCATTGAAATTTCTCCTAGCGTAGCACGATGGCGAGCAGCTACGATAGCAAGTTCCAATAAATTCCCTTTACCACTAGCGGTAGCTTGCTCTATTGCTACTAATGAGGCTTCTACCTCGACTTTGTTTCTTTCTCGTTTTAATTTGCCCAATCGTTCTATTTGCTCAATGCGAACGGCTGTGTTATCAATATCTAAAATTTCAAAGTCAGGTTTTTCATCAGTAGGATATTTATTCATGCCCACGATCACATCTTTGCCCGAATCAATCCTTGCTTGTTTGGCTGCGGCTGCTTCTTCAATGCGCATCTTGGGGATGCCACTCTCGATCGCCTTCGTCATCCCGCCAAGGTTTTCTACTTCCTCAATCAATGCCCAGGCTTTATTCGCTAGTTGTTCTGTCAAATATTCTACATAATAAGAGCCACCAAGCGGATCAACCACTTGCGTGATGCCCATTTCTTTTTGCAGATACAATTGGGTGTTGCGTGCAATGCGCGCAGAAAAATCCGTGGGCAAGGCGATGGCCTCGTCTAATGAATTGGTGTGCAATGACTGTGTTCCTCCCAGCACAGCGGCCAATGCTTCGATGCACGTGCGAGTTACATTGTTGTATGGATCTTGCTCTGTCAAACTCCAACCCGATGTTTGGCAGTGTGTGCGCAGTGCCATCGACTTTGGATTTTGCGGATTGAATTTTTGCACGATCTTCGACCAAAGTAATCGCCCCGCGCGCATCTTCGCTACTTCCATAAAAAAATTCATGCCGATGCCCCAGAAGAAGGAAAGACGTGGCGCGAAATCGTCAATGGCGATGCCTGCTTTCAATCCTGCGCGAATGTATTCCAATCCATCGGCCAGTGTATAAGCTAACTCTAAATGAGCAGGCGCACCTGCTTCGTGCATGTGGTAGCCACTGATGCTTATGCTGTTGAACTTGGGCATGTGCTTAGAGCAATACGAAAAAATATCTGCCACCAAGCGCATCGACTGCGCTGGTGGATAGATGTACGTGTTGCGCACCATGAACTCTTTCAAAATATCGTTTTGAATTGTGCCACTGAGTTGTTGTGGCTTCACACCTTGTTCTTCGGCTGCCACAATGTAAAACGCCATGATGGGGATCACCGCTCCATTCATGGTCATCGACACCGACATTTTATCCAATGGGATTTGGTCGAACAAAATTTTCATGTCAAGCACGGAGTCGATGGCTACACCTGCTTTGCCTACATCGCCTGACACGCGCGGATGATCGGAATCATACCCACGATGAGTGGCCAAATCAAAAGCAACAGACAATCCTTTTTGCCCTGCTTCTAAATTTCTCCTGTAAAAAGCATTGGAATCTTTGGCGGTTGAGAAGCCGGCATATTGTCTAATTGTCCATGGCCGCACGGTGTACATGGTGGAGTATGGCCCACGCAAGTAGGGGGGAAGCCCAGCTTGAGAATCTTTTATTTCCGTCTTGACGTCTTTGGCAGTAAATTCTGGTTGGATAGAAACCTTTTCTGGTGAATGCCAAGTAGCATGTTCACCTGATTCTACCTTAGGAGAAAACTGATTGAATTTTATTTTAGAAAAATCGGGTTTCATTTTAATTTTTTTTGCCACGCCTGCCTTGCCGGTAGGCAGGCACGGAGGTTTTTTGTTTCTGTTCAGTTGTCCGATTTTTTCGGACAACTACTTTCCGTTTAACTACTTTATTTCAATTGTCCGATTCTTTCGGACAGTTCTTTTTAAGAATCTGGTCTATTTTTTTGCTTTTGTATTTATTTCAAGCGGGGTACATTTTGTACCCCACTTGGAATGATCTTAATATCACTTTATAAAAAATTCTGCATATTTCTTGTTACATAGAGTTAATATTTGACTCTATAGACGTTTGGAGTGGGCAAGATTGTTAAATTTTCAATTTCATGTGTTGGCTTTAACCTTAGTAGAAAAATTGTTTTTATAAAATCATTCTCAACCTTATTACCTTATCTTCAAACAATAACAAATAATAAGGTAATAAGGTCGGAAATCATAGGTACAAATATCTTCTACTAAGGTTTTGCTTGCTCAGCTAGCATTTGCCCCGACTTGTCGGGAAAGGCTTTTGCTAAAGTACTCACCTATCCGTCATAGAACCAAATTTTTAATGTATCCATAGTTGTACGATCTTTTCGTACAACTCATTTCTATTTGTATGTAAGGCGCATTTTGCCGTCTTGTTCCTCCATTTTCAAACCGTTACAATTTGTAACTGATTCATTTCTCCTGAAAATCCTAACTACTTTTTCCGCGCCTCGGTGGCAATTAAAAATCTCCCCCAAGCCTTCTCCGCTATTTGTTGCGTTAGCGAATCAATGAAATATGATCCTGCCAATGGATCTGCCACTTGCGACAAGAAAGATTCTTCCCTCAATACCAACGAAGCATTCCGTGCCACGCGCACCATTGTCGTGTTTGTAAAATCTTCTGGCTCGATGGTCAATGCATCGCAGCCGCCTAAAATTGCCGACATAGCCGAATAGGTTTCTTTGATCAAATTGCTGTGAGGCTGGTAGGCTTTGTTAACCCAAGGCGTTGAGACTGCTTGGATAAATAATGGCTTGTGATTTTTGATTTTATATACTCCCTCTACTTGCTGCCATAAAAATCGCAAAGCCTTTAGCTTCGCAATCTCCACAAAAAAATCATTTCCAACAGAAACAGAAAAAGCAATCTGATGAAAGGCATTTTCGATTTCAATTCCTTGCCCCGTACATTGATCCAAAAAGTTTACGGCTTTGGTCAGCCCCGCTGCTATCTCTTCGGTTGCGTCTGCATGACTTTCTATCACTACTCCACGTGCTTGAAATTGTCCCCATTCACTAAATTTTTTGACAACCTGATAATCGGGTTCAGCTTCCCAAAAAATATTCCCCGTAAGGGTGGCCTTATTAAATTTCTTTTCCGCGAAAGCGTGGAACGATTCTAAAAAAGGAAAAGAGTTTTGATTTGCTAAAAAAGTTATCAAACAGTAGGGTAATTCTGTTTCTGCTAATAATTGTTCTGCTCTTAAATCTTTCCGCTTCAAATCAAAACAAATGCCATCAGCCCCGGCTTGTAGATGTGCCAATGCTTCTTGATTAGCGCGATCAGGATTTTCAACCACTACTTTTGGCGTATTGTGCCAACTGCGTGCACCTAAGTAAGGATTGGTGGAGGCCGTGAGTGATTGAAGGAGATTGGCGCTCACATCTTCCTTAGTAAAATAGGGTTTTAATGTCAGCCCTGATTTCTTAACCATTATTTTTTGCAAAGAATTGCCCGCCTCTAGTTCTTTGAGGGCAGCCTCCTCCCATTTTTGAACGGTTTGAGCAGGAAAAGTAAAATCATTTGGTTGTTCCACGCTGTGTAGATAAGATTGTTCCACGGATTTGTTTACAATAGGCTTTCAAGTTGAATTTTAGTTGGCACTTTATCAATTCTTTTACAGAAAAGCGTTGAAATTCAATACTGAAATTATTTTTGAAAAGTCAAGGTAGATTTTTCTTTTTTAACTCTTTTGATTCTCATTTTTTTTTACACCTTTGTTTCCCGCTTTTAAAAAAGCCCCTTAAAACAGCAAAACCTTGAACTCAACGATGGAAGTAGAAACCGCAACTGTTTGGAATGATTGTCTTGATATTATCAAACAGGAGGTGGATGAACAAAGCTTCAGCACGTGGTTCAAACCAATTTCCCCTTTGCGCAATGAAGGCGATGTGCTGACCATTCAAGTGCCATCACAATTTTTTTACGAGTGGCTAGAAGAAAATTATGTTCCTGTTTTAAAAAAAGCAGTTCATCAGGTGCTGGGTGAGAATGGAAGATTGGAGTATTCAGTAATTGTAGATAGCGGCAATCACCTGAATCCACCCGTTTTGGTGAATTACCCCAACGGAAGTGGTTTTAAGAAGAGCAATGCGCAGGCCGTCAATGGCCATGAAGAATATTCTCCTTTCAGTTTCAAGGCGCTCAATCCGCAAACAGTCAATTCAAGACTGAATCCAAATTATTCGTTCGAAAATTTCGTAGAGGGAGATTGTAATCGCTTGGCGCGATCTGCTGGAGTGGCCGTGGCGAAGAAGCCAGGAGTAACTTCGTTTAATCCGCTCATGTTATACGGAGGTGTAGGAGTTGGCAAAACGCACTTGGTACAGGCAATCGGCAACGAGATCAAAAAAAACTTGCCAGAGAAAATTGTTTTGTATGTAGATCAAAATGATTTCACCAGTCAATTTTTAAATGCTCTACAAAACCATAAAATGCAGGAGTTCCAGAATTTTTATTTGCAGGTGGATTTGTTGATTCTGGATGATGTGCAGTTTTTGGCTGGCCGTGAGAAGACTCAAGAAATTTTCTTCCATATATTCAACCAATTACATCAATCGGGCAAGCAGATCATTATGACGAGCGATTGCCCGCCAAGAGATTTGAAAGGATTTCAAGAGCGATTGCTTTCTCGCTTCAAATGGGGACTGACTGCAGACTTGCAAGAACCAGATTTTGAAACGAAGCTCGCCATCATTCATAACAAAATGCAGTCTGACGGTATTGAAATACCAACTGAAGTAGCAGAATACCTAGCATTCAGTGTTGATACCAACCTGCGTGATATGGAAGGTGTGCTTAACTCGCTGCTCTTCCACGCCACTTTGCTGAAAAAGGAAATTGACTTAGAGCTTGCCAAAGAAGTACTTAAAAATATCGTGAAGGAAATCCAAGCGGATGTAAGCGTGGACTTCATTCAAAAAACTGTGGCCGATTATTTCAAAGTAGAACTAGAGGCTATGAAAAGCAAGGTGAAGAAGCGCGAGATCGTGATCCCGAGGCAAACGGCCATGTACTTCTGCAAACGCTATACACAACTCACACTCGCCCTAATAGGCGCAAATTTTGGTGGCCGAGATCACAGCACAGTGATTCACGCTTTGGAATCAGTAGAAGACATGATGAAGACCGATGCCAACTACAAAAACAGTGTAGACGAATTGACCAAGAAATTTAAGTCAAGGATGTCTGGTTGAGTACCCAGTTAACGAAACATCTGTGATTTTTTAATGCCCAATCTATTTTTTGTGCATGGCTCGAAAGGGTCATGAGTTGAATTATTTTCTGAAAAATCTACGAACAACCTTTTTTGATTTATAACTGCCTGTATTTTTCGTCACTTTTGCGGAAACATTTTTTTTAGTTTCTGATGAAGCTTTATTTCGTTTTGCTTACCACGTTTCTATGCTTGGCCTTTCCATCGCTTGCTCAAGAGGAGGTGAACGTCAATTGGTATGAAAATCTTTTTTTACCAAAAAGGGGTCGTTCAATTGAAAGCGATTTGAAACGCGTCAATAGTAGCCTGCAAGAAGCCATTAAAACCAATGATAAAGTTGCGGAAGTAAAGGCATTGATTGCGCTGGGAGTGGTTCATCTTGCTCGTGTAAAAGATTATGAAAAAGCGGTTGATACTTTTGTTCGTTCGCTGGTGATCGAAGATTCGCTAAGCTTGAATAGGGAAAAAGTGTTCACGTATCTTGGGCTGGCGCGCGTGTTTGAGCAAGTTGGTAACTATGATAAGAGTATTGATTTTTTAGAGCAGGCAACAAAATTAAATGAAACAGCAGGAGACAAACGCATCCTTGTATTTATTTTAAATGAAACAGGTCGCATCAATACGGCTTACGGAAAAACAGACAAAGCATTTGAAAATTTTGAGATCGCACTGGAGTACGCGCACCAACTAGATCAACCAGCGCGAGAAGCAGATGCATTATTTTATTTAGGTCAACTGGAGAGCAGGAAGGGAAAACTGAAAGAAGCACTAAAAAAACAGAAAGAGTCACTTCGATTAAGAAGATCCACAAAAGATAGAGCGAAGGAAGCTATTTCTCTGAATGAAATAGGAGAGTTATATAGGCAGATGAAAGACGAAAAGCGTGCATTGGCCAACCACGTGGCGGCACTGGAAATAAATCAAATTCTTAAGGATCAATCAGGTATAGCGCAAGCGTATAACAATATCGGTTCGTTATACTATCAACAGAAAAATTTTAAACGAGCGATTTCTAATTTAGAATTGGCACTCGTAGCGGGTAGAGAAGTGAACGATACTCAACAACTTTATAGAAGTTATGATTATTTAAGCCAATGTCACAAAGAATTGAAAGACTTTAAGGCTGCGCTGGAATACAAGGAGCTATTTGCCGTGATGCAAGATTTTATTCAAGCCGAGAAAAACGAACGGCACTTGCTAGAAACGCAAAACCGCTATTGGATGGAGAAGAAAGAAAACGAAATCAATCAACTTGAAGCCTCACAGTTGCAGCGCGAGAAAGTAATCGAAGCACAAAATAAGCAGCGCAATTTTTTGTACCTACTGATTGCGTTTGGTTTGATTATAGTGATGCTGGTGTTGTATTTGTATTTTATGAAACGAAGGGCAAATCGTGCTCTTCAAGAAATCAATGTAGCAAAGGATAGATTGTTTTCCATCATTGGCCATGATTTAAAAGGCCCGATCAATTCGCTTACTTCATTTTCTGGTTTGTTGCTCAACCATGCCGACCAGCTTACCAAAGATGAAATTAAAATGCTAGCAACAGATTTGGATAAATCACTGAAAAATTTATTGGCACTGTTAGAAAATTTATTGGAATGGTCCAGATCACAAACGGGGAATATTGATTTTAAGCGCGAGGCTTTTGATTTAACAGAGGTGCTAAATGAAAATGTAGCATTGTTGAAGGGTCAAGCACAAAATAAAAAGATAACCATTCTATCTGAAAGCAAACCGAACGTGATGGCTATGGCGCATCGCAACTCTATCAATACAGTAGTGCGCAACCTTCTTTCCAATGCCATCAAGTTTACACCAGAAGGCGGCACGATTATGTTGAATGTGGAAGCGGGGAGACAGTTGGTGGTCTCCATTGCCGATACAGGTGTAGGAATGGCCGAGGCTTCCATTCAAAAACTTTTTAAGCTGGGCACTAAACACTCTACCCTTGGTACAGCAAAAGAGAAGGGTACTGGCTTGGGACTTATTCTATGCAAAGATTTCGTAGAGAAAAATGGAGGCGCCATTGGCGTAGAAAGCCAAGAGGGAAAAGGGTCACGATTTTACTTTACGATTTCAACGCCCTAATGTGGATAAGCCAAGACCAAAAAAGGATTAGAGATTTTTGATTTTTGAATTGTGATTTTTGATTGTTTGGCCTATGCCACTTAGCTGCTCACAAATTTAGTTGCCCTGCCCTTTAGGGCAGGGCAAAAAATAGTGATCGGAATCTTACAGGGCTTGAACCCTTTGATTTGGTGAGGGCAATAAAAAATTTCAGTTTTTGACAATTTAACAAAGTAGTATTAGATTCTTGATTACCTTTTAAGTTGACATACCCTGAATTCAATTTTGAAATACTATCGCAAATAAAACGACAGCGGCACTTCTTGTCTTGAGCTATTGAAACCGTATAGATACACACTGCCTTTAAATTGATTAAAGAAATCAATCACCTCTTGTGGGTCTTTGATACGCTGGCGGTTGATGGAAACAATCGTATAGTTTTCTGGCAAGCCCAAGCGTTTGAATAAACCATCTTTGATTTTGTTTATCTTCACTCCATAGTCAACGGCCTCTAGGTTAGCACCCAACGTAGCATCATTATAAACTTTGCGCTTCAAAAAATTGGTGTCATTGTTTTTGTTGAAGAGCGTCACCGTTGTGTTGATCGTTTTTCCATCGCGTAGGTAAGAAATGTTCACCTTATCTCCTGGGTAGCGGTAACTCAACTCTTCTTCAAATGCACTCTTGCTATTGATCTCGATATTGTTCAGTCTAGTAATGATGTCGCCTTCTTGCAAGCCTGCCTGCGCGGCTGCGCTACCGCGTGTGGGATTGCCCAATAACACACCTTTGAATTCTTTCACGTTTACATCCATGTCAAATTTTTTGGCGTTCTGAAAATCGTACTCCATAATCTCACCACCAAAAATTGCCTTTTGTGGCAAACCATACTTGATCAAGTCTTCTACTACTTTTTTGGCAATATCCACCGGTACCGCGAAAGCATAGCCTGTATAAGAACCAGTGCGCGAGAGGATCGCGGTATTGATACCTACTAGTTCACCACTTTTATTTACCAATGCACCACCGCTATTGCCGGGATTGATGGCTGCATCTGTTTGAATAAACGACTCAATAGGAAATTTATCCTCCACTACATTGATGCGCCTTCCCTTCGCACTCACAATGCCCACCGTAACAGTTGATGATAGTGAGAAAGGATTCCCAACCGCCACTACCCATTCGCCAACGGCCAACGTTTTGGAATTGCCCAAAGTAATGGCAGGCAGATTTGTTTCTTTGATTTTTAAAACAGCTAAATCTGTAGAAGGATCTGTACCGATTAACTCGGCATCGTATGATTTCTTATTATACAAAACTTGAATTTTCTCTGCTGATTCTACTACGTGATTATTCGTAACAATGTATCCATCTTGCGTAAAGATCACGCCCGAGCCACTGCTCACTTGTGTCTGCGATCCGCCTCCACCAAAAAGCAAATCCCAATACGAATAACTCGCGCCACTTTGCGAAATGCTGTTAATGTACACCACACTCGGTGTAGCTTTGGCAGCCGCATGACTGAAGTCTACATTGTCGGCAGGAGCAATACTGCCAGGCTCTACCAAGGTAGGCCGATAAGTTTCTTTGTCCTCAAAATCAGAAACTGACAATTCCTCTTTCGGTTTTTGCCGCGCTGCCTTCTCTGTTTGATAAGAGAAAAAAGCATACGCGCCTGCGATGCCCGCCAAGAAACCAATTATTATTGTTTTAAATGTATTCATACTTCGCTTATTATTCATCTAATTGTAAGTCTCAACGCAAAATCACCCACAGAAGTTTGGTAGAGATGTCCCAGCCACGGCAAAAGTTGAACCAAAGATGAAAAAAGAAATTTTGTCAGGAAAGTATGAGGCTTGCCCACCCGAGACATTGATGAAGGTGCGGCCCCCCGATGCACACATTCCAATGCACATGCCATCGGGGTCGGGCTATCCGCTACAAGTCCTCGCTCGTTCCTCGCTGTGGGCTTTTCGCTTCTATCCCTGGCCGATGCCAGTCCGCCATTTTCTATTACCACATAGTTTGTGCAAAAAAAAAAATAACTATGTTAATTTCAACAAAGCCGCTAAAAGAATTGAAGTATTAAAAATTAAATTTAGATTTAAGCTCTGACTATAAAAAAAATGAATGTGAACAATGACTAAAGTATTGCTTGTCGTTTTCCTTCTGCTTGCTTGCACAGAACATGAGAAAAAGAAACAGCCTTTTCCCGTTTTAGCTATTTCAGAAGATGAATGGGCGAGCTATGAAGGCAGATGGATAGTCAACGGTGGCATTGTTCAGTTTGAACTATCATTGAAGAGCGGAGCTTTTGGTTATGACTCCTACTATAAACTACACGAATCGTTTAACTCAGACAGCTTAGCATGTGGAACATCAAGCAATGGCACCTACTCCACCTACAATGGATTTGCAAACAAAGAACTCGGCATTTGTTTGCACGATCTGGACATCAATTGTAAAGCCGACTATTTGAGATATAAAAAGTCACAAAGCATAGATATGCCAGATGAAATGTTTTTTATGACTCGCGGAAATGATGAACTACTTCCCTGCGATGATAAATTTAAACCAATTACTACTGACAGACGATATACTCTTCACAAAAGATCAAAACTCTTTACGGTGGAAGGTTACATCAATTTTGAACAGGATTCCGCTACGTTTTTTAAGCAAGACACCGCTACGTTTTTTGAACGCAATACCAGAGAGCGTTGGAGAGTGACAGACTTGGGGGAGTTTAATGAACTCAGACTGCTTTATAAAAAACTGGCGAAGGAAAAATTTGAGGGCGTCTACCTGAAGGCATTAGCCTATTCCGTTTTGGATACCACACAAAGAGAAAGAAATGCCCTTGTTATAAAGCGGATAGTGGATGTGGGCAATGATCCTGATTAGGTAAGACGGAACTCACGAAATTTCTTACACGTCCTATATGACAAAAGTCAGGGGTTGTACAGATTTCTATTTTGGAGTGACCGATAGTTGATTTTTCTTAGTATCAATGCAAAACTTCTTTCCTTCAAAAAAATCTAGTCCAAGCAGTCCATCATAATTGGAAAAGATACCATGGGCTATAAAATCATAAACTTGCACATTGAATTTTTCTTTTGTTATACCAAGTGATCGGATATGATTGATTTCAAAAATTTCTGACTCCACAATACCATTGGCCGTTTCGATTTCAACAATTTCCACCGTATCTTTTAATTCATAGCCCGATAAATACAAAGCAGTGCTGTCAATCGTAGTATTGGAACAGCCTGTATCAAGAATCATCCTGAACTTGCTCTTTTTATCTATTGTAGCGCTTACAATAATCAAAGAGCCATTTGGCATCCTTTCAAAATCGTAAATCATTTCTTATGGCTATTAAAGATCCCAGTCATTGCCCTGGCAGGTTTAAACGTCCCAGTATAAATAACAGTGATTGTTTTATAATCCCCCGTTTTGCTTTTGCCCAAATAACAAACTTCTTTTTTATCCTTACTATGAAGCAAAGGAATACCTGCCTCAACATTCAACTCAGCCTTATCCATTTTAGGGTTACCTATTAAAACCCACTCGTTTGGGAATAGATTTTTTATTTCGGCAATATTTTTTACAATTTGTTCCATACAATTAGCATTATCATGCAAATATAATTAATACTTGCCTTTTTACTTCTTTGTTGCTGTTGTAAAATTAGTTGTTCCCCTCTTCAGTTAGATACTAAGTTCATTTCTTTAACTTTGCCCCCTATGGGTATTCGTTCTGTTCTCGCCAAACCTTTTGCCGCTTACATTGCCAAACAAACCGCTGAGTGGTCGATGAAGCCAGTGCAGTATCAACAAAAAGTATTTGACTACTTGGTGCGCGAGGGCGCGCCAACCCATTTCGGAAAAGATCATGGCTTTGCGGATATTAAGTCGCACGAAGATTTTAAAAAGCAAGTGCCCATCCGCGACTACGAATCATTGAAGCCATACATTGAAAAAGTACTTCATGGTGAAGAAAATATTTTATGGAAAGGCAAACCCGATTATTTTGCCAAAACTTCTGGCACTACCTCTGGCACAAAATATATTCCCATCACAAAAGAGTCTGTGCCCAACCACATCAACAGCGCGCGCAATGCCTTGCTCAGTTATGTACATGAAACGGGCAACGGTTCTTTCTTAGATGGCGGTTTGATATTTCTTTCGGGCAGCCCTGTGCTGGATGAAAAGGCTGGAATAAAAACGGGAAGGCTTTCGGGCATTGTGAACCATCATGTGCCGCAGTACTTGCGCTCAAATCAAAAGCCAAGTTATACTACCAATTGCATTGAAGATTGGGAGGAGAAACTGGAAAAAATAATTGACGAGACGATCCATGCCGACATGACGTTGATCTCGGGCATTCCACCTTGGGCGCAAATGTATTTTGATCGCATCCAGGCGCGCACGGGCAAAAAAATCAAAGATGTATTCCCAAATTTTTCTATGTTCGTGTATGGTGGAGTGAATTTTGAACCCTATCGCGCCAAGCTGTTTGAAACGATTGGAAAAAATATCGATTCGATTGAAACCTATCCAGCATCGGAAGGTTTTATTGCTTACCAAGATTCGCAGCGAGCGGAAGGATTATTGTTGTTGTTGAATAGTGGAATCTTTTTTGAGTTTATCCCCACAGAAGAATATTTTAATGAAAAACCAACGCGGCTTTCAATTGAGGAAGTGGAGTTGGGGAAAAATTACGCTGTCATCATCAATAACAACGCAGGGCTTTGGGGCTACTCGCTTGGTGATACAATAAAATTCGTTTCTAAAAATCCGTACCGCATTGTGGTGAGTGGGCGCATCAAACATTTTATTTCTGCTTTTGGGGAGCATGTCATTGGTGAGGAAGTAGAAAAGGCAATGAAATTCACGATGCGAAAGTTTCCTGAAGTAGAATTGATAGAATTTACGGTCGCACCCAATGTTGCCCCTGCAGAAGGATTGCCACACCATGAGTGGCTGATCGAATTTTCGAATCCGCCTAATGATATGAATACATTTAAGTTAGAGTTAGATGAACAACTTCGCAAACTGAATGCCTATTACGATGATTTGATCACGGGAAACATTTTGACCAAACTCAAAATTTCTTCGTTGAAGAAAAATGCTTTTATCGATTACATGAAGTCAAAGGGGAAATTGGGTGGGCAGAACAAAGTGCCACGGCTCTCCAATGATAGGAAAATTGCAGATGAATTGGTTAAATTTGTATTATGATTACTGACCAGCAGAAAGAAATAGTACTTAAGCATCTGAGGCCACTTCAACCTTTCAAAGTTGGGATTTTTGGTTCTTATGCGAGAGGTGAGAATTCTAGTCAAAGCGACTTAGATATTTTAGTGAGCCTTGATTATTCGAAGAGAATATCATTGCTAGACTTAATCGGGGTTGAGCAAGATATTTCAGATGAGCTGGGCATAGAAGTTGATTTGGTAACTGAAAGATCGTTGAATCCTCTCATTCGCCCTTATGTTGAGAAGGACATTAATTTCATTTACAAATGAAGAGTTACCAAATACTGGCATCTCATATTTTAGGAGCAATTGATAGGATTGAGCAATACACCGAAGGCATGTCTAAACAACAATTTTTGGATAACTTTCTTGTTCAGGACGGAGTCATTAGAAACATTGCAGTAATAGCTGAGGCTAGTAAAAAAATCCATATTGATGTAAAGAACACTTTTCCAGAAATCCCGTAGAGGCAAATTATTGCAATGAGAAATAAAGTCATGCATGAATATTTTGGTATTGATCTTGAAACACTTTGGAATGTGGTAGAGATTGATATACCTGAATTAAAAGTTCACATTGCAAAGATTAGGGAAAGCGAGTGATCTCTTTCATGCCCCGCTTAACCATCTTAATGCCAGCTTTCAATGCTGCCTCTTATGTTACAGAGGCTATTGATAGCTTGCTCAATCAAACCTTTACTGATTTTGAATTGTGGGTGATTGATGATGCCTCCACCGACAACACATTGAACATGGTTAAAAATTACAAAGAACGAAGAATCAAAATATTGAGTAATGAGGTCAACCAAGGAAGGGTACGGACAATAAATGGTTTAGTAAAAGAAATTCAAACTATCTTTTTCACAATTACCGATGCGGATGATGTTTCACATCCACTTCGACTGGAAAAGCAAATACAGCTTTTGGAAAATGACCCCAGTCTTTTCATGTGTGGATCTTCGTTTTGGGCAATGGATGAAGGAGGGTATTTAGTAAGAGAGATGAATTTGCTGCAAGATGTCAATCAACTTCGGGCTGCTTCTTTGAAGCAATCTCAATTTTTAGGACCGACTACTGTGATGCGAAGAGAAGTGATTGATACCTTTCCTCACTTTTATCGAACTTATTTTATCGAAAATCATGCGGATGCAGATTTGTCATCTCTTATTCTAGATAAATATAATTCGACCAATTTGGCAGAACCGTTGTATCATTATCGGATTCTAAAATCATCGGTCACGAGGCGGAAAGTTACCGTACGTAATCTAAACCTGCATAGGTTAATCGGTTTTTTATCTGAGCAGCGGAGAGAGGCTGGCCTTGATTGCTTGCAACGAAATATCCCGCAAGAAGCTGATGCATTCATTCTTAAAGTACAACAAGAATATGACCGCGATGCCTCTTTCTTTTTTCGGCATCAAGCCTATTTTCAACTATATTGGGGGGTTAATGATTTGGCTTTTACCAATATCAAGAATGCTGTAATGGAAAGACCATTCTTACTTAAAAATTGGTTTAGCCTTGCTCATATTATTTCCCGAATTGGATTGTTTTATTTAAATCGTGGGCTGAACAAGAAGCATTATAGTAAGTTATCAAATCAGTAAAGATTAATCACTAAGTCATCATCTATAAGTTAAAGTTTGTAAGGTGAATTGATTAGATTTGTTTTGATTGATTCGTGATTGGTGAGTTTTGAATAGGATTTTAGATTTGTTTAGCCTCTACAATACAAGTATGAACAGCAAAGAACTTGAGAGCAGATTGATAGATTTTTCTATTCAAGTAGTAAATCTTATAAAATCATTGCCCGAAGATAGAATAACTAATCATTTAAGCGGCCAGTTGCTCCGTTCCTCTACCTCGCCTGCTTTAAATTACGGAGAAGCCCAAGGCTCTGAATCACCAAAAGATTTTGTTCATAAGTTAGGTGTGGTTATAAAAGAGTTGAGAGAATCGCTTAACTGCCTTAAAATCTTGGCAGGCTCAAAATATGTTCAATATGATAATCCTGCAATTAAGGAATGTAATGAATTGGTTTCTATTTTTGTGAAATCAGTTGAAACCAATAAGAAGAAATTAGAACAAGAAGCGAATCAAAAGACAGCAAACAAGAAAGTATCACTCTGATTTTGGATTTATGAGTTGAACTGGGGATTTTTTGATTGGTGATTAGTGATTGTTGAATTGTGATTCTAGATTTGTTAGCCCGCTGGTCTTGTTCTACCGCAAAATCACGAATCACAATTCAAAACTCACCAATCAAAAATCAATTGGGCAAGAAGATAACTACGTAATTCTATTTTCAGAAAAAGATCAAAACTCCAATCTAAAATCAATTTTTCTTTGCAAACCAAAAAATCCATCGCCATCCTTGGCTCCACCGGCTCTATCGGCACACAAGCCTTAGAAGTGATCGCTGCAAACCTTGAGAAATTTGAGGTAGAAGTGCTTACTGCACAAAACAATGCCGACTTGCTGATTGAGCAAGCCAAAAAGTTTAAACCCAATGCGGTGGTGATTGGCAACGAAAAGCATTATGCAAAAGTAAAAGAGGTACTCCTTCCACTTGACATTAAAGTTTTTGTAGGAGAAAATTCACTGCTCTCTGTAGTGCAGATGGATACGATTGATTTGGTGCTTACTGCACTTGTTGGCTATGCAGGGTTGAAGCCAACCATCAAAGCAATTGAAGCAGGAAAAAATATTGCGCTTGCCAATAAAGAAACGTTGGTGGTGGCCGGTGAATTGGTTACAAAATTGGCGAGAGAGAAGGGTGTGAATATTTACCCTGTTGACTCCGAACACTCAGCCATTTTTCAATGCTTGGTAGGTGAATTCGATAATCCGATTGAGAAAATTATTTTAACCGCATCGGGTGGCCCCTTTCGGGGAAAGAAAATAGATGAATTAAAACTCGTTACAAGAGCGCAAGCATTGAAGCACCCCAATTGGACAATGGGCGCGAAAGTGACAATAGATTCGGCCAGTTTAATGAACAAAGGCCTAGAGGTGATTGAGGCCAAGTGGCTTTTTGGAATAAAAACAGAGCAAATTGAGGTAGTGGTGCATCCGCAATCAATAATCCATTCATTGGTGCAGTTCCAAGATAGTTCTATCAAAGCGCAACTTGGCTTGCCCGATATGCGTTTGCCCATCCAGTTTGCGTTAAGCTATCCAGAACGCCTAAAATCAGATTTTCCGCGATTTAACTTTACTAACTACCCATCTTTAACTTTTGAGCCGCCCGATACAGAAACTTTTCGTAATCTTGCACTCGCTTTTAAAGCTTTGGAGCGGGGTGGAAACATGCCCTGCGTGCTGAACGCAGCCAACGAGGTGGCAGTAGCTGAATTTTTAAAAGACAAAGTAGGTTTTTTGCAAATGTCGGATGTGGTGGAGCATTGTTTGGCAAAGATCAAACACATCATTAATCCAAACTTGGATGATTATGTGGAGACAGACAAAGAGACAAGGAGAATGGCAATGGAGTTTATTCATTGAAAAAATTGACAAAGAATAAGCTCTATCAAGGTAGGGTACGATTTTCACATTAACGAATCAACGAATTTTCAAATTAGTATAAGTCTATGGAAGGAATGATCATGACAGCCCAGCTTTTGCTGAGCCTTTCAATATTGATAGCGGTACACGAAGCAGGGCATTTTTTTGCTGCTCGCTTATTCAAAATCAAAGTAGAGAAATTCTATCTCTTCTTTGATTTCTTGTTCCCCATGGCAAACGTACTCAACTTCTCATTATTCAAATACAAAAAAGGCGACACGGAATACGGTATAGGTTGGTTCCCATTGGGCGGCTATGTAAAAATTGCCGGCATGGTAGACGAGAGCATGGACAAAGAACAACTGAAAACGCCACCACAGCCTTGGGAGTTTCGTTCTAAACCTGCTTGGCAGCGATTGATTGTGATGTTAGGTGGCATCATCGTGAACGTAGTGGTGGGGATCATAATTTTCATCGGCCTTGTTTATTTTTTAGGTGATCAGTTTATATTGAATAAATATGTGAACGAGCACGGTGGTGTGCAGGCACTGGAGCTGGCACAGCAGTTGGGTTTAAAGACAGGTGATCAAATCATAAAGATAGGTGGCAAGGACTTTGAATATTTTGATGATGTGTATAAAGCAAATGCACTACTTGCACAAAATGCTTCTTACACCGTTTTGAGAGATGGCAACCAAGTTGAAATTGCTATACCGAACGATTTCATTGAGAATTTTAATAAGAAGACGGCACAGTCCAATTTTTTAGCGCCTCGCTTCTTGCCAGAAGTTGAAAGCACATCACCGGGAAGCATTGCTTCAAAGGTAGGCTTAAAAAAGGGTGATGTTTTTGTAGAATTACAAGGTAGGCCAATCAACTATTACGATGAGTTGCGATCTATTCTAACCGACACCAAATCAGATACATTGAAATTTAGTGTAAAGCGTGGCTCCGAAGTATTAACTTTTTCAGAAAAGATGAACGAATCCAAAACGATTGGGTTTTATGTTTCTTCAAAATGGATTTCGGAAGGAGGATCAAGAACAATCAACTATTCATTGGGAGAATCAATATTGTTAGGTCCAGGCCGTGCATTGGATGTGGTTTGGAATCAAGCCAAAGCTTTCAAAAAAATAATTTTAGGCCAATTGTCATTTAGGAAATCCATCTCTAGTCCCATTGGCATTGCGCAAATGTACGGTGGCGTGTGGGATTGGGAACGCTTCTGGCGCATGACGGGCTTATTATCAATGGTATTGGCATTTACAAATCTTTTGCCGATCCCCGCTTTGGATGGAGGTTATGTCATGTTCTTGCTCTACGAAATGATCAGCGGACGCGAGCCCTCTGAAAAGTTTTTTGAAAACTCTATTAAAGTGGGCATGGCTCTTTTATTGATGCTGATGGTGTTCGCTTTCTCCAACGATATTATAAAAGCGATTACGGGCGGATAAGTGATCTTTCTGAAGATATATGCTATTGCATAGAACTTTGTAGTTAGAAGAAAATCACAAATTCAGTTCCCTGACCTAATTTACTCTTAAGAGTTATTGAGCCTTTCAAATAATAAAGACTTAGTTCCCTACACTTCAATTCAATCCCTTTCGATAATCCACAGGAGGCTTTCTATCTCCAATCAATGATTTGTATTGAAAGCCAATGCCAGTTCTTTCATTCAATTCTTTTTTAGCTTGGTCAAGTAAGCTTGGATTGTTGAACAAGTCGATGCCAGTCATAGAAATTGTTTTGGCCGCATTTAGCATTGCTTTCAACCCAATGCTCATGCTACCTGTAGCCACTGCTTGCCAAGAGTGTGCAGGTGCGCCTGGGACCCACGTAGCGGTACCAAGACCAACGGTAGGCACAACCCAAGTAATGTCTCCTACATCTGTGCTGGCAGGGAAAAAACCACCAATTTTAAAAGGCTGTACCACTTGTGCTTCACTCAGTGGCGGAGCTTTAAAAGTGAAAGAAGTTTGCAGTTTTTTAGCAAACTCTATTTCAGTGAGTGAGTAGTTCACTCCACCCACACGTTGTAAATTGTTGTACATCAGTCTTGCAAGTGTTTCGTTTGGTAGGAGATTAAACGAACCGGAAATCACTTCATATTTCATGGTGGTTTCTGTGCCCGTTGCTGCGCCATCGGCACACTTGACAACACGATCCCACAATTCAGTCAACATTCGAGCATCGGGGTGGCGCACCATGTATTCCACTTCGGCAAAATCGGGGACTACGTTAGCAGCCAAGCCACCTTTGGTGATCACATAATGAATGCGCGCATCAGAAGGAATATGTTCGCGCATCATGTTGACCAGGTAATTCATTCCTTCCACTCCATCCAATGCCGAGCGGCCTTTTTCAGGAGCAGCGGCTGCATGAGCAGAACGTCCGTAAAAACGAAAGACACCTTGTTTGATTGCCATGCACGACTCGGGGCTTGCATCATTTTCATTGGACGGATGCCAGTGCAGCACGGCATCTACATCGCTGAACAAACCATCACGCACCATGTATACTTTTGCCCCACCTCCTTCCTCAGCAGGTGTGCCAAATAATTTGATCGTTCCTGATTTTTTGTTTTTTGATAACCAATCTTTTATCGCAATGGCTGCAGCCGAAGAGGCAGTGCCAAATAAGTTATGGCCACAGGCATGACCCGCTTTGCCTTCCGCCAATGGTTTCCTAAAGGGCACACTGTCTTGCGAAAGGCCAGGGAGCGCATCGAACTCAGCCAAAATTCCAATCACTGGTTTGCCCGATCCGTACGTAGCCACGAAGGCTGTGGGCATTTCTGAAACACCCGTTTGTATGCTAAAGCCCTCGCTACGAAGCAACTCTTGCAACTGCGTTGAGCTTTTGCTCTCTTGGTAGCCAAGTTCGGCATAGCCCCAAATGTTTTGCGCTATCTTTTTATAAGCAGGAAATTTTTTGTCCAATTCTTGGATTACAAACTGTTTGTCTTTTTCTCCAGTGATTTTTATATCGGTTTGTGCTTTTGCTGAAAGCAGTAAGATAGTAGCAAAAAGGGTGATTAGTGTTTTCATTTTAGCTAAGGTTTAGGTATCAGGCATATTAAAAGTAATGAAAGGAAGGCGGATAAAAAAAAGAAGGGTACATTTCAAAAATATTGCACCACTTCAGTAAGATATCCAAGATGATAATGTGAAAATTTTCTCATTGAAAGCCAACACTTTACAACTTTTTTATAAACACTTAACTTAAAATGAACACTGTTCAGTACTTTTGCCGTATAAGTCATTTATATGGGAGTAAAAGAGAGGAAAGAGCGGGATCGAGAAGAGATGCGGGAAAAGATCCTGCAATCGGCTCATCACTTGTTTTTGGATAAAGGTTTTGACGAGATCAGCATACGCAACATTGCCGAAGCAATAGAATATAGCCCGGCCACCATCTATCTCTACTTCAAAGACAAGGACGAGATTTTTTACGCGCTTCATGGAGAAGCTTTTAAGATATTCAATTCTTATCTCGGTGAAGTTGCTAAGATTAAAGACCCTTTCGATCGATTGATCAAATTAGGTGAGAAGTACGTTGAGTTTACGTTTGCCAATCCCCAATACTACGACATTATGTTTATCATGGAGGCTCCGATGAACTGCGATGAAAACAGTGAAGATTGGCAAGAAGGAGCAAAAGCACATAGCTTTTTGGAAAGTATGGTGGAAGCATGCAAGCAGCAAGGGCACTTTAAAGGCTTAGATACAAAAATTTTGTCGTTCACTATATGGAGTTATATGCATGGGATGTGTTCATTGGCGCTGCGAAATCGCATGAAGATTTACCCAGAAGCAGAGCGTGAGTCTATTCGTAAAAAGTCTTTTAAGCAATTCATAAGCTTATTGAAGTCGCTATAAATTTTATTTAATATGAGTATACGATCAATTTTTTTAATTCTCCTTTTGGCTTTGCTAAAGCAGAAAGTGCTAGGGCAGAGCCAAGTGTTGGATGCCTATATTCAAGAAGGACTGAAAAGTAATTTGCAGCTAAAGCAAGAGCAACTCAACTATGAGAAAAGTGTTGAAAATTTAGATGGTTCTCGCGCTTTGTTCATGCCTCAAGTTTCTGCCTTGGCAAACTATACTTTAGCCGGTGGTGGTCGTAAGATTTCTTTTCCTGTTGGGGATTTGCTCAATCCTGTTTATACTACTCTCAACCAATTAACAGGAAGCAATTCTTTTCCTCAAATACAAAATGTGAACACCCAATTTCTTCCCAATGATTTCCACGATACCAAACTTCGGGTTATTCAAAATATTTTCAATCCTGATATTTATTTTGCTTACAAGGCGCAAAAGGAATTGATCACCGTGCAGCAAGCACAGAAGAAAGCCTATGAGAATGAACTGAAATTTAGCATCGCTTCAGCCTACTATCAATACATGCAAAGTGCCGAGGCGTTGAACATTCTTAACAAAACACGCGCTTTGCTTCAAGAGCTCTTAAGGGTCAATCAGAAATTGGTTGCCAATGCAAAAGCTACTAAAGATGTAGTGTTGAATGCCGAATACGAAATCAGCAAGATTGACCAACAAATCGCGGAGAGCGAAAAAAACAACCAAGTTGCCAAATCTTATTTCAATTTTTTGTTGAACCGCGATTTAGCAAATGAAATTTTGCAAGACTCCTCCATTGCAACATCCTCTATTCAATCGCAAAGCGTGAAAGAGTTAACGACACAAGCATTAGGTCAACGCCAAGAAGTAAAGCAATTAGAAGGCGGCCTTCGTGCGAATGATCAGTTAGTGGGTTTACAAAAAGGAAGTGCCTACTGGCCAAAGTTAAATGCGGTGGGCGATATCGGTTACCAAGGTTTTCAATACAAGTTTGACAGTCCACAACAATATTACTTAGTGCAATTTGGATTGAGCTGGGACTTGTTCAAGGGCGGGGAGAAGAAAACAAAAATCCAACAAGCTAAGATTGATCATCAGGTAATGGAGAACAAAATGGAACAATTGAAGAAACAAATTGAACTGCAAGTAATTCAGGCTTACTATGAATTAGAGACAACCAAACGGTCAACGCTTTCCGCAGAGAGCGGTGTGAGAAGCACTGAGAAGTCTTTTCAAATCATCCGTAACAAATACAATGAAGGGCAAGCCATTCTATTAGAATATCTGGATGCCCAAAATAAACTTACAACGGCTCGTTTAACAAGCTCGATCAATCACTATGAATTGCTTCGCAAAGAGGCTGCCTTAAATAAAACTATTTCAAATCTTTAAGATCAGTTTATGAAAAATAATCACTACACACTAGTTGTTCTTTTGGCACTAGCAGCTTTTGCAGCATCATGCCGAGGCGAAAAGAAGGAAACGACCAAATCTGCTATCGATGAATCTGCCATTGCCGTAAAACTTGTGCCTGTGCAGCAGGGCGAATATAGTTTGCCCGTCATCAGCTCAGGATTAATTGCTACTGAAACGGAATCGCGACTTTCGTTTAAAGTGAGTGGTGTCATCACCAAGATCTATGTGAAGGAAGGACAAACAGTAAGCAAAGGGCAATTGCTGGCTTCATTGGACTTAACGGAAATTGATGCACAAGTAGCGCAGGCAAAAAATAGTTGGGAGAAAACGAAACGTGATTTAGATCGGGGCCAACGGTTGTTCAAAGATTCAGCAGCCACGCTAGAGCAAATCCAAAATTTGCAAACCGCGTCACAGGTAGCTGAAGAGAGTTATCGCATCGCCTCTTTTAATCGACAGTATTCTACCATCCATGCAAACAATTCGGGAAAAGTCATTCGTAAATTTTTGAATGAGGGTGAGTTGGCTTCATCTGGTACTCCGGTATTGATTGTTAATTCTTCTGGACAGAACGAATGGATTGTGAAAATTGGTTTGCCTGATGTGGATTGGGTTCGAGTGAAAGTTGGTGATAAAGTAAAGATAACTGCAGATGCATATCCGGGTGAGGTGTTTGATGGAACTCTAAATGCAATTAACGAAGGGGCTGACGTAGTGAGTGGTTTGTATCAGGCAGAGGTAAAGGTGAATCCGGGAAAGAGAAAATTGGCATCAGGACTTTTTGCCAAAGTTGAAATCATGCCATCTGCGAAAGCAAAATTATGGAGTGTACCCATTGAGGCAGTGGTGGAAGGCTATGGAAAAAATGCGTACGTCTTTGTTGTCGGAGAGAATAAATTGAGCGTACAGAAAATCCCTGTACAGGTATCATACTTAGATGGCAAACAAGCTTTTATCTCAACAGGGCTAGAAGCCGCGCAACAAGTCATCACTTCTGGCTCTGCTTTTTTGACTGAAAATTCTTCTATCACCATCGTTCAAAATTAAATAGCCATGAGGATAGCAGAATTTTCGGTAAAGAATTATCAATTCACCTTAATCATTTTTGCGCTCTTGTTAGCAATGGGCCTGAGCTCATTGATCAATATGCCACGAGGTGAAGACCCTGAGACAGAATCGCCCACCTACTCTATCGTGGTGGTATATCCGGGCACGAGTCCTGCTGATATGGAGAAGTTGGTGGTCGATCCTGTAGAGAAGCGTATCAATGAATTAGACGATATTAAAAAATTGATCACAAGCGTGAATGACGGACTTGCTATCTTCCGTATAGAATATAAACACGGTTCAAGTGTAGACGAGAAGTATCAAGAAATTGTGAGAGAGGCAAATGCGTTACGAGCAGAACTTCCTCAAGATATCTATGCTATCAAGATCCAGCGATTTTCTTCTACGGATGTAAACATTCTACAACTCGCATTGATTTCTGAAACTGCCCCTTACAGAGAATTGGAAGCAAAGGTGGAATTATTAGAAGACCAGCTAGAGAAGGTAAAAAACCTGAAGAAGATTGAAACATTTGGTTACCCAGAACAGGAGGTGCGTGTGATGCTGAACATTGAAAAGATGGCTCAAAATAAAATTCCTGTCAATGTAGTATTGGGCGCATTGCAAAGCGAGAATGCTAATATACCCGGTGGGCGCATTCAAATGAACACGCGTACTTTTAATATAAAAACAAGTGGTGATTATAAGAGTCTTGATGAAATAAAAAGTACGATCGTTTATTCCGCCAACGGTAAAATTGTTTATTTGAAGGACATTGCAATTGTAGAAAGCACTTATCAAGCGGAGTCTCACATTACTAGGCTCAATGGATACCGAGCTGTGTTGCTCACCGCCAGTCAAAAGGATGGGCAAAACATTTTTGTGGTCGATGATAAAGTAACTCCTATCCTCGATCAATTTGAAAAGGAGCTTCCGAGCTATATCAAATTAGTAAAGAACTTTGATCAGGCTAGGAGTGTATCAAAACGGTTGAGTCGGTTTGCCAAGGATTTTATCATAGCCATTTTATTAGTATCGATCACGCTGTTACCTCTTGGTACTCGAGCAGCTATTGTGGTTATGATCTCTATTCCGCTTTCGATTTTTACAGGTTTATTTCTCCTTGATATTTTTGGATTTACAATTAATCAATTAAGTATCGTTGGGTTGATTGTAGCGCTTGGTATCTTGGTCGATGACTCCATTGTTGTAATAGAAAATATTGAACGCTATTTGCGTGCAGGTAAATCCAAGAAAGAGGCGTCTATTGAGGCGACCAAACAAATAGGATTAGCCGTATTAGGTTGCACGGCTACATTGATCCTTGCTTTTTTACCATTGGTGTTTTTACCTGAGGCTGCGGGTGATTTTATTCGCAGTCTTCCGATGGCCGTAATTCTCACTGTGCTGGCGTCTTTATTTGTGTCGCTCACTATTGTTCCTTTCCTTGCCAGCCGTTTATTAAAAGTTCATTCATCACCAGAAGGAAATATCTTTTTGCGTGCATTGAAGAAAGTAATCAGTGGAACGTATACGCGTTTATTGCATTGGTCATTGCGACACACTTGGGCTACACTAGGATTTACACTTGTCTTATTTATTATCAGCTTAGGATTGTTCAAAGTAGTGGGCTTTAGTTTATTTCCTAAATCTGAGAAGCCTCAGTTTTTAATTAATGTAGAAACACCTAATAGCACGAGCATTTTTGAAACGGATCGTGTGGCACGATATGTAGAGAGTGAATTGAAAAAGGAGAAGGATATTACCTACTACACCACCAACGTTGGCAAAGGAAATCCCCGAATTTACTATAACGTAATTGCCCGTAGTGAAACCAGTAATTTTGCTCAGTTCCTTGTTCAATTAGATAACCTTTCGCCAGAAAATAAAACAAAATTAATAGATAAGTTGCGAGGCAAGTTCACGGCTTATCCAAATGCGAAAATTGAAGTAAAAGATTTCGAGCAGGGTCCACCACTAGAAGCACCTATTGCCATGCGCATTTTTGGTGAGAACTTAGATACACTTCGAAGTATCTCGATGAAAGTCGAAGAGTTGATCAAGAAGACAGATGGAACTATCTACGTAAATAATCCCCTTGCGAACCAACAAACTGATCTGCGTGTAAAAATCAATAAAGAGAAAGCGGGACAGTTAGGACTTTCTATTGCCGATATTGATCGCACGATCCGTTTAGGTGTCGCTGGATTGAACGTTGGTAAGTTTACACCTGGAGAAGGAGAGGATGAAATCAATATTAACGTCACGCTTCCCAAAGATCAATATGCTACTTATGATGTTTTCAATAAACTTCAAATCAATTCTGTTACAGGCCAAGCGATTCCTCTAAGGCAAGTGGCAAGTATTGAATTTGAAACTTCACCAAACTTAATCCGGCATTATGACAAGGCTCGCTATGCAACCGTAACGGCCTTCGTAAAAAGTGGATTTCTTTACGAGACAGTTACTAATGAAGTTATTAAAAAGCTCGATAATTTTTCTTTCCCCAAAGGATACTATTATGTGGCTGCTGGCGAGGTAGAAAACAAACAGGAATCTTTTGGTGGATTGAGTACCATCATCTTAATTACTGTTTTTGGATTTATCGCGGTGTTGGTATTAGAGTTTGGTAATTTTAAAAGTACCCTCATCGTGCTTTCTGTTATTCCATTGGGTGTGATAGGAGCAGTGTTTATGTTGTTCATTACTGGTAACCCACTTTCTTTTGTTGCGGTAGTTGGTTTGATTGCCTTGGCGGGAATTGAAGTGAAGAACTCTATTTTGTTGGTCGACTTCACGCATCAACTTCGCGAGCGCGGAGTGGAACTGAATGAGGCGATTGAAAAAGCTGGAGAGATTCGTTTTGTGCCGATTGTGTTGACATCACTCACAGCCATTGGCGGATTGATTCCATTAGCGATTGAAGGAAACCCGTTATATTCTCCTTTAGCATTAGTCATCATTGGTGGTTTGATAAGTTCCACTTTGCTTTCTCGACTGGTGACTCCCGTTATGTATAAATTATTACCGCCACGTGTGGAAGTGATTGGAGAGAAGCCAGGAGATATTCCATTGGAGTAACCTAACGAATTGGTAAATTATTTGGTGGGCTGCCCGCGCGAGGCGCAGCGGCCATCGCGGCTATCCATATTTTCATCCACCTTCTAACTAACGGATTAAAATCTTTTGTTATAGAATACTTCGAGCCTACGACTCTCTCTCCTTGATTCGTTTCCTCGGACCCAATATGAATGGATTAGTCACGACACAACTTGACAAACTTTCATTTGCTCCCATGTGTGAAATTTAGCCCCAAAAAAATCGCGACTAAATTTTAAAATCCCCATCTTTGAACTATAAATCATTCCTATGAAAAAATTCATTCTTTCCCTTCTAATCTGTGGCTTCCTGATCACCACCTCTTTCGGTTGGGGCGTCACTGGCCATCGCGCCATTGGCCTCATTGCAGAGAAACACCTTTCCGCGAAAGCGAAAAAGAAATTGAAAAAACTGCTTGGACAAGAATCACTAGCCATCGCCAGCACATGGATGGACGAAATCCGCTCCGACTCGACCTACAACTACACTGCCGATTGGCATTGGGTAACAATAGAAACAGGAAAGACCTATGAAGAATCACCCAAAAATCCAAATGGCGATGTGATCATGACCTTAGAAAGAATGATTGCAGAATTAAAAACCCACATGCTCGACAAGAAAAAGGAAATCGAATATATCAAAATGATCGTGCATTTGATTGGCGACATCCATCAACCACTTCACGTTGGCTGTTGTAATGACAAAGGCGGCAACGATGTAAAAGTAAAATGGTTTCGTAGCGAAACTAACCTGCACAGCGTGTGGGACAGCAATATGATTGATGATACAAAGTTAAGCTACACCGAAGCAGCCCAAGCCCTTGGCGAACCAACCAAAACAGAATTAGCCCAATGGCAAAAAGCCACCGTGCGCGAGTGGGCGAAAGAATCTATGACCTACCGAAAACAAGTGTATGCCGTGGGAGAAGGCAACCTTAGCTACAAATATTCCTACAAAAATTTAGATACCGTAAAGCATCGCTTGTTGCAAGCGGGGATCAGGTTGGCGGGAATTTTTAATGACATTTATAAGTAATTGATATGAAAAGGAGCTTTATTCTTATTGCCTTTGTACATCTTACCGTTTTAGGTTTAGCTCAATCCACTGTTGCGGAACAATCTATCCTCACCCTATCTAAAAAGAAATTTGATTGGATGATAATCAAGAATATCGATTCCCTTAAAAACGTTTTAGATGATCAATTGAAGTACGTTCACTCTAATGGATGGACACAATCGAAGCAAGAGGTGATCGATGACTTTACTAGCGGAAAATTAGATTACCAGAAGATTGAAATCACTGAGGCCTCAGCACGAATCTATGATAATACGGCTATTGTTATTGGCAAAGGGAAATTTAGTGGTCAAGTAAGCAAAAATTCATTTGCCCTAGATCTTCTATACACGGAAGTTTATATACGCAAGATTGATCGATGGGTATTAGCTTCTAGACACTCAAGCAAGTTGCCGTAAATAGTAAGTTGGTGCAATCTACATTCCCTGCATTGTGAAGAGATAATATAATTCCCTAGCTTTCTACCTGTAAACCTTTTCTATGCCAACTACCCTCGACAAGCTCCTCGGTACAGACTACCCGATTATTGTAGCTCCCATGTTCTTGATCTCCAATACCAAAATGGTGAAGGCCGCGTTGGCCAATGGAGTGTCTGCTGCTTTCCCTGCACTCAATTATAGAACAGATGCCGAACTGCGAAAGGCAATCGAAGAAATAAAAACCTTTTCACCCAAGGCGTTTGGCATCAATTTGATCGTGAACAAATCGAACCCAAAATACAAAGGCCACTTAGAGACATTACTAGAATTGAAAGTGCCTTACATCATCACCTCCCTCGGCAGCCCCAAAGAAGTAATTGAAAAATGCAAACCCCTTGGCATCAAAGTATTTTGTGATGTGGTGGATTTGGCCTACGCAAAGAAAGTAGAAGAGATTGGGGCAGATGCGGTGATTGCAGTGAATTCTCGCGCAGGTGGCCACGCAGGAAATATTTCGCCCAAAGATCTGATCATGGAGCTAAAAGATAATTGTGGGTTGCCTATTATATCTGCTGGCGGAGTTGCGTTTGGCCAAGATGTAAAGCAAGCAATGGATTGGGGTGCAGCAGGAGTTTCGGTCGGCACTATTTTCATTGCCTGTGATGAGGCGCCCATTTCGCAAGAGTACAAACAAGCCATGGTGGATTATGGAGAAAAAGATATTGTGCGCACCAACAAACTTTCTGGATCGCCTCTCACCGTGATCAACACTCCGTATGTCCAACAACTTGGTACAAAAGCCAATTGGCTAGAATGGATTTTGAACAACAACAAAACGTTGAAGAAGTATGCCAAGATGATTATCGCTTTGCGCGGAATGAAAGCCGTTGAGAAAGCCGCCTTTAGCGCGACTTACAAAACCGTGTGGTGTGCAGGTCCTACCATTGAGCATGTGAAAAGTATTCGGCCGATGGCAGAGATTGTGAAGACGTTGACG
>JBJXEB010000030.1:0-20355 GCA_046155095.1 Cyclobacteriaceae bacterium
TGAAATCACTTTCTCCACTTGAGGCCTTCACTATCTTAGCTGCCTGATTGGTGGAGGTGAACTGAAAAAGAGTAGGATAGAAATGTGAATTTAAAAGAAAGTTCAATACGATAATCGCAATGAGTGACGGAAGCACAATGGTCTCAAACCCACTCTTGCCACGAAAGACAAAATAGATAGTAAATCCTACGCCACCTAAAGTTAAAACCCAATACAGAGCATTCAACATCGGGAATGCCCAAGTGCAAAGAAGAAAGCCCAAGGCGTACGCAACAATTGCCACAAAAAGCTGTATCCATTTAAGGGTGTTGAGTGTAGACTTGGCACCTAATTCCAAAACAGCATTCAAGTAGTTTGCCGTAGCCACTGCTGCCAATGGAAAAATCACAAAAATATAGTGAGGCAGTTTATAGTGCGACAATGAAAATGCAATGAAAGGAAATACAAATCCGCCCCAAGTTAATGCGATCTCTGCATTGACCATTTTAAATCGAGAAACAAATAATTGCTTGGTATCGCGCCACAGCGCAATCACAAACAACACACACCATGGCAAAAATGCCCATAGAAATGTGTGGGTAAAAAATAATTGGGTAGTGTCATCCTTCCACACGCTTTCACCAGTTATTCTACCAAAACTCTGCGTCCACAAATAAAATTCAATACCTGACTGTATAGGCACTCCTTGAATTAATTTCCCTGGATGCAGATCAAATTGTTGATACAATCCAAACAAAAAAGGACTGATACAAATAGCCACAATAAATGGAAGCATCAGCCATTTCCAATTAAAAAGGTTTTTCCAATCACGTTTCACTAATAAATAAGATCCAATTGATAACGCTGGAACCATTAATCCAATCGGGCCCTTAGTGAGAATCGCTCCAGCTATTCCAATAGAGCCAAAAACGAGATGACTCCATTTTTTCGAGCCCATGAAAATGAACAATTGCCAAATACCAAAAATGGTGCAGGCTGCTAAAATGGTATCGGTGCGAATATCTTGGTTCATCATAAACCACGCTTGGCTCGAAGCTAAGATCAAAGCAGAATAGAACCCTACTCGCTCACCATATAATCTCTTACCTAATTGTAGAGTAGCAAAGATTCCTAGTAGCGAAAACAGAACAGAAGGTAGCTTATAACTAAAATTAGAAATACCAAACGCCTTAAATGATAACGCTGAAACCCAAAAGAGCAACGGAGGCTTATCTAAATAATTTTGGCCGCGGTCATACAATTGTAAATAATTTCCACTCTCCAACATTTCGCGCGACATAGCCGCATATTGGGAAGCATCCACCTCCATTACATCATTGAACATACCAATGAGATAGACGATACAAATCGGAATAAAGAGTAGATAATATCTGTTGCTCACTTTTCAATTTTTAGAAAAATAATTGTATCTAATAATACAGTATATAGCACGAAGCCCGTCTTTCCAATTTATTTTCTTTCCTTCCTCATAGGTGCGTCCATAATAGGAAATGCCAACCTCATAAATGCGAACGCCTTTCAATTTGGCAACTTTCGCAGTTACCTCAGGCTCAAAACCAAAACGATTTTCTTGTAAGTTAATCTGAGCAATAATTTCTTTGCGGAAAAGCTTATAGCCTGTTTCCATATCGGTCAGATTTAAGTTACTTGCTACATTGGATAGAAAAGTCAAAAACCGATTGCCTATGGAGTGCCAAAAAAACAAAATGCGGTGAGGTGACCCGCCCATAAACCGTGAGCCATAAACTACATCAGCTTGGTTGTGGATCATGGGGCGCAATAATAGATTGTACTCTTCGGGGTCGTACTCGAGGTCAGCATCTTGCACAATTACAAAATCACCAATCGCCTGTTTTAATCCTACTGCCAATGAAAAGCCCTTCCCTTTATTTATTTCGTTCTTAAAATAGCGAATGGGCAAGTCGGTATTGGCAGCCTGATAATGCAAAACTGATTCTTCTGTGTAATCCGTTGAGCAATCGTCCACAATCACTACCTCTTTGTCCAAGCCAGCGATTAATTTTACTGCCTTTATTTTATCCAAAATGTGGTAAATAGTAGAACCCTCATTAAAGGCTGGGATAACAATAGATAGTCTCAAGACAAAAAGTTTACGCAAACTACTGAAACAAATTGCCTTGAAGATGAAGAGATTAAAATGAAAATGTTATGGCAAGATTAATGGGGAAGTCAAAAACATAAAATAAAATAGCAATCACTTTACGAGCGTATTCAATTTTGATAGTTGAGTAGTGGTAATTTTGTAGGTAATGAAAAAATCAAAATCCTGCTTGGTATTTACATTTGGTCTTTACTTCTCAAGTGCTATTTTACTAGTTCTCCTAGCTATCTTTATATCCAAAGGTGAAGAGGTATTGTGGATCAATGGTCACCATTCTACTTTTCTTGACAGTTTTTTTGTAGTGATCACCGACCTAGGGGCGGGTCTTCTATTCATTCCTCTTCTTATAATACTACTTTTCGTTCGTTTCAAATATGCGGTACTTACGGTATCAGTATGGATCACTCATGGGATTATTTGCTCGGTACTGAAACGAGGAATATTTGGTTACTTGAAAAGGCCCAAGGAAATCATCGACAATGATTTGCTCCACTTTGTGCCTGATGTAAACGTACATAGCCATTTCTCTTTTCCGTCAGGGCACACGGCCACTATTTTTTGCTTGGCATTTTTATTATCTCTTCTCATAAAAAGAAAGTGGGCATCGATGGTTTTTATTTTAATAGCCTTGGTAGTTGCTTATTCGCGTGTTTATCTACTGCAGCATTTTTTAATGGATGTTGCAGCAGGCTCCGTGATTGGTATCGTTGCCACTTATTTCTTATGGCACTATTTTGAAACAGCTAAGTTGCCAGAGTGGATGAACAATTACCTGAAAATAAATCTAACTCTAAAGTTGGCCGAATAAATCACTTCATCGTTAAGCAATGCTACCCAGTAGTAATTTTTATTATTGGAGATATTCTCTATATATATATTCGTTGAGGCTGATCTTCATTAAAATCAGTCTTCTCCAATCGGTTAATAAAATGCAAGATGGATTTAAAATCCTTTGGCTGTGCTTGGTGAACTTTAATTTCTTCCATTGCCTATGTAAACGAGTGGGCTACTTTGGAATTCAGTACAAAAATTTTTCCTTTAATTTTCCTCGCTTAGTTTTTGTCAACTCCATTTCCTTTTCCAAAAATTTATCAATAGAGCCAAATTTTGCAGCGATACTTTCTATGGAAGTTTTAAAATAAGCTGGGTTGGCTGCCATCATGCTTCTTGCAGCACCCTCTGGCAAACCTTGGGCCGTTAGCATCTTCACATACTTAAGGTCATCAACTTGAATATGAAATTCATTGCTCTTAGTTTGCTCTACTTTCAGATTTTGTGCCTGAAGACTAAAGGTCACTACTTGCAGTAGAAGTAAAAATCGAAGGGTATTGGTTTTCATAGGGAGTTTGGTTATGTTTTAGAAGTGTAAATGACTATTCATCGTCCTCAACAGGGCCGGCAAGATGTGCAGGATAAGCTTGATTTCCTTTTACAGAAAACCATAAGATGCGATTCAGCAAATCATCTCTTCCTTTATCAATCTGATAAAAACCGTATTGAGCCGATTGATTACTGAATTTTAATGCTTTTCCTTGCAGTGCTTTGGGGTCGGGGTTCATCCGATCCAAGGGAATCAGATTTTTTGTGGCTATGTATTTGTAAGTCAGGTTAGGTGTGTCCGTAAAGCAATCAAACATTGGCAGTGCGGTTGCATCTATTACGTTCATGGGTGGCAATCCTAAAATTTGTTCCATTGTTCTTACTAAAGAAGTTTGGTTGTAGTTGGTGCGTACTGTCTTTTGAAGTCTTGAGTATGCACTGATAACAAAACCAGTTGTTCGGTAAGCCGAAATATGATCCCAGCCCGCCTGAGAATCATCTTCCGATATAAAAATAACTGTGGACTCTGCAAAACGACTGCTCATTACCGCCTCCACAATTCTTCCTACGGCCAAGTCATTATCTGCCACCATCGCCTGCGGGGTAGGATAATTAGGATTTGTGCCTGCTGTATGGTCATTTGGCAATGCCATGATCATCAGGTTAGGCAATTGATCTCCAGACTGTGCTGAAATTTCATTCAATTCTTTTATAAATGCATCGGCACGCATTTGATCACTTACTGTTTCATCAGCACCGCCAGGAAAAGTTTGCGATAATACTGGCCTTAACCTGGATATTGTTGTCGTATTCTTGAATTTAAATTGCGCGATCGTACCGGCTTCCCTCATGTCATATAGTTTTTTCCAGTTATACAGTTTCTCATCATACTCGAAAGAACAAGCTTCACCATATATGCGAACGGTTTTTCCATGGTCTAAAGCATTGTTCCAGATCAGTCCTTTTTTATTGTACACCATCGCGTCATATAGCACATGTGGGTAGCTGCGAAACCATGCTCTCACACTTTTCTCAGTATAGTCAGTAACCATGGCAGCGCTTGCCCAATGATGACCTTCTGCAGACCCCTTTCCAGAAACATGGTAATTATCCATGAGCAGATATTCCCTTGCCAATTTGTGTTGGTTGGGCGTTATGCTATCGCCAAAAATGCAGAGCGATGGCATACCTCTTCCTTCTGGCATATCACCGAAAACCTGATCGTATGTACGGTTTTCCTTTATGATATAAAGCACATGCTTAAATACAGAGGGTTCTCCAATCCTTTCGGGAACAGGCCTAGGTGCGATGTCTTTCCTGGGCAATCTTTCTGAAAGTGCCAGTCTGAATTCCATATTAAGTTTTCTCACTTTTTCAGTATAAGCCTTCAACTCACCCTCAGTGGGAATGGGTATGAATGAAATGGAGGCAAGCTGTTTGTGCGTGTTGAAGGCCATTACTTTTTTTTCATCCTCCTTATCTTCTTTCATTTTCTCTATCCCAAAAATATCGCTGGCAGAACTATTGGCTGCTCTGGCACCTGTCGCTTCCAGATTGGTAACATAAAGTTCATTCTTGTTTATCACGATCCCTGATGGGTATGCTTCCGTTGGGATATAACCTTGCACAGAATAATTTTTTACTGAAGGTTTAGTTGTTATATCGACCACACAAATGGCATTGTCAAGGCCATTGGCTACGTACAATTTATTTCCTTCGCCATTGATAGCCAATGCATTTGGCGTACTACCAATGTATTCAGTTTCTCTTTTAAACAAACCAACGAAAATAGAATCGGTAACTTCCTCCTTAACAGTGCTGATCACAGAAACATAATCACTGTTTCCATTTGCCACGTAAATACTTTTTTTGTCAGGGCTGGAAATAATGGCGTTGGGGTGAAGGCCAACTGAAATCTCCTTTTCAGGATTACCTGAATTTATGTTGATTATTGAAACTGTTCCGCGCACCATTGCACCGGTTTTTGGATCCACATAAGCACTTCCCCACGGGATTCCGGCAGTTTCTAAACCATTTGTTGGATCCGGAACTGGACCAGCCCAATTAGTAACCCAGGCTTTTTCACCCACAATACTTATTCCAAAGGGTGCAACGCCAGTTGGGGAAGACCAGATTATTTTCTGATCACGAACTCTTACTTTTACTAATCGGTTATTGCCGTTCAGCACTGTATAGAAAAATAGCTCTCCATTTTCTTCTCGCGCCACCACTTGATTTGGCAGGGCTATGGTGGCAGGTGATTCCGCTTCGAATGGAAATGTCCTTATTAGTTTTGCATGCTTTCTGTCCCAATAAGCTTGCGCAACAAAAGAGTTAGGTGTTTTTTCATTATTTCCTGCACCCAGAAAAATATCCCGTCCACCGGCACCCCAAAATATAAAAGTAGAGTCGTTGTGAACGATAGAAGTAATACCCGAAAAAGTACTCATGCTACTTTTAAACTTCGAATCTTTAGCAAAACTCCATCTGTCAATCAACTTACGTGTAGTTATGTCGAAGAAGGCAATCCCAAATCTATCTTCCACCACTAGGGTCTCTTGATCTAGCAAAAGCACGGCATCCAAACTGTGATTCTCCATTGTGCCTTCGCCAAAGGCAACCGATTGCCCAGCGCCCTCTATCACTCGGTTATAGGGCATAATAAAGGGCGACTTTAAAGCATACAAAGTGCTGTCATCTACGGGCGATTTGTAACTCAAGTTAGAATCCGATGACTTTGTAAGCTTGGAAGGTTTACATCCTACCAATAAAATTGCACAAACCATTGCTGGTATAGATGATAAATAGCGTCTCACGGTAAAGTAGTTTTAGAAGTAAAAAATAGTTTCAACATTCATTTCAATCATTTAAAGACTTGCATCCTCCTGCATAGATATCAACGTCTTCCAACTTAATTTCTCCGCAAATTATTTCAAACTACCTTCGTTTAACAGTCGCATCCTAAGGTAGTTGGAGATTTTTTCTACGAGTATCACCAAAACAATAATGAAGAAGATATAAGCCATGGCATCCTTATAGTGCAATACTCGCATTGAAAGATAAAGCTCAAAGCCAATGCCTCCGCCACCAAAAATACCCAAGCCGATGGCCGCACGCACGTTTACATCAAAAGCATAAAGCAAATTGGCAATGAAGGAAGGCAGTATCTGCGGAATTACTGAGTACCTGATCACTTGCACTTGCGATGCACCTACAGAAAAAATTGCCTCGCTGGGTGGCACCTCTGTGTTTTCAATTATTTCGGTGAATAGTTTTCCAAATGTACCGATTGTAATGACTACCAATGTAAGCACTCCAGCAAAGCTTCCAATACCAACTGCAATCACAAAGATCAACACAACTACCAATGCAGGAACAACCCGCAAAAGCGACAACGAAAACTTGGCACACATCCGCACAGTCTTGAGAGGCATTGTGTTAGTAGCCGCCAAAAAAGCAATGACAATGGCTATGAGGCTTCCATACAAAGTACCCAAAAAAGCCATCGACATGGTTTGTAAAAAAGAGTACCCCACAGACGAACTACTCCACAGCGCATTAAAATTAGGTGGGAACATTTCGCCCAATAAGTCTCTTACAAAATGAAACTCCGTAAAAAATCCAAAGGGATTGAAGCCCATATAAAAGCACGCAATGGCCACCACAAATATGGCAATTGAAAATACTGTTGCCTTACGCTTATATTTTTTGGAGGGCAATGTTATCTCTGACAGATTCATTTTAGCGCGCCCTCCACTTTAATTTTCTTTCTCAGCAAATGAGACAAACGTTCCGTGCTGAACACCATAACCAACACCAGTAAGAGAGCCGCGAAAGCACGATGGTATTCTAGCATATTAAAAGCGTAATCTAGTTCATAGCCAATGCCGCCCGCACCGATCGCGCCCAGCACCACAGACAATCGAATATTAATTTCAAAACGGAACAGCGCAAACGAAATCAAGTTAGGCATGATTTGTGGCAGCACTCCAAAGATGATAATCTGCAATTTATTAGCACCTACCGACTGCATCGATTCAAGCGTGGTGTGATCGATCTCTTCAATGGTATCGGCCAATAATTTTCCCAGCATACCTATGCATCCAATAGCTAGCGCAATAATACCAGGCATTGCACCCAATCCAAATGCCGCCACCAACAAAAGAAGAATCACTATCTCTGGCAAAGATCTTTCTGCTCCTATAAGAAAGCGGGTGGAACTTCGCACCCATCGATGGGAAATGTTTGCGGCAGCTAACAAGGCCAACGCCAATGAAATCACTGTGCCGAACACTGTACCCAAAAATGCAATGACAATAGATTGGAAAGCAGGTTCCAACAATTCGCCAAACGCTGACCAATCAGGAGGGAACATGTGTATGATAAACGATAAACTATTAGCTAGGCCGTCAAGTAGTTTGCTAAAAGACGCACCGCAAACAATGGATGCGCCCATCGTAAGTGCGATCAGTAGAATGGTTGGGAAAACATATCCGCGATAACGCCTCAGACTAATATCCTTTACGGTCATAACTATCGAGTGAGCACTGGCTGCAGGATTTTATTATTCTCCAGAAGGCTGAGTTCTTCTCCATATATCTCCATCAGCATTTCTTCTGATAAATGTGGATCGCCATCATAGATTACTTTTCCGTTCTTGATAGCAATCACACGCGTGCAATACTTGGCAGTCATATCGGGCTGATGAAACACCCCAACTACGGGTATATTTTCTGACAAAGGCTTGATCAATTTCATAATCACCTTTGCATTGCTAGGATCTAGATTCGAAATTGGTTCGTCTGCCAACAATAACGTAGGCCCTTGAAAAATAGCGCGAGCAATGGCCACACGCTGCATTTCTCCGCCACTCAAGCTAGCCGTTTTTGCTTCTGCCAAATGATCCATCTTTACTTGCTGCAATGCTTGCAGAGCTTGTTTCGCTTCCTCATCGGTAAAGCCATAGAGGATACTGCGCCATGTGTTGATCTGTCCTAATCTACCGATCATTACATTTTCCAAAGCAGACAATCGCTTCACTAAATGATTTCCTTGAAAGATGACGCCAATCTTCTGCCTCACTTGGCGTAATTGTCTTTTATTGATTTGGCAAATATTGTAGGTCCTTCCGTGCTCATCTTTAATCATCACGGCACCTGAATCAGGTTTAAGCAAACCATTCAAGCAACGTAGCGTCAATGTCTTACCCGCACCGCTTGATCCAAGTATTCCTACAAACTCACCTTTCGCTACTTTAAAGCTAATCCCATCCAACACTTTTCTTCCATTGGGCAATGACTTTACTAAATTGACAACCTCTAGCATAGCTCTTTGGATTATTTTTTATCAAGCAGGTTAATATCCGCCAGGCTTCCAGCTATTTTGCGCAAGCTATTATACGAGGAGTCCGCAACGGGAATGTAACTCATGTGGGAAGGATCAGGATAATATAAATTGGCATAGGTTTTAAAAGCATTATAATCGTCACTGGCTGCATTCAGAAAAATATCCTTCACCTTCTGCACAAATTCTTTATTAATTTCATCACGAACAACCACGCAATTATTGATAATAGCTGGCGATCTCCAGAGCTCTACAATTTCAGATTCTTTTACCATCCCTTCACGCAACAGCTTTGCGTAGCTAAGATCCCAAGAAGCGCAACCAATATCCACTTTTCCCGTCTTGACGCTGAGAAGAGTAGCAGCATGCGTTCCACAGAACTTTGTCTCACCAAACGACTTTAGTGGGTCAAGTCCTATGGACATTAAATAGGCTCGAGGTATTAAATGCCCCGAAGTAGAAGCTGGGTCAGAAAAGCATAGTGTCAATTTGCCGGAATTCGTTTTTAAATCTTCAATGGTCTTTATTCCTGTTTGAGGATTGGTGAAAATAAAACTCTTGTACATAGCAGGTGCACCATTGAGCCCCATCGTAACAATCGGTGAAAGTCCTGGCTTCTGTGTAGCAATGATGTAAGCAAATGGAGGTATATCGGCCATGTGAACCTTCTTTGATCGCAGTGCTTGGATGATCGAAGTATAATCAGAGGTGAAAAAAAACTTGACTTTCACTCCAAGCTTTTTTTCCAAATGCAATCGAAGAGGCTCCCAAGCGGCTTTGAACTGAGCAGGCTTTTCACCACCATGCATGGCCACAAAAAGTTCTGTTGGAACAATATCTGAAGTTGGTTCTGATTTTCGATGGCATCCATTCACCAAAAAGACGATGCTAAGTAAAAGTCCAATGACAATCTTGTTTTTCATCGGAACCTTCAATTCAAATCCTTTATCCCAGATGCAATTTTTCGGAGACCATTATACATGGAGTCGTAGGCTATTTGGTATGTCAACCGTTCCCCATCTTTGTGGTACACCGCCAGGTAATTCTTCAACGTTTCAGGGGCATCATTGTCCATGTCCAAATAAGCATCTTGTATTTTTTTAACAAGGGCTTTGTTGAGATCATTGCGAACCACAATGGGCTGAGCTACGATAGGGTCAGACGTCCATAGTGTGGTAAACTCGTTTTCCTCAATAGATTTTTTCCTAACCATCATATCCAATACCAATTGAATGGTGCAGCCGATATCTACTTTTCCAGACTTTACAGAAAACACTGTGCCCAAGTGGCCGCCTCCAAATAGTACTTCTTTGAAACTTGTTTTAGGTTCCAGGCCGATGGAAATAAGATAAGCCTTAGGCACCAGATGACCCGAAGCCGATGCTGGATCAGCAAAGCAGAGATTGAGATCCTTAGCCTTTGCTTTCACATCTTCCATTGTCTTTAAGCCCGAACGTTTACTTGCGATCAACATACTTTTATAAAAACTTGGTTTGCCATCTGCACCTAAAACAATGATGGGTATTATATCAGCCGTCTTAGAAGCAATCACATAAGCAAAAGGCGGGATATCAGCCATGTGGACTTTTTTTGCCTTGAGCGCTTCGATAACAGATGTGTAATCGGTGGTAAAAACAAATTCTACTGGTACACCGACCTTTTTAGAAAGGTAATCGCCTATTGGCTCCATCATTCCTTCTCTTGTGCCTGGGTCTGCACCTGCCACCACAGCAAACATTAGTTTTTCGGGTATGCCTCCATCACTTCGCTCGTTTTTGCTTTTACATCCTGCTATTCCAACAATGATGAAAAGAAACATAATTTTTACACCTACTTTCATCAGGCTCATTCTTAATTGTGTTTGGCTAAAAAGTCCTTGATGTTCAATAAATCATCAAAGTTGTTTTCAAGAGTGGGTCGGTCCCATTTCCACCATTCACTAGCCAATAATTTTTCAATGGTTTCTTCATCAAATCTTTTCTTAATCACTTTGGCCGCCACACCAACCGCTATTTCGTAAGGGCCAACATCTTTTGTTACCACAGCGCCTGATCCGATAATTGCGCCTGTACCGATACTTACGCCAGGCATGATTACTGCGCCATGACCAATCCAAACATCATGGCCGATGATGCATTTATGCTCTCTTCGCCATTGAAAAAAATCGTGATCGTCCTCTCCACCCAATCCATACTGCACTCTGCGATACGTCATGTGATGTTGCGTAACGCGCCATTGCGGATGATTGCCAGGATTGATGCGCACACTGTTGGCAATAGAACAATAATTGCCTACTTCGGCATAAATGATGTGAACATTGCCAGCCGTATAACTATAATCCCCAAAAGAGGATTCAACTAACCACGTATTTGCCCCTAAAGATGTCCATCCGCCCAAGCTACTGTTCTTCACAATGCAAGATTGATCAATGAAAGGTTCTTCGCTGAGAACATGAATTCGATCTTGGTCAACAGGCAACGGGAAAGATTGAATATGTTTCATTAATAATTTTTTAGCATCACACTAGTTGAAACGAAAAATTGGAAAATTGTCCTTTCGGGTAAATTCTGCTAAGTGATGGTATCTTCTTAATTCCGCTGAAGAAATGGCAAAGTAATTCATTTCACTTTTTAGCGATTCGTTAATCTCATTCATTGCATGAGCCAATTGACTTTCCTGATTCACATCTAAATCGCTCTCAATGTAGGCGAGTGTGACGTGGCCAATAAAAGGTCGTGTCATTTTTACATCTAATTGGGATAACCCAGCATCGTTATAAAATGCCGATCTGAACTGTGTGATTGCTTTGTACTCACTTTCATTTTCAAAAATCCCAAGTATGCCAATGGCCGTACCAAAAACAGCTAGCCCAATCATCTTCATTCGAATGGGTTGGTTCAATTGAAATACTGGAATAGTTTCAAAAGCTTTCTTTACTAAATCTGGGTAAGCAACCTCTAGTCCAGTTTCAACAATGTGTTTGTTAAAGCGATCGGCAGAAAGCGTATTGGCAATGGTTTGATGAAAACTTTCAGGTGGTAGAAAATAAAATCCATTAGAAGGCTCCACTACTAGTCGCAAATCCTTTTGTAACCCAACTAAGCGATTTGACAATGGTTCGTTGACTTTGTCTTCATCAAGCATTGACACAACAGCAAAGCCCTCATACGGCAAAGGGGACCAAAAATCATTTTCAAAAATAAAATGACCTGCCTGTTTTGTATTGAAAGAAGATTGGTTGATGGAGTCAATAGACACTTCTAAAGATTGCCTTCTATTGTAATCGTCAAAAAGCAAATCTTGAATGGTGTTCATTGATTTATTCTGATTAAGAGTTTACCTCCTCGAGTGCATTCGCAGACAGGTGCTCACGATAATTTACGTTGGCACTGGACTGCGCAACAATATCGCCCTTTACAATCGTGTGGGTAACCATGGGTATGCCATCGTACAATTTCACGATTAGTAGGTCAGCATATTTGCCTTTTTCAATGCTACCCGTATGATCACTGATGCCTACCGCTTTCGCGGGATTTAAGGTGGCTAGATTAACGGCATCTGTAAGTGGCATACTTTCTTCATGATACAACTTGAATATAGAATGAAGAATTGCGGGAGGATAATAATCTGAGCATAAAGAGTTGACAGATCCTTGCAACACCGCATCCTTCATATTCAAATTACCCGATAAAGATCCGCCACGAAGTATATTTGAGGCTCCGCCAATCACGTGCATACCCAATCCTGTAGCATGGCGGGCCGTTTCAAGGTTGATAGGAAATTCACAAATTTTTACTCCCAACGAATTTACGTAGTTCACTTTATCAATCGTGTCATCATCGTGTGAGGCTACTACAATATTTAATTTTTTCGCATGATTGACCAATGCCTCTAGTTTCTCTCCTTCAATTATAGGGCGATTGATTCTCTCCTGGTATTCTGCTTCAGCTTGTTCAGGCGTTTTGCCACGGCTCATAACAATGTCCAAGAAGTGCTGTCTATTCATCTGTCCTTGGCCAGGTGTATGATCCATAATAGACAAAAGAGAGACATAACCTTTGTTCATAAAATCGATGCACGTATCATACGAATCCACACCAGAAAGCTCAAATCGTAAATGAATCTTGTTGTTAAGAAGTGTTTTGCTTTGAGATTCGCGATGAACCGTTTCAAATACTTCGAGGCGACTATACTTACTTCTTGAATTTAATTCTGCGGACTCATAGCCTAAGTGCATAGAGTGATACACGGTAGTAAATCCACAACCACTCATTTTTCTTTCCAGCTCGCGAAAAGCAACCGCGATGGGAATGTCTGCTCCAGGGCGTGGGATGATTTCAGCATCAAGGGCATCTGTGTGCATATCGATAATGCCCGGCAGTACGTAGCCACCTGTCGCGTCAATCACGTTTCCTACATGGTGTTCATCGTCTGCTGATAAGATATCTGTGATAACACCATGCTCTACTACTACAGATGCATTCTCCACTACTTCATAAGGTGTGATCACCGCTGCGTTGGCAATTACAAATGAATTCATTCTATTTATTTTTTATGTTTTATCAATAACTTTAATTCGATACCATTTCAACGGGTGCTAGACTTCCAGATGCAAGTTCTAACCTTCTATCAACAAGTCTGTCAAGAGTATATTCATCATGTGAAATACATAGGACGGAAGTTCCATTCTTTTTCAATTCCAAGATTAAATCGATCACCACATCTTTTGTTCTTACATCTAAAGAGGCCGTAGGTTCGTCAATCAACAAAAATCGAGGGGAAGCAATAATGGCGCGGGCTACATTGATACGCTGCTGTTCTCCGCCACTAAAGGTGGATGGAAAAGCATCCCACAGCTCTGGCGGCAAACCAAGGCGCTCAAGCATTTCCTTCGCTTGCATTCTTGCTTGTATCTTATCCTTCTCTACTCTGAATAAATTATCACAAACCACATCCACTGCAGGAACGCGAGGGATCACGCTCAAAAATTGAGAACAATAAGTAATTTCATTTTTACGCAGTTCAATGATCTCATGGTCATCCACTTTTACCAAGTCGACATTACCTGAACGGGAAGAATAAATGATCTCACCTGAAGTAGCTAAGTAAGTCCGGTAAATACATTTCATCAGACTCGATTTACCTGAACCTGATTTACCGGTCAATCCAATAATTTCGCCTTCTTTCATGGAGAAATTAATTTGCTTAAGCGCTTCAATCCTTTTCCCGTTAAGGATGTGAAGGTCAAAAACCTTGCTCAACTCGTTTACTTCAAGTATATTCATTTTCGTTACTCTAATTGATTCATAAAAGCGAGCTGACTAATAATTGTGAATAGGCATGCTGCGGATCTTGTAGTATCTGGTCAGTCAATCCGCTTTCAACAATCCTTCCATCCTTCATTACCAAAGTGCGGTCTGTTAGCATCCGGATAACAGATAAATCATGCGACACTACAATCATGGCAATGCCAAGTTCTTGCTGCAGCTCACGTATCAAGTCAAGTACTTTTGCTTGCACTGAAACATCCAAGCCGGTAGTTACTTCATCCAAAAACAACAGCGGTGGATTGTTAGCAATGGCTTTTGATATTTGAACGCGTTGTTGCATACCACCACTAAATGAAGACGGTCTATCGTCCATACGCTGTACGGGCACTTCTGTTTTTTCAAGCAACCCTGAAGCTCGTTTCCTTATCTGGCCCACATTCATATTTCCGGCCATGATCAATTTTTCTGCAATATTGCCTCCAGAAGTAAACCGGAAGTTCAGGCCATCTCTTGGATTTTGATAAACCATTCCCATCAAATGGTTTCGAATGAATCGCTTCTTTTGGTTGGACTCATCTAAAATATTGGAAAGCCCATCTTGGTATGGTTTTAAGTAAGCTTCCCCTGCCGACTTCTCCATATCGAAATACAAAAGCCTTACAACCGTACTTTTACCAGAACCGCTCTCCCCTACTATGCCTAGCACTTCACCAGGATACAAATCAAAATTGATGTTGGCACAAGCCACAATGCTTTCCGTTTCTGGGCAGATGTTGGAATTGAATAGAGGACCAGTCAGTGCAAGGGTATTCTCGCTCGGTTCGCCATAAATTTTGGTGAGGTTGCGTACGCGCAATAGCCAATTATCATCCGTTCTGCTCATGCCTCCAATTGGTTGATATATTTGTTTTCATGCTGAACAGGACTTTCCTTTTCAACTAACTTATCTAAGAAATTGCTATCGTTGATCACAAAATGTTTCGAGCCGTCATCGAAATACAATTCATCTAAGAAGGCTTTTTTATAACCCGTTTTATAACACTCTGTGCCTTTGAAATTTTCCGTATGGAATTTCACGTCAGCAAATTCTAGCGGCTCAACAGTAGTATAAGGTGGCACAGCATACAAGCGTTTTTCGCGACCTGCACCAAATAAGTGCAGCGCTTTTGATTGACTTAAATTCGGCACATCCCATTTCGGTATAGGAGATGGCGCCATGATGTATCGCTTGTTCACCATCACCGGATAGCCAGCGCCCAACATGATATCACCATGCTGCACAAAGGACTCGTAAAGTGAGACCCACATCTTGGCATAGTCCGCTTCGCCATGCATTTGCCTCGTTTTATTTTCGTAGCGTTCAACTCCTCGTAACGGTTCAGGTTGCGGCACCTGATAAACGAATACCTGATCTTCATTCAATGCCTCTTCGGTAATTCTATGACGGGTTTGAATAATTGTTGCCTCGGCAGTATCAAACGTAATTTTCACTTGCGTCATACTTTGAACAAATTCACGAAGGTTACAAGCATTCACGCTCGCATCACTCCCTTGATCGATGATTTTAAAAACATCTTCTTTACCTATAATGGCAAGCGTAACATGTAAGCCACCTGTGCCCCAACCTCTTGCTATTGGCATTTCGGGCGAAGAGTAAGGAACTTGATAGCCAGGTATAGCAATGGCCTTCAATAGCTTGCGCCTGATTTCCTTCTTCGTAGCTTCGTCTATAAAAGCAAAGTTGTACTTATTAACAAATTTTTTATTCTCAACCATTGTTACTAATAAATACAGGTGACTCTCTAAGCTTCTTTTTTTTCTGTTCTAATTCATATGCTCCATTTCTCTCGATCGCTTCTCGGATATTCTTTAAACCAGATTGAAACGTTACATAATGTGGCAACTTCAAATGGTTCGTAAAACCCATCGACTCAATACCTTCAGTATGATACAGAACAAATTCTTGATCATTGGCTGGGAGTGTACTATCAGGACTTCGCATGGTGGAATCTAAAATTCCCATACAGATAACTTTCGTATCGTTCTGGCCAAAACAAAGTCCATAACCTATGGTATATTTTGGTATCGCGTGCTTCTTTGCAACAGAAACACTAGATATCATCTCTGCCTCCGTTACTTCAATCTTACCAGCATATCTAATTCGTCCTGAAGGATCTTTGATATGAACTGGAACTGTTCCATAGCGCAATTCGCCTACTGTTGGGTGCACATTTCCAAAACCTCTCATGCTGCTATACCCCATTGCCATAAGCCCTCCTGTTTCAGCGCGTGCTAACATCTGTAACCGTGCCGAGCGAGGTGCAGGAAACTTTATTGCTTCTCGCGTAATGTCTATCAATGTTCTATCTTCGGCAGCATCGATTTCCTTCAATAATCCTTCCTCTTTTAATAGATCGATGACCTTTCCAAATGTTTTAATGTTTTGCAGCTTCTCTGTATCAATTTTAGATTTGAACATTTTGATAAAAGCCTCTACATCCTCTTTTGTCTCGCTGGCTTTGTTAGTATCCAAAATGCGTTGCGTATAGTCACGTGTAGGACCAAGAATCTGTCCACCTGGAATCTCTCTAAAGGAAGCAGATATTTTCCTCTTAACAAACATCTCCCGCGTATTGATTGTCTCTGAATAAAATCTTCTTTGCAATGTTGTACGGAAAGCACGCATGATAAATGCAGCTTCAAATACGTCACCTTCTGCTTGCTTCAGAGCAATGGCTGCATATTCCGGGGAGTAAAGACCACCTTCGCCCATAACTTTATCTACAGCCAATCGCAATTGAGTTTGTATCTGCTTTATATCAAGTGGCGTAGTTGCATTTTTAAGTCGATAAAATTCAACTAACTGTTGCGAGTTATGAATCGCATCGGTACCACCTTTTACAGCAACATATCCCATGGTTTATTCTGTTTACTTATATCCTACTATAAAATGATTGCTTCTAGGGATGCAAATAAGTTGATTGTCGATATCTGTTAGTATTAAATCAACCCCAAGAGGAAACTCTTGGTTAATGATTTTAATTTCATTTAATAATTTATCATTTACTCCCGTAACAAAAACGGTATTAGTGTTTTCAATCCCTGGACCTTTAAGTATTATTTTCAATACTCCTTCCGTTTCCATTTCACTTATGCTGGTAATGCTTAGTATCAGCGTAGCGCTTTGCTCTGGATAAGAAAGTGTACCCATTTTTACTTTTTGCAAAACAGAAGCATCCTCATTGCCGGTAAAGAAAACGTAGTCAGCTAGTTCAATCGAGGATGGGTAAGCTCCGGTATTTACACTTAAATAGGATTCAATTTCATTCTCATTAAAATCTGAACAAGCGAACGAAACATCAGCATTTAAAAGTCCGAAGCCTACCAATGCACTTACTTTATTTAATCCTTCGGGTGGCAGTATGTCTAATTGAGGTAGTCTATGAATTTTACCAGGTCTTGCCATGGCATCCATTATAATGCGGAATTGCTCTTGCGCATCGAATACTTCATCATAACTAACTTCTCGCCTCATACTAATCTTGTTCCATTAATTTAAAATCAACCTTCGTGGTTAAAATTTGATTGTGCTCAAGCTGAGCTGCCTTATCAAGTAGTTTTGCTTGTTCGTCTAAAAAAGTTAGAATAGGTTGTTGATCAGCATCTTTAAGCTGAGTAACCGCATCTAAAAAAGCAATGCAATAGCAGCGAAGCGGCTCATCACCAAGACATACACCATATCCTTTTTGAGCATTTACCATTACCTCACACTCAGTAGTTACTGCTTCTCCTAAATAAAACGGTTGAAACTCTACTGAATCTTCTGCTTGTATCATCGTCATACAAATAGAAGGCATACGAATAATGGTTGTTTCAAAGGATGGCTCCAGCTCAGCTACAAGATTCTGTAGAGGCTCCAATTGACATTCGCAAAGTATAAAATCTTGTTTCCCCATTGTAAACTTACATGACATACCAAATGTATGCGGTGTGTATTACTGAAGTTACATTCAAAAGAGATGTTTTCGTTATGTTATTGTTATGCCATCTCTATTTGTTTCGGTTTGAATTAACTTTGTTCGAGTCCAAAATCAATTTCCTTCAAAAGTTTCCTCTTTGTAAACTTTATCCTTATGCAGATAAGAGTAGTAACAATCAATACATGGAAATGCGATGGTAATTATTACAAGAGGATAAACGAGTTAGCACTTCAATTGAGTAAGCTTGATGCCGATATTATTGCTTGTCAAGAATGTTTTATGAGTGAAGCCGTAAACGCTGATACTTTAAAATTCTTGGCCGACAAGTTACATATGCACTATACCTTTGCCCGAGGCCGCGTTAAAGATCGGTTACTTGAAAATAACTGGATACCCAGTTCATCGAACCTCGGCATTCTTTCATTCTATCCTATAACTGAAACTCATGTATATGATTTACCCTGTAATGAAGAAGACACTGATAGAAAAATACTGTACGCTAAGATTGCCATCACAAAAGACCGCTCATTAGAATTATTCAACACGCACCTCACTCACCTAACAAATTCTCCTCTTAAAGAATTGCAGTTTGAAGCATTAATAACAATCATTAATGCAAACAAAACCAATACGGTTCAGTTGATTTGTGGCGATTTCAACTCTACTATTAATTCCAAAAATCTTATCGACTTTGCAAAAAATACATCAGCAATGGATTGCTACCAATTCGGAAACGGAGAAGAACCAAGGTATAGTTTGGTTGAAGAATATGTAAAAGGAAAACAGATTTGTGTGGATCACATCTTTGCCATAAGGCCAAAAAATGAACGAATTTTTTCGTGTAAAAATTCTGGTGTTGTTCTTGATTCTAAAGGCCTTGAAAATAATTTATATTCTAGCGATCATTTTGGGATTGCTACCACACTCCTATTTAACTAAAATGAAAAATCTATACACTCTCGCCATCAGCAGTTTTGCAGTAAATGGAACTGCCAGCTTAAAAACATTTATTAGAATTTTAGGTGATAAGGTTTTGCCAGTTCCATCACTTATACTAAACGGCCTTACCAATATGGGTGCCGTACGAAAGCTTGAAATAGATTTTAAGGAGTTACTAACCAGCAGCGTTGAACTCGCACTCCATCGTGATGTTGAATTACTCTTTTACATCGGCTACTTGGGTAATGCTAATCAAGCTAACATCATTTGCGAAATCATAGAGAAATATCAAACCAAGATAAAAGCAATAATAGCAGATCCTGTCTGTGGCGACCATGGTCGGACATACGTATCCAATGAAGTGATTGCCGAGTGGCCCAAGCTCATCAGCAAGGCAGACATCGCATTCCCCAACATAACAGAATTGAAAATATTGACTGGCCATGATCCCTCCGATCAATTGCTAATGGATCATTGCGTTGAACAGTTCAAAAGCAAATACCCTAAACCAAAACTGGTAATAACCAGCTTTGCTCAATCAAGCGATACTTCAGGAATTGCAGTATTCGATAATGAACCTTTCTATTATACCCACCAGGATATTCCTCAAAATTATGGAGGAACAGGGGATGCATTAGTAGCACAGTTTATTTTAAACCACTTCTACAAGTTAAAGCCCTTTCACCAGGCTTTGAAGGAAGCTACAGATCAAACCTATCTTATAATTAAAAAGTCTTTTGAAGCGGGGTCTAAAGATTTATTGTATCATTAAATCAAGAATCATGAGTAAATTATTTTATGTAATGGGTGCGTCCGGTGCGGGAAAGGATACCCTTATGAACTATGCACGAAATGCTGTTCAGTCAACAGAGAAAATAGTTTTTGCACATCGTTACATTACGCGGTCTCCTTTTTCAGGAAATGAAAATCATATTTCATTGACCGAACAAGAGTTTAAAACACGATTGAAGCAAGGTCTTTTTTCCCTTCATTGGGGAAGCCACAATAATTTATACGGAATTGGAATTGAAATTGATCTTTGGATGGACAAGGGATTTAATGTGGTCATTAATGGTTCGCGCGAATATCTGCCTACGGCACAAAAAATTTATCCCAACATAATACCAATACTCATCGCGGTGAGCCCAGATGTTCTTGAAGAAAGATTATTGCTTAGAGGCAGAGAAAGCCAAGAGGAGATAAGCAAAAGAATACAACGAACCCAAGACCTTAATGTAACGATAGAAAATTGCCAGCAGATTCAAAATGACAGTAGCGTTGAAGATGCAGGTGGAAAATTACTAGAGATTATCTCAGCCGCTTGATGGATACTCTACGATGATACTTAAAAACTAATCCCCAATTGCAAGGCAAATCCAAC
>JBJXEB010000031.1:0-41106 GCA_046155095.1 Cyclobacteriaceae bacterium
TAAAAGTTGGTATATCCATGATGTAGAAATACATTTGTGATCAAACAGGAAGAGCCGTATGAAGGGAGACTTTCACGTACGGTTCCGTGAGAACCTAAGGGTGAAACTCCCTTGGGTGACTCGACTATCTGCTATGTTACTCAAGATCAAAATCTAAAGTTCCGCCTCCTTAGCTTCTACCGCTTGCTGTTGCCCCTCCACAAAACCCTCTGCCCAAAAGCGATACTTATCTAAAATGGAAATCACTGCATTGCGCAAGTGACGCTGGTTGTTGAAATCGATGTTGCCGTAAAGAGTAGTGGCGTAGCCTTGCCATACAGATCTGTTTTGTCGTCTGTCATAAAGTTGAATGAGCAACGTGCCTTTACTCATATTTAATTTCTTTGGGCTGTAATCAAGATTTTCGTTTTGGCTTTTCACCCACTCTTCTATGGCCGGTTGCTCATAGCCGTTGAACTTCAAACTATCTGAGTACATTTTAAAACCAACGATCAAGTGTGGGCGCGTATCGGCTTGCTTGTAACCCAAAAATTTCATCCGAGAAATGATGGATTTTTCAATTACTGCATTGGTCATGGTAGAGTCCTCCAAGCCAATCGGTTTCATGATGCTGAAAGTCCGGTATCGTTTGAAATTGCCCCTGTAACTATAATCGTATTCAACGGGTAATTCTTTAAGGCCAAAGCAAGAAGAAAGCAAAACAAGAAGAGCTGCGTAGAGTACTAATTTCTTCATAGGTGTTAGGATTAAGAATGAAAAGTTAAGCTAAATTGTCGCGAAGTACAAATGGTGTTTGCCTAATGGCTGTATGGCTGGCGACAGTTGCTATGGAAAACGACTAAAAGATAACCATTCAAGGCTTTTATTTCTTTTTGGCAGGCAAAGATTTAAAGATAATTTAAAGAGAAATTAAGGAAGACCATGGCAAACTACGATCAAAGCGTTGGCTCGCGCTACCACATTTACAATAGCCTGTTCCTCAATCTTCCTTTCAGAACGGTGGCGAGAACAGGTACATTACTGCCCTTGCTGCAACAGTATTGTGTGGATGGTTTTCAAAAAGGAGATTCGGCCAATGAGATTTTGGAATTGTTTTTCAAGGAACTAGTACCTCACGCCAATCGCGAAGAGCAGTTTGATTTGCTTTTTAATTTCATCCAATACATTGAGCGGCAAGTGGCCTTGTTCGACTCCATTGAAGACTCTGCCTTTGAGCAGATCAATGACTTAAATGGCAAAGGCACATTGCCAGCTTTGCTGCTGCGCACCAAATATGAAAACAAAACGGAAGAACTGAAAGCCAAGCTGGAGGAGTTCAGCTTGCGCATTGTACTTACCGCGCACCCCACTCAATTTTATCCGGGCCATGTGTTGGGTATTCTCACAGATTTAGAAAACTCCATTCGGCAAAATGATTTAAACCAAATCAATTCGCTGCTACAGCAATTGGGCAAAACAGGTTTCATTAACCAAAACAAACCAACACCTTATGATGAAGCACTGAGCCTCTGCTGGTATTTGGAAAATGTATTCTATCACTCCATTCCAGAAATTATTTCTTCCATGGCCTCAGGGCTAGATATGCGTTTGTCCGAATGGAAAAATGATCGGTTGGTGGTGATCGGCTTTTGGCCCGGTGGCGATAGAGATGGAAATCCTTTTGTTACCAGCGAAATCACCTTGAAAGTGGCTGCGCGATTGCAAGAGTCTATTTTGAAATGTTACTACCGCGATGCTCGATTATTAAGAAGAAGGCTTACGTTTCATGGAGTGAGTGAGCGAATCACATCTATTGAGCAAAAGATTTATGGTCTGGTATTCAGGAAAGAAAAGAATTATAACGATGCCAACGAACTTATTCATGAGTTGATTGAAGTTCGGAGTCGATTGATTTCAGATCACGATGGCTTGTTTTTGGAATTGCTGGATGCGTTTATTTTAAAAGTTCGGATTTTTGGTTTTCATTTTGCGTGCTTAGACATTCGACAAGACAGCCGCAAACATGATTCAGTCTGGGAATCTATTTTGAAAAAACTTCATGCAGATAGAAAAAGTATTTCGTTTGAAGAGCATGAAAAATTTTCTCAGGCAGAAAAGATCAATTATCTGCTATCATTAAAAGCGAATTTGATCTTTGTTGATTTTGATGATCCTCTGGTGAACGAAACCATCCAAAGCATTTCAGCCATAGCGAAAATCCAAAAGGATAATGGGATAGCAGGCAGTCATCGTTATGTGATCAGCAATTGCCAACATGCGTTGCACATTATAGAAGTATATGTGTTAGCGAAATTGCTGATTGGCAAAACCGATAGTTTGGAATTAGACATCGTCCCTCTTTTTGAAACGATTGATGACTTGGCGCACGCTCCTAAAATCATGGAGGAGTTGTACTCCATTCCTGAATATCGCGCCCATTTAGAGAGAAGAAAAAATCATCAGTCTATTATGCTTGGTTTTTCTGATGGCACAAAAGATGGCGGCTACCTACGTGCAAATTGGTCTATCTTCCGCGCGAAAGAAAATCTAACGAAAGTCTCGCGCACGTTTGGATTGAAAGCATTGTTCTTTGATGGCCGCGGTGGCCCGCCAGCGCGTGGCGGTGGAAACACGCACGACTTCTACGCTTCGTTGGGTGATACCATTGAGCACGAAGAAGTGCAGGTGACCATTCAAGGGCAAACCATCAGTTCAAATTTTGGCAAGATCGCATCAAGCAAATTTAATTTAGAGCAGTTGCTATCCGCAGGATTGGAAGGTGCGGTGTTCAAGCGCTCTGAAAATCAATTAACAGAAGAAGATAAACTTCTGCTGGATTCATTGGCAGAAGAAGCCTACAAAGCATACTTGGATTTGAAGCTTGATAAAAAATTTGTTCCTTACTTAGAAAAAGTAACTCCGCTTTCATTTTTTGGTGATACCAATATTGGCTCCCGCCCAGTAAAGCGTAGTGACTCGGACGGATTAAGATTTGAAGACTTGCGCGCCATTCCATTTGTGGGTTCTTGGGCGATGATGAAACAAAACATCCCGGGATTTTATGGAGTGGGTAGTGCTGTCCTTGCGTTGGAGAAAAAAGGAAAAGGCGAGCAATTGAAAAACTTGTATCAAAATTCATTGTTCTTTCGCACGTTGTTGGGCAATAGTATGATGTCGTTGACGAAAACATTTTATGAAGCCACCACTTATTTAGGTAGCGATCCAGAGTTCGGTGATTTCTGGAAGAAAATGTATAATGAGTTTCTGCTTTCTAAAACAAAGACGCTAGAAATTTCTGGCTTGAGTGAATTGATGGGCAATAATCCAAACAATAAACAGTCGGTGCATTTGCGCGAGCGGATTGTGCTGCCACTTATTGCCATTCAACAATTTGCTTTGATGAACTTGCGCAATATGAAAGACGAAAATAAAGTGTTTGAGTTGCGTTACCGCAAGCTGATTATCAGAAGTATGTTCGGGATTATTAATGCAGCGAGGAATTCTGCGTAAAGCAAGTTGACAAAGAAGTAATTGACAGTTGACAAAATTGGCTTTGTGACGGATACAGTGGGTAAAGTGAAAGCCCTATTCAATAGGTGCTATTTGTGCAAGGCTTTAACCTTAGTAGAAATTTTCTATCTGGGAACTCTAACCTCATTACCTTATTCTAATCGCATGAAAATAAGGTAATAAGGTTGAGAATGGTTTCATAAAAACAATTTTTCTACTAAGGTTAATGCCTATGCATAAAATTGGCGAATAAAATCTTACCCAATCTATCCGTCATAGAGCCACAAAATGGTTACTAAACTGACAACAAACAGGAAATGAACTAAATAATTTATCAACCTCAAGATTAAGCTAACCCATAATTGTCAATTGCCTATTTGCCAACTGTCAACTTGCTCGCAAGATGAACCTAAGATCCTTTAACGATACCTCCAAGAGCAAAGCTGCGGAGAATAAAAAATTCCTCCAAAGCCTAAAAAAGAAAGATCCTCGCAAGTTAGATGATGCTTTTCATCAATTTCATGACGAAGTCTTTGAAGAGATCGATTGCCTCACGTGTGCCAACTGCTGCAAAACCACTAGCCCGATTTTTTATCAAACCGATATTGAGCGTGTGGCAAAATCTTTGCGCATGAAGCCAGGCGATTTTATCGAGAAGTATTTGCGTGTAGATGAAGACAAGGACTATGTTTTAAAATCTTCGCCATGTCCATTCTTAGATTCAGAAAACTATTGCAGTGTTTATGAAGATCGACCAAAAGCTTGCCGCGAATATCCGCACACCAATCGGAAGAAGATGGTACAGATCATGGACTTGACTTATAAGAACACATTGGTTTGCCCTGCGGTGCTGGAGATAGTAGAGCGGATGAAGAAAATTCATTAGAATGCAATGTTTATTCTGTATTGGGAATAATTTCTTACATTCGTTAGCCACAAAAGTCAGAGAACTAAAGGTGTTACCCGTTATGAAAGCAGTCATTGTACTTCGTTTATGGATTGTAACAATTTGTATCGCCACAGTTTTCCTTTCTTCCTGTGTTCCCCAATGCGGTTGCGGAAATCCACCACCTCATGAATATTGGTACATTCATACCTATTATAAAACAAACAAGGGAGCTAGCTTACTTAATTCAAATACACCAGATTATTTTAAGCCTTCTGAGATTTCTGTGAAAACGATAGTTTTAGTGAATGAAATAGAGACAGAAGAGTACTATGGCAATGATAAGAATGGTGTTAGAGTTCAGGAAAATGGTGACCAGCAAGGCAACACCCTATTGTTAAATTTGCCAGTAAAATATGGCAATAGAAAACCGATTATGACCTTGATTCGTCTGCGACCTAATTTGACAGATACCGTTACCTATTCTTTTAATAATAGATTGATTGAATTGGATCGTGAAATTCCCGATCTGATATACTACAACCAAAAGTTGATCTGGGATTTTTCTAAGGCCGTTGCTGGTGAATTCATGCCTAACAGCATTACTATCATCAAATGATATTCCTCCTTGGAATTATTGAGAAAACTCATAAAATGAAATAGCCAACGACTTTCATCATTGGCTCATTTTCAAATTGACTAATTTTCAAATTAAGCTACTTGCGCTTGCAATTTTCCAGCTAAAACCGATTTAGGCACAGCTCCCACTTGCTTATCTACAATCTGGCCGTTTTTAAAAACGAGAAGGGTAGGGATGGAGCGCACACCGAAGCGAGCTGTTATGTTTGGATTTTCATCCACATTCAACTTGGCCACAACGGCTTTGCCTTCGTAGTCGTTGGCTAATTCTTCTACCACGGGGCCAATCATTTTGCAAGGACCGCACCACTCTGCCCAAAAGTCAACTAAAACTGGTTTATCGCTTTTAAGAGTTTCATCAAAGGTTGCATCGGTAAGTTCTAAGGTTTTTCCCATAATAAGTATTTAAGATTTATGATTTTAGATTTGTGATTTTAGAAGTCAGAATATAGAATTTTGGTTTAATCTAGTTGTACACTTTGTCAACTGCTTTTCGCCTACTGTCAATTTATTTCTACCTCTTCCAACACAAAGGTAGGAGAAATTGTTCCACTCTCAGCCTTTTGGTTCAACTTTGATGCTTGCTCGGTCAGCCAACGCACTTCCAGCTTATCGGTGACCACGCCCACTTCGGCCAACTTTTTCAACTCGTAAATGAATTGGTTGCTTGGTTTGATACGACTTGTTCTAGATAAAAGTTCGGTTTGCACTGATTCTACTTCGTCTTTCAAATACATTCGCAGGGCAGCATTGCCTGTGTTTTTCTTGCAGAGCTTATCCAGTGAATCAATAAAATCAGAAGTGACGGCCTGCACAGGAAAGCGCAAGGCAAGCCCTTGTACTCTCTTGGGTGCTAATTCGTTTAATAAATCAATGTTCCTGATTTTAAATTCCAAACTTTGGTCGCCCCACGCCTTGCGAACGATGTTGCCCTCAATAAATAAAAACAGCCCCGGCATCAAGAAGGATTTGAACTTGAGGTAGTCATCGCTCCACAATACCAATTCTCCTTTGCCGCTATAGTCCTCCAAAAATAATTTCCCAAACGGTCTTCCGGTTTTGGTCATGCGGTGTTCTACGGACGCCACGATGCCACCCACTTTACATTCTTTGCCTTCGTTGCCATCCAATTCTACCAGTGAGCCAACAGGCGTATTGCAAAATGTTTCCATCTCAAATTTAAAATTATCAAGCGGATGGCCAGAGATATAAACACCCACCACTTCTTTTTCAAAATGCAATTTTTCTATTTCGGTGAATGGCTCGATGGGATCTACTTTTGGCAGCGGCATTTCTGTGCCTGTTGAACTGCCAAATAAACTTGCTTGTGCACTCTGCGATTCTTGCTGCATTTTAGCCGAGTATTTGATCACTTTCTCGGTGAGTGAAATGTCTCCTTCTTTGGCCGCGATGTATTGCCTGCGGTGATATTCGGGAAAGCAATCGAACGCACCCGACAATGCGAGGCATTCAAATGTTTTTTTGTTTACCGCTCGTTGGTTCAATCGTTTTGCAAACTCAAATAAATCTTTGAAGGGGCCACGTGCATCGCGCTCTTGAATGATGGCTTCTACCGAGGCATCGCCTGCGCCTTTGATCGCGCCCAACCCAAAGCGAATTTGCCCGTTCTTGTTTACTTCAAAAAATACACCAGACTCATTCACATGTGGACCTAGCACTTCAATATTTTGTTTGCGGCATTCTTCAATAAAATATGTTACGCTATCCAAATTATTTTGTGAGTGCGTCAACACGGCTGCCATGTATTCGGCAGTGTAATTTGCTTTGAGGTAAGCGGTGTGATAAGCGATCAATGAATAGCAAGTCGAGTGCGATTTGTTGAAGGCATATTGTGCAAACGCTTCCCAGTCTTTCCAAATTTTTTCTGCGATGCGCTCTTCGTGGTTGTTCTTTTTACAGCCATCAATGAACTTGCTCTTCATTTTATCTAGCACATCTTTTTGCTTCTTGCCCATTGCTTTACGCAATACGTCTGCATCGCCTTTGGAAAAATTGGCGAGCTTCTGCGAAAGCAACATCACTTGCTCTTGATACACCGTAATGCCATACGTGTCTTTCAAGTTGTCTTCCATCTCGGGCAAATCGTACTTGATGGCCTCACGTCCATTTTTGCGCGCAATGAAATTCGGGATGTACTCCATCGGGCCTGGGCGGTACAATGCGTTCATCGCAATGAGGTCTTCAAACTTATCGGGCTTGAGGCCGCGCAAGTAACTCTGCATACCATCCGACTCGAATTGGAACGTGCCAGTAGTTTCGCCTCGTTGGTAGAGTTGATAGGTTTTTAAATCAGTAAGCGGAATTTTGTCAATGTCTATGTCAATTCCTTTTCTCTTCTTAATATTTCTTAATGCTGTTGTAATGATAGTGAGCGTGGTCAATCCTAAAAAGTCCATCTTCAACATGCCCGCACTTTCCACCACGCTGTTGTCAAATTGGGTGACGAGCATATCCGAATCTTTGGCAGTAGAAACGGGAACGAACTTCATTAAATCATCGGGCGTGATGATCACACCACAGGCGTGTGTACCTGTGTTGCGCAAGGAGCCTTCTAAAATAACTGCTTGTTTTAAGACTTGCGCTTTTAGATCAGTGCCTTTCCAAATCTCGCTAAGTTCTTTTACATCTTTGAATGCTTCTGCCAACTTAGTACCTGGCCGCTCGGGTACTAACTTCGCCATATTATTAGAATCTGTTAGTGGCAACTGCATCACACGTGCGCAGTCGCGGATGGAAGACTTCGCAGCCATCGTGCCGTAGGTGATAATCTGTGCCACTTGATTGTGTCCGTATTTTTCGATCACATACTTCAAAACCTTGTCGCGACCTTCATCATCAAAGTCAATATCAATATCGGGAAGCGAGACACGATCGGGATTTAAGAAACGCTCGAATAGTAGATCATAAGCAATCGGATCAACATTGGTGATGCCATTGCAAAATGCTACGGCTGATCCCGCAGCAGAGCCACGACCAGGCCCAACTGATACGCCCATCTCCCTCGCCTTCGAGGTAAAATCCTGAACGATCAAAAAATAGCCAGGGTAGCCGGTTTTTTTAATTGTTTCTAATTCAAAATCAATACGCTCTTTTATTTCTGGCGTTAGTTCAGGGTATCTTTTCTTTGCACCTTCGTAGGTAAGAAATTTGAGGTATTCGTCTTCGGTTTTATATTCTTTAGGAATGTTGAATTTGGGAAGCAACACATCACGCTTCAATTCATATTTTTCTACCTTATCAATGATTTCACTAATAGTTTCAATGGCTTCAGGTAAATCTCTGAAGAGCGATTTCATTTCATCTTGAGATTTAAAGTAAAACTGATTGTTGGGTAAGCCATAGCGTGTGCCGCGGCCGGAGCCAATGGGCGTAGATTGAAATTCACCTTCTTTGATGCACAGCAAAACATCGTGTGCATTTGATTCTTCTTTTTCCAAGTAGAAACATTCATTTGCAGCAAAGTATTTTACATTGTATTTCTTGGCAAGCTTTAGAAGCGTTTCGTTCACCCGATCTTCCTCGCGCATGTTGTGACGATTTAACTCCACATAAAAATCTTCGCCAAACAATTTATGCCACCAAACGAATACTTCTTCGGCCTGCTTTTCGCCTACATTGAGGATCAAGTAAGAGATTTCACTGCTCAAGCTTCCTGTGGTGGCGATTAGTCCTTCTTTATATTGAGTAACTAATTCTTTATCGATGCGTGGATGAATTCCGTAAAGGCCTTCTGTGAAACCAAGCGAACTGAGCTTGGCTAAATTTTGATAGCCATTTTTATTTTTGGCGATCAAAACTTGATTGTATCGCTTATCGGGACTGTCTTTGGTGAACTTATTTTTCTTTCGCTCTTCAGAAACATAAAACTCACAACCCACCAAAGGTTTGATGTCGTGCTTCAAAGCCTCGCTCACAAACTTGAAAGCACCGTACATATTACCGAAATCAGTGAGCGCAATTGCGTTCATGTTGTTAGCTTTTGCTTTCGCGATCAGCTCCGCCACATCAGGCACGGCTTGAAGTACCGAGTATTGCGAGTGGACATGCAGGTGGTAAAATGGTTTTTCAGTCAGGGCTTGCCCTGCATCCCCATAGTCAACTGTTTTTACTTTTTCTCGCTTTGTTGCGTTGCCTGCTTCAAGGTTTGGCTCTTCATAATCTATTTCTTCAACAGGTGTTGCATCAAATGGCTTAACCACTTTTTTTTGTAGCAGGCCAAAGTAAGATTTAGCAGTGGCTTCTACATCGTAAGCAGCATCATGCGCATCGCCCAACGGTTTTCTGAAAAGTTTTTCATACAATTCAGAAAGCCTTGGCATTTTCATTTTGCCGCCTGGGCCGCCTTGTAGTTGACAAAATTCGGTAGACGAAATTCCCGTATCTACTTTGGGTAGCGATAAAAAATACGCTGTAGAGTTATTAGTTCTGATTAGTTCTGAACCAAGGATAGAAATATCAAACTCGATGTTGTGGCCTACCAAGACTTCGGTTTTCTCCAAGTCACCAATAAATATCTCCAGTACTTTTTTCAAATCATGACCTTCTTCCAACGCACGCTTGGTAGAAATGCCGTGAACTTGCTCTGCCTTGAAGGGAATATCGAAACCATCGGGCTTGACGATATAATTGTGTTGCGCTAGCAGTTTGCCTTTGGCATCGTGCAACTGCCAAGCAAGCTGTACCAACCTTGGCCAGTTATCGAGGTCAGTAATAGGCGCGTTCTTATTTCTTGGAAGCCCAGTGGTTTCCGAATCGAAGATTAAATACATGAAAAAACAAGTAGTGGTTGAAGAGAGTAAAAGTAGGGTATTTAAGCTACTTTGATAGATTTTCGATGCTGATTTTTTAAGTAAGAAGCTCTGGGGCTAAAAGTTTACTGAACTAGAATTTGAAGGGGTATTCTTTACTGCGTAAGCCTGCTTCTAACCAAATCTGGATTTCTTTTATTATGCACAATGGCTACGATCACAATTTTTGAGTTATATTCATCCACATAAAAATGAATGCCGTAAGGAAAAATTTTAGGATACGCGATTCTGATATTTTTGAAGCGAATGGAGTAAGCGAGTGGATACACCTGAAGTTTTAAGATGGCGGCCTTTATACTTTGCGCAAATCGTTTATCTAATCCTGCACTTCGATCTTTGTACCAAGCCTTGGCATCCTTCATGTCTTTTTTCGCATCTTCAAAATAAGATAGGGAATAGCCCATGACTAGCTCACATCATCCAATTCTGCGAATAGCTCCTCAATAGGTCGCACACGGCTCGGGTCCTTGGCGATTGCTTCCAATCTTGAATCAAGTAGTTTTTTTTGCCATTCAGGTATTTCCAAATCGGATGATTCTAAATCCGGGTAGTTGCTTTTCAAGGTGTTCCAATCCTCTAATAGAATGAAAACGCCCGTAGCGTTGCCCATCTTGTCATTAATTACTTGAGGTTTCATTTTTTGTGTTTCTTACTACGAAATTAAAAAAATAATTGGAGACTAAATTAAATTCTTTGATGATACTTGCGCGGAGTTTCTTTTTTTCCTCCATTCCCCAATCATAGCTTTCGATTCCTCGATAGTATAGAAAGGAACTTTCTCAGCTTCTTTTATCCCGCGTTTAAATCCCTCTATTGATAAGGCTTCACCGGGAATCGCCCAACTTTTTCTTTTTCATTGACAGATTATGGTATTGAAACTGTTAATAATGCCAAATGCTTTAACGGCATAATTCTTCTCTATTACAGTGCTAAAGTAAAAAGACTCTAAAGTAGAATCTTTGCAAGCTCATCTAAATTTTGGAGCTGGCTTGCTTTAGGCATTTTAGGCTCTCCAAGGTTTAAGCTCTTAACTTTCCCATTTTAAGAATAACCTCTCAAAAAAAGATAAAATTCAAGAATGATATACTTCAAATATCTAATTTTCAATTAGTTATCTATTAGGTATCTCATTGGATAATATGATAATACAATAATATATGTTCAACTTAATCCTTATGAAAACCTTATTCGAAAGAGTTTTGACCTTAATCAAAAAGGAGTGGTTCCTTTTGATAATGGTGGCAACGATCGCCCTGATCGTAGTTCTCTTCGAGCTGTTGTGATAGCAAAGAAATAGTTTTGTTTGGTGGATAAGCCTGTCTAGGCTTGGTTTGGTAGGCGTCAGGCTTTCGGGCCTGATGCCTTTGCCTTTCGGGTTTAAATACTTTTGATCAATTGTCCGTAGCCTTTCAAAAAGAATATTGTTTCGTAATCCTTTGCGGAGTAATTTTGGTTCAAATCAAAATCTGCTCTCAATGAAATGGCTTATTGATCTTTTCTCCAGTTCGCTCGGTCGCAAGGTAGTGATGGCTCTTACAGGCTTGTTCATTATTCTTTTCTTGGCCGTGCATCTCATAGGCAACCTTCAACTTTTAAAAGATGATGGGGGCGAGGCATTCAACGTATATGCCTATTTTATGACACATAATCCGCTCATCAAAACAGTCTCTTACGTCAATTATGCTTTCTTCTTGTTCCATATTGTGTGGGCTGTCATGCTTACCAGAAAGAACAAAGCAGCACGTGGCGCAGAAGGGTATGCAATAAAAAATGCCAGTGCAGTTTGGTCATCACGCAATATGGGCATCTTGGGCACTATCATCTTAGTATTCTTAGTAATACACATGAGGCAGTTTTGGGGAGAGATGCACTTCGGCTCTATGCCTTTTAAAACTTATGGCGATCACGAAGTAAAAGATCTCTATACAGTAGTGGGTGCAGCCTTTAACGAGTGGTGGTATGTTGCCTTATATTGCATATCTATGGTAGCGATTGCATTCCACTTATGGCATGGCTTTACTAGCGCTTTTCAAACATTAGGTTTAAACCATATGAAGTATAATCCTGTTATAAGCTTTGTTGGAAAAGCATTTTCGATTGCAGTCCCTGCTTTGTTCGCATTGATTCCTATCGTGATGTTTTTTGTCTAACGTTATTTAAAAAAATTGACCCTTTAATTAATCATATCCCATGAAGCTTGATTCAAAAATCCCCGAAGGACCACTAGCAGAGAAATGGACAAAGCATAAATTCAATTTGAAGTTGGTGAACCCAGCTAACAAAAGAAAGTACGATGTGATTGTAGTGGGCACTGGCCTAGCAGGCGCATCGGCTGCTGCTTCGTTGGGCGAGTTGGGTTATAATGTAAAAGCATTTTGTTTTCAAGATAGCCCGCGCAGGGCGCACAGCATTGCCGCTCAGGGCGGGATCAATGCAGCAAAGAATTATCAGAACGATGGAGATAGCGTCTATCGTTTGTTTTATGATACTATTAAAGGCGGAGATTATAGAGCAAGAGAAGGAAACGTTCATCGTTTAGCTGAGTCTAGCGTGAGTATTATTGATCAGTGCGTGGCACAAGGTGTTCCCTTTGCACGAGAGTATGGTGGCTTGTTGGCCAACCGCTCATTTGGTGGGGCGCAAGTATCCAGAACATTTTATGCACGTGGCCAAACGGGGCAACAATTATTATTGGGAGCGTATGGAGCTTTGAATCGCCAGATCGCCAACGGCAAAGTAAAAATGTACACGCGCTCTGAAATGATGGATGTAGTCATCGTGGATGGAAAGACCCGCGGCATTATCACACGCGATCTCCTTACGGGAAAAATTGAATCGCACAGCGCACACGCGGTGTTGCTTTGCACGGGTGGCTATGGAAATGTTTTTTATCTATCAACGAATGCAAAAGGCTCGAATGTAACGGCCGCATGGCGCGCTCATAAAAAAGGAGCGTTGTTTGGCAATCCTTGCTTTACGCAAATCCACCCCACGTGTATTCCCGTTTCAGGGGATCATCAATCTAAGCTTACGCTGATGTCTGAGTCGTTGAGAAACGATGGTCGCGTATGGGTGCCGAAGAAAGCAATGCCTGGATTGAAAGGCATTGATGCCATGAAAGTGCCAGAGGCAGATCGTGATTATTTCTTGGAAAGAAAATATCCTTCGTTTGGCAACTTAGTACCTCGTGATGTGGCTTCGCGCAATGCAAAAATTGTGTGTGACGAAGGTCGTGGCGTTGGATCGGGTTTAGCGGTGTTCCTAGATTTTACCGATGCCATCAAGCGCGATGGTGAACATACCATCCGTGCGAAATACGGAAACTTGTTTGATATGTATGCGCAGATTACCGGAGAGAATCCATACAAAGGCCCAATGATGATTTATCCAGCGGTGCATTACACCATGGGTGGCTTGTGGGTAGATTATAACTTGAGCACGAACGTCCCAGGTCTTTACGCATTGGGCGAAGCGAATTTTTCTGATCACGGTGCTAACCGCTTGGGTGCAAGTGCGCTGATGCAAGGATTGGCCGATGGTTATTTTGTTATTCCATATACTATTGGCGATTACTTGGCCACTATTGGTTGGGCAGATAAGGTAAGCACCGATCACCCAGCGTTTAAAGAAGCCATGCAAAGTTCTACGGATCGCATGGAAAAACTCATCAACATCAAAGGCAAGAAAACGGTAGATGAATTTCATCGCCACCTTGGCCTAACGATGTGGGAGTACTGTGGCATGAGCCGCAGCGAGCAAGGTTTGAAAAAAGCAAAACAGATCATTCAAGACATCAAAAAAGAATTTTGGACGAACGTGTGCGTCTTAGGAAGCAACAATGAACTCAATCAAGAATTAGAAAAAGCAAATCGTGTTGCAGACTTTATTGAATTGGGTGAATTGATGGTAGATGATGCACTCGCTCGTGGCGAATCATGTGGTGGTCACTTCCGTGAAGAATCACAAACACCAGAAGGCGAAGCATTGCGCAAAGACGATGAGTTCGCGTATGTTTCTGCTTGGGAATTCAAAGGGGAAAACCAACCCGAAGAATTACATAAGGAGGAATTGCGATTTGAGAATGTAAAACTTACTCAACGGAGTTATAAATAGGTTAATGGTTAATAGTTGCTAGTTTATCCTGAACCTATTCTAGGATAACGAATTACCGATAAATCACTAACTATTAACCGATAACTATCAACTGCTAACTGTTAACCGACAACCGATTATGAAAGTCAAACTCAAAGTTTGGAGACAAAAAAACAAAGACACGAAAGGTGCTTTTAAAACATACAATGTCGATCACGCTTCTCCCGATATGTCATTCTTGGAGATGATTGATGTGTTGAACACCGACTTGATCAAGAAGGGTGAGGAGTCCATTGCGTTTGATCACGATTGCCGCGAAGGTATTTGTGGGATGTGTAGTTTATATATTAACGGGCATCCGCATGGGCCATTGCAAACCACTACTTGTCAGTTGCACATGCGCACGTTTAAAGATGGTGAAACTATTACAGTAGAACCTTGGCGCGCCAAAGCATTTCCTGTCATCAAAGATTTGGTAGTTGATCGCAGTGCATTTGACCGCATTCAACAAGCAGGTGGTTATGTAAACGTGAACACGGGTGGTGTGCCAGATGCCAATGAAATCCCCATCCCAAAAAGAATTGCCGATGAAGCATTTGATGCCGCCACTTGTATTGGCTGTGGAGCTTGCGTAGCTGCCTGTAAAAATGCTTCTGCTATGTTATTTGTAAGCGCGAAAGTTTCTCAGTTTGCATTATTACCTCAAGGCCAAGTAGAGCGCAAAGAGCGAGCAGAAAAAATGGTAGCTCAAATGGATGCTGAGGGATTTGGCTCTTGCACTAACACGTATGCCTGCGAAGCGGAATGTCCCAAGGGAATTAAAGTAGCTAACATCGCGCGGATGAACAGAGAATACTTAGGTGCGATGTTGAGTTCGTATGAGGTGGAAGGTGGGGGAGGGGAGTAAATCCAAAAAGTAGGCAGTTGGCAATTAGCAGTAGGCAAACCCCTTCGTTGTAGTTGGTCGCCTGACCAACTATGCTACCTGAAAGTTTATCTTTACCCAATCTTTGCCCAATACTATTCGATTAGTTGAGTGAGAAAGTTGTTGGTCTGGCGACCAACAATAACAGAGGAGTAAATCCAAAAAGTAGGCAGTTGGCAATTAGCAGTAAACAAGCCCCTAATCCCTGACCTATATTTTCCCCATTAAATATTTTTTTGGAGTGACACCAAACTTCTTTTTGAAAGCTGCGATGAAATGACTTGGGTTGGTGTAACCGATTTGATACGCTACTTCGTTCACCTGAAATTTTGCGGAATCTAGTAGGATGCGCGAGTGATCGAGTTTGTGATCGAGTAAAAAGCCGAATACAGTATTGCCGTAAATTTCTTTGAAGCCTACTTTCAGTTGATACTCGTTCAGCCCGGCAATTTTCGCCAACTCTTTCAAGCTGGGTGGTGTCTCCATATTCTTCAACAAATATTCTTTGGAGTGTTTTATTTTCCGCACGGTCTCTTCATCGTTCAAGAAAGGGCATGTCTCTGTGTTAGGCAATCGATTAGAGAAGTATAAACTCAACAGTTCATAAAACTTCCCCTGATAGAAAAGTTTTTGGGCACTTTCGCTCAATTGAGTTGTAAGGAGTTGATTCAATACTAGCAAAAGTGAAGAAGGAATATCACGCTCGTCATAAAATTTGCGGTTGCTGTTTTCTGGCTTTAGCAGAGGCAGCGCATCGTGAATGAAAAGCTTGTGCAAACTTTCCAATGAAATGGTCATGAATACCATTTTGGTTTGCGGGGCTAGCAGAAGTTCAAAGGGCAAATCCTTATCGGGATTGTAGAAAAAATAATTCTTTCCTTTCACAATCTCTCGACTGTAATGTGGACTAAAGGCAAAAGTCGCGCTGCCATCCAAACAAAAATAGAAATGAATGATTCCCTTTTGAATCAGGCTTTCAACGCTTGCAGGTTCTGGCGTTTTGTTTTCAGAGAAAAGGAGCGACAAATCGCCCTTTTCAAACAAGGAAGTGATTGATCCTTTTTGGGTATTTTTTTCGAGAGATGGTGCAACGGTTGTATTAATCATGGTATAAAATGACGAAAGTCATGTTTATTTATTGAATGGAATGGCAATACTTAGGCAAAAGTACCAAAGTTTACCAGATTGATAGCACTCGGCATTAATTATACTTTTTTGGGTATTTTGTGAATTGCCTTGCTTTCATATTTGCAACCTCAATGAAAAGGATATTAACTGGCTTTTGTGTAATGGTAGCTCTGGGTGCGTCCTTTTGCACGGCTTTTTCTCAAGCATCCAATGATATTGACTCCCTCAAAATACAGCAATTGGAAGAAGTGGTAATCACGGCTACGCGCAATGAGAGAACCGTTGGTGCATTGCCGATGCCTGTTACGTTGATTAAGAAAGACCTAATCAAAACAATGGGCTCTGTTAGGCTCAATGATATTCTTACTGAGCAGACAGGGCTTGTGGTAGTACCACAGGTGAACGGGCAGGGTAGCGGCATTCAAATACAAGGGTTCAATCCTGACTATACATTAATCTTGATTGATGGCGAGCCGATCATCGGCAGATATACCGGTTCGCTTGAGTTGAGCAGATTGACGGTAGGAAATATCAAACAAGTAGAGATTGTGAAAGGCCCATCTTCAAGTTTGTACGGATCAGATGCACTGGCAGGAGTGATCAATATTATTACCGAAAGACCAAAGAGCAATCAAGGAAATGTTTCACTTCGTTATGGAACCAACAATACACTTGACTTGAATGGAAGTGGAAGTTTGATCCATAAAAATTTGGGCGTCTATCTTTTTGCGAACCGATACAGCACAGACGGGTATGATTTATCTCCGCAGAATTATGGGAAGACTGTTTCGCCTTTTAGGAATGTTACACTTGGATCTAGGATTACATACAAGCTAGGAACGAAAACCGATTTGAGTATTGGCGGCAGATACTTTGACGAAAAACAAGATTATAGTTTTGATGTGCTTTCAAATAGCAGTTCAGTGCGAACGTATGGAGATGGAGCTGTCAAAGATTGGAATTTGAATCCAGTCATCACTCACCGCTTCTCTTCTCGGCTAAAAGCTATAGGTAGATTTTACACTACGCAGTACTCTACCAATACAATCTTGAAAAGAGCTTCAGACGATAGCGTTACTTACACAGATAATTTTCACCAATCGTTCACGCGCTACGAAGGGAATGCTGAATATTTTTTTAGTGACAGGAATATTTTGACTGTTGGAGCAGGGCATATTGAAGAAGGAGTAACCACTTCTCGCTACAACGATCAAGTGGAAAGAAGACAGCAAACAGATTATGCTTTCTTTCAGCATGAATGGATACCCATACAAAGATTGGTAGTGATTGCTGGCGGACGTTACGATCATAATTCCATTTATGGCGGGCAATTCAGTCCGAAGCTTTCAACAAGGTTTGAATTGAATAAAAGAATTTCATTCAAAGGATCATTCGGTTTTGGCTTCAAATCTCCCGATTTCCGCCAGTTGTATTTTAATTTCAATAATCAAGCAGGTGGCGGTTATAGCGTATTGGGAACCGAGATCATTAAAGAAAAGCTTGCCGATTTTCGAGCACAGGGGCTCATTCAATCCTATTTATTCGATCCTGCTTTGTTGGGGAAATTGAAAGCCGAGAGCTCTGTTGCAATCAATATTGGCGCACGAGCTGAAGTATTCCCAAAATTGATTTTGGATTTTAATTTTTTCCGCAATACGATCGACAATTTGATTGAAACACAATTGGTGGCCATTAATACATCTGGCCAAAGTATTTACAGTTATCGAAACATTCAACGTGCGTTGATGCAAGGGCTTGAAACTGATTTCAGCTATCCAGTCAGTGGTAAACTTTCTTTGTCACTGGGCTATCAATTGCTGTATGCGAAAGACCGGGACGTGATCGATCAAGTGGATAGAGGAGAAGTATTTTGGAGAGACCCAAACACGTTAGTTACCAAGCAGCTTAAGCCAAGCGAGTACTTTGGTCTGTACAATCGCTCTCGGCACACAGGCAATTTTAAAATATTTTATCGCGATAAGGAAAAAGGATTAGAAGCAAGCCTGCGTGTAATTTACAGAGGCAAATTTGGATTGGGTGGTATTGTAGGAAACGTTCAAGGCGAGTCAGCGGCTTCGTCTGATAGCAATAGCAATGCCCTATTAGATGTCTACGATCATTTTGTGAGTGGGTATGCACTAACCAATATATCAATTGCCAAAACTTTTAGAAATAACCTTCGTCTTCAGCTGGGCATAGATAACGTTTTCAATTATACTGACCCCATTACCATCCCTAATTTACCTGGCAGACTTTCTTATGTGAGTATCAGCTATCAATTCTTAAAAAGTAAAAACCAATAATTAATAATTTATGAAAATGCTTCGTTCCATCTCTACCTTACTAGTTGCTTTTGTTTTAATTCTATCATTTGCTTCGTGTTCCAATAATGACCCAGCACCTGTGGCTCTCACCGCAGTGACCTTTAAAAATTTATCTGCTGATCCTCCATCAGGTGGATATAACCCTACTAATGGCCAACCAATTGGGGTTACTAATAAATTTACTTTCTTTAGTTTTAGCACTGGCGCTCTAGTTGTCAATGCGGATAGTACTACTACCAAATGGGATGTAGGTTTCAGGGGAACTACCCTTATAGTTAATAGTGGATCTAGTGGTAAAGGCACTACTAAAGTGCAGGTACTAAAAGATATTTTTGATAACATTACTACTGCTCCAGATGCTGGCTATCTTAGCGATAGTCAGACGGACAATAAGAAGCCAGTGGCCACTTCCTATGCTATTCCTTTAGGATCAGGAAATGGTTGGTACAATTATGATAGAACCACAAATATAGTATCACCTATAGCTGGGCGGGTATTGATTTTTCAAATGACCAATGGAAACTACGCAAAAATGGAGATACTAAATTATTATCAAGACGCCCCGATTGCCCCAATAGCTACCACAAAAGATAGATACTACACCTTCCGCTACATTTATCAGCCGAATGGAGGCAAGAGCTTCAAGTAAATTAATTTATAGCCCTGCACCTAGCATGGCTAATTTTTTCCAGCATTTATGAAAAGTAAAATCCGCTTCTTAAGATTCATCGGCATCACCGAAGGTATTTCCTTTTTGGTTTTGCTCTTGATTGCCATGCCTCTTAAATATTATTTTGGTTGGCCAATGGCAGTGAAAGTAGTGGGCTGGATGCATGGTGTACTATTTATTACATACATCGGTACGGTACTTTTGGCCATCAAGGCCATGCGGTGGAATTGGTTTAATGTGGGAGTGGCGTTGGCCGCTTCGCTTATACCCATTGGCACATTTATATTGGATAAATCTTGGAAGAAAAGAGAGTTTGAATTAGCAAAGGGCTTGTCGTGAAAGCCAGAACCAATCAATAGGGTTGGTAAAAATGTGGGCCCTGCTGGGAACGATCCAGCGACCCTCAGATTATGAGTCTGATGCTCTAACCAGCTGAGCTAAGGGCCCCTATTAACAAGTTGTGATGATTTTTTCTTGCTTCCTGTAAAAGAGAGTGCAATTTTACATATTTGAAGCTTAATACACAACAAGTGCCCGTCCATCCTGCTATTAAAAACATTATCTTCGACTTAGGTGGGGTTATCCTTAATTTGGATGTAGATAGAACGCATAAGCAGTTCTCTAGAATTAGCGGCAAGCCAATCGATCAGTTGAAGTCGGAAGCAGGGGCAATGTCATTCTTTAGTGATTACGAACAAGGTACGATTGAAGACAGACAGTTTAGAAAAGAACTGAGCGATTTTTTGGCCGTGCGTGTTAGTGATATTGAAGTTGATCAGGCATGGAATGCTATGCTGCTGGATCTCCCGCCTATTCGAATAGATTTGTTAAAGAAAGTAGGATCAAAGTTTCGCATTTTCTTACTCAGCAATACGAATAATATTCACCTGCAATGTTTTAGTGAAATTGTAAAGACAACAACTACCCTCACTTCGCTTGATTCCCTTTTTGAAAGAGCTTATTATTCCCATCTCTTAAAGATGCGTAAGCCCAACGAAGAAATTTATCAACATGTTCTTCAAGAAAATCAATTAAAGGCTAACGAAACACTTTTTTTAGATGACAACCTCGCCAATTTAAGCGGGGCTTTATCTATTGGCATTCAAACTTTTCATGTTAAGCACCCCGATCTAATTTTTTCCCTATTTGATGAAAAGCAACCTTAAGAGTTACCTTCTCCACATCTCTCTCTTCATTATAACTCTAGTCACTACAACAATGGCGGGTGCAGAATGGACGAATGGAAAGTCTGTATTTAGCGAAAATTATACGCTGCAAGATTTCTATGGTGGTCTACCTTACTCTATCTGCTTCCTCCTAATTTTGACAGCTCATGAGTTTGGGCACTACTTCACAGCAATTTACTATCGAGTTAAAACTACTTTGCCCTACTATATACCTCTTCCTCCATTTTCCTTGATGCTTGGAACATTGGGCGCGCTCATTCGCATTAAAAGCCCTATTCGCTCTGCACAACAGAATTTTGATATTGGTATTGCTGGGCCATTAGCTGGATTCGTTGTATCGATTGGGTTTCTGCTTTACGGATTTACACATTTGCCTCCTCCCGAGTATATATTTCAATTTCATCCAGAGTATGAACAATTTGGTTTAGACTATGCGGCTCATGTTTACAGTGCCAGCTTTATGCCCGAAGGATCTGTGGATGTGATCATTGGTAAAAACTTACTCTTTTTATTTTTTGAAAATTTTGTTGCTGATCCATCACGCTTGCCCAATGTGCACGAGATCATACACTATCCATTTTTATTTGCGGGTTTCCTTTCGTTGATTTTTACCAGCATCAATCTTTTGCCAGTTGGCCAATTGGATGGAGGTCATGTGCTGTATGGATTAGTAGGCTTTAAATTACATCGCACCATTGCCACCATTATTTTTATTGTATTCCTTTTCTACGCTGGTATTGGCTACATTTCTCCCTTTGAAGCTGCCGATAAATTGATTTATGAGATACCACTTTTCATTGGATTCTTATTTTTCGCTCTGCGCGGATTGGGGTTGTCCACACGCGATAACTTGTTGGCTGCATTGGCCATTTTTACCGCGCAGTATTTGATTGTTACCTTCTTTCCGCATGTACATGGCTATCCAGGGTGGTTATTGTTTGCTTTTATCATCGGTCGCTTTGTTGGGATACCACACCCTCCTTGTGAGATGGAAGAACCACTTACGAAAGGAAGAGTGATCTTGGGGTGGATAGCCCTCTTGATTTTCATTCTGTGTTTCACTCCCGAGCCGATCACGCTCATTCAGAACGTTCCTGCTACGGTAGCACCATGATTTTTTCTGTGCGCCACTTTTGATCAAAGTACCGAACTAAATACAATCCTACAGAAGGATTGGTAATTGTAATTTGCTTCTTATCGACTTGGTCATTCTGATCAAACATAACTTCTTTTCCAGATAAATCGTAGAGCCAAATTTGCTCCGCAGTGGCGGGCAAAAAGAAACTGCCCCCAGTAGGATTAGGGTAAGGCTTAACTACTGGATCATCTTCAATGCCAGAAATCACTCCTGCTTTTCCAAAGACAGGCCGTATCATCAAGCTTCCTTTTAACGAGGTGTTTTTTTCCCAGGTACCAGTAGCATTTACAAACATCTTGTCTCCCGAGTTAGTGTTGCGGTCGAGGCCAACAGCAATGACGGCAGTGGAATTTAATTTCCAACCCACATAAAATTTATCCTTCACTACAATGCCTGGATTAATTTGTATACGCCAAAATTTATTTAGGGCGCTACGTTGAATAGTAATGGTTTGCCGAAGTAGATAGTCAGATTCATTGTTGGATAAGGCACTCATGATTAACAATTGAAATGTTTGGCTGGACTCATCACCAAACCTAGGAAGGTAAATGTCAACAGCGCTAATGGTAGCGGTATCTGCTTTCACTAAATCAAACTGATAGGCAAGTTGAGTACCATTGCCAGTTATCTTTGCACCATACTCGGCAGTTCCGTCATCGTAGGCATAGTAGCTGGCTAACGCATAAACCTGTGTGAGTGTATCGTTCGCAGTAAATTTGATAGGGCTATAAGTTGCTGGATCAAAATCCCCATTATTTGAGATCAGTTGATTGTCTTTGGTAGAGAGCCTCACTCCTAATTGTATTGATATTGAATCTGCATTAGTATCAAACGATGATATACGTGGCAGTTTTATCAAAGAAAATGTTCCGCTTTGGCCACCTATTAGACTTCCATCGCTTAGCGCGCTATCGAGTAATGCTTTTGTTGAATTAATCTTTGTTTTGGCTTTGTAGCTCATTGTATTGGCCACAGAAAAGTGATTCAAAGGTTGGTTATTGCCAATACGCAAATTATAGGTGTTAAATGAGGGCTTTGCAAACAATGAATCTTTCTTAAAATGTTTTAATGGTATAGAAAAATATTGTTTGAACAATGAAGTTAGGGGCGTAGTAATAGTTCTGTCTGGAAATGATTTGTCTTCTGCATTACGTCCTGAATTCAAGTAAACATAATCAATATTCCAAGTATCATAAGGCCCTGATAACCTTCCGAAATTTTGAAAACGGAACTGGAAATCATTGTGAAAGTATTCAGCCCCTGTAATAGGCAAGGTTACTTGAACAAACTCATCTTCTTTTAGTGAGCCGTTGTTTTCTATTTGCCATACTTGTTTCCATTTATTTGTGTTATCCTTAAAGAGAAGTGAAAGAATATCACCAGGCTCGGGCGACTCACCATTGCCTGAGATTTGATAAAAAAAACTAATGTAAACAGATGATCTAAGGGTAGCAGGTACATCACCCAACTTCAAAGCGCGAGAGGTAAGGCTATCGGCAAAACCTTTGGCTAATAAGTTATTTATACTATATGGTTTACCCAACGAATCGTATCCATCAAAGGTAGCCACATTCAACGAAGGAGGATTGATGCCAGTACCGCTGTTGACCCAAACGGTGCTGCTGCCTTTTTCCCAGAAAGTTCTTAATGGATAAATTTTATCTTCGGACTTTGAGTTGGTAGCTGAGAAGTCATCCCAAAAGGGTAGTGACATGGCTGGCAATGAGGCTGTGCGCGCTGATTTGTTTTTGCTTTGTTTGATGGGAGCGGGATCACGGTAGATAGGGACAATCTCTATCTGCGCCAGGCAGTTGATTGAAATAAAAGCGGTGAATATGAAAGTTATAAATTTCAATGGCTCAAGTTAATAGTTTCCAGTTACTTGTTTCCAGTTTACTGGCAACTGGCAACCGGTAACTATTGGCTACATACTATTCAATTCCCTTCATCCTCTTCTTCTGGTTCCTTGTAACCTTTTGGAGCGATCCATAAATCGATAGGATCACCAATTCGAACGGAATCACCTTTTGCAGGTAATTGTTTATAAACGATAGGTACAATGCCTGTAGTATCTACATCGGCAGGTATTTCCACCTTGCCAAGGTGCAAATTCCACCCAGAAAGTTTGAGCAGGGCTGTTTTATAAGAATCTCCAATTAGATTGCCAACGATAAAATCTGCTGGCCCATTTCCATCACCTACAATTAAATCAATGATTGCCCCCTTGTGTATGCGAGTTCCTGCTAAAATAACTTGACCCTTGTAGCGCATCTCTTTTACCAAGTGTCTGAAGGGACTGGCTTCATAAATGATCATACCTCGTTTTAGCTCGTTACTTTTTAAAACTACTTCGGCATTGATCAGCGAACGGTCTACCAAGTCAGGGACGGGTAAGGTGGGTGGTGTTACGCGATTGATGGAGACATAAATCGTTCTGCTTTCTTTCACATCTTCCTCTACTTTAGGAAATTGTTTTAAAATGGTAAGAGGCTTGGCTTCATCTGAATAGGCAGAGTCATTCACGGCAATGCGAAGGGAAATCGCCTCCAGTTTTTTTTCTGCTTCCTCCATAGTAAGGCCAGCTAAGTCAGGCACTTTTATAGACTTGCCGTGGTTGGTTACGTTGGGTAAATAAATATAGAAGTAGATGAGAGCAATAAGTAGTACTAAGCCAAATGCAATGCCCACATTTGCCAACAAGCCACCAATGGTATTATTTTTTAGAAAAGATTTTAAATCCATAGTTAGTTTAACTTTCCTTCGATCTCGTTCTTGAATGGAAGTAAATGCATTTTTACAACGTTCCAAATGATTCTATCGTCAACATTATCATAAGAGTGTATAAGACGATTTCTCAAACTAATGATTTGTTTTGCGTTGATAAGGTTATTTTCCGGAGATTCCTTTAGAAACTTATTAACCGCCTCTCCAATAATACCTAAATGTCGTTCTACCGCTCCTTTAATTAAAAAATTTCCTTTGTAGATTTCAAAGGAGGTTACTCCTTCTGTGAAGGATAGAATGTGATGAATCGAATTCAACATATCAGACAAATACTTTTTCTCCTTGTCTGTCATAGATTAACATCTTTGTTGCCTCAATGCTTTTCCTTAAATAGGGATTATGAATAGATTCATCTGTTAATAAGTCTACTTTCCTTTTAAAGAAGGATTCAAGATTGTCCCAAAGTGAAAGTAATGTTTCTCCGTATTCAAGTGGGTCTTTTAAGTCTAAATCAACAAGTACATCAATATCACTTTTTTCAAAATCGAAATGATCCGTTATGGAAGATCCAAAAGCATACAACCTATCAACTTTGTGGGCTATACACAGTTCAATGAACTCCGTTTTTCTGTCATTAATGAGTTGGATTAAATTCATCTTCAAAGATAATCAGTTTTTTTGTGGAAAGTCTAACTCAAAATTTTAGTGAAGATTCAAATCCCCTCTCCGCTCTTTTCGATTTTTGATAACGTTCCAGAGCCAACTCAATTAACTGCGAGATCAATTCGGTAAAAGATATGCCCCGCTCTTTCCACATCATGGGGAACATGCTTGAGTTGGTGAACCCAGGGATGGTATTGATTTCATTCACATACACATCGCCTTCTTTTGTCAAAAATAAATCCACACGGGCGAAATCTTCACAGGCAAGTGCTTGATACGCTTGTATTGATAGTGTTCTTATTTTTTCTTGAATAGAAGAATCTAACTTGGCAGGCACTTCAATGGAGACGGCTTTGCCATCTACATACTTTGCATCAAAGGTGTAGAACTCATACTCTTTGCTGATAATGATTTCTCCGGGAAGAGAAGCTTTAGCAGGGGAGTTGCCCACGATAGCGCACTCAATCTCGCGACCTTGAATATACTTTTCGATCAACACACAATCATCATAACGGAAACCTTCTTCAATAGCTTTGTCAAAATCCGCTTTCGATTTTACTTTAGATACGCCCACCGAAGAACCCAAGCTGGCAGATTTCACCATGAAGGGCAGCCCTAGCTTTTCTTGGATGGATTCAAATTTCAAATTATTCTTATCAGGAAAATAAGCAGACACAAAATCGGCAATAGGCAAACCTGCTTCTTTGAGCAATCGCTTGGTCACTAATTTGCTCATAGACATAGCCGAGCCCAGCACAGTGGTGCCAACCATTGGCAAATCCATTGCTTTGATCAAGCCTTGAATACTGCCATCTTCACCATCAGTGCCGTGCAATACAGGGAATACGATGTCTACAGTTATAGATTTTCCTTTAGTTGTGAGGAAAGAAGGAGAGGAGGGATTGAGCCGAAGGGAAAGTTCTTCTCCTGTATTGATTTCTTTGGTTACGGTTTGGGTATGATACCAAATACCTAGTGAAGAAATACCGATCAAAACGGGTTCAAAAAGTTCCTTATCAATAAACTCAAAGATATTTCGTGCTGAATTGATGGATACACCGTGCTCCACAGAGCGGCCTCCATATAGAATAGCTATTTTCTTTTTGTTCATGAGATTCAATCCCTCAAAGATGTTGAAGATTTATGGGGATTTCAAGCGCGAAAACAACTTATTCTATTAGTTGCCGGATAACACGAGGTGAGACTGATGACTTCTGGTTTTTCTAATTCCCAATAAAAACTTTCTTTGCGCTAAGTTGGCTGCCGACTTGAAGCCGTAAAATATAGATGCCACTCGCTCGTTCGCCTACATCAATGCTAAAGGTTTGGTTGAGTGCATCGGGAAAGGACTGATCAGCTACTTCTTGTCCGATTGAATTGAAAATTGTAACGCGGGTAGGTTGCCGCTCTTCTAAATTGAATGTTAAACTCAATGCAGATCCAATTCCGTTTCCACTGTAAACGTTAACAGAGTTGGTCAATGGTTTGGTGGATACTTGTATAGGACTGTCATCAGTATAAAAATCGATATTATCTAAATACAAATTATTGCCATTGCCATTAGTAGCAACAAAAGCAAATCGCACGTTGGATTGACCAATATAATCATTGAGGTTGATAAAATTATTTTTCCAATCCGTGGTGAGGGTTGGTTTCCACGGGTCTTGAGAATCTTTAATGGACAATAGATTTCCTGACTGGTCAAAAATAATATCTTTGAAAGTGAGTCCACAATCTGTTGAAACAAGTGTGCGCAACTCTTCGTTTCCTTTTGTTGATTTCGAATAGCTGACATCAAAAAACAAACTTGCTTTGGATGTATTGGTTAAATCAAGGACGGGGCTAACCAGCCAAGATTCATCTCCGATATTTGTATTAGTAAATGAATTATAAAATAAGGAATTGGAATAGTTTGTACTTGCTTTCGTCCAGAGTTGTTGCTGGCCTTGACTTACAATGGTCCAATTCAATTGTGTGTTGCTATCAAATCGTTCACGTAGTGGGATGATATCCCTGGCATTGTTAAAAATAAAATTATATGAGCCACTATTGTTTTGTGAATTGACATCCACAGCACCATTTGGATTGGAAAGTGAAACAGTATATTGGTTGATCCCCACTGCCAGCGAAATAGAATTAAGCTGAAATACCTGATCAACATTTAAGCCGATCGATACATTAGAAAAAATTTGATTCTGTACACTGCCTCCATTAAATGTGGTGGAGACTGTAAATGAGGTGACAGGAACATTTCCATTATTTTTAACACGAATGCTGGGGGAAGGATTGGATTGGCAACTAACAGGTGAAGGGCTTTCCAATGTTGAAAGGGCGAGGTCCAAAAATGTACCTGTTATGACTTTCACGTTGCTTATGTATAAATTATTTCCATTTGCGTTGGTTCCTTCAAAAGCAAGCTGAACGGATTGCCCAAGAAATTGCGTGAGGGGGATTACTTCGGTAACCCATTGAGTGCTAGCTGGAACAAATGCGCTAGTTGTAGGAGGCGCAGTTTTTAAGTTGTCATCTGATTTGTCAAATAGAACAACGGGCGAATTATCAAATCGGCAAGCAGTTGATGCCAATACTCTTAATCTCTCTCCCGTTACTCCTGGGTAAGTTGCATATGCCCTATCAAAAATTAATGTGGCTGAGGTAGCTGTAGTTAAATCGAGAAGTGGTGTTTCCAATTTATCTATCGCGCCTAGTTCAGTATAATTATAGAAGTCAATGTACATGGATGGCCTTCCTGATGAAGAATTAGCTGCCCATTTCATTAAGCCATCAGGATTATCAATAGACCAAGTTGAAGGGAAAGGTGAAAAACTTTCTACTAAAGGTAGTGTGCCAAGAGATGGAGTAGCGGTGGTTATACTTTTCAAGTTGTTATTGGCATTACCATCGGTGCCGCTATTGGTAGAGAGAATTGAAAATTCAAATGAATAAGAAGTTGAGTTACTTAATAAAATTGGTGTAAAATCAATTTGCTGTTCTGCGCTGATAGATAGTGGAGATGAGATGCCTTTCGTTTCCACAATCCTTCCGTTTTTTTTGAATTGTATTTGTGCTGAAGTGATGGCGTTTGTTCCATAATTCCTTACTGCAATAGAAGGCACGATAAAACCGCTACACGCAGTTGCCGCTGGTGATAAAGCTGTTTTGATTCCTAAGTCATTAGCCACTGATGTGGGTGGCTGTGAACCAGGCGAGTTGGGTAACTCTACTCTTCGAGGACTATTTTGAATGATCGTATTCATTCTCGCTACTTGCCCTTGCGTAAAAATGTTCATGCAAGCATCATCAGAGTAGTCGAGGTAGTTCTGAAACATTTTCGCAGTTGTGCAGTTAGTCTGAGGATGCGTTGGGCAACCGGCAGAAGAATTACTTTGTGTGGGTGTATCGGCAACATAGTCGGTGCTGGTGCAATCACTCCCATCGCCCCATACATGCCGCAGCCCAAAGAAATGCCCCATCTCATGAGTAAGTGTGCGTCCTTTATTGTATTTGGGATGTAAATCAAAACTACCAGCTTCAATCGTCCCAAACTCTCTATAATTTATCACGATGCCATCGGTAAGTCTTTCGTTGGACGAATCTTCTAAGCCAGGTAGTGTAGAAGAAACAGGGAGTTGAGTATAACCTAAGTAGTCTGTTAAATAAGTCACCCAAACATTCAAGTATTGTTCAGCTGGCCAATAGCTTTGCGATTTCAATAAGTAGTTATTACCAAAGGTCCAAGAAGATTGTGATCCTTTCACCCGTACGATTCCATTCGTGGCTAATCCATTTGGGTCTTGCTGTGCCAATACAAACTGTACATCAAAGCTTCCTGCCACAGATTGAAAAACAGAAGGTGTGTTTGTCTTGTCTGCATTGAGGCGATTGAAATCATCATTCAATACTTTTATCTGCGAAAGTACTTGTGCATCTGAAATATTGATGCCTGTACCAATAGCTTCGCCATTATGGATGACATGCACTACAACGGGAATAGTGTAAGTGGTTTGCGTTCGCTGAGCACCTGATGTACTAGCTGGTGCATTCTTTAAAAGATTAAGTTTATTGTTCATCCATTTCTCAAACTGATCAATGGTTTCTTTTTTAGGATTTTTTTGATGCAACATCTTTTCATATTCCACCGTACCGCATCGTTCTTGCGCCAATGATGAAGCCGCAATGAGAAGGGAAAAAGTAAAGATTGTAAAGCGAAGAAGCATGCCCTGCAAGTTAACCCATAACGATGGAAAATCCATTAGAGTATGGATGCGATGTTAAAGTTTAATACTTTATCAATACCGTAGATGGCAAGTAACCCTACAGAGCGGTGAGATTAACGACTTCAATAGATTTAATTTCAGGAACAGATTTTTTGATGGCTTCTTCCACTCCCGCTTTGAATGTCATGGTGGACATGGGGCAGCTACCGCAATTGCCAGTGAACTCAAGTCTTAAGGTGTGGTCATCAGAAATATCGAGAACTTTCACATTGCCTCCATCGGCCAATAAATAAGGACGGATGGAATCCAGCGATGCCTCCACGCGCTCGTGCAGTTCTTCAATGTTAGATTTGGTAAGCGTCATCATACAGTAATCTCCACGCGTTTAGTGGTGTCAAATGTAGCATTTCTTATGGCAACTTGCCGTGCAAGGCTTTCGGCCAAATCGGTAAAGGCTTTTGCCGTAGCTCCACCTTTCATTACTGCCGGCAGTCCACTGTCTCCGCTTTCGCGTATGGATTGCACCAAAGGTATCTGCCCGAGGAAAGGAACGCTGTACTTCTCGGCTAAGTTCCTGCCACCATCTTTGCCGAAGATATAATATTTATTGCCGGGCAATTCTTCGGGCGTAAAGTAGGCCATGTTTTCAATCACGCCAAGTACGGGCACATTGATAGATGGTTGTTTGAACATTGCCAATCCTTTCATCGCATCGGCCAGTGCTACTTTTTGTGGAGTGGTTACAATCACTGCACCGGTTACAGGAACTGTCTGCACCAATGTCAAATGAATATCGCTTGTACCTGGAGGAAGATCAATCAACAAGTAATCTAAGTCGCCCCAAATGGTATCGCCTATAAATTGTTTAAGGGCAGAACTCGCCATTGGCCCACGCCACACCACGGCACTTTCGGGTGGGGCAAGAAAGCCAATCGAAATTAATTTTACACCGTATTGTTCCAGCGGCATGATCAAATTTTTTCCGTTCACTGCTTTCACTTCTGGTTGCTCGCGCTCGCAGTTGAACATGACGGGGATGGACGGCCCGTAAATATCTGCATCGATCAAACCAACTTTAGCTCCCGATTGAGCTAAGGCAACAGCTAAGTTGGTAGTGACGGTAGATTTGCCCACACCACCTTTGCCCGAAGCAATGGCAATGATATTTTTTACACCGGGTAGCAACGGAGTATTGTTGCGCAAGGTGGTAACGGAAGAGGTCATGAAGATTTCTATAGCAACACTTTTGCCTACTACTTTTTCTACCGCGTCAATACAGTCTTGCTTAATTTTCTCTTTCAGCGGGCAGGCTGGCGTAGTAAGCACCACTGTAAAGCGCACTTTCTGTTCCGTCACTTCAATGTCCTTGATCATATTCAACGTGACCAAATCTTTTTTCAGATCAGGGTCGTTGACGGTGGAGAGAGCTTTTAGGATGTCTGATTTAGTGAAAATCACGAAGATTCAGGATTTTAGATTTGTGATGTAAGATTTTTGGCGGCTAAGTAAGGCTGTAAAGGTAAGACTTTCGCTCATCCATTTTAAAATCAATTTCCTGTATTGTTCCGAAATGAAAATTTCCCAACTAAAAGGTATCTTTGTCAATTAATTTAACCATCAAGATTCATGTCTACCAAAGAAAGGCAAAATAGATATAGGGAAGCCGTGCGTTATATCAACAATGCTTCTGAAATCCTTCGTACCAAGGGGCAAAAGAAAGATAAGTATTATCAAGATGATAAATATGTAAGAATGGCTTGTGCCACTGCTTACAACGGGGTGCTTTTGGCTTCTGATACTTATCTTGAGATGAAGGGAAAAGCTATTGTGAAGAAAAAAGGAGCGCGAGTCAACGTAGATGATTATAGAAAACGCTTCACAGTGTTAAACAAAAAAGTACTCGATTCTTTTAATACTGCTTATGGTATTTTGCATATTGAAGGATACTATGAAGGGGTAACAAACTACTCGGCAATCCAAGCAGGCATTGACGCAGCCCTTGACATCATTAACCAAATCAAACCTGCTGGAGAGGCCGATCTCCAACTCAATCACCTTTCTGCTTGATCACCCGCGATACCATTGAAGAAGTAAAAAACCGCATCGATATCATTGATGTGATCAGCGATTTCGTCACGCTCAAAAAATCGGGGCAGAACTACAAGGCGCTCAGTCCATTTGTAAATGAAAAGACGGCCTCATTTTTTGTAGTTCCTTCCAAGGGCATATTCAAAGATTTTAGCAGCGGCAAAGGGGGCGATGCCTTCACGTTTGTGATGGAGCATGAGAAGTTGAGCTATGCAGAAGCCATTCGATACTTAGCAAAAAAATATGGTGTAGAAATCAAAGAAGATCGGGTTAGCGATGAAGGCAAAGCCGAACAAAGCGAACGAGAGGGGCTTTACATTCTAATGAACTTTGCTAAAGAATATTATAAAAACATTCTTACTACGCACGAAGACGGACGAAGCATAGGCCTAAGTTACTTTAAAGAACGTGGCTTTGCAGACAAGACCATCGAAAAATTTGAATTGGGCTTTGCGCTGGAAGGCTGGGAGAATTTTAGCAAAGAGGCCGTTGCAAAAGGCTACAATAAAGAGCTGCTTGAAAAGACGGGACTTGTTGTAAAGAAAGAGGATGGTAGTTCTTATGACCGCTTTCGTGGGAGAGTGATTTTCCCAGTCCACAATATTTCAGGCAAGGTGATTGCGTTTGGTGCGCGGATGTTGGGCAAGGATAAAAATCAGCCGAAGTACATTAACTCACCCGAGACTGATATCTATCACAAGAGCGATGTGTTGTACGGATTGTACCAAGGCAGGAATGCCATCCGTCAGCACGATGTTTGTTATTTAGTAGAGGGTTACACCGATGTGATTTCCATGCATCAGTCGGATGTGGAAAATGTGGTGTCTTCATCGGGCACGGCACTCACCGAAAGTCAGATCAAACTAATCCATCGATTTACAGAAAATGTAACTGTCCTCTTCGATGGTGACTCCGCTGGTATCAAAGCTGCGCTGCGCGGCATCGACATGATCTTGAAGGGCGGCCTCAACGTGCGCGTGGTGTTGTTCCCCGATGGCGAAGACCCTGATAGCTATTCGCGCAAAGTAGGCACGTCCGAGTTCAACAAATTTCTGAAAGAGCACTCGCAAGATTTTGTTTCGTTCAAGGCAGGGCTCTACGCCAAAGAATCAACAGGCGATCCGATCAAGAAAGCAGAATCGATCAAAGAGATTGTCACCAGCATTGCACTAATACCCGATCCAGTAAAGCGTTCTGTTTATATTCAAGAGACGAGCAATCTGCTCAAGATGTCTGAGCAGGTTTTGCTCTCTGAGTTGAATAAGATTCTGATTCAAGAAAGACGCAAGAACGAAAAGGAAAAAATACGCGAGGAAGATACTCTAGTTGCCATTGATCCCGTTGAGGAAATAGCCCCAACTAAAATTGATGCGCAAAGCATGGTGGACTATCAGGAGCGCGAAACCATTCGTTTGCTCTTGAACTATGCCGACAAGAAAATTGAAGATCAAAGTCTTTCCGATTTCCTTTTGTATGAATTGGAAGACGTGGTGTTTACCAATCCGGTCTTTCACGAAATCTATAACAACTTTAAGAACAGTGTTGTGAAAGGTGAAGTGCTGGACAGTCAATACTTTTTGAGAAATGGAAGTGAGGTTGTTAAAAGAACAGTTACGGGGTTGGTCACCACTCGTTATGAAACCAGTAAGCATTGGGGCGAAAAGTTCCACATTTATTTTCCTAAAGAACACGATATTTTGAACGAGATGGCGTTGACTAACGTTTTAAGATTGAAATTTAGAGTAGTGCAAAGGATGATGGAAGATAATCTACAAGTGGTGAAGCAGACCGAGACGAAAGGTGATTGGGATGAATTGGATAAAGCATTAGAAACACAATCTGGATTGAAGAAAGCTGAGACGGAGTTGGCGGGGCTGTTGGGGATTGTGGTGGCGAAGTGATTTAAAATTTAAGATTTGTGATTTAAGATTTAAGATTTAAGAAAATGACTAGTAAAATTAAAATAAACACTATCGAAGAAGCCATTGAAGAAATCAAAAATGGCAAAGTGATTATTGTGGTAGATGATGAAGACCGTGAAAACGAAGGCGACTTCATTTGCGCTGCGGAATCCATCACACCCGAAATTGTCAACTTCATGGCCACCCACGGGCGCGGATTGATCTGTGCTTCATTGAGCGAAGAGCGATGTGAAGAACTTGGCCTTGATTTAATGGTAGGAAAAAATACTGCGGCTTATGAAACCAACTTCACGGTATCGGTTGATTTGATCGGCCACGGTTGTACTACGGGCATCTCTGCGCACGACCGCTTCAAAACCATTCGCGCATTGGTTGACCCAGAAACAAAACCAGCAGAGCTTGGTAAACCAGGGCACATTTTTCCACTCAAAGCGAAAAAAGAAGGAGTGCTAAGACGTGCTGGTCATACCGAAGCATCTATTGATTTTGCACGACTCGCAGGTTTCCGCCCAGCAGGTGTTTTGGTAGAGATATTGAACGAAGATGGGTCTATGGCACGCCTGCCCGAATTGCAAAAAGTGGCTGAACGTTTTCAATTGAAATTGGTGACCATCAAAGACCTGATTGCTTACCGAATGAAAACAGATTGCCAAGTAAAGCGACAAATAGATGTGAACTTACCCACCATGCACGGTGATTTTAAATTGGTGGCCTTCGAGCAACTCAACTCTCACGAGGTGCACATGGCATTGATAAAAGGCACATGGGAAAAAGATGAGCCTGTGATGGTGCGTGTACATTCCTCTTGTGTAACAGGCGATATTTTTGGTTCATGTCGCTGCGATTGTGGCCCACAACTACATCGTGCTATGAAGATGGTGGAGAACGAAGGTAAGGGCGTAGTGCTTTACATGAAGCAAGAAGGAAGGGGCATTGGCCTGCTCAACAAATTGAAGGCATACAAATTGCAAGAGCAAGGTTTGGATACGGTGGAGGCAAATTTGCAATTAGGTTTTGATATGGATATCCGCGACTACGGAATTGGCGCACAAATTTTGCGAGACCTTGGTCTATCCAAGATTCGATTGATCACCAACAATCCCCAAAAGCGCGTAGGCCTAACAGGTTATGGATTAGAGATTGTGGAAAACATTCCCATTGAGATTGTACCCAACCAACACAATGAAAAATATTTGTTGACCAAGCGAGATAAACTGGGTCATAACATTTTAAAAAAATAATGAAGAGATCGATTGTCTTTTTATTTTGGCTCACTCCGCTTTTTACACAAGCCCAACAGTTTGCGTTTGAGCTTTGGCATGAAGGTAAAATTGTGTTAGAGTCCAGCGATACCCTCAAAGGCTTGGTGAAGTACGATATGCAAAACGATTTGCTTCAAGTGAAGGCGAAGAATAAATTAGAAAGCTTTGCCGCTCGCAAAGTTTTGTTTTTTGAAATCTTTGACACTACCGTAAAAAGATATCGGCAATTTTATTCACTGCCCTATTCACAAAATAATACGTACAAGACACCTGTTTTCTTTGAACTACTCTCCGAAGGCAAACTGACTTTGTTAACGCGAGAAAAGTTAGAGTACCGAACCGTTAGCTCCCCTTATTATTACTATGGCAACTACACGCAATTATTGGTAATGACAAATCAATTTTTCTTGTTGAAATCTAACGGTAAAATAGAAGAGTTCATTGGCAAGAAAAGCGATTGGCTAAGTGTAATGGAGAACAAAGAAAGTGAAGTGAGAGAATTTGCCAAAGAAAACCGTTTAGACTTTGACGACAAATACGAACTGACCCGCATTGTGGAGTATTATAATTCTTTATTTGCAAAAAAATGATTTTTCTTAAATCTTAAATCTTAAATATGTCTAAACCCTTAATCCTAGTTTCTAACGATGACGGCATCACCGCACGCGGAATATTGAATTTAGTGAACGTGATGAAAGAACTAGGTGAGGTGATTGTAGTCGCACCCGATGGCCCTCAATCTGGGATGGGGCATGCCATTACTGTGGGGGATACTTTGCGCTTGAACGAGTCATTTATTTTTGAAGGTGTAAAAGCCTACGAATGCAGCGGCACGCCAGCCGATTGCATCAAGATGGCTCGCCATTTTGTTTTAAAAGATGAACGCCAACCCGATGTAGTGGTGAGCGGCATCAATCACGGAAGCAATACCTCCATCAGCGTACTTTACTCAGGCACGATGTCCGCGGCCATTGAGGGAGCGATTGAAGGAGTGCCAGCCATTGGCTTTTCTCTTTGCGATTATAGCCATAAAGCAGATTTTTCACATACTTCTCCATTCATAAAAAAAATCACCGAGCAGGTTTTGAAAAAAGGATTGCCTAAGGGCGTAGCGTTGAATGTAAATATTCCTGCTAAGAAGCAGGAGCCTATCAAAGGCATTCGAGTATGCCGCCAGGCCAACGCCAAGTGGGTAGAAGAATTTGATCAACGATTTGATCCATATGGCCGCCCATATTTTTGGATGACGGGCAACTTCATCAACTTCGATAAAGCAGAAGACAATGATGAGTGGGCGATTGCCAATAATTATGTTTCAGTAGTGCCTTGCCAATTCGACCTCACTGCCCACCAAGCTATTTCAGTGTTGAACGAGGAGTGGGATATTTTGGATTAAGCCGGATCTACATCAAATACAATTTTCACACTTCTATATTCCTGTATTGCTTTTAAATTTTCTGCCAGCAAATAGAGTTGCCCTTTTATTTCGCCCAACTTTCCTTGGTCGCGGCCAATTTTTAAAAGCACCGACATTAAAAAGTCATTTCTGATTTTAGAAATCATTGGCTCGCCTGGGCCTAGTATTTTCAGTCCTTTATTTTTTTTCTTTAATTGATCTACTAATTTTTCGGCCACTTCATCTGCTATTACTTTGTTTTTGTGCTTGATAGTGATTTCTATCAATCGTGAGAAAGGAGGATAGAAATGTTCTTGCCTATCGTGCAGTTGCTCTTGAATGAAACCTACTACATCGTGCTTGATCACAAAATCAAATAGCGGATGCATAGGGCTGGATGTTTGGATTACTACTTTTCCTTTTTTCTCCCTTCGTCCACTTCGCCCGCTCACTTGTGTGATCAATTGAAAAGCGCGCTCATACGAGCGGAAATCTGGGAAGTGCATCATGCGGTCCGCATCAAACACGCCTACTAAGTTCACATTGTTGAAGTCGAGGCCTTTGGTCACCATTTGTGTACCTACCAAAATATCGGTGCCACCACTCTCAAATCCTTTAATGATGTTTTCATACCCAGATTTAGTACGAGTAGTATCTAAATCCATCCGTTGGATTTTTGCTTCGGGAAAGTGCAGTTTCAATTCTTCTTCCAATTTTTCTGTTCCGTAACCTAGCGTTTGTATTCGCTTCGATGAACAAGTAGGACATTGACTTGGCAAATCTTCTTTATAACCACAGTAATGACAGATCATGGCGTGGCGGTATTGATGATACGTGAGGCTCACCGAGCAGTTGATGCACTTCGGCACCCAGCCACAATCTTCGCACTCGATCATGGGCGAGTAGCCCCTGCGGTTTTGAAAAAGTATGACTTGCTCTTTTTTTGAAATCGATTCGCCAATCTCTTTGAGTAGCAGCAAAGAAAATTCGCCCTTCATTGTTTTGCGTTTTTTCTCTTTAACAATATCGGCAAACAATATTTCAGGGAGTTGTGCTTCGCCAAAGCGTTCCTCTAAGCGGATCATCCCGTAGCGGCCTGTTTCTGCATGGTGAAAAGATTCTGCGGAAGGTGTAGCGCTGCCCAACAAAACTTTCGCCTGATGGATTTGCGCCACCACCATCGCCACATCGCGTGCATGGTAGCGTGGGGCAGGCTCGTGCTGCTTGTACGATGAATCATGTTCTTCATCTACAATGATCAATGATAAACTATCAAACGGAAGAAAAATAGAGGAACGTACGCCCACCACTAATTTAAATTTCCCTGAAAGTATTCCGTTCCAAACTTCTACGCGTTCATTGTCAGAAAATTTGGAGTGGTATACACCCATTTGACTGCCAAATATTTTTTTAAGCCTAAATACGATTTGCGTTGTCAATGCAATTTCAGGTAACAGATAAAGTACTTGATTGCCTCCATCCAGCGCACGTTTGATCAAGTCGATGTAGATTTCTGTTTTGCCACTTCCCGTTACTCCATGCAGCAGTGCCGTTCCTTTTTCATTCATTGCATGCAGCACTTCGTTCCGTGCCCGTTGTTGTTGTTCACTTAATAGCAGAGGAGTTACTTGCACGGGGTCTTCAAACCCAAACCGCGGCACGGCAATGCCAAATTCCTCTAGCACTTTGTCTTTGAGAAGAATTAGAAACGATGACTTCGAAAGTTCTTTAAATGAGAATTTAGATCGAGGTATTCCTTTTTGATTAAGCTCGGGGTGAGAAAAGACAGGCACGTCTTTTAAGTAATGGAGCAGAATAGCTTCTTGCTTTGGTCGATGTGCCATCGTTTCAAAAAGTGCTTCCAATTTTTTCTTTTGAAGGTATTCGGTATTCAAGCGAATATGCCTTTCTATTTTTGGTTTAAATCCTCCTCTTACCTCTTCATATAGAATAATGGCTGACTTGCTGTTGAGCGAACGGAACAAGCTGTAGATATTTTTTGAATTGAAAAGAAGGGTTACTTCCGTGTAGGAGAGAGGCCCTTTTTTCAAGCGGTATAGCAGCACCCATTCTTTTTCGGAAAATTCAAAATCAGTGTGATCGGGGTCAAAGTTGGGATTGATCTGCACCATTGATTCGCTCGTGAGTTTTAAACCAGTAGGCAAGGCAGAGATCATCACCTCACCCAGTGTGCATAAATAATAGTCGGCAATCCATTGATAGAGTTTGAATTGTTGTGGGTAGATGACTTCTGCTTCATCCAACAACTCTAAAATATATTTGGCTTCGTATTCTTTCGGTGGTTTTTCGTGCAACGCAAATACGATGCCTGTATAGATTTTTTTTCGCCCGAATTGTACTATTACCCGCTGTCCCGTTCTTATTATTTCATTGAGTGCTTTCGGCACGCGGTAGGTAAATAATTTTGGAATAGGTACTGGCAGCAGTATCTCCGCAAATTGGGTAGTTACCTCATCTACTTCTTCAAATAGTTCTCTTTCTGCCATTGGTGTTGAAAGTGACCAAAATACAAAAATTGCTTCAAGCTACAAGCCTCAGGCGACAAGCTTCAGGGCAAAGCGGCATAGCCGCCCAATATTTGTAGGCATGGTCGATGAAATAACGCAAGGTGCAGCGCACCGCACTATTCCCAAATGGACAAAATGTGAAGAAACTAGGGCTACAGATTCCACAATGTTTCGGTGCGCTGCACCTTTGCTTCTCTACATGGTTATTTATTTATCTCTACAAATGTTAGGGCGGCTCTGCCGCTCATGGCTTCAATTGTGGATGTTAGACATGCCCAAAGTAATAGAATTATAATGCGTTTTGCTTTGCCATGGCTTTTCTGAGCTTGAACTTCTGTTTCTAACCTCTAACTTCTAACTTCCTTACCTCCGCCAATGCATCTTCCACACTATTCACTGGTAATTGACATGCTTTTTGATAGCAAACATAAATGGTTTCTTTTTCTGTTTCACGACCGGCAATCAAAGGTAAACTGCTTTTGCCCGTTGTTCCCATAGTCAAAGCAAACGGTAAGTAATGTTGATGGAACTCTTTTCGTAGTGATTCACTATTTTTTCCTGTCATCACTACTTCAGCAAGTCCTTTGGCCATTTCAGTTGCCAGCACTGCCCAATGGCACATGTACACAGGCTCTGATTGAATGAGGCTGGCAAGTCGCTGTATCATTTCGGTAGAAAGCTCTTGCCACTCTGGTTTATCGAGAATGATGCCCAAGTGATAAAGATTGCGCGCCATTACCGAATTGGAAGAAGGGATTACGTTGTCAAAAATTTCTTTTTTCCGCGCAATCAATTTTTCGGCTAGGTTACTATTGAAGTAAAGATAATTTTCTTCATTGTCAAAGAATTCAGCCAATGTATTCTCGCACCAGCGTCTTGCTTCTACAATATATTTTTCATTAAATGTTACTTGGTAAAGTGAGATGTAGGCTTTGATCAAAAAGGCGTAATCATCCAAAAAACCTGAGGTGCTGGATCTTGTATTTTTAAATGAACGATAAATTTTATTTTCACGAATCAGATTGCTTTCAATAAAAGTAATTGCTTTTTCTGCAAGAATCAAAAAGTGTGAATCACCAAAAGCTTTATAAGCGTCTATCAATCCTTGAATGGTCATCGCATTCCATCCTGTAAGTATTTTATCATCAAGGCCAGGTCTGATTCTCTTGCTTCGTGCAGCTAAAAGTTTTTCATTGATGGTTATAAATTCAGGATTGATTTCATTTTCGCTCTCGCGTTTCAAAATATTACGACCGTGTCCTTCTGGCCAATTGCCTTCTTTGGTTACTCCGTAATAGGCCGCTGCCAGTGCAGCGTCTTTGCCTAAAATTTCTTTCAGATCATCATACGTCCAAGTATAAAATTTTCCCTCTTCGCCTTCGCTGTCAGCATCTAGTGCAGAATAAAAGCCTCCTTCTTTGTCGGTCATTTCTCTTTCCAGCCAAGCTACTGTTTCATAGACTACACTTTTATACAGCTCGTCTTTTGTGATGGAGTACGCTTCTGAATACTGACTCAACAGTTGAGCATTGTCATAAAGCATTTTTTCAAAGTGTGGGGCAAACCATTCGCCATCTACAGAGTAGCGGGCAAAACCTCCGCCCACCTGATCGTAAATGCCGCCTGCAGCTATTTTTTTCAGTGTGAGATGAAGCATCTTCAACGCTCCTTCATTTTTAGTAACATGATAGTAGCGAGATAGAAAGAGCCATGTAGATGGCATAATAAACTTTGGTGCCTTGTCGATTCCCCCGAAAGTAAAATCAAAGCGTGATTCTAGTACACCAAACATTTTATCAAGCATGGTTAGCGTCAACGCACCATCGCTTGGTTGGTTTTTAAATCGTTGCAGATCAGAAACGGCCAAGTGATTGCTCACATCATTGGCCGACTCTTCAATCTCTTTTCTTTTTTCCTTAAATGCTTTATTGATTTGAAGTAAAAGTTGTGCCCAGTTCTTTGGTGGAAAATACGTGCCTCCAAAAAATGGTTTTTGATCTGGTGTGAGAAAAACATTCAACGGCCAGCCGCCATTTTGTTGCATGGCCTGCACGGCTTCCATGTATACTTGATCAATGTCTGGCCGCTCTTCACGGTCGAGCTTGATGCATACGAAATGCTCGTTCATCAACTGCGCAATATCATCATTCTCAAAGCTCTGGTGCGCCATCACGTGGCACCAGTGGCAAGAGGAGTAACCGATGCTGATTAAAATCGGTTTGTCTTCTTTCTTGGCTTTCTCCAATGCTTCGCTGCCCCATTCATACCAATCAACAGGGTTGTAGGCATGTTGTAACAAATATGGAGAAGTGGAATGAAGAAGACGGTTGGGCTTTGAGGAGGTAGTCATTATGTTGGGACTTAGGGCTTAGGGATTAGGACTTGGGGTTTTCAGAACTGACCCGATAGATTTGTAAGTAAAAATTTCCAAATCAATGTGAACACTATTTGCAGGGCACCTCGGCCAGGGATAGAAGCGGAAATCCTTTTTGCCCACTACGCGAAAGCAACATGGGCAAAAAGATTGTAGCGGATAGCCCGGTGGCGCCTCGACAGGCCGCCAAAAAAACAATTTCAGTAAAATAAAAAATGCCACGCTTTTGGCGTGGCATACAAGTTCTTATTTCAAGTCGATTAATAATCTCTGTTGAAATCGCCCCTGCGGAAACCGCCACCACCGCCACTGCGGCCACCACGGCTGCCACCACCTCCACCGCTACCTTCTTCGCGCGGGCGAGCTTCGTTCACCACCAGGTTTTTGCCCATGAAATCGGCACCGTTCAATTGCTCGATAGCATTCTTACCGGCTGTGTCGTCAGCCATTTCTACGAAACCAAAGCCACGGCTACGCTGTGTTACTTTGTCCATGATGATCTTCGCAGAGCTTACTTCACCGTACTCGGAGAATAACTGCTTCATTTGTTCCTCGGTTGCCTTCCAGGGAATGTTGGCTACATAAATGTTCATTTGTGTTTTTGAAATTAAGTGATAAAATGTTG
>JBJXEB010000032.1:0-55320 GCA_046155095.1 Cyclobacteriaceae bacterium
TAAAACCGGAAACCAAACCCTCACCATCCAATACCTCGGGGCGGGCGGATTGTATCTGCTGCATGATAACGAAGGCATCCTCATCGATCCCTTTTTCTCCACCCAAAAAGTGGGCAAGCTCGGATGGTCCGTGTTGTTTGGAAAAGAAAATATACGTGCCAACAAAAAAATGGTGACGCATGGATTAAACGCCATTGAAGCACAAACCGGCTCGCTTGCCCCGCAGGTGAAAGCCATTTTCTCGGCACACAGCCATTATGATCACCTCCTCGATGTGCCGGCCGTGTTCGCCACACTCAACAAGCCCATGGTGTATCTCAACCAATCTGGCTACAACATCTGCTACAACACTATCGACAAAAATAAAATGGACGTCCTCGAAGCACACATGACTACCGCAGACAAAACCCGCCCACCCATCACTTGGGCGACCGACAGCTCAAGTGTACACGTTTATCCCATCCTGGCCGACCACAACCCACACCTCAAAAACATCAAAGCCTTTGATGGCGACATCACCACACCCAACCAAACATTTAAAAACCCCTACGACAAAACCACCGCCAACACATGGCTCGAAGGACACACCTTTGCGTTTGTCATCGACTACGTCACCAACAATCAAATTACCCTGCGCCTCTACATCCAATCCTCTTCGTGTAGCCCTTGCCCGTCCGTAGCTGCCTCAGCGAAGGAGGGCGACTGTCTTGCACAATTAAAAAACCTACCCCCACACCCCATAGACATTGCCTTTTTAGGCATAGCCTCCTACGCAGCCTCGCCACAGTACCCGGCCGAGCTACTCACGGCACTCAACCCCGCGGCTGTGGTGTGGCTACACTGGGAAGATTTTTTTAGAAGCTACGCACGCCCACCCAAAACCGTGCGCGCCACCAACGTGCCCGCCTTTTTTAAATTAGATGCTGTAAACAAAGTGAAAAACAAAGCCTACCTTCCGTGGCCAAGGGCAGTGCTAGAGGTAAAATATTGAACCGAGAAAATGAGAGACAACGAGAATAGAAATTTTATTGAGGGACTGTTCTCTTTTACGTTGGTGAAGGAGAGCCTATAAAAAAATCTATCATTGTCGTGAAATATCACTATCATTTTGTTAACTCTATTTTTACATTTTAGACCCAAATGGTTTATGCCGTTTACAGAGGGTAGCATTTATTTCAACAAAATATCGGTTCTCCAATCATTAGACGAAATAGATAGGAAAACAGGTACTGAACTATACGAGGATATACTAAGTAAAATGAAATTCAAGGACCCTAAGTTGGGTACTGAAATTACCAATGTATATAGTAGTTCCGACCTCTTTCACCATTTAAACAAGATTGAAGCAGAGAGCAGGAAGGGTAATGTGTTGCCATTAATTCATTTTGAAACTCATGGAACACACACGGGTCTTGCACTTTCTTCTGGCGACATTATTGATTGGTTGGATCTAATAAAACCTATAGCAAGAATCAATGCAAACTGCAATAATAACCTTTTCGTATCGGTTGCAGCATGTTGGGGCGGCCAAATCCAATTTCAAGTTAAAGTTACTGAGCCTTGCCCATTTCGTGGATTCATCGGTCCAATGGAAAGCATTAACCCGTCAGACATCATATCATCCTTTGTTCCATTTTTCGAGGAATTGTTGAATACCAATAATTTTGAGTTGGCAATTGAAAATCTAAATGCTCTCAATGAGAATGGTATTCTATTTCATCACATGAACAGTGAGGCCTTCTTTGATGTTGTTGTAAATAACTATGTAAGGGCATTCAGCGTTACCGCGACCGAGAGTGAAATGGCATATAAGATGAAATTAGTAGATGAGGTCTGGTGCTTGCCTGACACCAAGAGTAAGTTTAGATCGAGGAAGGCTCTCGAAAGATTCCTTGACAACAGAAGCGAAAGATTGATTCATTACCTCATAGAAATGAGAGGCAGATTCCTTCACCAAAACTAATTCTAGTTCTTCTAATTTTGTCTAGGTTGCCGTTGGTCAAAATTAGTTGTTGCAAGTCGCCTGACCAGCAACGTGGAGAAAACAGTAAACTAAAAATAATTGATATACAAAAGTTGGTCAGGCGACCAACTTTAACAAGGTTACCGAGTATTTGAAAATCCTTGAAGCTACTTTCTCAATAGTTTACTATCTTGTTGAATCAAAACTAAATTATAATGTCAATCATTAAATTTTATCAGGATAAGTTAAGTAGCAATACTAGGTACTGGAGTCAATCTTTAACAACTTCAATCAGATTTGAGCCTTTACCTAATCGGGATACAGGTATTCTTTACGAAGTTGAGAGCGGTAGTAAGTTTACATATTCGCTAACAACCGTGCAATCATCAGTAATTATTGAGACACCGTATTTTAAAGATAAGTTTTTTATTGCCACAAGTCCTTTAGGATTCAATATTCATGAGATTAAGGACAGGAACGTTTATCTAAAATTTATAGATGAGTTTTGGGTAGATCATCAAGAAGTTATTGGAGCTATTCTTGGTTATTTAATTCTGAACCAAAATAACGAAAGGGAATTTACATCAGAACAATTGGCAAAAGCAGTGGAAAATAGTTTTGCAAGTAATATTCCTTGGCGTGATCTATTGAGTATAACCGAAAGAATGATGGGAATGCTCAGTGAAGATGGAAGTGTCGGTGAAGGAATGAGATTAGGTCAACTTTGTATATCTGCAAATAAAGAGACTCGAGTAAGACTTGAGGAAAATAGATACGTATTTGTGGCGCATTAATTCGCCCCACCTTGTTTCGAGTCCCCACGAACCAATATTCTAAACCAAAACCAAAGCGTTGTTTGAAAAGTAGCAATGATTATTTATTCTGCCAGCGCAAAGCCAAACACCAGGTAGCCACTCATATCAGGTGATTGCTTCACTACTTGAAATCCATTTTTTGTCATCTTCGCAAGAAACGCAGTTGATGTTGGTCAAAATTAGTTGTTACGTGTCGCCTAACCTGCAACTTGAAGAAAGCAGCAAATTAAAAATGATGAGATTCAAAAGTTGGTCGGGCAACTAGCTTTAACGAAAATTTTAAAGAGTTCACTTTTTCACTTCTTGTGTGTTTACCGAGTCATCCTCAACTATAATTACTACTCCAAGGTAAGTTTGTTCATCAAGCGAGTCGTACGGAAATGCGACATCACCCATTAACGTTTCTTCTTCAAGACCTACCTCAAACGGAATTGGTTTTTCCAAAGGCTGCGTGATCGGCTCAGGTGTGCAAGCTAACGCAGTGGTAAGTGCAAGGGTGGCTGCTATCCGATTGAGGTAGTTGGCATTCATCTGTGATGGTTTAAATCGACCACATACCTGGCCCGAAGATGTTTTCAATTTTTCAATAAACTGTTCCTTAGTGGCATTGGTAAAATCCGTTACTTCCAGATTACACTGTGAACAAAATCGTTCGGTGCCGCTCCGTGCCTGCATGGAGCTCCATTTCATAGGGCATTGAAAGGATAGGCAAACGTTGTTAATTGGATCTTCCATAATGTATTTTTTCTTTCTAATCAACGAAAGTCAAAAACGTCACAACTATTCAGAAATAAATTCGCATGACTAATACAAAAACGATTTGCGTCCCTGCCTTGGTTCGTGTTCATCGTAAGCGCATGTTTGCAACGCGTTGCCGCTCTGGTTAGAAAATAAAAATAATTCAACGATCATCTACTCTGACAGTGCAAAGCCAAACATCGGGTAGCCGCTCATATCTGATGACTGCTTCACTACTTGAAATCCATTTTTTGTCATCTTCGCAAGAAACTCGCTGATAGAGTAAAGCGGTCGCCCACATTTGGAATCAGAACAATACTGGCTTCCATTGTGATCACCTTTAAAAGAATCGCGGATGAAAATTTTACCCGTTGGTTTTAGCTTTTTACGCAAGTCCTGCAACATCACATCGGGCTCGGTGAAGGCGTGCATCGTGGCATTAGCGTAAATCACATCAAGAGAACCATCTGGTAAATTAGATTGTGTGGTACTTCCGTAAACAAGGTAGAACTGGTTTCGCCCACGCAATTTGTAACCTAACTGCTTTGAATAGTAGGCAATCATTTTGTCTACGTTCTTTTGCTGCAATATAACTCGGTCTATATCCTGAATATATACCGAGCAGCTATCCAGCTGAGTTGCCATGATGACCGTGAGCGCCCCCGAGCCTGCGCCCACATCGGCCACAGCCATGCCCGGCTTTACTTCCATGAATTCAATTATGGGTTGAAAAGTCTTCCTGGCATTCTCCGTTGTAAAAACGGGGCCTTTGGCATACGGTGCACACGATCCAAAAAGGAGAATAGAGACAACTAGGTTTTTGATGTTGATCATGCACGTGTTTTCTTCTTGAACGAAAATGGTTGAGTCGAATTACATCCCTTGCTTACTTTCTTCTCACTCCCTTCTCACCAGAGTCTCCCGCCTCGGGGACTCTGGCACTAAATAAGATCAACCAAGGGCAGCGTACCGAGGCGGAGCCATTGAGAAGAAGATTATATTTGTACACTTTTGTTAGTCAAGCAAAAGTGAATTTGGTTTTCTAATGCATAATTCAGAGGTTTAGGATGGATGTTTTGAGAACAATAATAAAGGGCAATAACCGCAGCCTAGGTATTTTACAGCAAGAAAATTAAATTGATTAAACAGCTTGCATATAAAAACAGCTGAATGCCAGTCGACATAGAGAATTTATGGGTGTACAGAATTATTCCAATTCAAAATCTGGAAATGGATTTGAAGTATGGGTTGTTTGCTAAAAATAATGCGCCTGTCGATCCAAACAGAGTTGTTATCGGGAATACCGAAATTATACTGCCAGAGATCAGCGCCTTGTAAAGTGCTATCCTGATACTGTAGTGAATGACTATGTTCCGTTTTACTTTTCCGTGCGAACCCCCATGCTGTATAACATTCACACCGGTATGGGTGTTCCGCAAAGACCACAAAGAGAAATTGTATATCTATGCTGCCGTGTTACAGAACTGGCCATTGATAAGTTTCAGTGGTGTTTCACGAACGCCAATGCCGCAGAGAAAATCTCTAAGTTCTACAACGATTTGAAACAGTTGGATAAGTTGGATTGGAAATCAATACAAACTACGGATTTCAGGTTAGACAATGCTGATGGTGATGAAGACAGAATCAGAAAGAAACACGCGGAATTTCTTGTAAAGGGTAAAGTTCCGGCAAAAAAAATAGGCGGAATAGCGGTTTTAAACAACACTGTCAAAGAACAAGTTGAAACTATCGTTTCTATGTGTAAATTAGCAATTGAAATAAAAGTGAAACCTAATTTTTATTTCTAATGAAATACATAAAAGGCAATTTGTTAACAGCACCCGTTGAAGCCCTTATTAATACCGTCAATACAGTTGGTGTAATGGGGAAAGGCATTGCCTTACAGTTTAAAGAACGGTTTCCTGAAAATCGTGTTGCTTACGAGCGTGCCTGTAAGGCGGGTGAAATGAAAATTGGAAAGATGTTGGTGGTTCGGGAAAATACAACCGAAGGCGAAAAGATCATTATAAATTTCCCTACTAAAAACGAATGGTTCAAAAAATCTCAATACAATTATATTGAAGAAGGTCTGAACGATTTGGTGCGTGTCATTAAAGAATTTAAGATCCATAGCATTGCTATTCCACCGTTGGGTTGCGGCAACGGAGGTCTTCTATGGACAAAAGTGAAAACAATGATCGAAAGCTCGCTCGGAGATTTGAAAGACATCGAAATTCTTATCTACGAACCTAACGATGCAGTGAAGGAGATTTTACAGAAGGAAGAGGTTAAAAAAGATATTCATTTGACTCCAGGGCGGGCAATGATTTTATACGCTCTATTTAAATACGAACGCTTTGGAGAACCAGCTACTGTTTTTGCTGCTAATAAACTAGCCTACTTTTTACAGGAGAGCGGAGAAAATTTGAGATTGAAATTTGAACAGCATACCTATGGCCCTTACGCACAGGCAATGGACAAAGTATTGTATGCATTGAATGGAAAATATCTAAAAGGATTGGAGCAAATGTCAGCCGGCCCTTTCGAACCGATTCACTTGAACTACGAAAGATATAATGAGGTTGTAGATTATATAAACAAAGAACTTTCATCTGAGCAAAAATCAAGGCTTGATAATTTATTCAAAGCGATAGATGGATTTGAGTCCACCCTTTCACTCGAAGTTCTATCCTCAACGCACTTTGCAAAAAAGAAACATCCCGAATTAAGCAGAGATCAATTGGTTGAGAAAGTACAGTGGACGGAGCGGAAGAGGCATAAGATTTCACATGATTATGTATCTATAGCTTATGACCATTTAATTGAGTACAATAACACATTGCTTTTAACAGCTTAAGCTAACCCATCGCCCTCTTCCAAATCTTCTCAATACTCTCCTTCAACTTCTCCGGCTTCAACACCTTCACCTCCGCCCCATAGCTCAACAACAACTGCGTCAACTCAGGGTTCGGTATCAGCTTCAAAGAAATCACCAAGCCGTTTTCATCTTCACTGATAGTTTTTTGCGTGTGGTGCAGATGTTGCGTTTTAATGTACGGTGCTTGCACGAGCGAGAACCACAATTCAATTTCTTCCACTGGGCCTTTGCCAAGCGTAATGCCCAGCGTATGCTGAAAATATTCTTTCGGCTTCAGGTGTTTGTTTTCTTTAAAGGGCACATCCGCATTTTCTACTTTCTCCATACGGTCTAGCCCAAGCGTGATGGTGTAGTGCCGTGCTTCACTGTGGCCGAGCACATACCAACGGTCACGGTATTCTTTTAAGAAGTACGGGTGCAAAACATGCTCATCATTTTTATGGCTGTCAAACTTGCGGTAGGCAATGCGCAGGGGCTGTTGGTCGGTGATAGCTTTTAATATGGCATCAAAAAAATCGTGGCCTTTGTAATAGGGAGTGTGCTCAAAAGCAATGAGCTTATTGTTTTGTGGTTGCCTTAAATGGTTCACCGCTTTGCCCAGCTTGTCCACCATCCCTTCAAATTGTTGCACCACCTTCGCGCCCTTGTATTGGTGCAGAATGTTGGCCGCGAGGCTGAGTGCCTGTAAATCTTCTTCGGTGAGTGGCACTTGGTCAATGCTAAAATTGGGGTCGGTATAATAAAATCCTTTTTCTTTTTTGTCGTAGGCAATAGGTGCATGATAGCTCAGGCGTTCGTCATGGCGCATGGTTTCAAAGTCGCGCTCCACCGTTCGCTTTTCTACAATCAAGTCATGGTCACTCAGTTTTTCTACCAACTCGGTGATGGTCCAATAGCGCTGTTGCCTATTGGCAAGGCACGAGTGAATAATCCGGTAACGGAGGTAAGCATTTTTGGCTTGTGGCATAATGGAAAGTTAAAAAAATAAGAGTGACCCTAAATAACGATGTTACGCAAAATAGCTAAATGAATGTCAGACTGAGTTTATCGAAGTCCATTTAAAGTTCAGGTAGCCAGTTTTCGACAAGCTCAAACTGACAACGGGTTATTTTGCGTAACATCAGTAAGTAAGGCAGCGATTGAAAAAATGTTTCCCCAAGCCTTGGTTCGTGTCCCCACGAACCAAAGGGATGTTTTAAAAAAGTGTTTCGTGCAGACATGAACCACGGAATAGGCGTAAAAGAAACGGAAGCTAAACAGTCGGGCATGACAAGGGCTCATGTTGGGTTCATGTTGGGCTCATGTGGCAGAGAATTTATGCTGCTGGCAAAATGTCAGATAAAAATAATTGAACTATTTTTTTGAAAAAATTCTGCCCGACAATAGATGGCGGGCTGCCCCACTACTTTTGAATTGTTCAATAAAATAAGAACAACCAACGGTGTAACCTTTTAAACAATTATAATTATGGGATCTGTAAAAGAGAACCTTCTCACTAAGGGATTTAGTGGGAGAATCGGAGACGAGATCGTCTTCCGTCAAGTAGGAAACCGCACGCTGTTTGCCAAGCGTCCGCGCAAGCGAACCAATTTGGTGCAGAGCGCTCAAGCCACGCGCTTCAGCAAGGCGGTGCTGTATGCCAAAACAGTTTTGTTGGATGACGCCATCCGTGCAGAGTATGAAGAGGCGGCAGCGCTTGCAGGATTTAATAGTGCGTATGTAGCGGCCGTCACCGATTACTTGAAGGATCCGATTATCGCACTAGTGTACACCGATCTGTACAAAGGAGCTGCAGGAGATTTAATTTGGATCACCGCGCTGGATGATTTTAAAATTCAATCAGTGACGGTCACCTTGCAGCAGCCAAACGGCACATTGATCGAAGCGGGGCAAGCAGTAGCAGAAAGTAGTAGGTGGAAATACATCACTACCCAACCAAATGCTACTGTAGCTGGCACTAAAGTGATAGTGACGGCCAAAGACCGCCCAGGTCAAGAGGTGGTAGCAGAAAAAGTGTTGGCTTAGTTGCTCACTGCGAATAAGAAAGAGGCTCACCCCGTAAGGTGCAGCCTCTTTTTTTGTGCTACTCGGTAGTAGATCGCTCAGCATAACCCTCACATTGAGCATTTGCTAGTAGCACGATTTGCAAACCTCTCTCCCACGGAGGGAAACAGATGATTTGCCCATCAGGTCACTCCTAACATTCGCCCTATTCATCAATCCCAATTTCAAATAGGCCAAGCGAGGCATTTTGGTAATGGCTAGGTAGGTGCTTTGACTCCTTTAAAATTACCACGCCCAAAAGAGTGAAACCACATTTAAGGTAATAGTCAACCAGTTTTTGGTTTTCCGAAAAAGTATCTAATCGTATAAATTTTATACCTGTTCTTCTAGCGTTTGCTTTCGCCCAATCTAGAATGAAGGAGACATAATTATTGCCTCTATGATCTGTGTCCGTTGCGATTCGATGAAGGTACAAAGAACTTTTGTTGCCTTTCTTTCCCCATATCAGCGAGTCATCCGTTGACGTTGAAAAAATACAAACAATTATCTCGCCCTTTACAATTTTCCAATGCCTATGCTCTTTGATTTCGGTTTCAATCATCTGAGAGTCAAAAGGCTGCCAATGATTATTGGATTTATTTTTTTGATATTCTGTAGCCAAGTTGTACAGCCTGAAAATATTCGGTAAATCTTTTAGCGAACTATTGAGTATCAACATTGAAATTAGTAATAGTAGTGAAATGGATTAGGCGCAATTTAATGCAACTTTGTTTCCTTCGTTAATTTTTTTAAGGATACATGGAATCGGCTTAATGTGGCCTCATTTGAGGACATAGAGAAATTCTTCAGGCCAAAAAATAGCTGTACCCTTTATTATAAAATTGATTCCTCTTTGTCCCCATCACTTGGATTTTTATATTTACCCATTCATGGAGAAGCCTTTGTTGAAACATACGCGAATTGCCGACTTGGTGGAAGCAGATAATGAGATGGCGCAGGTGCTGTTTTATTTTGGCATCCGTTTCTATGAATATTCTGAACAGACACTAGAGCAGGTTTGCGAGCAGCGTGGACTGAAGGTGGAGCAACTGGTGCGTGAGTTAGAATCGCCCCGTGCCAATTTTCAAGAGGAAGATGTCCCGCTCTTTTCTTATCCCATTGATTTGATCATTGAGTATTTAAAACATTCCCATTTTTTATTTGTCAAGCACAAGCTGCCCTACATTGGCAAGTTGGTAGAAAATTTTAAAGCCAATCATGCCGACTACAATTCAGTTGAAAAAGATTTAAAGACATTGTTCCCTCTCTTTCTTGAAGACTTTATTCATCACATCTATGAGGAAGAAGACACACTTTTTAGATATATAAAAATGCTAGAGCGTGCCGCAAGTGGAAGGTATCACACTGCGCGCCTCTATCATCAAATGGAAAAATTTTCGTTGCAAAGCTGCTCCATTGAGCATGAAGCACATGACGATGAAATGGCGGGCATCCGCAAAATCACTAAAGATTATCACCTCACACTTGATGCACCGCTCCACATCAAAGTAATTTATGCAGAGCTTGTAGGCTTTGAAAAAAGTTTGCAAGTGCATGCACGTATTGAAAACGAAATCCTTTTCCCAAAAGCAATGGCTTTAGAGAATCAGGTCAAAGTAGCTTTCTTTGAAAAGGCCAAGTGGAACTGATTTAAGTAACAAATTATACGTCAAGACACTTTAAAAGTGTCAGACGCCTTAAAGCCAAACTAGCATCACCTAATAATAAAAAGTTGGTAATCTTATCTATTCTAATTGCCGTTATTTTTTTCTTGCTAAGTACCATTCATTTTTATTGGGCTAGTGGTGGCAAGTGGGGTATGGATGTGGCCGTGCCAACAAAACCAACAGGAGAAAAGATGCTTTCCCCCTCTGTCACGGCTTGCGTTGTAGTAGCGGTGGGCTTATTACTGATGGGATTGCTTCAACTAAGAAATATTCTGTCTTTTTTAAGTGTGATTGATGTGCGTATTTTCAGGTACGGGAATTTCGTTATCGCATTTATTTTTCTTGCACGGGCTATTGGCGATTTTAAATATGCGGGATTTTTTAAAAAAGTAATGGATACGTCATTTGCTAAAAACGATTCAAAATTCTATTCGCCACTTTGTCTATTTCTCTCCATCTCTACAGGCTGGTTGGCTTTTCATTCATAATCTATGAGCCTCGCACAACTTCATAAACTTCGGCAAGTAGCCATGGACGGCAACTTTAAAGAGATAGAAAATTTCTTTAATGCTTCTGCGCAGCTAAAGCAGATGCACATCCGCGTGGACTTATCTAATCCAGCTACTCCAACGGTTTTTATTAATGAGGTAACAGAAATACATCAGGGGGGCATAGGCACTGAAGCAGTAAATGGCGCAGTGATTGCCTTACTGGTCGATCTTGCCATCGGGCTTTTGGGAATTCAACACTATGCAGAGGGAATGACAGCCACCTCTAACCTGAATATCAATTACGTAAAACCTCTCATTGCTACAAAAGTAATTGTGAAGGCCGAACAAACCGAAGTGATTAGCAAACGGATTTTTGGGATCGCCCGAGTAATGAACGAGAAAGAAGAAGTCTGTGCGTATGCAACAGGCTCATTGGCGAAGGGGATTGTTTTGTAGTTGTCAATACAGATTCTTCCAGTTTTGGCTTATTGGAATGGTTACTTTGAAAGCAGTGAGCAAGGTTAAATCAAAAATGGGGTCGGGGTTATTGTTTTCCCTTAAATATTTCTTTGCTGTCGCAATACCAAAATTAAATTTGTTGATGTAGCCCAATGTTTTTAGTGCCTCGGCTACTTCCAGGTTTCTATAATCACTGAGATGAGGAAAATTGTCTTTGTTGACTTGCCCAAATAGATACCCTGGGTTTTTTATTTCAATCCGATCCAAAAATTCATAGATTAGAATGGGTGCGTTGGATTCATAATTGCGATGGATGATGGCATTGAATACAAATTCGCGAATGGCCCAAAGAGGATAATTGTAAATAATTTGTTCCTGCATACTGTCAGGTTTTTGCAACAGGCTTTTCTTGATTATTACTGACTGGATAAATTCATCGATGTTGGACAAGTCCAAGCACAGGCTTTTTTTAAATACCTTCTCAAATTCTATTCCCGGTATTATTTCCTTGCCTGGAATTTTCACGTATTGCACATAGGCACCGGGAACGAAATGAGTGGGTTTTTCACCAAAAAGCAAAATACCGGCATGAGTCGGGCATTCGTGCGCCAAATCATAAAATCGCAACGAAGCCAACTGTTGTTTTATCTCCCTATTGTTTTCTTTAAGGGTTTCCTCATCAATGGCTTTCGGCAAATAAAATGTTTTAAATAAATCGGTATTCAAATCGGAGACAGCTGACCCCAAGCAGGGCTGTGTATCAAACGTTTTGGCGGTCGAGCTCCGCTTTTCAATAAGCATACGTTCTTCCTCAATGCTTGCTTTGCTTTTTCTCGCACCCACTCGTATCCAGCAACGGCCATCATACCGAACAGGAGGATAGAGTGATGGTTTTACTTCCACAACCACTACATCTCCCTCATCTATTTTATAAACGGGACTTACCACTAAAGAGGGCTGCGGCAACACATTGCCGTTCGATTTTACATTCCCGATTTTTTGCAAATCGTCATCGCCAATGGTCATTCCATTTACAGTTCCATCATCATTTACGCCAAGTAAAATATATCCCGGCTGTTTATGATTAGGGAAGTCATTTGAAAAAGCACACGTAGCCGGCCCCAATTTATCTTCACGGAAAGAAATTGTTCTTTCAACCCGATCCGATTCCAAATCGTTCATCAATGATTTTACTTCATCAATTGTTAGCATCTTATTCTTTTTCGTAATGGCAAATTACCAATTCAATTGTCCCAATCAAAATATTCATCCTTTTCCAACTCCAACTCCTTTTTCTTTTTCTTGCCTTTTAGTTGAAAAGCTTCTTTCAATTCTTTCACCTCTTTTTTCAGGTCGCTCACGATTTTCTTTTTCACGGCTTCGCGATCATACCCCACTTCGTATTTATCGGTTGTGCCTTTGATTTTCAAAAACAATTTGGTCTGCCCTTTTGTGTCTTCTTCAATAGCGCCAAAAGCTTCATCGGGGTCGATTTTCTTTTTGCTTCGCAACGGGGCAACTACTCTATAATCTATTTGCTGATCAAACGTATGCGTGCCACTCAGTTGAATGGTAGTGGCGTTGCTTTTGATTTCCATCTGTGGGATGTATATGGTTTCGTTCTCGATGTGGATGTCATTTTTTAAATCAGCAAAGCGAAGTTTGTTAAGGGTTTCATCATCTAAGTATTTGTTCAAGGCTTTGAGCGGTTCAAAATTATTTAGCTCTCCATTTTTGATAGTTGCACTGATGTCTGAGATCAAGGTTTTAGAGATCAGTTTTAAATCTTCGGTCAATGTCATTTCAAGATTCACATCAGCAAAGGCTTGGCCTTTCAAGTGTTTGTCTTGTATAAATGTTTGAAAAAAGTTCTCGAACACGTAAAACACACTGTCTACATAAATGCCATTGAGTTTGAATGAGCTTACCACATCAATTGCTTTGGTATTTTTGGCATCCACAATCCCGTTGAGGCTCAAATCGCCACCCATGGCTTTCATAGCAATGTTGCGAGATACAGCCACTTGATTTTTTACCAGCAAATTTCCCTTTATAGCTTGCGGGTGAAAGCGTTTGTATTTAAGACTTTTTACATCGCAGTTAAAATTGAGATGTACATTGGGCGAGATGCTAAATTTATAGCCATCTGATTTTGATTCACCAAACCCAATTTCAAATAATTGATCGACATCCAAAAAGTTTGATTTTAAATCGGCCTCGATTCCTATTGGCTGATCTTCGAACAATAAAAATGTGATGACGTTTTTAAAAAAGCCATTCAACACAAAATCACTGTTTTCAAATTGACCTCTAAAATTGCTCATGGCCAAATCATTGTTGTTGAATTGGAGTGAGCCATTGAGGCCGTTGAAGTGAATCTCTTTTTTGCCATAGGCAAATTGAATGTTCTGTAGCTCAATCGTTCCATTGGTTTTCACCTGCTGTGCCGTGGATTTCTTTTTTAGTAATCCTGTTTTTCCTTCTATCGAAAAATCCGCCACCAGATTCCCTTCTATTTGTTTGATTTCGGGTATCGGATAAAAATTTTGGAGCGAGGCCGCATCCAATTCTCCTTTAAAATCAAATTGAATGTAAGGGTCTTCTAAATTTTGTAGAGAGAGATTGCTTGAAAACGATTTGCCATTGAGTTCGCCTGTTACATCTTTTAGAAATAGCTCAGCCTTTGTAAACTGGCTAAGCGAAGGACTGGCAAAAGAGCCTTCCAGATTAGCATGCGTGATTTTTGATTTATATTCGGGATGAGAGAAGGTAGCGTCCTTGCACCCAAAGTGGATCGAAATAAATGGGTCTTTATGTTCGCTGATTTCGCCCGTCAATTTCAAATCAAGAAAAACATCTCCCTTGCTTTGGTATTGCCTTAATTTTTTACTCGTTTCATCCGGCAACAATGCCAGTAACGTTTGAATATCGGTTTCCTTTCCTTCGGCTTTTATGTCGATCAAATTCTTTTGTTTGAAAGAGTATGTGCCAGTCACATCAAAGAGCGATTTGTTTATTTTCAAACTGGCCGAATTGATGGAGACTATTTTTTTATCATCATCATAATCCACAGAGGCCACCACATCCATTTGCTTCTCCTTTAAAAACACCTGATCTTTTATTCCTATTTGCTGAACCGTTACATCACCATCGGCCCCAATCTTGTACACATCCCCGCGAATGGCAATAGAGGAAGTTAGTTGATCACTGATGAAAGTATGGTATTGATTCGCCTGTTCATCTGAATAACTTACGGTGGCACTTAGCAGTTTTACGTTTTTCAAGTCAAACGAAATCGTGCTGGTGCTAGCACCCTGGCTTGGCTTGGCAATAGTGAAATTGTTTTTACCTACTTTATTAATTTTAAGATTTGTTTCGCTGTCTTTAACTTGCAATCCGCGAATAGAATAATTCCCCTTCCATGCTTCGATAGGATTTAAGTAGAAAGAGATTTTCTTAGCAGTAAGCAATGGAAATTCCCCCGGGTGACTGTCCTCCACATAAACATCCGTAAATACAATGGCGAGGTTGGGGAAATCTTGCCACGTAGAGATTTCTATCTTTCCAATCTTTACAGGCGTGTTTAGGCTTTTGTTTGCCTCTGCTATAAACTGCTGAATGATGCGGTCTTTAAAAATATAAAGCGATACCGCAAAACCAATAACGATGACAAGCAGGCCGATGCCCGAGTAAAGAATGATTTTTTTAAGTCTGCTCAAGATGAAAAAATTGCCCTACAAAAGTACGGGACAAAGGCGAAACTACTAAAGATGTGCCAGAAATTGACAGCCTCGCCATGCCCTCAAGAACTTTTTTCAAACTGCTGTGTATGCCTCATCATTTTTAGCCATTTTTGCGGTAAACCTTAATCTCGCATACAGCGTTTAAGTGCCAATACGTTTATTCATAGACTATGAGCGAAAACAAAAATTCGAATTATCAAATCAGTCTCCCTCTCATTTTGTGCATCGGCTTAGCGGCTGGTGTGCTGATTGGTGCGGGTCTTACCTCTAAATCGGGTGGCAGCGAAGTGAACCAAGACGTGCAAAAATTACGAGAGGTGTTGACATTGGTGAAAAAGGAATATGTGGACGAAACCAAAACTGATGGACTCGTTGAAGATGCCATCGCTCACTTGTTGAGCAAACTCGATCCACACTCTGCCTATATTTCTTCCAAAGATCGAATCTCAGCCAATGAAGACCTGAAAGGAAATTTTGAGGGCATCGGCATCGAGTTCAACATCTTTCATGATACGCTTACGGTGATCACAACACTAGGCGGTGGCCCTTCAGAGGCAGTCGGCTTGCGGTCGGGTGATAAGATTATTAAAGTAGATGATAAAGTAATTGCCAGTACCAAGCTCACTAATCAGGATGTGCAGCGTTACCTGAAAGGCCCCAAAGGAAGTGAAGTAAAAATTGAAGTGCTTAGAAAAAATAAAAAAGAAACGATCACGTTCACTATCGTACGTGATAAGATCCCTCAGTTTTCTGTGGATGCCTCTTATATGGTTACACCGGAAATCGGATACATCAAAATCAATCGCTTTTCACAAACCACGTATGAAGAAGTAAAAGAAGCGATGGCCAAATTGAAAAAAGACGGCATGAAGAAATTGGTTCTTGACTTACAAGGCAACCCAGGTGGCTATATGGATCAAGCTATTTCCATAGCCGATGAATTTTTGCCTGAAGGCGAAAAAATCGTGTTCACTAAAGGTCAAGAAACAAAGTACAACGAAAATGCGATGGCCACCACCAAAGGTGATTTTGAAAAAGGAGATTTGATTGTGTTGGTAAACGAAGGCAGTGCTTCTGCTTCTGAGATTGTGAGTGGCGCGCTGCAAGACAATGATCGCGCGTTAGTTGTTGGTCGCAGATCGTTTGGTAAAGGCTTGGTACAACGCCCGTTTGATTTGAACGATGGCTCAGAAGTGCGCCTTACCATTTCAAGATACTATACACCTAGCGGTCGCTCCATTCAAAAACCCTACGAAAATTCTGACGACTATGACAAGGATATTGCCAAGCGTTACAAGCATGGAGAATTTTTTACTGCCGATAGCGTGAAATTCAGCGACTCGCTCAAATATAAAACACTGAACGGACGCACAGTGTACGGTGGTGGTGGAATCATGCCCGATTATTTTGTGCCGCTTGATACAACACTTACTAGTCACTACTTCAATGAACTCTCTTACGCCAACGTCCTTCGGGAATATTCTTTCAACTATGGCGAACAGAATGGTAAATCGTTAGAAAAAAAAGGCTATAGAGATTATTTGCAAAATTTTGAAGTGAGCGAACTGATGCTCAATCAAGTAGTAGAGTTGGGCAAGAAGAACAATGTTAAACCAGACTTGAAAGATTTAAATCAAAACAAAAAACTGTTCCAGGTTTATTTGAAGGCCGAGATTGCGCGCAGGGTTTGGGGCAACAGTAGCTTCTATCCTATCTTCAACGAAACCAACGAGGTGCTACAACAAGCAATCAAACTCTTTGATAGGATTCCTGATTTGGATAAGGGAAAGATGTAAAGTCAGTGATTATAAAACGTACGCACAAGAAGTTTTTTTTCTTATGAGCGTTGCTGAGATCCTAAGGTTGAATAAAATTATTGAAAATTCAAATTCGATGCAGGGATAATCCCCATCTTCCGCATCAAAAAAGTAGCATTTGCCTTTTGTGCCAAGCCTTGGTTGAGTTTATAATCAAAGGTAAGCTGATCATTTTCAATCTTACCCTCAAAGCAAGTATTGACAATACGATCAGGATATTGTTGCTCCATATCGCCAAGGGCAATATCATGTGTGGCCAAGAGTACGAGTGCCTTTTGCTGGATCAATTGTTTGATCAGCTCGCGCGAACCCTTTTGTTTATCTGTGGAATTTGTTCCTTTCAAAATCTCATCAAGTAGAATAATCATTGGCTTACCTGCACGCAAATCTTCAATGATTGATTGCAGCCTGTTCAACTCTGCATAAAAGTATGATTGGTGCTCTTGCAGCGAATCGGACGTGCGCATCCCTGTGCGCAGCGTAGCGAGCGAACAACTCCATTGCGTGGCGCAGACAGGTGAGCCATTCAATGCCAAAATATAATTCACGCCAATGGTCCGTAGGAAAGTACTTTTACCCGCCATGTTCGCACCAGTGATCAACATCACGCTAGCAGGATTACCTAAATCAAAATTATTGGCCACACGCTCCGAAGAATTGATAAGTGGATGGCCAATTTCTTTTCCTGTAATGGTAAGCCCTTCATTGATTTCCGCGAAAGCGTAAGCAGGCTGATTGTAATGGAGTGTGGCAAATGAAAGCAGCGCATCCCACTCGGCCAGCGACTCCAACCAACTTGACAATGAAGAGGTATGTTGAGCTCGCCATTGTTCTAAATTGATAACCGTATGGAAATCATACAAAAACAAACCATTGCCAAATACACGTGCGATTAAGTTCATCCGCGATTCAATGGCATTGACCAATTCAGAAAACTTCTTTACATGTGCTGCAGCCTCTGTTGCAGTTTGAACATGATATTTCATAACTGATGAAGTACACGATTGCGCCTTCATCAACTGAAATATGCGTGAATAGTTTTCTAAAATAATTTTATACATCGATAAACCATTCTGAAGCTTAGTAATAGGTTTGTTGTAAGCTGAGGTTATCCCCAATTGGGTTAGGAACAAAAAAAGAAAAATAGATTTAAAGATGGGATTAAATAAAATCCCGAATAGCGACAAGCAAGTAAGAGCAGGCAGCACCCAACGAATAACAGAAAAGAATTTCTTTCCACGAAACAACGCAGGCTCTTTCAACCAAGCCCAAAGCGGTTCAAGATTAAAATCCTTATCGTGAATTTGCTTGCCAATAGCCCAACAATGCTGACGAAAATCTACCAACGATCCGAGTTCACGAATGGCTTCTTGCCTTTGCAGAACTGATTCTTTGCTAAACTTTAAATTAGTCAAGTCTTTGCCCAATTTGTTTTCGCCCAGCGTGGTGGCACATCGGTTGATGTATTGAAAAAGAGAACCCTTTCCAAAAACATCTAAGTCGTGACTGAATGGATGATGAGGGTCAACAAAGCGTTCGCCATCAGGAAAGTTTTTAAAATCGTAATCAGTCGCAGCGGCTTCCCACTGATTTAAGTTTACAAGATGAAGAAGCAGTTCCCTTTCCTTCTCATATTTTAACTGCCGCTGAACTAGGAAAAAAAATAGAATAACAAGCAGCGGGATCGGGTAAAAAAGTGCAGATTGTGTAAAGCCCAAATAGACGAGTGCGATAACACTTAATGCAACAACAAGTCTACTAATTGAATAGTGCCGAATAGTACTTTCAATTCGACTTACCTCTTCTTGAAATTGTTTTGCTCGCTGCTGGTAAAATTCTACTGATGGCATCTTAAATAAATCGTTCGATGATTTTCATCACCTGAGTAAGGTAAATCTCATCTGTAGAATCAAAATCATTTAGCTTATCGCTATCCACATCCAAAACCAACGCCACTTCATCATTCTTAAACGCAGGCAACACGATTTCTGATTTGGAATCAGAACTGCAGGCGATGTGCCCCGGGAACTCCTCTACATCCGGCACGAGCATTACTTTTTTTTCTTTCCAACATGCACCACACACTCCCTTTCCAAATGCAATACGCGTGCAGGCAATGGGACCTTGAAAGGGGCCAAGTACTAGTTCCTTATTCTTTACAATGTAAAATCCTACCCAAAAGAAATTCATTGTTTGCCGAAGAGCAGCCGCGATATTAGATAAGTTAGCGACCACATCTGGCTCTCCATTTGTCAACGCTTCGATCTGTGGCAGTAATGTTTTGTAACGAGCCGTTTTATCTGCTGAGGTTTCGATGATCAGTTGCTCTGCCATTGTTAGAAGTTGGAGGCTTGAGATTGAAAATCAGATGTAGGGGGGTCGATGTTGGAAGCTGGAACACTCAATGTCTCTTCTTTCTCTTTAAAAAATCTTTTCTGAAAAATGAGAATAGAAACTACACCCAAGAAAATAGAAGAATCAGCAATGTTAAATACCGGGCTAAAGAATAAAAAATATTCACCACCAATTCCAGGCACCCATTCTGGCCATGTAAATTCTGCAACAGGAAAGAACAACATATCGATCACCTGGCCGTGAAACCATTTCGATGGAGAGCCGATAGGTGCGTTATCCAAAAATACTCCATAAAAAGTACTATCGATTACATTGCCAATGGCTCCACCTAAAATCAAAGCAAGACAAATTAAAAAGCCTGAATGAGATTTTTTTTGAATCATTTGAAATAAGTAGTAACCAATCCCAAACATTGCCACAATACGAAAACCAGTAAGAACCAGTTTACCAAACTCATTTTCCCACTTGATGCCAAATGCCATCCCTGGGTTTAGTAGATAATGCAACTTAAACCATTCACCAATGACGTTTACCTCTTCATGCAGATACATGTGGCGATGAACTAATAGCTTGCTTGCTTGATCTAAGCTGATAATAAGGAGAGCTATTAAAAAATATTTAAATACTTTCATTGGCTAAAGTAAGGGAATTGAGTAGAGTTTGAATTTTTTGTCGTCTGTGATAATGGTTATATTATTTGTAATGGCTTGAGAAATAATTAGTCTATCAAATGGGTCGCCATGATGCTTCGGCAAAGTAATCAACTGATTAAGGTCAAGATGAGTAAAGTCCAAAATCGAAATATCCTTTCGCAATAAGTACTCTTCTAATTCTGAGAATGCTATTCCTATATGTAGTTTTTGTAAACTTACTTTAATGGCAATTTCCCAAAGACTGGCTTTGCTTATGACTATGGAATTTAATGGATTGTCTATTTCATCAATAAATTTTTGAGAAAGTTGAGGATTGGATGAGATTCTCCAAATCAGAATATGAGTATCAATCAAATAGTTCATCAACTACATATATTCCTTAAAATCCTCCAATGGCTCGTTAAAGTCATCTGCGATGTAAGTGAAGATGTGTTTACCGTCTCCAAATTTTCTTTTGGTTTTTTCAGCAGCCTGAGCATTTTCCTTTTCTCTTAACTTTAAAATCTCTTGAATAATCTGGCTGTTTTTCAGTCTGCTCACCCACTCAATAATTTCTAGTTTCTGCGCTTCTACGTTCATAAAATTGAATTTAAGTGTCCTTAAATCTTCATTCGATTACAAAGATAACTCATTTCTTTCTTACCTGTATTCTAATCACAAACTCATCCATATCTACTTCCGCACCATCTACCACTTGTTCTTTAAACTCTAAACTTAGTGCTTGGGTTTCTGTGCAGATGTATTCTTTAAATTCTTTTAATGAAGCCGTTCCTAATGCATTACTATTTTCTACTTCAATGGAAATTTTGTCCAACACCTCCATGCCCATGTCTTTGCGCAGATTTTGCACTCGGTTTACAAAATCACGGGCGATGCCTTCGCGTTTGAGATCATCCGTAATGGTAATGTCGAGCGCAACTGTGATCCCACCTTCGGCTGCTACCGCCCAGCCCGGAATATCTTCGGAGCTGATCAGCACATCTTCCAACACCAAATCAAAACCGCCTTTTACTAATGCTTTGCTCTTCTCAAGAGTTTGAATTTCTTCTTTGGTAAGGCTGGCAATCACTGAGGAGATTTCTTTCATCTTCGGGCCATACTGCTTGCCTAGCTTGGCCAAGTTTGGTTTCACCTTTTTCACCAACAAGCCAGACGTATCATCGATGTACTCAATCGACTTTACATTCACTTCTGATTTGATAATGTCCTCCACACTTTTAATACGAGCGGCAAACTTATCGTCAAGCACAGGCAACAATACTTTTTGTAGCGGTGTGCGCACTTTTATTTTGCTGTTCTTGCGAATGGAATGCACCAACGAGCAAATGCGTTGCGCATAGCCCATCGACTTTTCTAATTCTTCATCTTTTCTGTTTGCTTCAGCTTTCACTAAATCAGTTAGGTGAATAGATTCAAATTGTAACGGTGTATTATTTTTCTTCGCGCTTTCGCGGATGTTGTCGGTCAAGTTTCTATACAACCACTCGGGGAAGAATGGTGCGATAGGTGCCATTAGTTGTGCCGTTACCATCAGGCATTCATACAACGTTTCGTACGCAGCCTTTTTGTCTTCCGTCATTTGCCCCACCCAAAACCTTTTTCGATTTAGACGAACATACCAATTCGATAAATGATCGTTTACAAATTCTTGAATAGCACGTGCTGCTTTGGTCGGTTCGTATTCTTCATACGCTGTGCTTACTTCCACAATCAACGATTGAAGTTTAGAAATAATCCAACGATCTAAATGAGTAAGCTTGTCATACGCAGCTACATTCATCTCATCTTTTACAAAACCATCGATATTCGCGTACAAAGCGAAAAACGAATAAGTGTTTTGTAACGTTCCAAAAAACCTGCGTTGCGTTTCTTCAATGCCAGCAAGGTCAAATTTCAAGTTATCCCACGGTGGTGCATTCTCAATCATATACCAGCGAACGACATCTGGGCCATATTTTGCCAGCGTAATGAAGGGGTCAATCACGTTGCCCTTGCGCTTGCTCATTTTCTCACCAAACTTATCAAGCACCAAGCCAGTAGAAATCACATTCTTAAATGCAACTCCATTATTATTCACTTTTTTGTTTACCTCTTTGATTTCTTCGCTGCTCTCACTCAACAAAGTGGCAATGGCGTGTAATGTAAAAAACCACCCACGAGTTTGGTCTACACCTTCAGAGATAAAATCTGCTGGGTAATTCTCTTCAAACGTTTCTTTGTTCTCAAATGGATAATGCCATTGCGCATACGGCATCGCGCCAGAGTCAAACCAAACATCTATCAAATCTGTCTCGCGGTACATGGGTTGGCCCGATTTACTAATTAAGACGATTTCATCTACATAAGGTCGATGTAGATCGAATGAATCTGTGATTTGCGATTTGTGATTTACGATCTGTGATTTGTTTGCTTTCTCAACTTCATTTTTCAGTTCCTCTATTGAGCCGATACAAATTTCTTCTTTGCCATCCTTCGTTCTCCAAATCGGCAGAGGGGTTCCCCAATATCTTGAGCGCGACAGATTCCAGTCTACTAGGTTCTCCAACCAATTTCCAAATCGGCCTGTGCCTGTGCTTTCAGGTTTCCAGTTGATGGTTTTGTTCAACTCAGCCATCTTATCTTTCAGGGCAGTAGTTTTAATGAACCACGCATCCAATGGATAATACAACACAGGCTTATCGGTGCGCCAAGAGTGTGGGTAGGTGTGTTCGTACTTCTCTACCTTAAATGCTTTGTTCTCTTCTTTTAAAATAATAGAGATGATGACGTCCGTATTTTTGTAATCGGGATTAGTTTCATCTTCATCGGTGTAGTTCTTTACGTAAAAATCATCCGCGCCAATCGGCTTGTACGTTTTGATTTTGTATTTAGCTACTCCTTCTTTTAGTTTCTCACCAATGATTGAAATAAATTTCCCTTTTTTGTCAACGGTGGGCAATTCATTTCCCGCTTCGTCCTTGATAGTCATTGCAGGAATTCCGTTTTGCTTGGCCACACGAAAGTCGTCTGCACCGAATGTAGGCGAGATGTGCACTACTCCTGTTCCATCTTCTGTCGTTACAAAATCTCCCGCAATTACTTGGAAAGCACTTTCAATAGAATAGAAAGGTTGCACATAAGGCATGAGTTGCTCGTAGCGCAAGCCAAGTAATTCTTTGCCAGAAAATTCTTTCACTATTTCAAATGGAATTGCTTTATCGCCTACTTTATAATCGCTAAGTTTTAAATCTTTATTCTTTTCAGAGAAATATTTGCCAACCAAATCTTTTGCCAATACCACGCTTACGGGTTTGAAGGTGTATGGGTTAAAGGAATTGACTTGAACGTACTTTATTTTTTCCCCAACGGCCAATGCTGTGTTCGATGGCAATGTCCATGGTGTTGTCGTCCAAGCTAGAATGTAAACATCACTTATTTGCGAAGGGAATAAAATCTTGAATCTTGAATCTTGAATCAACTTAAACTGCGCCACCACCGAAGTATCCTTCACATCTTTGTAGCAACCAGGTTGATTCAATTCATGCGAGCTTAGGCCTGTGCCATCCGATGGCGAATAGGGTTGAATGGTGTAGCCTTTGTACAACAAACCCTTGTCATAGAATTTTTTCAGTATCCACCACAGTGATTCAATGTATTCCTTCTCATAAGTGATGTATGGGTTTTTTAGATCCACCCAGTATCCCATCTTGGTAGTCAGGTCATCCCACTGGTCTTTGTACTTCATCACCGTCTCGCGGCACTTCTTGTTATAATCTTCAATAGAGATTTTCTTCCCAATGTCATCTTTGGTGATACCCAATTCTTTTTCCACTTGCAACTCCACAGGCAAACCGTGCGTATCCCAGCCGCCCTTGCGCTTCACCTGAAAGCCCTGCAATGTTTTATAGCGGCAGAAAATATCCTTCACCGTGCGCGCCATCACGTGGTGGATGCCAGGCGTGCCGTTGGCAGAGGGCGGTCCTTCATAAAAGGTAAAGGCATCTTTGCCCTCACGGTTGCTCACCGATTTCTCAAAAACCTTGTGCTGCTTCCAAAACTCCAGCACCTCGCTGGCAATGGCCGCGTGGTTGACTTCCTTCGATTCTTTATACTTGCTCACGGGGTAACGAAAAATAGGGCGCAATTTAGCGAGTATCAACCGCATTTACGATGTGATTTTTATAAAGAATCCTCGGCTCTGAATATAAAATGTGCTTATTTCGGGCACATGCATTCTTTTTTTAAAGGCTTATCGTGGAAACAGCTTCTTTTGATAGCGTTTGTCACTATAATGGTTTACCCACTTTGGGCGCAACCGTCAATACTAAACCTCGAGCAACTAAGCGAACTAGCACCCGAAAAAATAGAGGGCTACAGAATGGCAGACCCAAAAGGGCGGATTTTGAAAATTGGCACCCTGTCCTATTCTATGATTGAGCGAATATTTGTGCACGGCAAGAAACAAATCAGGGTCATGCTGTTTGACTACAACAATGCTTCGGTGATGTATCGGCAGGCTACACAAAAATGGAAAAATGCGGAAGATGTTGAAACTGATTTTGTGCTGGACAGTGCTTATGAGTTGGAAAAGCAATCTGGGTGGTTGCATTATGATAAAGTCAATAATAAATCACAGATTACGCTGGGCATTCAAAGCAGGTTTTACTTAGTGTTGAGCGGTGATGGTGTTCCCTTAGATGTTCTGGATGGTATTGCGAAGAATTTCGATTTCGCGCATTTCCCGCCACCAGAGGTTGCGATTAGCGATGCCAAGTATCGATAAGTGTGTGACTAAAGATTACTTATCGATTAAATCAATAAATTGTGATCGAATTAAATCTATGACTGAAAAATCAAAGCAAGAGGAGATTGCCCTTCTCAAAAAAATCGTAGAGTATTTTGAGAAGAATATTTTTGAGCAGCACATCAATGCATCCTTGAAGATTCATTCTAAACTAAAGTCATATTCCATCAATCCAATTGTTGTAAAATACCTTTCAAAAGTGCTCGAGGATACGTATAGCCCTGAGGGAGTTGCCAAAGCTCTTTTTTATCCAAGAGTTTTGGGCACTTCTATCAATACATCCTTCGGCACACGAATTCAGACGATGTTTGTTGAACTCGGAATTGCGCAAGGATCCCTTATCCCTGGAATGGACATTGAATTTGTAGATCAAAAGGACAAAAGAAAAAAATGGTGTCAGTTAAAATCAGGGCCAAATACCATTAATTCAGAAGATGTTAACCCGTTGATAAAAAAGTTTACTGATACAATTAGGTTGGCGAAAACGAACAACTCAAAACTAAGTAATACTGATTTTATAGTTGGCGTCCTTTATGGAGAGGCATTAGAATTGAGTATGCATTATAAGCTAATTGATAAAACACATCCTGTCTTTATTGGGGAAGAGTTTTGGCGTAGAATAACGGGCTTCCCGAATTTTTATGACAAGTTGGTGAAGGCGTTACATAGTAGCATTTCCAACCTTGACACAAAGGATTTATTTAGAAAAGGCTGTGATGAACTAGCAGAGGAAATAAAATCATCTCCTCTTTTTCATTTTTAATTCATCGTGGTAGGTGTTCAAAAATTTTACGATCGAATAACCCACTTCCTTCGCTAAGTTAACGGGCACTGCATTTCCAATCTGTTTGTATTGTTGAGCCATTGATCCACAGAACTCCCACTCATCTGGAAAGGTTTGGACACGCGCATATTCTCGAACTGTAAATGGTCTGGTTTCATCAGGATGGCACCGTTCTGTTTGCTTCTGAGCGGGGCTGCATGTAAGCGTAAGGCAGGGTTCATCCCATCCAATGCGCCTAGCTATTCCTGTTTTTCCTCCCCCTAAATAAAAACTTCCTCCCATAAATTTCTTCTGAAGGCGAATAGGCAAGTCTCGCCAATATCCCTTTGGTGGAATGAGATCCAAAATCTCAACTTTGCTTTTAGGATATTTGGCTCCCAATGATTTAGGAACATTGCTATCAAACAATTCTCCCTTTTTTAAAGCATCCTTCAATGTGTAAATCTTTTTATATGGCTCAGGGTATTCGTAGGAAGCGTTGATATCTTTTCGGATACCAACTAAGATTAACCTTTCTCTTTTTTGCGGAACTTTGAACTCCACCGCTCTTAGAACTTGTACAGGAACTACATTATATCCGATCTCATCCAAAATAGAAATCATTCCTTTCAAGGTCCTTCCCTGCTCATGGCTCAGTAAGCCTCGTACGTTTTCACCGATGCAAATAGGAGGGTTTACTTCTTGTACTACCCTGGCAAATTCATAGAACAGAGTACCTCTTGCATCGGCCAGGCCTAATTTTTTTCCAGCATAACTAAATGCCTGGCAAGGGAAACCTCCCGTAACTACATCTACCGAGTTTTTAAATTCACCGAAATCGAAAGATCTTATGTCACCCTCTAATACTTTCCAATTAGGTCTGTTTTTCCGCAAAGTTTGGCAAGCCCACTTATCTATTTCATTCAATGCAACACATTTCAATCCTGCCTTCTCTAACCCAACAGCTAGTCCGCCAGCTCCAGCAAATAATTCTAAGACCGAGTATTGGCTTTTAGGCTCAACATGATTAGTAGTTGTCTCCTTTACATCCTTAGCCAAAAAGTCGGCAAACAATAATTCAACTTGGTCTTTTCGGTAGACACGATAATTGCTCATCGGCTCTCGAACGGCTGTGAGTTTGCCTTCTCTATCCCACCTCCTTAGTGTTTCTTTGTTTTTACCAATCAATTTGGAAGCCTCTGACAATGATAGAAATTCACCCATAACCAAATTATATAACCTTATACAATGGTTACAAATTTAGATTTAATCGAATGATTTTTAGGCTGGTATTGAAAAAATATTTCTATAAATAAATTATGCGCAAAAGACTTACATTTTTATACCTTCGAAAGAAGCCAGAGGCGAAAGATAGGATCAACGAATACAAACTTGTTATCTTCGAGTTGTGCTATAATATCTCTTTTTACAAGTATTACCTGATCTCATAGAAGCTATCAAATTTAGGATGGAGCGATTGGGCTAGCGGGTTTAGAAAAAATAGTTGGCCTCGACCAAGTGACCAAAATTTATCTTTCAAGGTTCTCTTTTGCCTTTTCTGCCCATTCCTTTTTTACATCCTCAAAATCAATCAAGAATTTTTTGTTTTGAAATAATTTGTTCACGAATTGCCTAGCAAAAACCCTTGACGAATCGGAATCGCTAGGAAAATGTACACCAATAATTTCACGTGAGTGAGCCATGTCATAGGCATCTTTGATGAACATATCTGTGAAATGTGGTGCAAGCTCTTGATAAATATAGGCGTTGATGTAAGAATTGGCCGCATGACCACTCGGATAGGCGGCCCAATCAGTCTCCTCCAAGTTTTTGATTTCTTTGTGCAGTTTGCAAGGCCTAATGCGCACATACTTGAATTTCAAAGACCAGATAAAATAATTGGCATCTTGCCAAACACTGGCTATCAAATTGGCTGTGAGTGGAAGATGGTCTGGGTGAAACCATGTGCCCGTAGCGCGGCCAATGAAAAAAAGATTTCTTCTAAATCTGGCATAGGTTGAATCGCTCGGCTTTACGCGAAGGTTGTAGTAGATATTTGCCATATATAAACTAGAGCGAACGTCTTCTGCCGTGCGTTGCTTTTGTAAGGCCAATAAATAATTCAGCTCAGCGCGAGTTTGTGCCGAACTATTAGCAGGCATCTCTGGAAGAGTGAAATCATCTACCGTTACATCTTGAAGGTAAATTGGTTTCAAACTAAGCCTACGCTCTATTTGAGCAGGGGCTGTTTCAAATTTTAGTTTATCAATTTCAGTATTGATCGAAGATGGCTTCGGACTAAAAGCCTGCAACTGTTGATAATGACCACGCACAGAACTCAAGTCGCGTTTGCCCAATGACGATTTATCTTTTTGTGCTATGGATTCAAGAGAGAAGAAAAAAATGATTGTAAAGTGAATGATTTTCATATTGAAAAAATTTAAGAGTTGAATTCTACTTTTGAAAAAGCATATAGCACTTCCCTGCCAATGAGATGAACACTTTCCATATACTTGAAAGGTTCTTGAGGAGTACCGTCAAATTCTTTCGGGTCATTAAACGGAGTAGAGATGCGCACAGACGCACCCACTACCAACGGGCAGTTTTCATCTGCATGAGAACACGTCATGATGGCAGCAAAATCCTTTTGTGGATTGAACTGATCATTGTATTTTTTTGAGAAGGCAATAACAGGTGCTGCGTTCTCTGCGTAGTGGACTTCATACACAGGGTTGCCACCTTCTTTTGTCATATCAATTTTGAAGCCTGCCTCTCGCAGTGCCTTTACCGAGCGCGGGTTAAAAGCAGTAGCTTCCGTGCCACCAGAAAAGCAATTCACATTTTCGATAGAATAATAATGAGCAGCTGCTTGCGCCCACAATTGCGAGATATGACTTCTGCGTGAATTGTGTGTGCAAATAAAATTCAAGTTCGCCTTCTGATTTGCAGCAATTCGATCCTGAACAAAACCTGCAATTTGCGCAAGCACTTGTTTTCGATTCTCATCGATCAGGTCAAACTCTAGGCTCAACTTTTCAGCTATTGATTGTAGCGGGGCGTACAACATTTTTTTGTTTTTACAGAATAGAAATTAGTTACAGCAGCTTGGTCCGCAGCAAGCATCTGGTTTCTCAGCATAGACGGTGATACTGAAAATACCAGTGCTTCCTGATTTAAAATCTTCCATCGCCTCGGTTGATAAATATTTTTTTAAAATTTCATCGGGCAAAGTAATACGTTTTTCTTTTTGAATGTTAATGTTGTTGAAGCCCGCCTCCTTGATAATAGACAAGTATTCCATTTTCTGAATCGCCCCCGACACACAACCCGCACACATCTCGGCACTCTTTTGCAGATCCCCAGGCAAATCGCCCACCAACACAATATCCGATACGCTGAAGTGCCCACCTTTCTTAAGCACACGAAAAGTTTCGGCAAAGGCTTGCTTTTTATCAGGCACTAAATTCAATACACAATTACTCACAACCACATCGGCCACATTGCCGGCCACTGGCATATTTTCAATATCGCCTTGGCGAAATTCTACATTGGTATAATTTAACTTTTTAGCGTTGTCTTTTGCTTTTTCAATCATCTTGTCAGTAAAGTCAATGCCAATTACTTTCCCTGAAGCACCAGCGAGCGAACGCGCCACAAAGCAATCATTGCCTGCACCAGAACCAAGGTCGATAACAGTATCGCCTTCTTTGATTAATGCAAATTCCGTAGGCAGTCCACAGCCCAAACCTAAATCTGCCGAGGCCTCGTATCCTCTTAAGTTTGAATAATCATCGGACATTATTGAGTAGTCGATGGTGCCGCAACCCGTTGCCCCACAACAACTAGTTTCGTTAGTGGTTTTGGTTTGTTCTGCAATCTGGCCATACTTTTCCTTTACCAATTGCTTCAATTGTTCTCCTGTTTCTGTTGTCATAAAATTTATTATTTAGTTATCGTAATATTGCGATTGATATAAACAAAAAAATAGCTAACAGCAATTTGTGCCTTTATAGCTATCAAATAAATCACCTACTATTTTTTTGGCGCGCACCCAAGCTTTTTCGTCAATGCAGTAACAAACGCTTGGCCCATCAATATCTCCCTTAATCAACCCGGCCTTTTTCAATTCACTCAAGTGCTGCGATACCGTTGATTGCGATAATGGCAGCTCGTCAACAATATCACCACACACGCACGCCTTCGACTTTATCAAAAACTGAAGAATAGCAACCCGTGCTGGATGGCCCAATGCCTTGGCCAATACGGCTAAGTCATTTTGTGCTTTGGTAAATTCTTCTGTTTTGGTAAGCCCCATATTGTATTAATCGTAATATTACGATTAAAGTTTCAGGAAATCAAAAAAATATTTGATGGAGCGTTAACTCATTTGATGAGTCCACTCCCATCAGCTTATAGCAAAAGGCTTTAGGGCTAATTTAAAGCGTGTGACAGATGCAAAATCTTTCCTCTTTAGACTAGAAAAACTATTCGCTTAATAAAGTTGATCCCCAGAAATTGAATGTGATTCAATTTTCCACTCCAACGTATTGATCAAATGCATCACTTCCTTTTTCATAAAGTCGATGGCAGGCGCGAGGGAATCGTTTTGGACTTTGGTATTGAAATAGAGAGCACCGCGTAGAAAATTTTTTGTAGAGTCGGTCATCGTGAACTGAAACTGGCTCGGCACTTCGCCACTGATTTCTGCTATCAAAGCGGTCCTGCCTTTGGGCGTTACCACCTTCACTTCATCAATGCCATAAGCTTTTATCTGCTGTTTTGAAGTGAGATTGTACGCATCGTTCAAAAATTCTTTCAGCAGTGCCTCTTTGTTGTTTATCTTTTTGTAAGTGATGTGGATGTTCGCCTTCAAGGCTGGGTAATAAATCTCCACCCAGTGCCTTTCATTTATCCAAGACGTATCGCGCAATAGTTTGGCCGAGGTAGAATATTCAAATTTGTACGGAAGAGAATCTGGCAGCGCAATGTATTTTTCTTCTGGCAAGATCAATCGGTTGTAGCCTTTGGGCTTGGGTTGGTAGTTGGTTGTGCAGCTAGATAGAAGTTGGCAGCAGTAGAGGGTAATTGGTAAGAGGTAAGTGGTAAGTGGTAGTTGGTAAGTGGTAAGTGGTAAGCGGTGGTCAGTCGGGTTAGGTTTACCTCCAATCCTAAATCCTAATTCTAAAATCTTAAATCTTAAATTCATTACTCCGCTTTAACTTCCTCCATAATCGTCACCCGTACTCTGTTTATCTTCCGCTGATCAACGGTGAGTATTGTGAACATGAATTTTTCAAACTTGACCTGCTCGCCTACTTTGGGCAACGACCCATGCAGCTCCAATATCAAACCACCCAACGATTCGCTTTCGCCTTTCACATCGTCAAAGAAAGTCGGGTCAACATCCAATGCCTTGCACAGATCGTGTACAGATGTCTTGCCTTCAAATAAAAAATTCTTGTCGTCAATTTTTTGAAAATTCAAATTCACTTCGTCAAACTCATCGTTGATGTCGCCAATGATTTCCTCAATCAAGTCTTCCAGCGTAACCACGCCAGCCGTGCCGCCATATTCATCTACGACTACGGCCATGTGCACGCGCTTGCTCTGAAAATCTTTTAGCAACGAATCTAATTTTTTTGCTTGCGGAACAAAGAAGCCAGGCCTCAATAATTTTTGCCATTTGAAGTTTTCGGTTTCATCCAAGAACGGAAGCAAGTCTTTGATATACAAAACCCCTTGAATATGATCGATCGATTCTTTGTAAATAGGGATGCGCGAAAAACCAGATTTGGTCACCTGCTCCATCATCTCTTTGAAATTCAGCTCCACATCCACCGCAGAAATATCCACACGCGATTTCATCACACGCTTCACTGTTAGCGTACCAAAATTTACAATGCCTTTTAAAATATCTTTTTCTTCCGCAGTCGTATTGTTATTGACAGTGGTCAGTTCCAATGCTTGGTTCAATTCTTCTACCGTGGTGCTATAGCCTTTCTTTTCAATCCTGCGCTCAATCACGCTGCTCATGCTCAACAGCAAAAACGAAATCGGCCTCCACACGCCTTCCAAAAATTTCCAAATGCTCGCCATGCGTTTAGCAAAACTCCAATTGTGCCGTGCGGCATATACTTTGGGAATGATCTCGCCAAAAAAAGTAATGGCAAACGTAGCCCCAAAAGTTACTAGCCCTACAATGGTCTCGGTGGGTTTGCGCGTACCCGCCATCTCCCACATCAAAAAAGTAGAGATGGTCACCACGCCCACGTTCACAAAATTGTTCATGATCAAAATGGTGGCGAGCAACAGCCGTGGCTTCTTCAGCAAATCAACAATGCTTTTTTCACTGGCATCCTCTGATTCGCGACAGCGATCTAAGTCATCCGACTTCAACGAAAAAAAAGCCACCTCCGAGGCAGAGATCATCGCAGACATAAACAGCAACACTGCGATTGTTAGAAAACTAAAGACATAGAAATAATTTGGCGCAGATAAAATATCGGCCAAAAGAAAACTGGGAGGTTCCTCTAAAGTAACCATGGTTTCCAAGCGTCAGTGGATTGATGCAATATTAAAATGGCAGATCGTCTGTTGCGCTCGGTGCCGTTCTTTCACCAGGATCATTGGCTGCAGAAATGGCTGGTGCTTGCACACGCTCTGTGCTTCCTCCACCGGAAGGTTTGCTTCCGAGCAGCGTCATATTATCTCCAACTATTTCGGTAGTGTATCGGGTTACGTTGTCTTTCTCCCAACTGCGTGTGCGCAATTTTCCTTCAATATAAACTTGGTCACCTTTGTGCAAATATTTGCCAGCAACCTCTGCCAGTCCACGCCAGAGCACCACATTGTGCCACTCGGTTATCTCTTTGCGTTCGCCTGTGGTTTTGTCTTTGTAGGTTTCTGATGTGGCCATGGAAAAACTGGTCACCGTAGCACCGTTTTCTAAATTCCTTACTTCTGGGTCTTTGCCCAACCTGCCAACTAAGATCACTTTGTTTACACCTGACATATAGATATAGTTATTTTTACTTTCGGGGCAACAAAGTTACCAAAAATCCCCGTCTTCGACTTTTGCAGATTAGAATCGGTCGATTAACAGTTTTTTGATTAGTTTTTTTGCGGCCTGGCCGTGCGAGACGCATTCGGCCACCGGGCTATCCGCTCCAAGTCCGGCCACGCGCAAATCCACCTCACTTCGGGCTTTCCGCTACTATCCCTGGCCGGATGCTCGCACGTAACGATTCTATAAACGAAACTTTTTCCGCTGCTCCAACATCTTTACTTTTAGACTAGCTAAAAAAATCAATTTGCGATTGACTTTACTATTATTTTTTCTTGCTGCTGTTAGCCATGCACAAGAATTTAAAAAACTACGAGCGGGTTTTGGATTCGGATATAGTATGGTAGGACCAAACTTAAACAGTCCAAAAAGCGAAGGTAGCCTATTAATAAGTTTCGAGCCATCCTATCGAATCAAAGATAGAATTAGTGTAAGCATTCGGTTCGAAGCTATTGGCCAATTGTTTGGTGGTGGATTAAACGTAGCCTCATACGGAATTAACGGCCAGTATTATTTTTCTAATAAAAAATTTCGACCATTTGCGGGAATAGGGCTTGGATTTTATCACCCAAGATTAAGTGGTGATACCTTCTACGGATATACCTCACGATTGGAAGAAACAGTTTTAGGGTTTTACCCTCGCGCTGGGTTTGACTTGGGGCAACTAACCATTGCCGTTGAGTGGAATATTATCTCTTCTTCAAAATCGATAATTAACAAGCCAGTATCTAATATTTCTTATGACGGTTTTGTCAATGGCAATTACTTATCTCTAAAGATTGGATTGTCAATTGGCGGAGGCAGAAAAAATAAATAGTTATTCTTCAATCAAATACTTCGCAATCAAAATCGGTTTGGGCAAAGCTGCAACTTGCTTTTCTGTAAACCATTTCAACTCCAATGAAGCTGGAATTTTAGTTGATGACAATTCCATCTCAACAAACCTAACCATTAATTTCTGGTGCGAGAGAATGTGCTTATAAATTTTACTATCACTGATTTTGGTTGACCCCTTCAATAGTATATCCTCTTTGATAAGTACTTCTGTTTTTGAATTTCGCTTCGTCTCCACCAAATAAAAATCATACAATCCTTGCCAAATGTCTTTACCCTCGCGCTGCTTCATCAATATTTTGTTTTGATGACGGATGACGAAATAATAAAAGTATCGATTTCTTACTTTTAGCTTTTTAGCTTTTACGGGTAACACTTTTTGCAAATCGTGTTGATTGGCCACACATTCTTTCGCGAAAACACACGTATCACAGTTGGGGTTTTGCGGCAAGCAATGCAATGCGCCAAACTCCATCACAGCCTGATTAAATAAATCAGGCTGCTCTTTAGGAATCAATTCATTCGCTTTTTCAAAAAAGAAAGCCTTGCCTTCATTGCTCGCAATGTCTTTTTCAATTCCAAAAATTCGCGCCAGCACCCGAAATACATTTCCATCTACTACGGCCACCGATTCTTTAAAAGCAATAGAGGCAATGGCTGCCGCAGTGTAAGGTCCAATACCCTTTAATTTTTTTAGCTCTTGGTATGAATCAGGAAATTTTCCATCGAAATCTTCAACAACCATTTTTGCGCCAGCATGCAGGTTTCTGGCGCGTGAATAATAGCCGAGGCCTTGCCACAATCGCAATACTTCTTGCTGTGAGGCTTTAGCCAAAGAAAAAACGGTAGGAAAAGTCTTTACAAAGCGTTCGTAATAGGGCAAGCCTTGCGCCACACGCGTTTGTTGCAAAATAATTTCCGAAAGCCAGATTTTATACGGATCGGTGGTATCGCGCCAAGGCAGGCTGCGCTTGTTTTCTTCGTACCACTGAATTATTTTTTTTGAGAAGCCCCGATTGCTCATTTTGTGCAAAGTAAACCAAGAAATGGCATTCATCTATCGAATGAATCGGCTTGCTAGCGCACTTCCGCCCCTCACTTTGTTGATTGTCAGTAAATTAATTTTGGAATTGAAACAACTGCTTCTAAATTTGCCCTCCCGAAATCAACGACTCTAAACCCCATCACCCGTGACTAAAGCTGACATCATCAACCAAATCGCAGACAAAACAGGTATCGATAAAGCCGATGTTTCTGCCTCTGTGGAAGCATTCTTTAATATAGTAAAAGGCAATATGGCCGCTGGTCACAATATCTATGTGCGCGGCTTCGGCAGCTTCATCAACAAAAAAAGAAAGAAAAAAATCGCCCGCAACATCTCGCGCAATACAGCCATTGTGATTGACGAACACTACATCCCCAGTTTTAAGCCCGCCAAGATTTTTGTGAACAAGATCAAGAACAGCGACAAGGTAAAACAGATGGCGGAGAAATAATTGATTTCCAGTTATTCGTTAAATGTTATCTGAAAATAGTTGACCACCTATTAACCAATAACATTTAACTATTAAGTTCGCCAATGTTAAAGACCCGAATCATCCTACTCGTTGCCTGCGCCATTGTCATCTGGCTCATCTTCTTATTGCCAAAGGCGGTGGTAGAAAATGAAAGCCAATTGAAGTCGGCAGACTCTGCCAAGCAAGGATCCAGCCCCGCCAAGGGCCACAGTGAGATACCCGTTGCTTTAACAAGTTCTATCAAAACATTGAGAGCCCAATACTTAACAGGTTCGCCAAATCAAAAAAATGCTATCTTTGCCGACTCTTTGCGAAGCCTCTACACGCAAGCGGGTCAGTTTGACAGCGCGGCATGGTTTGGTGAGCAAGCAGCAACGTTCTTTAAAACAACAGAAAGTTACTTGAAGGCTGGCAACAGCTATTACGAGGCTTACACCTTCGCCCTTCAGCCCGAAAAGCAGAAGGCGATGGCGGAAAAAGCCCAACTCTGGCTCGGCAAATCCATCGAGGCGAACCCAAAAAACTTGGAAGCCAGAACAAAAATGGCCATGACGTACTTGAGTTCATCTTCACCCATGAAAGGAATCCAGATGATGCGCGAGGTTTTGGCCGAAGACCCCAAGAACGAGTTCGCACTTTTCAACATGGGCATGCTCTCCATTCAATCGGGGCAGTTTGACCGCGCGATTGAGAGGCTGAACGAGTTGATAGAGGTAAACCCCAACCACATTCAAGGACAACTATTGCTGGGCGTGGCCTACATGAACAAAGGCAACAAAGAGAAAGCCCGCCAGCAATTTGAAAAAGTAAAGAAGTTGGATAACGACCCTGCCGTGCAAGCCACGGTAGATTCTTATCTGAAAGATTTAAAATAAATGAATTGTTAAACCCGCCCCGACATGTCGGGGGCCAAACCAAAAAAGCATTATGCCAAGTGGTAAAAAAAGAAAGAAACACAAAATGGCCACCCACAAGCGCAAGAAGCGTTTGAGAAAAAACCGTCATAAGAAAAAATAATGGTGGTGAGGACGGATAATTATCCGTCCATACCCCATTGGTATTCGTTGGGACGCATCATGATGCGTCCCAACGAATACCGATCCAAAGAACTAATCCTATTGTAAAACATCCAATTTTTTAAGTTTTGAGTAATGAACTAATTATTAGTGCTACTCAGGACGGATGTCGCATAGCCCTTCTTAAGGACAAGCAGCTTGCCGAATTTCACGAAGAACAGGATGGAAGCAAGTTTGTAGTTGGTGATATTTATCTCGGCACCGTAAAAAAAATTGTGCCGGGGCTGAACGCAGCCTTCATTGATATTGGGTATGAGAAAGACGCCTTTCTTCATTACCTAGATCTGGGAGCACAGTTTGCTTCGCTGCTAAAGTTCACCAAGCTGGTTCGCACCAAGAAGATCACCGGAGGAAAACTGGATAAATTTCAACTTGAGAAAGACATTGACAAGCATGGCAAAATAGGCCAGCAACTTTCCAAGATTCAGTTGATACCGGTGCAAGTGGTAAAAGAGCCAATCTCTACCAAAGGCCCGCGACTTTCGTGCGAGATTTCCTTAGCCGGGCGATACCTGGTTATGGTACCCTTTTCATCCGGGGTGAGCATTTCCAAACGGATTTCAAGTAACGATGAGCGCAAGCGTCTGCAACGCCTCATCCAATCTATCAAGCCAGAGAACTTTGGTGTGATCATTCGCACCGTGGCCGAAGGCAAAGAAGTGGCCGAGCTCGACAAAGACATGAAGAGCTTGGTGAAAATGTGGGACGATGGCGTTGCCCGCATGATGGACGCCAACCCGCGTGATAAAGTCATTGGTGAACTAAACAAAACTTCTTCTATCCTCCGTGATGTGTTGAACGAATCGTTTGACAACGTAATGGTTGACGACAAGAAGATTTACGATGAAGTAAAAGCCTTCATCCACAACATCGCGCCAGACAAAGAGAAAATAGTAAAGCTCTACACAGGCAAGGCAAAAATATTTGAACACTTTGGTGTAGAGAAGCAAATCAAATCTGCTTTTGGGCAGACCGTAAGCTTACGAGGTGGTGGTTATTTGATCATTGAGCACACCGAAGCGTTGCACGTGATTGACGTGAACAGCGGCAATAAATCTAATCGTGAAGAGAGCCAAGAGACTACCGCATTATCTGTAAACATTGAGGCAGCCAAAGAAGTAGCTCGTCAATTCCGCTTGCGCGATATGGGAGGCATTATCGTGGTGGACTTCATTGACATGCGCGGCTTAGATAATAAGAAGCTGATCTATAATACCGTGAAGGAAGAGATGGAAGCCGACAAGGCGAAGCATACCATCTTGCCTTTATCCAAATTTGGGTTGATGCAAATTACTCGTGAGCGCGTGCGCCCACAGATGAACATCGCCACCAAAGAAGTTTGTCCTACTTGTAATGGAAGTGGAAAAATTGAAGCGTCCATTTTAGTAACCGATAAAATTGAAGGACACGTAAGTCATTTGTTCGAAAAGCAAAATGAAACAAAGCTTACACTTGCGCTACATCCTTTCTTGTATGCTTATTATACAAAGGGGATCATCTCTAAACGTATGCGGTGGTTTTTCAAATACAAAAAGAACGTTGAGTTGATCAAAGATTCATCGTTGGCCATTACCGAATATAAATTCTTGAACAAGGACGGTGAAGAGATTGAATTAGCTCAAGAGAAAAGTACGCCTGTGCTGGCGGGGGATTGATTTTCATTGAAAAGTAAATGTGAGAGCCGCTCGGATCTAGCCTGGGCGGCTTTTTTTCTGCCACTCTGTCATTTTCATAGGCTGGAATAATATTTGAAAAGCCTGATAACTATTAAAAACCGAAATTACTATGCAAGAAAAAGGCACGATCTCCATCCATACCGAGAACATATTCCCGATCATTAAAAAATTCCTCTACTCAGATCACGAAATCTTTTTGCGTGAGTTGGTGAGCAATGCTGTAGACGCGACCCAAAAACTAAAGAAGTTGGCTGCACTTGGCGAGTTCAATGGCGAGTTGGGTGATTTAAAAATCGAGGTGAGCTTTGATAAAAAGAAAAACACCATCACTGTGAGTGACAAGGGGCTGGGCATGACCGGTGAAGAAATAAAAAAATACATCAATCAAATTGCTTTTTCGGGTGCAGCAGAGTTTGTTGAGAAATTCAAAGACAAAGGCGATGCAAAAGACATCATCGGAAAATTTGGATTGGGCTTTTATTCGTCCTTCATGGTTGCCGAAAAAGTGGAAGTGATCTCAAAATCCTTTAAGGATGGAACAGAAGGCGCACGTTGGGAGTGTGACGGTTCTACCGAGTTCGAATTGACTTCCGATAAAAAAGAAATACGCGGCACAGACGTGATCCTCCACATCAACAAAGACTCAGAAGAATTTTTGGATGAGTTTAGGTTGAAAGGCATTTTAGAAAAGTACTGCAAGTTTTTACCTGTTGAAATAAAGTTTGGAACGAAGGACGATAGCGTGGAAGATGGCGTTGACAAAGACAACAAGCCAAAATACAAAACGGTAACTACCGACCGCATCATTAACAACACCTCTCCTATTTGGGCAAAAGCACCAGTAGAGTTAAAAGATGAGGACTACTTAAAGTTTTACAAAGAGCTGTACCCCTTCTCTGAAGATCCTCTTTTTTGGATTCATTTGAATGTGGATTATCCATTCAACCTCACGGGAGTTCTTTACTTCCCTAAAATCAAAAATGATTTTGAAATCCAGCGCAACAAAATCCAATTGTATTCACGTCAAGTGTTTATTACCGATGAGGTGAAAGACTTAGTACCTGATTTCTTGATGTTGCTTCATGGCGTATTGGATTCTCCTGATATTCCGCTCAACGTATCGCGGAGCTATTTGCAAACCGATGCCAACGTAAAAAAGATCAGCTCACACATCACCAAAAAGGTTGCTGATAAGTTGGTGGATATGTTCATCAAAGACCGCAAGGAATTTGAAAAGAAGTGGGACGATATCAGCGTGTTTGTTCGTTATGGAAATATCAGCGATGAGAAATTTTATGAGAAAGCAAAAGAGTTCTCATTGTTAAAAAATGTAGATGGCCAATATTTCTCGTTAAATGAATATGCCGAAAAAGTAAAGACAAATCAAACGGATAAAGAAGGCCAAGTGATTTATCTCTACACCACTGACAAAGCAAAACAAGATGCTTTTATTCAAACTGCCAAAGGAAAGTCATACGATGTGATTATGATGGATGGGGTTTTGGATAGCCACTACATCGGTAACCTTGAACAGAAGCTAGAGAAGACGCAATTGAAGCGAGTAGATAGTGATATCATCGACAAGTTGATTGTAAAAACGGAGGCCATTGCGAGCGTGTTGAGTAAAGAGGAAGAAGAGGCCGTAAAAGGTATTTTTGAAAAAGCGATCAATAACAAAGCCATGAGTTTAGCTGTTGAATCACTTTCTCCTGATGATCTTCCTATAACCATCACTATGAGCGAGTGGATGCGTAGGATGAAAGACATGGCCAAAACTGGAGGTGGTGGAGGAATGAGTTTTATGGGCAACATGCCTGATAATTATAATGTAGCAGTGAACGGCAATCACCCCATTATGCAACGCATATTGAAAGCCGAAAACGAAGAGCAAAAAACGAAACTTGCTAAGCAAGCTTATGATCTAGGCTTGCTTTCTCAAAGCATGTTAACGGGTGCAGATTTGACAGCGTTTATCAAGAGAAGTGTGGAGTTGATTGGTTAATTGTTTTCGATCCTCGACTTAAAATCTAAACAAAGGCGCTTGATGAGCGCCTTTGTCTTTTTAGTCTAGTTTTTACTTGCAAAGGGCAAGTCATTTATCAACTGCCATTGGCCAGTCACATTTTTTACTAAATGATAGTACGATTGAAATGTCAAAGCTTTGCCTTTTAAGGATACTTTCACTGCAGCATTATTCTCGGTAATATCAACAGATAGAATTTTAACGGTGCGACTATCGCCACCCAGTTTTCCATCTTCCATCATTTTGATGTAGGCTGGCTTAGTTAGAAAATCCACCTTCTCACTTCCAAACAATCTGTTCATCGCAATGCGGAAATCATCGTGGAGCAAATTTTTGAGTTGGGCTACATCGCGTTGATCGCCTGCTTGGGCAAATTGATTTACGGTTTGCTCAATTAAGATCTTGTCGGTTTGGGCAATAGTTGTTGCACTTGTTATCATAATTAAAATTAAGGTTGCTAATTGATTTTTCATTGGTTTTGTTTTTTAGTTTATAATCTGATTTTGATTGTTGTTCGCATGATTGAGTGATGTTGAAAGTCATCTTCTTGGCTAAAGGCCATTAGCACATAGTATTCCTTGCCCTCTACTAAGTTGTGATGAAACTTATCGTTTACAGAAAGTGGAATGGAGAATGAAATAGAAGTTTTGCCGTTTTCTTCTACACCTGTTCTTTGAACAATAGCCTCCGAACCGCCTAATTCGGTAATGCTTTTGTGGTCTCCCGGCTTTACAACGAAGCGATCATCGATCGTTACGTAATCTTGTTCTACCGAGCCCATGATTAGGTTCGTGCTGCTTAATTCATCTTTGGTATTGAACCCGATTGCCACCCAGCCCTTAGTCGGGGCCGTGACACGGCACTGCAAATGCTCTTTATGAAACCGCCAATGAAATGTCATACCATTGATGGTAGTCGAATTGAAATCTGCTTTTTGAGCTTCAATAGAAAAGCTTTCTGAGATAAGTATTGCCATGCAAAGTAGTTTATTAATTGATATATCAATCATATTGGTAAATTTTTTTAACCTTCTAGGTTTTTGATCATTTTTGTAAGTAGCTTTTTGATCTGTTCTTTTTCAGAATCGGAGAAATCACTTACGCCTTGCATACGCATCGTTTTTACCAAGCTTAATACTTGCTTGTAAAATTGTTCGCCTTTGGCGGTGAGGCTTAGTAAGAAATGCCTACGGTCACCGGCTTTAAAATCTTTTTTAACCAATTTCTTTCTTACCAATATTTGAAGGATACGCGTGATGGATGCTGTATCTTTGAAAAGCGCAGCGGCCAATTCAGCTTGATTGATTTGCTCGCTGTCCCATATTTTCTTCAGCACCAGCCACTGATCTACGGTAATGTCATAACCCGACTTTACAAACGTCTCTTGCGAATACCTTCGCGCAACCTTATTGGTCTTGTCGATGAGGTAATACAAGACATCTTCCAGTTTTTCGTCTATTGGCATGGGGTATTAATTGATATATCAACGATTAAAGTAAAACAAAGTTTCTGACAACTGAAAATATTTTTCCTTAAATTTCGTTTTGGGTGGCAGTTATTTCAGGCTGACTCAGCTAGGGATAGCAGTCCCGCTAAAAAAGGGGATAAATTCCAAGCCCGAAGTGCGTTGGCTGTGTGCTGGGCGGACTTGGAACGGATAGCCCAGTGGTGTCTAGCCAAGCTGCAAAAAATTTAAAAAGGGCAATGCCTACTATGAAAAAGAGTTTCTTCTTTGTTCTACTACTTTCTCCAGGTTTGCTATGGGCACAAGCCCCAGAACCCAAAATACAAGAAGGGCAATTTACTTTCGATACCGATAGGCCCTTTACCCTTCTTGAATTAGAAAAAGAAGAAGAACCCATCGTAACTAAAAAGAAGAAACCGAAGCGGAGGGTCTTCTACGGCATCAAAACAAAAAAAGGATTTACCCGAAAAGGTTTCGGCAACAATGTAACACTTGAACTGTTTTACAAACTGAAAAAACCTGACGTGCCCAATACCTTTGCCCGGGATATTTATTGGTATGATTTTACGAGGCGAGAGATCAGGCACAGCGAAAAATTTGACCCGAAGAAAGGAGTACTATTACACGGCCCATACAAAAGGTTGCTTAGTAATACCATCGTAGAAGAAGGCATTTATTACAAAGGCACAAAACACGGTCGCTGGATGCGACATAACAAACAAGACCTGCTAGAAGATAAAGAAAAATATTATAAGGGCTGGCCAAAAGAATCACGGATCACCTACTATGACCCTGCCGAGCGGAAAAAGCTAAAGGAGATAACACCCGTTGAGTATGGTGAGAAAGAGGGATATTATTATTTGTTACATGAAAACGGGCAAGTGGCTGTGCGTGGCGAATATCGCTTCAACGAAAAAGTAAATGATTGGATAGAAAATTATCCCAATGGCAAACGTAAGCGCATCATCACTTATCCTAAGGAACCTTTTGAGAAGGACATCAAGCCATACGTGAGGAAAGAGTGGGATGATAGGGGGAAGGAAATATATTCTAAGTAAGTAGGACTGGGGCATTGGAAGACTTAGGGCTTGAGCATTAAGATTTGTCCGTTACTCTTCTGTATTTTTCAAAACTCCCAATAGAGCATAAGTTCCCTTTAACACAATTTTTTTGGCCTCAATGGAAGCTGGTAAATCTACTGCTCTAAAACCGTTTTCTGATTCTCCTGCTTGTACTTCCACCATTTCGTACTTGCGCTTTCCTACTTCATATTCTACAAAAACAAATTGTTTATTATCAAAATCAACAATCGCTTCAGTAGGCAATGTTGCTACCTGAAGTGGGTCGGTTTCTATCAATGCTTTGAAATACAGACCGGGTATCAACGTAATGTCTTCCTCTTCCAAATGGCAATGCACACGCACGGTTCGCTCAGGAGATATTTCTTTGCCAATTAGAAATACTTTTGCCAGCCGCTCTTTATCTTCGTTGGCTAAATACACACGCACTAGCTGACCGATTTTAAGTTGGGTAATATCCTTTTCAAATACTTGAGCCTCGGCATGTAAGTGTTCCGTATCTACAATTCTAAACATCACTTCGGTTGCGTTTACGTGCATACCAATATTCACATTGACTTGTGTAACAAAGCCAGCGATGGGCGATGGGATAGAAATCGTGTTTTTAATTTCACCTGCTTCTATGTCTTGTGGATTGATATTAATTAGTCTCAGCTTCGCTTTCAATCCTTGCACTTTTGCTTTTGCCCCAAAGTAATTTGACTTCGCTTGCTGCAAGGCTTTGGCAGCGTTCACATTTTCTTTTGCAAGTTCTTCCTGTCGTTGGTATTCTAATTCTAAAAATTCCAATTGATTTTTAGTGGTCAGGTAATCTTCTTGTAACTGAATATAATCGGGGTGCTCCATCACTACCACTGTTTGGCCTTTTTTTACTTTCATGCCTTGTAATAACTCAGTGTTTTTTACAAAGCCACCGAGCGGTGCAGAAATGGTTACCAAGTTTTGAGGAGGCACATCCAGCATTCCATTAGCTTTTACGGATTCGCTGATGCTGCGCATCTGCGGTCCGCCTAATTCAATACCCAATGAATTGAATTGCTTTTCACTTAAAGCGACTTCGTTTGATTTTGTATTTTCAGTGCTTGCAGTGGGATTATCTTTACTTTTCTCTGAGTTGCTTGAGCAGGCAAATAAGATGAAAGAAATAAAAAGGGCGTAGATTCTTTGTGTCCTCGCGCCTTTGTAGCAATTACGGATAAGATTCATTTTCATTCAATTAAAATTTTCCTAGCAGGAATTCAAGTTTAATAATAGACTGATTGTATTGTGTGAGCGATTGCACATAATTGTTTTTTATTGACAAGGCCGTTTTTAATGCTTGCAGATATTCCAAGTAGCCAATCTCTCCACCTTTGTACGCTTTGCGCGATTGCGCGATAATCAAATCAGCATTTTTCAAGGCGCTGCTCTCATAGTAATTGAGACTGGCTAAATTTTTATCCAACTCTCGCAAGGCTTGTGCATAGTCACCTTTTAACATTGTTTCAAAATGCTCGGTGCTTTTTTGTGTTGCTTGCTCTTGAAAGGATGCCGCTTTTGCTCGCGCTAAATGCGGAGCAATCCAAACAGGAATAGCAAGCCCTAACTGAAAACCTTGAAAGGCTTTGCTACTTGGGAAAAATTGATCTTGTCCATCAATGTTTTGCACCCCTGTGAGACTTTGAACAAAATAACCAACCATCAAGTCGGGCATTATGCGACTGCGTTCTACTCGTTTTGTTTGTTGACTGATCACTATTTGTTGTTTTAAAAAATCTAGTTGTGGATTGCTTTTCAATGATGTGGTATCAACGGAAGATGGCAACGGACGCTTTTGTAATTGCTCAGAATTGTAAACAGGCAAATCGCTTTTAAGCAAGGCCTGTAAACGAGTAGCTGAAATTTGAATGTCAGCTTCGTTTAGCCGCAGTTGGTTCTTCACTTCCATAGATTGTGTTTCTGCGGTTGTCTTTTCCAATAAATTACTTTCGCCTGTTTTAAATCGTAGCGTGGAGGCGCGGACAAAATCGTTGTACAAACTATCTTGTGATAAGAGCAAAGTTTTCAGCTCCTCTTGATAAAGCATTTGTTCATAAGTGGATTTCACTTGAAAGGTCAATTCATTTTGTAGAGCGATCAGATTTTTTTGGCCGCCTACTATTTGCTCTCGCCCCAGCAGCACTTGGTTTCTCAATGTAGTTGGGAATGGAATAGACTGTGTTAATGTCACGTTATTATCTTGTAAAATGGAGTTGTACTGTCCGTGCATCCACGTGGCAGAAAGTTTTCCAATGTCTGTGCCCGTTTTTTTTAATTGCTTGTAATAATCGATTTGATATTCGGCAGATTTGATTAACTGATTGCTTTTTAATGCGGTTTGTACGGCTTGGTCTTGCGTGAGTCTTTGAGCGTTTGTTGTGAATGCAAAGAGAAGACAGAAAAGAAAAGTTGGCAATAGGCAGTAGGCAGTAGGCAGTGACTGAGAGTTGATGAAACGGGAGCGGCTTATAGTCAACAATTTCCGAAAGCTATCGGAAGCAATTGACAAAATGTTCACTTTATATTTTGCGCTGAATGACTTGTCACATTTATTCAAATGTATTTCAGGAGCACAAGCGGCAGAGCCGCTAAATATTTGTAGGGACGAATAGATTCGTTGGATGTAGGTGCGTAGCACCGTAATATTTATTGTGTGAATGAAATAGAAATATTTCGGTGCGCTGCACCTTGTGCTGCCTCTGTTAGCATCACTACAAATATTTGGCGGCTCTGCCGCAAGAATCTCATCGAAGGAGAATAGGGAAGAGCAATTGATAATTAACAAAGCTCTAAACTTTGATCGAGCTTCGGCCAGGGATAGAAGTGGAAAGCCAAGCGTCTCGCGTGGCTTGGAACGGATAGCCCGGTGGCGCCTCGCCAGGCCGCCAAGTATTTTGAATTTTAAAATCTCACTCTTGAATTTCATATTTCAATCTGTTTGAATTTCTCTTTCGAAGTAAGTATACAGCACGGGAAGAACGACCAGTGTTAACAAAGTAGCGGTGATCAATCCTCCAATGACAACTGTCGCTAATGGCCGCTGCACTTCTGCACCTGAGCCTTGCGACAATGCCATGGGCAAAAAGCCGAGTGAGGCAACCAATGCGGTCATCAACACGGGGCGGAGTCGCGTTTCTGTTCCCTTCAAAACAATATCGTAAACGGATAAGCCGCCTTCTTTTTTTAATCGGTTGAATTCGGCTATTAACACAATACCATTTAGCACGGCCACACCAAACAACGCAATGAAGCCAACGCCTGCCGAAATACTGAATGGCATACCGCGCAGCCACAAGGCAATGATTCCCCCAATGGCAGAAAGTGGAATGGCCGTGAAAATCAAAAGCCCTTGCTTGAAAGAATGAAATGTAAAATAGAGCAGTAGGAAGATTAGAGCCAGCGCGACAGGTACGGCTACCATCAATCGTTGTTTGGCTTCTTCTAAGTTTTTGAATGAGCCTCCGTACTTGATAAAGTAGCCAGGCTCTAATTTTAATTGTGAATTAATTTTTGTGTTCATCTCTTTCACAATCGTCTGCACATCGCGGCCACGAATATTAAAACCCACGGCAATCCTGCGCTTGGCATCGTCACGCTGAATTTGATTCACACCTGAGTTAAGTTCAATCGTAGCCAATTGTTCAAGGGGAATTTGTTTTCCTGTGGAAGTGGTCACATAAAGCCCTTTGATGTCTTCGATGCCTTGTCGCTTTTTTTCATCTAGTCGAATGACTAAATCGAAACGCCTTTCTTTTTCATAGACCCAACCCGCGGCATCGCCTGCAAAGCCACTACGCAGCACACGATTCACTTCATCTATGCTCAAACCAAACTGCGCTAATTTGTTGCGATCAAATTTTACTACATATTGAGGCAAGCCTCCAATGGGTTCGATGTAAATATCTTGTGCGCCCTCTACACGCTTGGCAATTTTTCCGATCTCCTCGGCATACGATGCAAGCAACGCTAAATCTTCGCCATAAATTTTTATCACCACATCTTGCCGTGCGCCAGTCATCAATTCGTTGAAGCGCATTTGAATGGGTTGTTGAAAACCGTACAACACGCCTGGCATTTCTTCTTCTAATTTTTTTGACATTTTATCCGCCAGCTCATCGCGCGAATCTGCACTCGTCCATTCACTTTTATCTTTCAATACAATAATCAAATCAGCCGCTTCAATAGGCATGGGGTCAGTAGGAATTTCAGACGTGCCGATTTTGCCAATCACTTGTTTTACTTCGGGGAAATTGTTGAGTAGGATGCGCGAACTTTTTTGGGTGGTCTCCACCATTTGCGAAAGCGAACTGCCTGTTAGTAATCGCGTTTCCACGGCAAAATCTCCTTCATCCAGCGTGGGGATAAATTCTCCGCCTAATTGCATGAATAAAAGTAAGCTGGTTGCAAGAAAAATAATAGAAGCACTTACCACAGCTACTCTCTTTTTCAAAGCGAAATGAATGACAGGTTCATACACGCGATGAAAAAATTGAATGATGCGATCGGAAACATTTTTTGTATGAACCGTTTTCTTACTCAAGAACAGAGACGAAATCATTGGCACATAGGTGAGAGAAAGTATCAGGGCACCAATGATTGCAAAGGCCACCGTCTGCGCCATGGGTGCAAACATTTTTCCTTCGATGCCCACGAGAGTGAGAATAGGCAAGTAAACTATGAGAATAATAATTTGACCGAATGCTGCCGAGTGCATCATGGTGTTGGCAGCATGGTGTACTTCTTCGTCCATTTCTTTTTGTGAAAGTGTGCGGGCAACTCCCGCTGCTGCCAAATGATGCAGTGTGGCCTCTACAATAATAACTGCACCATCTACAATCAACCCAAAGTCGATGGCACCGAGGCTCATCAAGTTTCCTGATACGCCAAACAAATTCATGAGACTGATTGCGAACAGCATGGCTAAAGGAATCACTGAAGCAACTACAAGGCCAGCGCGAAAGTTGCCAAGTAGCAATACCAATACAAACACTACAATCAATGCACCCTCTGCCAAATTTTTGGTTACGGTGCTGATGGCGTTGTTTACTAGTTTCGTGCGATCTAAGTACGGTTCTATCTCCACTCCTTCTGGCAATGTCTTTTTGATTTGCTCAATGCGCTCTTTTACTTTGCTTATCACAAAGGAAGAGTTGGCACCTTTCAACATTAAAACGAGCGCACCCACTACTTCTCCCTGATCGTTGTAGGTCATCGCGCCATAACGAATAGCATGACCATAACGGACGCTGGCAACATCTCGGATTAGTAAAGGCAAGCCGCTAGCTGTATTTTTGATTACAATTTTCTCAATATCTTGGAGGTTTTCCACAAGGCCTTCGGTGCGAATGAAATAGGCGTAGGGTTTTTTATCAATGTAGGCACCGCCTGTGTTTTGATTATTTTTTTCGAGTGCCCAAAAAATTTCGCTTATGCTGATGTTCATGCTTCGCAGTTTGTCAGGATCAAGTGCGATTTCATATTGTTTAACGTGACCGCCAAAACTGCTCACGTCCGCTACTCCCTCGGTGCCTAGCAGTTGCCTGCGCACAATCCAATCTTGAATAGTGCGTAGCTCCATGACATCATATTTTTCTTCAAATCCTTTTTTAGGTCGAAGGATGTATTGGTAGATTTCACTCAAGCCAGTTGAGAGCGGAGCGAGTTCTGGATTGCCCGAACCAGGAGGAATAGAATTTTTTGCTAACGATAACCGCTCGTTCACTTGCTGTCGTGCCCAATACACATCGGTTTGATCGGTGAAGACGATCGTTACTACAGATAACCCGAAGCGTGAGAATGACCGCATCTCTACAATGCCAGGAATGGTGGCCATCGTTTGCTCCACAGGAAATGTGACAAGTCGTTCGATCTCTGGTGCGGCCAACGAAGGTGAAACCGTAAGCACCTGTACCTGATTGTTAGTGATGTCTGGCACGGCATCAATGGGTAACTGCGTGAGTGAGTAACTTCCCCAAATGACCAGTGCCAATGTGAGCAAGCCAATAATTATTTTATTCCTTATAGAAAAGGAAATGATGCTGTTGAGCATACGCGTTTACAATCTTGAGTTTTTTAGATGAATAGACAACAAGCTTTTCAAAAGTTAAAACTTTTCAAAAGTTGTTAAAACTGATAGGCATCAGTGCGAAAACTTAAGTGTGTCGGGGAGGCTGAAAAATTGCTTCGAGGTGAGAGGAGAAAGAAACCTCAGTGTATTGAAAAGAATGACTCACTGTTGCAAGAGGAGTAGTTTCGAAAACAATTATTTTTTGAATTGGCAATGCAAAGGCTTGTACAGCAAAAGAATGGCCGGGTACTTTAAAGGGAAGTTGATTGTCGTGATCATCGTGTGCCACATCTGTTTTGTAGTGCATTGCCAAAAACTCTACAAACGACATATCATTCACTTGCTCCTTGTGCTCTGCATAATGCTCGAACAAAATAGGCAAGCGCAATATTTCATGCACTTCGGTGAACGAATTGAGGTACAGGGCGAGGAGCGATATGGAGAGGAGGCGTTTCAATGAATTGTAAAGGTATAAAAAATAATTATCAGATGGTGAGTCTTCTTGGGTGCATTTCAAAAATACAAACCAATGTTTTGAACCACATAGCCAGATAGAAACATAGAAAACACACACATAGAAAGGTTTTATAGCTATGTGAAAGTCTATGTGCCTAATGTTTCTATGGTTCAAAAGTTTCCGAAGGATTTATACCATACATTTTTGAAATACACCCGTCTTCTTTAACAGTTTGTCAAGACATCACCTGAAAAACAAAAAGAGCTGATACATACGCAAGCCCCGTCATGTATGCCAACTGGATGAGTGGCCACTTCCACCCTTTGGTCTCGTGCTTTACCACAGCTAACGTACTCATGCACTGCATGGCGAAAGTGTAGAAAACCAAGAGCGACATACCAACTGCTGGTGTATAGCGCGGACCACCTGTCTCAGGATTGATTTCATGCCGCAAGCGCTGCTTTATGGTTGGTTGATCCTCTGTGCTACCGATGCTATAGATGGTTGCAATTGTTCCAACAAAAACTTCACGTGCTGCAAATGAAGTGACAAGGGCAATGCCTATCTTCCAATCAAACCCCAATGGGGCGATTAGTGGCTCTATCGCTTTGCCTAATCGACCGGCATAGGAATGCTCTAATTTGTAAGCAGCAATTCGATTTTGGATTTCACTTTCGGAAAGTTTTAAAACTACCGCCTCCTCCCTTACAATTCTCTTGGCAGAATTCATTTCATCCAATGGGCCATAGCTTGCCAACACCCAAAGTATGACGGAAATAGCCAAGATTACCTTGCCCGCTTCAAAGACAAATGTCTTTGTCTTTTCAACAATAGTATAGCCCACGTTAGACCATTTGGGCATACGATACGTGGGCAGCTCCATAATCAAAAACCTGCGCTCGGTGGTTTTGATAATAAACTTCAACGCCAGCGCAGAGAAAATAGCGGCAAAAAAACCGAGAAGGTACAAGCCCATTAGCACCAAACCTTGATAATTAAAAAAACCAAACAGTTTTGTATCAGGAATGATAAGAGCTACCAGAATAGTAAACACTGGCAAACGTGCCGAGCAACTCATGAAGGGTGTAACAAAAATAGTGATCAATCGATCTTTCCAATTATCGATCGTGCGTGTGGCCATGATGGCGGGAATTGCGCAGGCCATGCCCGACATGAGCGGCACCACACTTTTTCCGTTGAGACCAAACTGCCGCATGAACTTGTCCATCAAAAAAACTACACGAGCCATATAGCCCGTTTCTTCTAGTATGGCAATGAAGGCAAACAAAATAGCGATCAGTGGAATGAAAATGACAATGCCGCCAATGCCTGGCACAATGCCTTGTGATAATAATTCAAAGAATGGGCCTTCGGGCAATTCGCGAGAGAGAAGATTGCTCAACTGCGCAAATGAAGTGTCTATAAAATCCATGGGTATCTGCGCCCAAGCAAAAATGGATTGGAAGATGAGAAATAGTACCGAAAAGAAAATGATGTAACCAAATACTTTGTGGGTAAGCACACTATCGATGCCGTGCGAAACTCTTTTCCAATCTTTGTGTGATGGCTTTACAATCGCCTTGTTCAACAACTCTTGAATGAATCCATAGCGCATGATGGTTTCCGCGCCTTGGTATTTGTGAGGGAAAAATTGATGTTCCTTCGCAGTAGCTTTGATGTAGTCTCGCTCTGATGGTGAAAGGAAAATCAAATTCTCAGTCTGTTGAAGAAAATGATACGCTTCGTAATCGGTGGCTAAGTGGAAGTGATCTTTTATTTTCGCAACAACAGGTTTTATTTCTGCTTCTATTTGAAAAACAGATTTGGAAGAAGCTTTTAGAGGTGCTGCCAATTTATTTTTCAACTCATACATACCGTGGCCGTTGCGTGCGTTGATCATCACCACGGGCATATCGAGTGAGGCAGAAAGTTTTTTTACATCAATGCTCAACCCCGACTTTGCTGCCAAGTCCATCATGTTCAACGCCACGATGGTTGGTATTTTTAAATCCATCAACTGTGTGAGCAGCAGTAAACAATTTTTCAGGTTGGTGGCATCGGCAATCAACACCACTTTATCGGGATAGAGTTTATTTTTTTTATCAGAAAAAATTTCGGTTACTACTTTTTCATCCAATGTTCTGGGATACAAACTATAAATGCCGGGCAAGTCGATGATCTCCGCCTGCGTGCTATCATCTAGTTGACAAAAGCCAATTCGCTTATCAACTGTTACACCAGGAAAGTTTCCAATTTTTTGATTGAGCCCTGTGAGGTGATTGAAGAGCGAAGACTTTCCAGAATTCGGTTTCCCCGTAAGTGCAATTTTTATCCGCTTGTCTTCCATCAATTGAGTATTGAAATGGTGGCGGCTTCTTCTCTGCGCAGAGAAAGATCAACATCTGATACGCTCACGCAGACGGGATCTCCGAATGGAGCGGAAAAATTGAAACGTATGGCAGTGCCGGGCAATAAACCCATCTCTAAAAGTTTTAAACCGATCTGTTCATCATCAAAACCCTCGATCACTGCTGTTTCCCCCGGCAACATTTCGGCAACATTTTTGGCCATTCGTTATTTAGATTGATTTTAAATTGCAATATAGAGGGGTTGGTATTGCCAAACAATGATTGTAGTCAGTTTTTAGATGGCAATCCTTTAATTCCAAACTTTTGATGTGACTGAATCATCATCTACAAGCCGCCTATGTTCAAATATTTTGCTCTTTGGCTCACGCTATTCATTAGCTACATCGACTGTTTCAGTCAAAGACACCTTTTGATGTTGGAAAAGAAAAACAAAAACAAGACGGTCTATTACAAAGCAGGAGATGTGATTTCATTTAAGATCATCGGCAATAAATCTAAGACAAAGGGAGAGATTGTAGAGTTGAAAGATAGCGTGATTGTATTTAAAGGTTACGAAGTTCACATCAATAAAATCGCCTGCCTTTACATAGACGAAAAAACAAAATGGTGGCTGCGGTATAAAATAGCTCAACTTTCACTGATTGCTGGCATCGGATATTTAGCGTTGGATGTAATCAACACGGGCGAACTAAAGAAAGAAACGTTGATTGTGAGTGGAACAGTGATTGGGGTTGGCCTTCTTGCCAAACTTTTGATAAGCAACAAGATCAAGATAAGGGGAAAGACAAAGTTGAGGATTCTGAAATTGTAGCTGGGGGAATTTAAGTGTGTGGATTTACGAAAGGGTACATAAATATTTTGGTGCGCAGAACGAGAATACTTTTATTAAAAAAGCATCATCAATGAATAAGTTCCACTCAACTTCTAATGTAACTTATCTGAGAACTTTGATGAAGTCGTGGCTAAAGCTGCCGAGTAGAAAACGAGCGCGCTGCCAGTGAGGCCGGATAAAACGAAATTAAAAACGTAACTGTAATAATCACTAAAGATGTGGTTACGAAATCAATCGAGCGAAGCTTGACTGGGTAGTTGGTGACCAACGCATTTTCCATGCCCATGCCCACCAATCCAAAATGATCTTGCAGCCAGCAAATAGTGCCACCAAAGAAAAGACCAAGTGCAGCACCAATGAATGCAATCAGCGCGCCTTCACTTAAGAAAATTCTTTTAATCAACGCAGGGCTAGCTCCTACTGCCGATAGAATGGAGATATCTTTCTTCTTGTCGATAGCCAACATCATCAATGAAAAAAAGATGTTGATCGAAGCAACAATGATCAGCAAGGTGAGCGAGAAGAACACAAACAGTTTTTCCATCTTCAAAAGTTTATAAATATCCTTGTGTTGTTCTTCGTTGGTCAGCACATTAAAATTTGATCCCAACAAAGACTTCACATCCGCTTGTATTTTTTTAAGATCAGATCCTGCCACGGTTTTTATTTCCAGCGAAGTGCGTTTGACTCCGTAATCGAGCAAATCGCGCACAAAATAGAGGGGAAGGAAAATATAATTTTCGTCATAGTTTTTTTCAATAGAGAAGACAGCACTAGGCTGAATATCTTTTCTTGAATAGAGCTGGGAAATATCTAAGGTAGAGGCTTTTACATTTTTGATGTAGAAAACTTGTAATGGATAGATATTGGTCTCCACGGCTATAGATAAAGCATATTGCACTCCGCGCCCCAGGATGGCATAATTCACTCCATTTTCTTGAAGACGCAGGTTGCCTTCCACGATGTGACCATCCAATCTCTTTTGATCTAAAAAATTATCACTTACCCCTTTTATGGTGACCACCATATCTGCATCACGGTAGCGCACATAGGCATAGTCTTCAATCACCTCTGTTACAATTTCTACACCTTGAATGGTTTTGATCTTTTTTTTTAAACTTTCATCCACTTCAAAAGATTTCCCTTTCACTACTTCAATTTTTATTTCAGGATCAAAGGAGGTATTGAGGGAACGAAGTAAATCTTCCAACCCATTAAATACAGAAAGCACAATGATGAGAGCGGCTGTTGAAAAAGCTACACCTATCATCGAAAGAATAGAAATCATATTAATGAAATTCTTCTTTCGTTTAGAGAGAAAGTAACGCTTGGCTATGAAGAGTGGGAGATTCAAGTGGTTGCTGGTCGGTTATTTGACAGTTGACAAAAAGCAATTGACAAAGCTCTAGAGTAAATTAAACTTACATGTTGTGAACTGCCTATTTTTCAATTGTCAACTTTCTTCTTTCGGTATATTCAAGTTCTTAATAATATCTTCAATACGTTGGGCGCCTTCTTCAATTTCATCAATAAAGAAATTCAAATGTGGAACGATCCGTGCTTGGTTGCGGATTTTGTCTCCCAATGCTTTTCGTATTTCGCTTTTCTTTAAATTGATTTTGGCCAACACCGCATTCTTGTCCTTTGCCAAGGTCATGCTGATGTAAACGGTGGCCACGCTTAAGTCAGGGCTCATTTTCACAGCGGCAATGGTTACAAACGCATTGTCAAGGATGTTGAATTTTTGTTTCAGGAAAATGTCGCTGAGTTCTTTCAAAATCAGCTTGCTGTATTTCTGTTGTCGTACGGTACCGCTCATGTGGTAAAAGTACGAAAGTCTGGGATGGAATGCATTATTCAACCACAGAGCACACAGAGGGCCACAGAGTGATCATTTAAAAGTCCTGTGCATTCTCTGTGGTTCTCTGTGTCCTCTGCGGTTTATTATATTTGCACCGTTAAAAAACCCACGTGCTTCGTTTCTTCCGTTTCAATGACCCTTACCGCCTCTTGGGCGTACTGCTTATTTTGATTGTGATTGCGTTGCCGCTGTTGATCCATCCTGTGGCAGTCACCCTACAAGAGTTGAAGAGTATGGTGCTGGGCGAGGCTCTCAATGACGGCAAATCGCTTTACATTCATTTGGTGGATGACACCGCGCCTTTTGCCGCTTGGTTTGCCAAGTGGGTAGAGGCCAGCTTTAGCAGATCACTTACTGGCCGCCACATCATTGCGCTGCTTTTTATTTTTTTTCAGGCTTCTTTTTTTGCCATTCTGCTTATCAACAATAAGGCCTACAATGAGAATACATATTTGCCTGCCTTGATTTTTGGTTTGCTTGCTCTCTTTTCTTTTGATATGCTTTCGCTCTCGCCTGAATTGTTGGCCTCAACGGTTTTGCTGTTTGCTCTTAATAATCTCTTCAAAGAAATTGAATTTAAAGTACAACGCGATGAGATTGTTTTGAATATGGGCGTGTACTTAGGCATCGCTTCCCTTTTTGTTTTAAGTTATTTTGTTTTTTTAATTGGTACACTTATCCTTCTTTTCCTTTTCACCCGATTTACATTTCGCAAGGCAATGTTGCTAATTTTTGGCTTTGTCTTGCCGCATGCGTTATTGATTACTTTTTATTTCTTTTGGGATAATCACGAATTTCTATTCCAACATTTTTATGCACCTAATCTTACTTTGTCAACCTTAACATTAGTTGGATTAAAATCGATATTGATTTTGGGAAGTGTGCCGATCGTTTATTTTTTCTTTTCGCTGTTCATGCTCAACCGTGAGGCGCATTTTACCAAGTACCAATCACAGCTTTTGCAAGTAATGTTTTTGTGGTTGATTATTGCCTTGGTAGAAGTAGTGATTACACGAGAGCGAACACCTCATAGTTTTTATACATTCATTCCACCGTTGGCGTATTTCATTAGCCATTATCTGTTGCTCATCCGCAGAAAGCGAATTGCTGAGGCCATGCTTTGGATTTTAATTATTGGGCTTGTTACAATGGGTTGGGCAGCAAGGACAGAAAGATTAAAGGCAATTGACTACCTGGCTCTTTTTCCTGTAGAATCAACTTATCAATCTACGATAAAAGAGAAACGTGTTTTAGTTTTAGATGAAAGCTTGGGCATTTATATTCAAAACAAAATGGCTTCTTCTTTTTTGAATTGGAGCTTATCAAAGGAAGTTTTTGAGCATTCTGAATATCTTGAAAACATCACGTTGATCGATCAATCATTTCAACAAGATGCGCCCGATGTAATTATCGATAAGAATGATTTGATGAAAAATGTTTTTGAAAGAATCCCTAAGCTAAAACTTCGGTATAAAAAGGAAGGGAAGCTGTATAGAAAGGTTAAATGAGATGTAATCTGACCCTATTTCGGCAAGGTGTTGCTAAAATCCCAAAAACTATTCCTTAAATCTCAGTTTAAAAAACAACAGCGTAGATGCCAACATCAGTGTGAGCAAGTTCGCTGCAATTACGGGGATATCTCTCACTAAAATTCCGTAGGCCAACCACATGGCTACACCCACACAGAAAAAAGAAAACATGCCCAATGATAAATCCTTTGCCGATCGACTCTTCCATGTTTTAAGCACTTGTGGAAGAAATGCAATGGTAGTAAACGCGCCAGCAGAAAGACCAAGAATTTGTGTTGGGTTCATAA
>JBJXEB010000033.1:0-42216 GCA_046155095.1 Cyclobacteriaceae bacterium
TGGGAACTATTTCCCCTGATTCCTTAAAAGCCCTCTCTGGCTCCAAAATCCCCCTTTTCGCTAAAAGGGAGTGCAAAGGTAACCTTTGGAACCCATTGTGCAAGTGCTTGCGGAAAAGTTTTTTGGGAGGAGGAAGGAACGCCTGATCTTCAATAGGTTGGAAAAAATTATTTTTTTGAATCAAAAGTGGGACATTGGGGACGGGGGGGCACAGGGGACGGGGGGCTATTGCCAAAGCCTCCACTGAAGCTCAAACACAACATTGCACACGAAGGCGCAAGGGCGCAAAGGTTGCACGATGCTTTCCTTTCGAGGTCTTGGTGGACGATGAGCTGGAAACGGCCAGGGATGGTAACGGAAAGCCCGAAGCGCGTGGGATGTGTGAAGGACGGACTTGTAGTGAACAGCCCGGCCGAGTGTGCATGCCGCAGCCCCGCGCAGGCAGGCACACGAGGGGACGCCTGAAAAAAAAATTAAACGAGTTTTCTTTTGAAGAGTGGGACGGTGCTGCATGGTTCGCCATACATGATGCTGGTGGCGAGGGGGCGAAGGCGGTTGGTGGCCTCTACATAGACTGCGACTGGGACTTCTACTTTGCTACAGCCTTTGATGACGACTTTGGCGTCTTTGAATTTTTGCCAATCGATTTTGTTGAGTGTGTTGAGAAAAAGCTGAAGCTCTAACTCGGGGAGGGTGCCGAAAAAAATAAAATTTGCGTGGGGCTGCAGAGAGATGGACAGCAGCATGTATGCCCAGGTGGGGATGGTGGCATCGGCTGTGCAGGTGATGGCTACAAATTTATTTTTGTACTGTAACCAATCGTGGGTTTTAACGGATTCGCGAAAGTCCTTTTCTTTGAGTATTTGCTCTTGAAAAAGCCAGTGTTTGATATCGAAAAGAGTGCGCTGGCCTGGCGAATAGAATTCTTCTAAGTCGAGGGTGATGAGCTGGCTATTGGTGACGCGGTTGAGGGCCCCGTCCCCTCTCCGAGGGAGAGGGGTGACTGTATCAATTGGGATTATCTCTTCATTACTCATGAATTGCTTTTTAAAAAATTAATGTTGGCTGCCTCCTCTCAGAGGGAGAGGAGTGACTGTATCTATTGGGATTTACATCTTTATCATTCATGTGGCGCTTTTAAAAAAATTATGTCGACTTCGCACTATGCTCCTACCCAAAGGAGAGGGGTGACTGTATCAATTGGATTTATCTTTTCATTATTCATAACGCTTCTTTCTTCTATCTAAATGGAGTGATGGGTAATTTCGGTTTCTTTTTTCATTATCTCCACGCAACAGAATTAAACTGGATTTGGTTTTCTAATAAGGAAATCCTTTAAATAAAATGGCTCGAAGGTGGCGACATCTTCAAACAAGGCTGCTTTGTATTTTTTAAAAGCTAGTTCGCCCAACCTAGCGGCTGATGGGACAATGCCTGAAATGAAGTGTGCATTTGAATGCCTGATTGCTTCTTTGCATTTGTCTGCACCGTTGCCAAAAAAATAAATTGGCCGTTGGTCGAGCTGCTCTTTAAAACTGCTTTCATCAATTATTTTGGCGTGGGTGGGTTCAAGGATTGAAAGGTTTGAATCTAGTAACATGCAGTAGACTTCCATTCTGCGGGCATCTAGCATGGGGCAAAAAACCTCACCCACCTCACCTCCTAGCCCCCTCTCCGGAGGAGAGGGGGAAGGCTCTACCATAGAGGAGTATTGGTAGGCTAGGAGTTCTAATGTATTGATTGAAATCAATGGTACTTGAAGAGCGTAGCAGATTCCTTTGGCTGTTGCCACACCTATCCGTAGGCCGGTGTATGAACCTGGGCCTGCGGACACAACTACTGCTTGAATTTGGTTTGATTTTTTTTTTGCGGATTCAAGTGCTTGATGAATCATAACTGCCAATTGTGAAGAGGCAGATTGAGGAATTTCGTTTTCGATGGATTGAATTAAATAGCCCTCTTCATGGAGAGCCACGGAACAGATTGACGTGGATGTTTCAATGCTTAAGAGCAAAGACATTTAGTTGGGAGACAATATTTTTTTGTAAGCAGAAAGATCAGTCAATATTTTTTTTGCTTCTAGGATTTCAGGGTCGCGCGCTAGGGAAACTTCTACTTGGCCTGCAATGAGTTGATAGTGGAAGCCGATCTCTTCTTCTAAAATGGAGGATATTTCGGGGCGCAATCTAGCAAGGTCTGATGAGCGGAATTGGCTGATTTTATTTTGCAATTCAATTAGCGACACTTTCAAATCGTCATAGTACTTCTCGTTTTTGGCAGATGTAATCAGTTCATTCGCTTTTTTCTCTAACTCTGTTGAATAAGAGAATTGTCGAGATTTAATCCAATCTGTAAATTTTTTGTATTCAACCTCTGATAGCCTGAAATTTTTTAAAGATGCTGGGGGTGTTGAGTTCTCTCCACAATATTTGCTAGCGTATTCAAACACATAACCTGCGTTGACCAATTCTACCAGGGCAGAGCTATACTCATCATTTTTAACCGGCAGATCTGGATCTAGCCCCGCACCATCATACACTTTGCGTCCGCTAGTTGTTTTAAATTCTCGCTTCACGGAATCAGCAAATTTTTCTACACTGCCATCACTTTTGCGATGCGTATAATCCAATGCCTGAATGCATCTGCCACTTGGAATATAATATTTTGCCGTGGTCACTTTCAATTGTGCGTTGTAGGCAAGTTGGCGAGTAGTTTGCACCAAGCCCTTACCAAACGTTTTTTGCCCAACTAGAACTGCGCGATCATAGTCTTGTAACGAACCAGCTACTATTTCTGCAGCCGAGGCGCTACCACCACTCGTTAATATTGCCAAAGGAATTTCAGTATCAATGGGATTATTGAGCGTGGTGTAGGTTTTGTTCCAGTCTTGCACTTTGCCTTTGGTAGAGACTACCTCTTTTCCTTTGGGGATAAAAGCATTTACAATATTGACCGCCTCGTAAAGTGAGCCACCCGGATTGTTGCGCAGATCAAGCACTAATTTTTTTGCGCCCATACGTTTCAAATTTTCAACCGCCTCAATCACTTCTTTGCCTGCGCCAGGAGTAAATTCATCTAGCCGTATGTAACCTATTTCAGTATCTATCAATCCTTCATAAACAATATTAGTGATCTTGATTTTCTCGCGCATCAATTTCACTTTGATATTTTCTTTTTGACCGTATCGCTTCACCGCCACTTCTACTTCCGTTTTGGGATTGCCTTTGAGTAAGGCACTTACCTCTGAGGTAGGTTTGCCTTGCACATCTTTGCCATCTACTTCCATAAATTCGTCACCAACCTTAAGCCCTGCACGATAAGCGGGGAATCCGAAATAGGGATTGGTAATAACTGTTTTTTTATTTACGATGCCGATCAACGCACCAACGCCCGCATATTGCCCCGTGGTTAGTATGCTGAATGCTTCTTTGCTTTCCTCTGGGATGTAATCTGTATAGGGGTCTAATTGCTCCAGCATTCCAACAATGCCGGTCTCTACCAATTTTTTTGGATCGACATCATCTACATAATAGGTGTTTACTTCTTTAAACAGCGTAGCGAAAATGTCCAAGCTCTTCGCAATGTCAAAATATTTTTCTGCTGGCGATGAAAACGCAAACAGCGTAACCAACCCAATAGATAAAAAGATGCTGGCAACTTTAATTTTTCTCTTCATTGGTCTTACCTATTCTGGTGAGTGTGAGAGGAAGTTTTTCGTGAATCAATGCCGAAGGCAAAATCTCCTTGGCAGTGTAAATATACGCAATCAGCCATTTCTGGTTCGATACAAGTTCATGCTTATGTAGGCGATAGGCTTCACGAACCCTTCTTTTGACGAGATTTCGATCAACAGCACGCTTAAAAGTTCTTGCGGGAACGGAAATTAAGACCTGATTGGCGCACTCGGGCTTAGGGTGCGGGAGTGTAATTACCTTAAAAGGGTGCAAATAAAAAGAGGAACCCTTTGCGAAGAGTTCCTTTATCCATTTTTCGCTCGAAAGCTTTTCGTCCTTTTTAAAGGTGGGCATCTTGATCAGGATTTACATGATTAGTGGATGGGCATGATTTAGTAAGCCTTCCGAACAAATCCTTCTTCAATCTACCAAGCTAGCTGATGACTATGAGCCTAAAAGCTAAATACTATTTTGTTTTAGAAGAGCCTTCGTCAGAAACGGTAAGCCTCTTACGACCATTTTTTCTGCGATTTGCCAATACTCTGCGACCATTGGCAGACGACATGCGCTCACGGAAACCGTGCTTGTTCACTCTTTTCTTCTTGGAAGGCTGATAGGTGCGTTTCATAAAATGTGATTATTAAACCTTTTTCTAAAAGGGCTGCAAATATGGCTAAGAATAGTGGATTATGCAAAAAGAGGTGGGGATTTGCCCACAAAAGCTTGAAAGCAGAACAAATACAGACATTTTAACTGAAGTGGGCTGAAAAATCATTCCTTAAGGTTTCCTCTGCCTATTCTCTTTGGTTAGCACCGTCCCCATCAGTTTTGAAAAATTTTATTTTAGGCGTCCCCCTGCCGAGGCGGACAGGGCCGGGCTTTTCGCTGCAATCCCCGCCATGTTGCTATTGCTTAGAAGGCAGGGATTTTCACTTCAATCCCTGGCCGATGCCAGTACAAAACAAGTAGCCTAACAAACTCTTACCTGCATAGAAATAGTAGCTTTGTTATCCCTTAAAAGATCAACTCCAAAGCTCGCTATGGCGCATTAAAGGTGAAGATGGTACGCTATCAATGAGAGACAGCAAAGATTTTGAAAGCATATTGGCAAACCTATTGAGGAAATAATTTTCTGTGGACTCGATAAAAAAAGACCCTTCGCAGATTTTATCCACGAAGGGGTTTTCAATTAAGATTCTCTTTGTTATTTATTCTCCGCAGCCTTGGCTTTTGCCTTCGCAAAATCTCCCGCTTTGATAATATTCATGGACTCTACTTTCAAATATTTTTTCATCGCTGCGTTGATCTGCTCGGGTGTTAAATCCATCACTTTCTTTTCGTAGGCTTCGTCCCATTTCAAATCACGCTTAATGAACAAATAGTTATTCAACGCGCCAGCCAAACCTGCATCTTGTGCACGGCTCACCGTGCGCCCTTGAGACCAACCTGATTTAGCAGCGGTCACTTCTTCGGCAGTAAAGCCTGTGGTCACTACCTTTTCGATTTCTTCTTTGAATGCTTTTTCTAACTTCTCTACATTCTCAGGAGCATAGATAGCAAACGAGAAGAATGAACCCACAGGATCCAATGAGCCAGCATTAAACTGCGAGCCTACACCATAACTCAGTCCTTCTTTTTGGCGAATACGAACCGCTAACCTTGAATTTAAAAATCCGCCACCGAGCATAAAGTTGCCGAGCACCATCGCGGGGTAATCTGCATTGTCATCTCTAAAATCAAAATTGTATGATGCTACAAAGAATGCATTTGCTTTGTCGGGGGTTTCTACAAATTCATTGATCGTTTGCACAGGTATTGCTTTGTTGACAATGCGCGTGTAGGGTTGTGCACTTTTCCAATTGGCAAACATTTCGGTAGTCATAGTTTTTACTTCATTGGCATCAAAATCGCCCACCAAAGACATGGTGGCGTTGTTGGCACCATAGAAATCTTTGTAGAATTTCTTCACTTCGTCTATCGTCAATGCCTTGATGCTCGCTACTTCTTCATCAAATGTGCTGATGTAACGGGGGTCACTTTTTGGGAACGGTGTCACGTGGCGTTGTATGCGATTGAATGCAACAGCCTGTGGCTCGCTACGTTGTGATTCAATATTCGCGAGCTCTTCTGATTTCGCTTTCTCTAATTCATCGGCAGGAAAAATGGGGTCTTTCAATACCTCTCCTACCAATTTTAATGTAGCTGCTAAATTAGGTTTGGTGGTAGTCACATTGATGAATGCTTGTGTTGGCCCACCTCCAATAAAGACGTTGGCCTTCAATTTATCAAACTCATCTTTGATTTGCTGACGCGTATGCTTAGAGGTTCCTTTGTTCAACATGGTGGCAGCGTATTCGCCTGCTGTGCCTCTGTTTTGCAAGGAAGCCTCATCACCAAAGCGCAACGTGATTCTCGCCTCCACCGATTCTCCTCTTGTTTTCTTTGCGAGCATAGCCGTCTTCATTCCGTTCGCGAGTTCAGCTCGCACAGTGCGCGTTTCAATATTGGCAGGAGCGGGGTCAAACACTTCGCCTTGTGCAATAGTCTCTGTGCCTTTGTAATCTTTTACAATAGCATCTACATCGGGCGTGGCCGGTATTTCAGAACGCTCAGGTTTTTCCGTAGGAATAAATACACCCACAGTACGATTATCTGGTTTCAAATATTGGCTGGCCACACGCTTCACATCCAATACAGTAACTGCTTTGATGCGGTCGCGACTGATGAACAACATTCTCCAATCACCCATACCGATGAATTCACTCAACTCCAATCCAATTCTTTCTGAAGATTTAAAACCTAATTCAATTTGCTTCAACACTTCATTCTTTGCGCGCTCCACATCTTCTTTTGATGGTGCTGTGTTCGCTACTTCATCCAACGATTTTAACATGGCTATTTTCGCATCCTCCAACGATTTTTCTTTTAGCACTTCTGCAAACGCCAATAACAAACCTGGCTCTTTCCACTGAAATGAAAACGCGCCCGAAGAACTTGCCTTCTTAGTATCTACCAATGCTTTGTAAAGTGTGCCAGAAGGCTCGGTGCCTAGAATAGTTGATAGTACTTCTATAGCTGGGTAATCAGGATGAGTGCCCGCGGGAATGTGATAAGCAACCATTGCCAATTGCACATCGCCTACTCTTTTCAACGATACGTTGCGCTCACCATCTTGAACGGGGTCAAGTGTATAGGTTTTAGCAATTTCTCTTTCTGGTTTTGGCACACGGCCAAATTTTTGAACGATTAAATCCAATGTTTTGGCTTCATCAAACTTTCCAGCCACCAACAATACAGCGTTATCTGGTTGATAATATTTTTTATAGAAAGCCTGAAGTTTATCGATCGGCACGTTCTCTACATCAGCCCTAGAGCCGATGGTAGATTTGCCATAGTTATGCCACAAGAATGCAGTGGACATCACGCGCTGCATCAGCACACCGAATGGCCTGTTCTCTCCACTTTCAAATTCATTGCGGACCACCGTCATTTCACTATCCAAATCTTTTTTGGCGATGTAGGAGTTCACCATTCTGTCGGCTTCTAGGTCAATGGCCCACTTTAAGTTTTCTTCTGTGGCATTGAAGGTTTCGAAATAATTTGTTCTGTCTACCCAAGTAGTACCGTTCGGCCTTGCACCATGCTCTGTCAATTCTTTTGGTATGTCGGGATGATTGGGCGTACCTTTAAAAACCAGATGTTCAAGCAAGTGAGCCATTCCCGTCTCACCATAGTTTTCGTGCTTGGAGCCTACCATATAAGTGATATTCACTGTGATGGTTTGCTTGGATGGATCAGGGAACATCAATACTTTCAATCCGTTGGCCAACCGATACTCGGTGATGCCTTCCACGGTAGTCATTTTTACTGGAGCGGTGAGCGAAGCTGTCACTTGCTTCTCTGGCGAAGAGGTTTTCTCTTTTTTCTGGGCAAAGCCAAAAGAAGTCACTAGCAACAAAACAAAGAGAATTTTCAGTTTCATAATTAAATGGGTTTGTGTTAAGATTTCTTAATGTTGATTAAGAATTATTGGATGTACAATGATACTAAAACAACGGTTGAGTTGGCAATTAAATTGCAATTTTTGGAGAATGTTTTAGTGAAAATTGCGATATTGAAACCACGATGGAACTACAAACCAAAGAAGCCCTAGAAATACGCAGCGAAGAAGTGCAAGAGATCATTACCCAAATGCCCGGTGGGTTGATCCGCTGGGGCATTGGGCTTATCTTTTTTCTTTTTGTTGTGCTGCTTTCCATTAGTTGGTTTGTAAAATACCCTGATGTGATAAAGGCCAAGGTGGTGGTGACTACCGACCCTGCTCCGATTAACCTAGTGAGCCGTACTACTGGCAAAATAACTCTTTTGAAAAAAGCCAATGAGACTGCCCAGAAAAATGATTTGATCGCTTACTTGCAAACGAATGCTTCTCTTGCTGATATCGCATACTTGGAGACAGCCCTAAATAGCTACGAAACAACTACCGATGAAAAAAATCTATTCATCGCACTAAACAAAAATTTAAAAGCAGGCGATTTGCAGAGTTATGTGAATGCCACAGTTAAATCCTTGCAAGACTTGACTGCCTTTACAGAAAATAGATTGCAAGAAAAACAGATCGCTCACTTAAACAAGCAGGTGATTTCTTACAAAAGCCTTAACCAAAACCTACAAAAACAATTGGGCTTGATGAAACAGGAAGGCGTACTTAGCTACCAACAGTTTAAAGCCGACTCTATTTTGCTTGCGCAGAAAGTAATTGCCCCACTCGATTTCAATAAAAGCAAAAGTGCCTACCTGCTACAGCAGCGCGGCCTCAAGGGCATGGAGGCATCTATCATCTCTAACCAATTGCAAGCCGATGGCTTGGAGAAACAAGTAACCGAGTTGGAAATAAGCCGCAACAAGGAAGAAAACCAATTGCAGACCAGCGCCAATAGTTCCGTCAAGGAATTGGCTGCCCGATTAAAGGCATGGAAAGAAAATTCTCTTTTTGCCGCTCCAGCAGATGGCACCATTGCTTACTTGGGCTTTATTGAAAACGACCAATACATTGAAAGCGGAAAGCCATTGTTTGCCTTGTTGCCTACCTCTAACAAACTAATAGCAAAAGCAGAACTGCCTGTGCTTGGTTCTGGCAAAGTGAAGGTAGGGCAAGCGGTAAACATCCGTTTATCCAATTATCCTTTTGAGCAGTTTGGTATGTTGCAGGGAAAAATAGAGTCAATCTCTGAAGTGCCTGATAAGGAAAATTATACGGTGACGATTAGCCTACCACAAGGCATGAATAGCACACATAATAAACTACTCTCATTTAGGCCGCAGTTGCAAGGAGAGACGGAAATTATAACGGAGGACTTGAGGTTGTTGGAGAGGGTGTTTTATCAGATTAGGAAGTTAGTGAAGGTGCAGTGATTTTACTATTAAAACATTTTTTAAGATATTTGAATACTCATTAGCACGATAAACACTGTGAAAGCAAAAACAGCACCAAAAGAAAAGCCCTACTTTTTTCCAAAATTTAAAAGCTATACTGCTGAAGAAATTTTGGCAGCTGGCGGCACCACTGCTTTTGCGAAGCTAACAGGCTACGACCCAAAGAGATTATATCGTTTAAAAGGGAAGCCTCTTTCTGATGAGGATTACCGAAAAGCAATTAAAATGCTGACGAAGTAGAATGAACCTGCTTTTTGATACCAATATAATTCTTGCCATTGTGAGGGCGAAATCACAATTACTCATATTGGAGCACCTTAACCCAAAAGAGGCAGCTATTTACGTATCATTTATCAACATAGCAGAGACACAGTCAATTGCTTTTCAAAACAATTGGGGCAATATTAAAATGGAGATTTTGGAAGACTTTTTTAGTACAGTACGGGCAATAGATGTTAGCAGTGCCTTGCTCCACAATTATATTGCCATTGATGCCTACAGCCAACGAAAGCATCCCGACTATCAAAAATATTCCTTTGCAACACCGCGCAACATGGGCAAGAATGATTTGTGGATAGCCGCCACTGCCTCTTTGCTAAACCTACGGCTCGTTACCACTGATAAGGATTTTGATCACTTGGAAACTTCCTTTCTATCTCTACAAAAAGTCTCTCAGGCGGAGATTAAAAAATATTTTTAAGGCGTATAGACCAAGCCAAACAATTACAACAATGGTTACTCAACAAACTGCTATAAATACTGCTCATGCGTTTGTGCAAGAATGCAAAACGATCGGGGTGACTTTCGATAAGGTCATGCTCTTTGGCTCGTATGCGCGTGGGACAGCCCACGATGGCTCTGACATTGACCTGCTGTTGGTGTCCAAGAAATTTACAGATGATATTTTTGCCAACCTTAAACAATACACCAAAGTGAACATACGCTATCCATTGATAGAGACACACCCTTATTCATTTCAACAATTTACGGATGGTGATGAATTTATCGCCCACATAGCAAAAGAGGGGATTGAGATTTAGGTGAGGCTGAAATTATAACGGAGGACTTGAGATTGTTGGAGCGGGTGTTTTATCAGTTTAGGAAATTGGTTCAGGTTCGTTAATCTTCTCTATCAACTTCCTGAGTTGATACTTTAAATCTGCAACTGAAAATTCTTCTGGCAGTTTCTTTCCATTAATTAAAACAGTAGGTGTGGCATTAATATGGGCCATAGTAGACCACCTAGCATGCTCCATGATTGCCAAATCAATGGAATCTTGATTTTGGGTTTTTGAGATCGGATTTTCTTCTTTCCATTTTCTAAAATTGTGCTTTCCGTTTTCTAAATACCAATGGGAAAGAGCTTTAATAGATTTTTCGTTTGAGCTACCCAAGCGCAAAGCCATCAGATGGCTTAACATTTCATAAGATTCAGACTTGATATCCGATGGATTAATCGCAAATCTGAAAACCACTCTTAATTTCCCTTCAAAACGTTCAAGTAAATCTTCAATAACTGCATGTGCATAAGTACAAGGGCCGCATACTGGGTTACTCACTACTGTTACTATAATTGGTGCTTCACCAGCACCTGCTTGAAGTTCATTGGAGAAATTTCCTATTTCAATTTCAGGTTGATCCTCCAAGAGTTTTTGAAATACCCTTTCGCTTTTGAGAAACCTATTAAGATTTCGTTCCATATTGGGCAACTTGAAGGAATCCAAGAACTGCTGACGCACACTTAACCAAAAAATAAGTGGGAGCGAAAAACCAACAAAAGTTATCAAGAGGCTATCCCACGTTATTGCAAGATTATCACTCATTATCAAATGGGCGATAAACTCTAACCAGAGTACTGCCATTACTGCCAAACAAAGAGGGCACCATTTCTTGATAACCCAGCCTTGATAATAGATAGCAAAAAGATTAAACGGGAAAGCCAAAGCCGATAAAATAAAAAAAATACTTTCTACTGAATCGCTAACAAAAGCACCTATGACTACTGAAATGATGCCTCCAAAAAAATACCATGTCCCAATCTCTGAAAGATGCACAACGCCAAAAACCTTGGATGCAGGGGAATTAATCACACTGTCGCAATCTGATTTACTACCCATCTTACAGAAAGCGTCAATTTTTGCGTTGCTGCCACCAAATTGTTTTTGTAAAAGGAAATAACACAATAGACCTCCAATAATTTTTAAAACATAGATTGAAGCATGTGGCCAAGAAATAAATTGGATAGGCAAAAGCAATAACAACGTTAGGAGAGTATAAACTGTGATAAGACTCGCATTTTGAAAAATCTCTTTGTTACGCTTTAGTCGATAATTTTCTTCGCCAGATTTTTCATTGGCTTGAACAAGTAATACAACGCCAGTCCATTTTTTTTCAAATTCGTGAAGAGATTCCTTTATTACGCCAACTTCGGAATCTATATATTGAAGAAGCTCATCTTCAAATTTTTGCAATACAACAAAATGCCCGTTGTTTTTATGTAGGTGGGCAATTGCAGGAAATGGGATTTCTTTAATTTGGAGCGAAGCAATCTTAACTGATAGATTTTCAACATTCCAATTTGAAAGAAAATAGGAGATCGATAAGAGGTTGGGATAATCAGGATGAAGCTTGATGGTTTTAATCGCGTTTACAGATACAGCGATATTCAAAAGACTAATCAAATTTCTAACAGCGGCTGCGCCATTATCGCTTAGTTCTGTTTGTTTAAAATATCTATTATTTAGATGTAGCAAGATGTCTAAAAATAATTACAAATAAGTATGTTCATTTTTGCAAAGTATAAAGAGGTAGCTTAATAGAATGCTGTACACTTCTTTTCTCAACTTTTGTTGCCTCTATAATTGTCCTTGTGCCCTTAGAATTCTCCCTAATAATCTTTAGGGCTATCCCTGAAAATCTTCCGTCAATTATCTTAGAGTTATGGTTTCCTTGTAGTTTGGCAAAAATTTCTGGTGCTAACACTTTAATATCTTTAGCTATATAATACGTGCAACTCACTGTATCAGCAATTTGATCTTGCATGTAGCTACTAACATAGTCCATTCTATGCACATACTTAATGAAGTATATCTCACATGCATACCCTATAAGATTTGCCTCACCTATCTTACTATATTCAATAGGATTAATTTCTTCAATTCCTTGATTCTTAATTTTAGTGATTATCTTACCATCATGGTCTATCCTATATATTTCTTTTTTTTCGCTATCAAGATAAATATCCCTTTTACCAGTCATCATTAAACTTTCACCCTTTACGGCTCTAAAGAGTATATGGCTCTTATCCCGATATTCTTCGTCCTCCTCAATTGGAAAACTTAACTTATTTCTAGTTGAGTCGGTGTAGTAATATTTATAATACAAAACACCCTCGAAATAATCTTCTGTCTGAGCAAAAATGGGGATTTGCCCAATTTGTATTAATATAGTAAGCAATAAGGAATAATATATTCTCATTAAAATTAAATATTGACATTTAAAAAGGGAAATATACAGAGCTTATTTTCCGCCTATTTCCCCTTACAATTTTACACATTACACCAACATGAATGCAATTAAAAGGTACACTCAAAACTCTTAACAAGCATCCCTAGACCAAGCCATTGCTTTTCCCATACAATCTGTATCCCCATTGTCATAGCAGACATTATAAACCCAGTGACTTAGTCCACAAAAATCAATAAACATTAAGCCACCCTTCACGTCCTTCATCTCTTCTTTTGAAATTGACGGACGATTTTGTAAATTCTTCTAATTTTTTCATAGTTAAAATATTTAAGTACTACCTACTCATTCGCTTTTCGGCATCCGCGGTAGGTATTAGGAGCTAACATCCTTTTATCTACGAATGTAAATATAGTTTTCGAGGGTCCAGTACGTCTGGACTCTCGAAAAAACAATTTCAATTCTTTTGAAAAAACTTAATCCCTTTTTTAAATAAAGAATCAGATGGTCGCTTATAAAGTCGACTGAGAGTATCTTCCCGTTTTCGTCAATCTAAATATAGTGTGAGATACAGCTGTACCATTTATTTTAACATACACAGCTAAATTGATAAAACGAAAAATAGAATGGTGCTTAAGAGTGTGAAGTAAAAATATAAAGGCCGAGGTTATTTATCTTTTTGTAAAAGCCGACCAATCAAGGAATTCATCAATACTTCTTACCTCTACATTTACGGCTAAGATAGTTGTCTGAGACCTATCTTGTCTTTTGATTTCAATTTTAAGTGGAACGCCTTCAAATCGTCCGTCTAGGAGTTTTGTATTTCTGTTACCTTGGAGTATTGCAAAGGCTTTTACATTTTGGATTTTGTAATCTTTACTAACATAGTATTTTGTAGTGAGGGTATCCGATTTAACTTCTGGTCCATAAGAGCCGATAGCTTCAAAGCTATGCACATATTTCAAAAGGAAAACATTACAAAGAAAAGAAAGAATCTTTTCATCCTTTAACTTTTCCATAACTATTACATTCATTGTCTCTTTATCCTTTTCTTCACCAATATCAACAATACTTTTACGATCGTAATTTATTTTATATCGTTTCATGCTACTTGCATCAAAAAAGAGAGCGGTATTGCCAGTAACGCTTAGTAGGTCGCCCTGAGTAACACGGTTGATCATCTTTTCTGCTGAAAAGTAGACGGTTTCAATATCAATTGGATTTTTCATAGAAATATCAACCAATGAATTATCTACGTGGCTGTATGTTACGATACCTTCAAAAGTTGAGCTCTGGCCAAATCCCCTAATCGCTATTATAATGAAGAGAAAAGTAAGTTTTAATCGAATTTTATCTATTCTCATGAATTCATATTGATGGTAGAAAAGAAAAGGTGATGAGACACCTCTATACGTATTGTATATAAGGCATCTCATTACCAAGCATAATAATTTGTTAATAATATGCGCTGCATATTGTTCTTGCGTTATGCATTGCACCTCTCAGTGCCTCTTCATCTAGGCTGTTTTCTAATACGATATGATTTATCGTACAAAAAGTGCCTAAAATAAAGCCTCCTTTTACATCACTCATTTCTTTAGCAGAGATCTTACTTTTTTCGAATTTTTCTAAATTTTTCATACCAAATGGATTATATTTTAATCTACTCATTCGCTTTTCGGCATTCGCGGTAGATTTTGGGAGCTAGCATCCTTTTATCTACGAATGTAAATATAGTTTTCGAGAGTCCAGTACGTCAGGACTCTCGAACAAAACATGAAAATAATTTCCTCCACCCTTAATTTCATTCATACCTGTTGTTATTTGAATATTTAATGAGAAGGGTTTTTTATAATAAAAGCTATGGCGGGCACGGCAAAAGTCAATAGGTGCGTTAAATGTCTCGCGCATTTCGTGCAGATGCTCCATAAGAAGGCTGCGTGAAATACCTACGCTTTTCGCGAATTCAAAACTTGATCCAGTTGTTTCATTTTGAATAAGGCGATGGATTACTTTGATCCTCTCGATGTACTTGAATAAGCTCATAAAATAGTATTTAGCTTCCCAGTTCCAATTGATTTTTCACCAGTTCATAATATTTACCTCTAGCCGCAGTCAGTTCAATATGATTGCCCTCCTCTACAACTCGTCCTCCTTCCAACACTACAATTTTATCGGCATTTTTTACTGTGCTCAATCGGTGAGCGATCACCACCACCGTTTTGCCTTTGAAAAACTCAGTTAGATTATCCATGATTACTTTTTCGTTATTGGCATCCAACGCACTGGTTGCTTCATCAAAAAATAAATAATACGGGTTGCGATACGCGGCTCTGGCTATCAAGATGCGTTGCCGCTGGCCGGCACTGATGCCATTGCCATCGGCACCTATCTTAGTGTTGTAGCCTAAAGGAAGTGATTCAATGAACTCTTGGATGTTGGCCACTCGCACAGCATTGAGAAGTTTAGTAGTATCCATTTCTTCATCACTAACGCTGATATTATTGGCAATAGTATCTGAGAAAATATAGCCGTCTTGCATAACAGTGCCACATTGCCTGCGCCACTCCCTTGCACTCTTATTTGTTAAGTCGGTATGGCCTAATAAAATCTTACCTTCCGTTGGCGGGTAATATTTAAGCAACAGTTTGAGCAGTGTGGTTTTCCCGCTACCACTTGCGCCTACTATGGCCGTTATCTTTCCTTCTTCAATGGTGAGGTCAATGTTATCGAGTGCTTTGGGTGAGTGAGGACCTTCGTATTGGAAGGAGATTTTTTCGAAGTGTAGATGATGCCCTTTTCCATTAACCGAAAAATCTATTAACAGATTGTTGTTTGGGTTCTCCTCATTCTCTAATAATCTAATTTCGCCTATCCTGTCTAGGCTGATGCGGGCATCTTGTAACTCGCGGATGAAGTTGACAAATTCATTAATAGGCACGTTGAGTTGGCCAATGATGTACTGCACGGCCAGCATCATTCCCAATGTCATGCTGCCGTTGATCACGGCCGTAGCGGCCATGAAGGTGATGAAGATATTTTTTAGTTCGTTGATGAGTGTGCTACCACCTTCTTGCCATTGTTGCACACGGGTGCTGCTCACGTTCAACTTAAACAGTTTGGCCTGTATGCGCTCCCACTCCCACCGCTTGGTTCGCTCGCAATTGTTGAGCTTGATCTCTTGCATGCCGTTCACCAATTGGATAAGGCTACTACGGTTGCGCGAGAGTTCGTTGAACCGCTTGTAGTCAAGCTCTTTTCTTACTTTCAAAAAGAAAAGTACATAAACAATATAGATAGCGCGCTACCGCTAAAAAATATCAAGAAGATAGGAATGTTGTAAAGTGCCAACACCACACCAAAAATGATCAAGTTGAAAAAGGAGAACAGGATGCTGAGCGAAGAAGAACTCAAGAAACGCTCGATGCGGCTGTGGTCTTCTATGCGCTGCAGGATATCCCCTATTTTTTTGGAATCGAAAAAGCTCATGGGCAACTGCATGAGCTTGATGAGAAAATCAGAGATGATACTAAGATTGATACGGGTGCTGAGGTGCAGCAATATCCACCGCCTAATAAATTCTGCCACTGTGCGGCTGAAGATGAGCATGAGTTGGGCGGCCAACACAATATATATAAACGGTATGTTCCTAGTGTTGATGCCCACGTCCACAATGGATTGGGTAAGGAAAGGAAGGATGAATTGGATCAAGCTGCCAAGCAATAAACCAATCAATAATTGACCAATAAATCTTCGGTATGTTTTTAGGTAGCCGAATAAATAATAGAAACCAAGTTTGGTATTCTTATCAATCGCTACCTCTGTTTCATAGAAGGCTGGAGTCGGTTCTAAGAGTAAAGCCACACCTAGGCCACTCCCATTGGCGGTAGTAGCGAGCCATGACTTTAAAAATTCTTCTTTGGTGTAGGTAATTAAACCTGCGGCTGGATCAGCCACGGAAATTTTATTTCTCTTGACTTTATATAATACGGCAAAGTGGCTTTGGTTCCAATAAACAATACAGGGGAGCGGTGCATCCACAACCATTTTATCAAAAGGCAGTTTTACACCCATCGTGCGAAAACCAATGGCCTCGGCTGCCTCACTGATACCAAGCAGCGAAACACCTTCACGTCTGATGAAAGATTTATTGCGCAACTCATTAAGGGAAAAACTCTTGCCATGGTATTTGGCAATCATCTTCAGGCATGTGGGCCCGCAGTCCATTTGATCTAATTGTTGGTAGAAAGGGAAGGGGTTTATCAAAAGGACAAGCTTTTCAGATTTAACAAAAAGGTAACGATAGGAAATTAAAAAAGTGACATTTAGTTAATGGAAACATTGCTATGTGCTACCAATGTTGCAAAGATGAAGTGTAAATAGCATACAGCGCAACGGGGTTTTCCCCGTATTTGCACGGGGAAAACCCCGTATTTTCAAATTGAGTTTGATTTAAACACATTCAAATGCTTTGTTTTGGTGCAATATAATTTTTTGGGCAATATAATGCTCAATCCCTTTCAAGGGCATCAAATAGCTTGCTTTTGTTGTGGAAAGCAATTTAAAGCAGCTATTTGGGAAAGTTCTCTTGCAACTCAGGGAAGAAAAAGGTGTGAGCCAACAAGAACTTGCCGATAACTGTAATATGGAGAGGGCTTATGTTTCAAGATTGGAAAGAGGGCTATTCCAACCAACTATAACTATTGTTTTTAAAATTGCAGATTATTTTGATAGAAAACCTTCTGAGTTAATTGAAATGGTGGATGTATTGAGGAAGAAGAAGAGTAAAAGATAAAAACTGGTAGCGACTAAACAATTAGGTGTTCCTTCACGCTTTCTACTTGCTCTTTTGTAAGCCTCGGCCCCCATTGCCCCACTACTTTTGAAGATGCCAATGAGGCCAGTTTGCCTGCTTCGGCAAAACTATGGCCGTGGGTGATGGCATATAGGAAGGCGCCCGCAAACATATCGCCTGCTCCGTTGGAGTCGATGGCGGTGACTTTGTACGGTTCGATTTGAATGAAAGTATCACCATCAAACAACAACGCTCCATTTTTTCCGAGTGTCATGGCGAAACGTTTGGCAACGTTCTTTAATTTTTCTCTTGCCTCAGCTACGCTATTTGTTCCTGTAAAGATCATCGCCTCCTCTTCGTTGCAAAAAAGAATATCCACACTTGCGCCTACAATCTCTTCCATTTGTTTGGAAAAATATTTGACCATGCTGGGATCTGAAAATGTGAGCGCGGTAGAAACTTTATGATGCTCTGCCAATCTCTTCGTCTCTTTCATCGCTTCCAATCCCTTGGGGCTAGCAACCAAGTAACCTTCCATGTAGGCATAAGAAGAATTTTTGATGGAAGCTTCATCTAAGTGATCCACAGAGAAAAAAGAATTGACACCCAAAAATGTATTCATCGTCCGCTCTGCATCAGGGCTGGTCATTACCAAACAACGGCCTGTGTGATCTATGGGAAGTTGATCGTAGACCATATTTGTTCCGATGGAATTATTTTTTAAATCATCGAGAAAAAATTTTCCCAACTCATCTTTTGCTACCATACAAGAATAAAAACAGTTGCCACCAAACTGACTGATGGCTGTAATTGTGTTGCCAGCTGATCCGCCACCGGTGATTTTACTTTTGTTCATGTCGATGGCCTTCATCAAATGCTGCTGGCGTTTTTCATCCACTAGCGTCATCACGCCTTTTTCTACTTCATTTTTTTGAAAGAAGTCGTACTCTACTTCGGTGACAATGTCAACGATGGCATTGCCGATGGCGTAAACGTCATACTTTTTTGAAGATGGAGGTTGGAGGTTAGAGGTTGGCATATTGAGGTTTTAAATAAGTTGCAAGGATACGGAATTTAAAGAATAGAATATAGAAGTCGGAAGTCAGAAGTTAGAATATTCTAAGTAGAATTTAGCAGTTCTCGAGAAAGGCAATCCAGGTATTCTGATTCTGAATTCTGACTTCTAAATTCTAACTTCTATTTCTTTGCGATATTCAGCGTGCGTTTGAACTTAGCAGCGCGATCTGGGTAATCGGTAATGAAACCATCTACGCCCATGCCTTTTACTGAGAGCATTTCAGAGGGTTCGTTCACCGTCCAAGGGATAACGCGAAGGCGAGGTTTTATCTTTTCTTCTTTTTGCTTTTCTGTAAGCTCTACATTTTTTGTATGTAGAATGTCTACCGTTTCTTTTGTGAGTAGTTTGAAATCCGGGCTGTAAATAGAGGGGATGAATCCTAATTCAACTAGGTTCTCATCAATTGATTTCTTGTTTTCTACTAAAGCAGCTAAACGAACTTCTGGATATTTTTTGTGCCAATACTTTAATACACGAAAGTCAAAAGATTGAATGACTACGCGATCTAACGGAAGATATTGATCGATGAGTTCATACACCATATCAGAAAATTGCTCCGGCTTTGGGTGAAACTTGCCATCGCTCTCGGGTTCGCTCTTGATCTCGATGTTGTAATCGACTTCATACTTGGTAAAATTTTTGACGTGGTTTTCTACCGCAACAATTACATCGCTCAACAAGGGTTTTAAAACGATCATCTTTTTTTGTTCAGGAAATCGAGGGTGTGGTTTCGAGCCGCAGTCCCACAGCTTCACTTGTGTGTAGGTCATTTGATAGATGTTGTATTTCTTTTCTTCCTTTTCGGGAAAATCCTTTCCTTCGGGGCTCAAACAATATTCTGCCGACATCCACGGCTCGTGAGAGACGATCACTTGCTTGTCTTTGGTAATGGCCAAATCCATTTCAAGCGTTGTCACGTTTGAATCGAGTGCGAAGAGAAATGCTGGAATGGTATTCTCTGGCATGAGTCCGCGCGCACCGCGGTGACCTTGAATGTCGAACTTAGGTATGTATTGGGCGTGGAGGGTTGAACCAATCATTATGGAAAAAAGAAAAAGTTTTGTTTTCAACTTCATGGTGCGAAGATAAAGCTAAATCCATGGGGCGATAAAATTAATTGCGTTTATTGCGTAGAGGCATTTCAAAATGTAGCACCATTTCTGCAAGCCCTTCATGTTTTTAAAACCTTGGAGGCAAAACTGCCGTACCCCCGAAAGTTTCAAATAGAAAGCCTTATGAACTTTTCCCTATATTGAAGCTCTAAATTTTTACCTCTTGGCTTCACTCGATACTAACTCTTCCCCATTAAAAAGAATCCTTCTCCCCGGCATCATCCTTCAATCGGTTTTGATTGGAGGCGGGTATGCCACCGGCCGCGAGATTGTAGAGTACGGTGGCAAGTTTGGTGCGAGTGGTTGGATCAGCGGTCTCGCGATTTTCTTCGGGTTTTCTCTGATCTCAATTTTGTCGATGGAAGCTTGTCGTCAATGGCAAGTTTATGATTACAAATCTTTGCTCAAAAAAATGATTGGCAAAGGATGGATTGCTTATGAAATTGTTTACTTGATGTTGGCCATCCTAATCATTGCCGTGATGGCAGCAGCCGCGGGAGAAATTTTAAATCACACATTGGGTTTCAATCGGTGGGTTGGCGTGATTCTGATTGTGGTGCTGGTTGGTTTTCTCAATTATAAAGGAGATGAGGTGATCGCCAAACTAGAAACCATCGGTACCATTGCATTGTTTGGCGCATACATTCTTTTCGCTATTTCTGTTTTTAGTACCAGAGGCTCAGACATTGCAGAAACATTTTCAAAGTGGGACACTAGTTATTTGCCCGATGCCCCTGGTATTGGCCTATTACTTTGGACAGGAATCCTTTATGTAGGTTACAACTTGGCTGTGTACCCAGCATCATTCTTCACATATAAAAATATTCATTCCAGAAAAGAAAGCATCTATGCTGGTTTTATATCTGGGTTGTTGATGACCATTCCGTGGTTCCTCACCTACTTCGCCATCTTAGCTTATTACCCAGACAAAGATGTGTTGGCCGCCACAGTTCCGTGGTTGAAAATGTTAGCACCTTTTCATCCCGCATTGATTGTGATTTTTGGAATAGTAGTTGGCTGGACATTGGTAGAGACTGCTACTGGCATGATCCACGCATTCATCCATCGAATTGAAAAAGAAGTGATGGAGCGAAACTCCACGCCCATGAAAAAAATAAACAAGGCGTATATTTCCATTGCTGCACTACTAGCCGCGCTCTTGCTCGCACAAGTCGGCATCATTGATCTAGTGGCAAAAGGATATGAGATGATGGCGTATGCAATGATTGCTGTGTATGGCGTGCCGTTGTTGTTCTATTCTAGGAAGCTGTTGCTTCATTAACGGACACTCCTAAAAAACAAATTACAATTTGTTACAAAGTATTTTATATAACAACATAACAATTTTACATACATTTACGTAATTAATCAAAGTTATGAAAGGAACAAACCTAGGTGAATTTGAAGAATTGGTTTTGTTAACCGTGGCTTCGATGGTAAGCGAGGCATACAGTGTGGCTATTTGTGACGACCTCGAGAAAAAAACGAACCGCTCTGTAAAATTAGGCGTAGTCCATTCAGTACTTAATCGATTAGAAGAAAAAGGTTTGGCAAAAAGTAAACTAGGAGAAGCCACCAGTACCAGAGGAGGCAAACGGAAAAGGTACTATACTGTTACCAACGCAGGGAAATCTGCTTTGCTGAAATCAAAAGAATTACGCGATCAATATTGGAGTATTATTCCAGAACTGTCACTAAAGAGAATTTAGAGAAAAGAAGTCAGAATTTAGAATTCAGAAGTTAGAATTGTTCACTAAAGAATTAAGATTTATGATTTTAAATCTACGATTTACAAGCTGTATCTTTCATAATTTTTTCTTTGCGCCTTTACTTCTTCGGGTTAAATAGAAATAATGGAAGATTTGAAAAAAACACCACCACACTGGGCTACTCGCTTACTCTCTTGGTATTGCAAGCCAGAGTTGCTGGAAGATTTGCAAGGCGACCTCAATGAATATTTTGAAAGAAGTATAAAAGCAAAAGGAATCAAGAAGGCCAAATTGATTTATGTTTTTGATGTTTTAAAATTCTTTCGTCTTTACACAGTACGCAAACCAGAATTCGTAAACCTTTTAATCAACTTTATTATGATGGGTAGTTATCTTAAAGCAGCAAAGCGGAGACTTTTACTTTATAAGTCCAATACTTTGATCAATGTTCTTGGTTTAGTAATAGGCATAGCATCGACACTTGTTATCCTATCTATGATTCGTTACGAATTGAGCTTTGATAAATTCCACAGCGATGCCGATCGCATTTATAGGGTTGTGAGGGTCTCTGGACCAGATTTGTTTTTAAGTGACCGTTCAGAATGCAGAACAGGGATTTCTTATCCAGTACCCACGGCATTGAAAAGCGAAATCCCCTCTTTGGAAAACATCACTTCGATGCAATATTTTGGAGGTGTTCAGGTAGAAGTGCCCGCGAAAGACCAAACGTTACCAATAAGATTTTCAGAAGCAGGTGTGTTGATAGATCCATCATTCTTTAAAATTCTTGATTTTAAAAAAACAAATTTTAAGTGGATTTCTGGAAATCCTGAAAAGTCCCTTTCGGAGCCTTTTACTGTTGTGCTCACAAAACGGTTAGCTAACAAATACTTCCCAGAAGGTAATGCAATGGATAAAATATTGCGACTGGACAGAAAGTTTGACGCCAGGGTAACTGGGGTTATTGAAGATTTGCCCACCAACTCTGATTTCCCTTTTACACTTCTGCTTTCCTATGAGTCAGTTAAAAGTTTAGGAGCCCCATTCGATGATTGGTTCAGCGTGAATGATGATCACCAAACATATGTAAAGCTTGCGACTGGAACTACGCGAGAAGATATTGAAAAGCAAATCGCCAAAGTCCATGCTGCGCACACGCCAAAGGACATTCATGACTCAAGGCACTATTTACTTCAGCCACTTTCTGACATTCACTATGATGCGAGGTTTGGAAACTATTCAGGCCGAACAATCAGCAGGCAAACCATTTTGATCCTAGGATTGGTGGCAGTGTTTTTACTTCTTACAGCGTGCATCAATTACATCAATCTTGCCACGGCACAATCAACACTTCGTTCGAAAGAGGTAGGTCTCAGAAAAGTAATGGGCAGCAATACTTCAGGCCTTATCCTTCAATTGATGACTGAAACATTTTTAGTTGTGCTACTGGCTGGTCTTATTGCACTGGGGTCGGCAGAATTGCTTTTGCCAAGATTGCAATCTCTTCTAAATATTCGATTAGATACGTTCCTCATTACCGATCCATTTATTCTTGCTTCGCTCATATTGATTATTCTAGCGGTTACTTTGTTCTCTGGTTTCTATCCCTCACTAGTTACATCGCGGTTCAGCCCAGCTACCGCATTGAAAAATCGTTTTGCTACGGAGGCCATTGGCGGTATCAGTCTTCGCAAAATATTGGTGGTAGCTCAGTTTACAATTACACAGATTTTTGTGATCGCTACTTTCATCGTGGTTAGCCAAATGAATTTCTTCCGCAATGTGGACATGGGTTTTAACAAAGATGCTATCGTTAATTTACCGATACCAATTCGGAATGAACCTGCCAAGATTAAAGAAATAGAAGGTAAATTAAATCAACAAGCATTTGTGGCTGGCATCAGTTTCAGCTCAACGCTTCCATCAGGCGCAAAACGTGATAATAATTACAGCGACATTGGGCGAAAGGAAGCAAATAAAAGAGAAGATTATCAAATTTATGAATACCAGGACATTGATCCTTCTTATTTAGATCTGTATCAAATTAAGCTCGTAGCTGGAAGAAAATTAATTGCAGGCGATACATCTGGCAATATCTTAATCAATAAAACATTAGCAAAAAACTTGCTCTTCAAAACCTCAGAAGAAGCAATTGGAAATGTATTAAAAATGGACGGCCATTTGGTTACGGTAGTTGGCATTGTTGACGATTTCTATTCAAATTCACTTAAGTCTGGTGTTGATAACATTTTAATGGTCATTGACCCTAAGAGATATTCTACAATAAGCATTAAAATGAATTTGCAAGGCGATCAGGTTTCGGTGGAGGATAAGATGAAGCAAGTAGAGAAGATATGGTCTTCGGTTTTTCCTGAATATATTTTTGAATACCAATTCTTCGATGAAAACATTAAAGCCTTCTACCTGCAAGAAGAAAAATATGCCCAATTGTTTCAATTGTTCTCGTTGGTTTTCCTTTTGATCGGTTGCCTCGGCCTTTACGGACTGATCACATTTGTAGTGAATAGAAAAAGCAAAGAAGTAGCAATTCGAAAAGTGCTAGGGGCTTCACTCGCCAATATATTAGCCATGTTCTCTAAAGAATACGTTCAATTGATTGGCCTTTCGTTTTTGATTGCAGTGCCTGTTTCCTATTATGGAGTAAATAATTGGCTGAGCAATTTTGCCAGTCATATCGAATTAGAATGGTGGTTATTTTTTGTTCCAGGTGTCGTTGTTATGCTTGTTGCTATGCTGGTCATCATTTCCAAGTCATTCAAAGCCGTCAATGAAAATCCGATAGACAAATTGAAGTATGAATAAAAATTTAAGAATTGAACTTTTATTCTTGAATTTTCAATGAATGAATAATAAAGAAACCATATCGCCACCAATATGGGCAACCAAATTGTTGAGTTGGTACTGCAAACCCGAACTGCTCGAAGACCTACAGGGCGATTTGAACGAATACTTTGAACGCAACATAAAAACAGAAGGAATAAAAAGAGCAAAACTCATTTACGTTCTTGATGTCTTTAAATTTTTTAGACTTTACACCATTCGCAAACCAGAATTTGTAAACCTTTTAATCAACTTTATTATGATTGGCAGCTATATCAAAACCTCAGGCCGCAGTATTGTGCGCAACAAATTATTTTCGGCTATTAACATTGTGGGCTTGGCCATCAGTATGTCAGTGGGGCTGCTGCTGATCAGTATTCTATTAGATTCGTATTCTTACGACAAATTCCATGTCAATCACTCACGCATCTATCGTGTCATCAGTCATTACCAATATCAAGAAAACAAGGACAGAAATTTTATGGCCACTACTTCCATGCGCGCAGCCAAGGCCATCAAAGAAACATTTACCGCACCAGAGGAAGTAGCAATTTTACGAAACGGCTTCGGTGGCGATATGACCTTCGGAGAAAAAACCATTCCGCTCAATGGCCTCTGGACAAACGAGTCGATGTTCAGCGTGTTTACGTTTCCGCTACTAAAAGGCAATCCCGTCACTGCTTTGAAAGCTCCTTACTCGGTGGTACTAACAGAAAAAGCTGCACGGAAAATGTTTGGCGATGAAGAGGCTATTGGCAAAAGTATCATCCTGAACAAAGACAAAGCGTACACCATTACGGGCATCATGAAAGACGTGCCAACTACCTCGCACATGAAATTTGAAATACTCGGTTCCATTTCCACTCGCGAGGTAACCGAAAAAGATAATAAAGATGAAATGGCCTGGGATAATATGTGGAATACATACGTATATCTGAAAATGCCCGAGCAATACGACCTTGCTTTATTTCAAACCAATCTTGATAACTTAAGTAAGAAAGAAGACGCTTCCGTAAAAAATACACACATCACTTTAAAGTTGCAACCACTTGATGCAATTATGATGGGCGATAGCCTGGGAAATCAAATTGGCCCAACTATGGGAAGTACGTTGCTTTGGGTACTCACGGGGCTTGCGTTTGTTGTGATTTTGTCAGCCTGCTTTAACTATACGAATCTATCAGTGGCACGCTCACTCAGGCGTACACGTGAAATCGGCATTCGCAAAGTGATTGGGGCTTTGCGTGGCCATGTGATTGGGCAGTTTGTGGTGGAAGCAATCATCATTTCGCTTTCTGCACTCGTAGCTGCTTTTGCGCTCTTTCTTTTATTGCGTCCTCATTTTAAAAGCATGGAGCCGAGCTTGCAAGAATTGCTCACCCTTAGCGTAACTCCTCTCTTGGTGATTTGCTTTGTAGCATTCGCCCTTTTTATTGGTGTAGCAGCCGGAATTTTTCCAGCATTATTCTTTTCACGAATCAATGCAGTACAAGTATTGAAAAGCTCTGGTAGTACGCGTATGTTTAAAAAACTAACGATGCGCAAAGTATTGATCGTTTTCCAATACAGTGTTTCACTGATGCTGATCACGGGCACTCTCATCATGTACAAGCAATACAAGCACTATATGAATTTTGATTTGGGGTTCTCCACTGAAAATATTTTGAATATACAATTGCAAGGAAATAAGGCAGAATTATTGAAGAAAGAGTTAAACGAACTCCCAGAAGTAAAAGGAATATCAGAATCGGCAATAATTACAAGCGCTGGCAGCTACTGGGGAACGCCTATAAAAAATCCAAACAACCCAGAAGATTCTCTCTTTGTTGCGCTTAATGTAGTGGATGAAAACTACATCCCATTACACGATCACCATTTACTGGCTGGCAAAAACTTCACACCTCATTCAGAAGAGACAGAAGAAAGTGAAGTGATTGTAAACCAACAGGTGTTGAAGCGGTTCAACTTGCCAAAAGACCCAAGTCTTTCTATCGGAGAAATCTTGCATGTAGGTGACAAAGACCTACGCATCGTGGGTGTAATGAAAGATTTTCAATATGGCCGAGCAAACAATGAAACAGGAAAAGAAACAATTTTTCGTTACTCTAAAAAGGAGACAGAACACCTTAATGTAAAAATACTCTCGAATGATCTTCCTGCGACCTACGCAAAGATTGAAACCGTCTGGAAAAAATTCGATACCGTTCATTCATTCGAGGCAAAATTTTATGACGATGCCATTGAAGAATCGTTCAAAGGCTTATCGGCCAGCATGAAATTAGCAGGATCCATTGCATTTCTTGCAGTTTGCATTGCATCATTGGGTTTACTTGGAATGGTCGTCTTCACCACCGAAACACGTTTGAAAGAAATCAGCATCCGCAAGGTGATGGGTGCTACCGAAGGCGGATTGGTTTATCTGTTAGGCCGAGGATTTTTTGTGCTGCTTGGTTTTGCTGCGTTGATTGCATTACCTCTTACTTATTTTTTCTTTGAGCAAATCATGTTACCAAAAATTGCTAATCATGCTCCGCTAGGTTTATTGGAAGGATTGCTGGCAGTTATTGCCGTAATGATAATAGCAGTGGTGATGATTGGCTCACAAACATTGAAAGTGGCAAAGGCTAATCCAGCCGAGGTGTTAAAGAATGAATAAAGGATTATTTGTGCTAACTTTCTTATATGAAAGTAATACTGGTTCCCCTTTTTGTCTCCGAAAAAATTGGTACTGTTTCTGGAGAAATCATTGAGGCCGATAAAAGCATAGCCGTTCTTACGTTAGCTCACGGGGCAGGTGCTGGCATGGATCATTCATTTATGATTGCCCTCGCTACTGAGATGGCTAGTCAAGGTATAACTACGCTTCGCTTCAATTTTCCTTTTATGGAAAAGAAGAAAGGAAGACCCGACTTGCCAGCTATTGCTCACCTGACAATTGAAGCCGCCATTAACAAAGCACATGAATTATTTCCGATTATCCCGCTTTTCGTTTCAGGAAAATCATTTGGTGGTAGAATGTCCTCTCAATACCTTTCTAAAAATCAATCGTTTGTCAAAGGAATTGTTTTCTTTGGATTTCCTTTGCACCCACCTGGCAAGCCTTCCATTGAGCGCGCTGAACATTTAAAAGATGTGAAAGTACCCATGCTATTTATGCAAGGAACGCGAGATGAATTGGCAGAATGGAGCTTACTAGAAAGCGTAACCCATAGCCTGCCTCAAGCAATGCTACGCAAAATGGAAGGTGCTGATCACGCATTTAAAGCCAGCAAAAAAAATCTAATTCCGCAATTAGCATCTCTTACTAAAGATTGGATTTGTGAAACTCTGAAATCCTAAAGAGTGAATCTACATTGACCGCGTTTGGCTTTAACAAATTACATGATGATTACTCCAAAACAATAAACTTCTTCTTTACTGAATTTTTTCCCACAGTTATCCAAGCTAAATAGATACCTGATGGCAAATTGGATAAATGGAATTTCCCTTGCGATTGAGTAGCAGAGAAGTTAGTATCCCCTCCGCGAATGGTGTCAATTATTTTTAAATAAGCCGTTTCATCTTGCTGAGTGGAGTACGCGATCGTAATATCGCCTTTCGATGGATTTGGGTAAAGGTTAAACTGCGGCTCGCCACTGCTAGCTACCGAAATCACATTAGAGTATTCTTGTTTGAGATCAAAATCTTGCTGATTAAGTCGGTAGTAATTGATTCCGATTTGTGGCAGTTCATCTTTAAATGAATACGATTGTTTGACGAGTGTTGTGCCGTTGCCAGGAATCCAACCAATAGATTCAAACTTACGTGCATCTAAACTTCTCTCAATATAGAAGCCTTGGTTATTCTTTTCGCTGGCTGTTGTCCATTCCAACATGTTGTAATCACCTACTTGTCTCCCTTTAAATTCACTAAGTGTTACGGGCAGGGCACCTGCTACGTAGCTAAATGAAACCCTGTTGCCTCCACTATTTTCATAAAATTCCAGCACCAAGTCATACGTTCCATTCAAATTAGTAACACCCGAGCTCACTGTTCGATATCCATGATCGGAATAGTCATTTAGTAGATAAGTACTACCTCCATCAATACTTAGTCGCACTCCGTCATCAGCACCGATAGTAAAAGTGTAGCCAGCATTCGCCAGTGTAATCCTCATCTTAAATCGAACTGTAAAGGTTTGGGTATTCAATGGACAGCCTGCAATTGTAAAGTCACAATTGTCACCACAAAAGCTCTCATCAAAAATAGCAGACTCCGTAAAGCTACCTTGGTAGCTAGGAGATGAGTAATTATTCACTCCATCATAGGCATAGCCTATCCAGCTACCATTTCCGTAAGTTACCTCATCACCAGAAACAGTAGTAGAAATTATTGTGGCCGTGTTCGAATATTCAGTCGTAACACCATTGGTTGCGCTTCTTCTGTAATAACGAGTTGCAGGTGCAGGAAAACCTGAAGGAATATCGAACGTAGGCGAGTTAGCTCCGGAAATGTTAGTGAACGTTGAATTGTCTGGGGAATCTTGCCATTGATACGTAAGCACACCTGTGCAAAATGCGGCTGACGTGATATTTGTAAACGCAGCAGGATCTATCGCTCCTGAATTACATAATGTTTGGCTTGATCCTATTTGCCCTCCGATGCCATTTGAAACTATCGTACTAGCAAAAGTAACTCTATTACCTCCGCTATTTTCATAATATTCTAGCACAAAATTATACGTGCCAGCAGTTAGGTAGGTAGTAGCCGTAGCCGTGCGATAGCTATGATTGCTATAGTCATTGATCAAAAAGGTGCTTCCACCATCAATACTTAATCGCACACCATCATCTCCGCCAACGGTGAATTGATAATTGCCGCAGGGCAAGGTTTGCTGACTTTTAAACCGCACTGTAAAAGTTTCTGTAAAGAGATTGCATCCGTTCAGGGAAATTGTACATGCATCGCAGGTAAAACTCTCGTCAAAGCTCGTAGCTATTGGCTCAGTAATAAAACCAAAATAGTTAGTTGAAAAATTATCGACCCCATCATATACATAGCCGATCCATGGAGTAGCTCCTGAACCGTAAGTTATTTGATCACCAGCAGCTGTTTGACCAAGAACAGTTACGGTATTAGAATAAACAACATCGGCTGTAATATTATCAGTTGCCCTTCTTCTAAAGTATTGCGTTCCGGCTGGAAACCCAGAAGGGATATCGTAGGTTGCAGATGTTTGGCCAGAAATAGCACTCCATGTAGAATTATCAGGTGAAGACTGCCATTGGTAAGTGAGTGGATTACCCGTGCAAAATAAAGCAGGGGAAGCGCTCGTAAAGGCAGCAGGGTCTATTGTAGGGCTACCGCAAACAGTTTGGTCACTACCGACAACCCCGCCCGTAGAATTACTAATGAAAGAGTAAGCGAAAGTAACTCTGTTATTGCCTGTATTCTCATAATATTCTACGATAAAATTATACGTGCCCCCAGTTAGATAAGCAGTAGTAGTGGTAGTTCTGTAGCCATGATCAGAATAATCATTGATTAAAAAAGTAGAGCCTCCATCAGTACTGAAACGAACTCCATCGTCTGCACCTACGGTAAATTGATAAGTACCGCATGCCAAGTTCAATTGCATCTTAAATCGAACGCTAAAATTAGTACTGGTAACAGAACATGCTGTATTTACGGCAAAAGGGCCGAAATCTCCATTGAAGCCTTCATCAAAATTTTGTGTTTCCGTAATAAAACCTTGATAGCCCGTGGTGAAATTATTCTGACCATTATAAACGTAGCCAATCCAGGAATTACTTCCATAGGTCACTTGATCACCAGCCGTGCCACATTGGGCGTATACGGCTTCTGAAATAGAGCTTAAAAATATGGTTAAAACACCACTGGCAAAGATGAATCTTCTCATTTTACTTGATTTTGCACTTTTCTGTCATAGTCAAACCGCAAATATAGAAGAAGTTATTTTTTTAAAGGCTCAAAACTTATTTGAATTCGGCACAAATCTACTTCTGAGAAAGTAGTAACAGAAAAAAGGGGTGGGGTAAACCAGAGCTAGTTATATGACACCGAGCTAACCTTTTAAATGAAACGCCTTTACTTTTGTAAAAGCTCTTAACCCCGCGTGTGAAAGCGTAGCCCCAAAACCAGAATGTTGCCTTCCGCTCCAAGGTAAGGCCGCACTTACACGGTCGCAACAATTCCAGTAACCAGTGCCAGAATTAATTTGATTTAATATTTTTTCTCCGCGTGATTGATTTGCGCTGTACACGGCTGCAGTCAATCCATACTCGGTGTCTTGCATCAATTGAATTGCTTCGGCATCATCTTTCACTTTCATAATGCCAATGATGGGGCCAAACGATTCTTCGCGCATCACACTCATCTGATGGTTGGCATTCGTGATGACGGTCGGCTCAAAATAAAAACCTTTCTTATCGATGCGCTTTCCACCTGTTTCAACCTTCGCTCCTTTTTGAACTGCGTCTTTCACTTGCCCTTCTAAAAATTTTACTTGCTCTGCGCGAGTTAGTGACCCGATGTAAACACCTGCTTCAGTTGGCTCTCCTAGCTTCCACGATTTTACCTCTTTGACAAATTCATTTACATATTGGTCATACACTTTTTCGTGAACGTAAATCCGCTCCACCGCACAACAACTTTGACCGTTATTGTAAAATGCACCATCGGCCGTGCCAGCCGCTACCGATTTAATATCGGCTACATCATCGGCTACATACAGAGGGTCTTTGCCGCCCAACTCCAATTGACATGGCATCATCTTGGGCGCTACTTTTTCGTAAATGTATTTCCCTGTTTTGTAAGAGCCCGTAAAGAAATAGCCATTGAAAGGCAGCTCCAATAGCAATTCTCCAACTGCTCTCGCACCAATTGCTACATGAAATATATCCACAGGCACGCCTGCTTGCTTCAATAATTTTTCAATCTCCAAACCTGTCAATGTAGAATACTCCGAAGGTTTATACATGACTGCATTGCCCGCCAGTAGGGCAGGAACAAAAACGTTGATGCCCACGAGGTATGGATAATTCCAAGCAGAGATATTGCAAATGACACCGAGTGGCTCGTAAGAAATTTTTTCTGTGAGTCCTTTCTCTTGGTGCATCACTTCATCCATCAAATATTTTTCTGCATTCTCGGTTAACCATTTGATCCTAGCTCGCGCACCTTTTATTTCATTACGTGATTGTTGTAAAGGTTTTCCTACCTCAGAAGTTAACACCGAAGCCAAATGCTCTATGTTCTTTTCCAACAAATCAGAAAAGGATTGAAGTATTTTAATTCTTTCTTTCAATTCTGCCTGCTGCCATTTTGCTTGCGCGGAATGTAAGAGATCAAATTTATTTTGGATAGATTCGAGTGAGTCTTCTTGCACTTCTTTGATAATCTCTTCGGTAGCGGGATTGATGATTTTCATGAATAAATTTTTTATAACTTTTGCGCTGCTCTTAAAAAATCCATTTTAATATTTTTCGTGAATTCACTTTCTTGATCCCTCATTCTCTCTGGATGCCACTGCACCAAACTCAAATAAGGCCTTTCTGAATCATCAATCCACTCTAAACCTTCTACAACTCCATCCATGGAAAAGGCATTTGCCACTAAACTTTTGCCAACCCTATCTGCGCTTTGATGATGCGCGCTATTAACCTCTCCCACTATTGTATCTATCAAACCATACATTTTACTATTAACATCAATGCGAATGTCATGATAGGTATCACTTCCTTCTCTCTTAGAGTGATTGAACTTGCCGAACGTAGGAATATCAGGGATCAACGTGCCTCCAAAAAAAACATTGGCGATTTGAAGTCCGCGGCAAATACCTAGAACAGGGATTTTATTTTGTTGTGTGAATTCCAAAATTTTTAATTCGAACTCATCACGCTTTTCATCCATGTCGTCTTGATAACAAAGCTCAAGGTATTCTAGCTTATTATAAAAACGCGGATGCACATCTTCTCCACCTGTCAACACAATGCCACGACACTTTTTGATGTCCTCAAAATTATTAAGTTGATGGCCGAGCTTGAGTGTTTCAACTTGGGAGTCTTTGGAAATCCAATTCGCATAGTTATTATACTTGCTGCAATCAGTCACTCCAATTATCACTTTGCTCATGAATCAAAGAGCTTTTAAATACAACTGTTTAAAATCTTCACGGTTTACCGGCTTAGGATTATTGGGGTGTGCAAAATCCGCAATCGCCAAGTCAGCCAACGTTTCGATATGTTCGGGCTTTACACCAATCACGCTTAGCTTATGCGGAATATTTATTTTTGAATTTAGCTCAAACAAATAATTGACCACTGCTTTTCCTGATTGCTCTTTCAATTCAAGTGTATTAGCTATACGTTTAAATTTATTTTCAAATCCTTCAATATTAAATTCCATCCCGTAAGGAATATTGACGGCATTGGCTAACCCATGATGAGTATCTAACAAGGAAGAAAGCGGATGCGCCAATGAATGAACCACACCGAGACCCTTTTGAAAAGCAATAGCACCCATCAGCGAAGCAATCAACATTTTGCTTCGCGATTCCAAATCGGGTTTGTTCACGGCTGCTTCCAACGATTGATTGATTAATGAAATTCCTTCCAATGCAATTCCCTCACACAATGGGTGCGGCATTTTTGCAAGATATGCTTCCATGTTGTGAGTCAACGCATCCATACCAGTAGCCGCAGTAATGAAAGATGGTAGCTCCATCGTGAGCAACGGATCGGCAAAGATAATTTTCGCGAGGAGCTTAGGTGAAAAAAGAATTTTCTTTTGATGAGTTACGTCATCTGCAATGATAGCACTGCGGCCAACCTCGCTGCCTGTACCAGCTGTAGTTGGGATGGTGATGAAATGCGGAACGTCATTCGTCACAAAAACATCTCCACCAATCAAATCATCGTACTTGAATAAATCTTCGCGATGATTGACTCTAAGCACGATGGCGCGCGCCACATCCAACGCAGCACCTCCACCAATGCCAATGATGGAATCGCGATTCGTGCCATCAAAAACATCCGTGCCTTTGTACACATCTGATTTAACGGGGTTTTTATGAATACCTGAAAATACTTCCACAGAAATATTTTTGGCTTTCAAGCTTTCAATAATGTTTTTGAAGAAAGGAAGTTGCGCCACCGTGGGGTCAGTGACCACCAAAGGTTGGGTTAAATTATTCCTAATGAGATACTCGGGCAATTCATTGCTTGAGCCAGCACCAAACCGAATGGTAGTTGGGAAGTTGTATTGATAGATTTTGTCAAAGGTCATAGGTTAGGCAAATACAGGTAATTGATTCACATCTATAAAATCCCATTTTGGCAGTACAGTGCTCTGTTTGAAAAAATAGTTCCGTAGATAGATGGTCTATCCATATTTCTTTTTGCGGAGTTTAGTAATGGTAAATCCCTTATCCATTCCATTCTCAAGAGCCTTGTAGCGGAGGTCAAGCTCATGGGTAAATGATTTGTCTTTCCAACATTCTTGCGTCTGTTCTATTCCATTCCCTAGCAAATGAAAGGTAGCTGATAGTTTCTTATCATCGGCCATGCGGATGAAATCATCTAATTTATGTCGAATGGCTAAACCAGAATTATTCATACTTCAAATTTACAAAAAAAAATGAGGCCGTTACTCTATTGTTTCACCTCCATGCTTTGCGAAGAATTTCGGCAAGGGATAGAAACGGAAAGCCCGAAGCGCGCTGGATGAGTGTGCCGGCCAGGCTTGCAGTGGATAGCCCGGTGGCGCCTCGCCATGCCGCCAAAATTTTTTTACTGATGTCATAATTTTCTACTCCCCCAATATCCTATACAATTCTGTATTCAAATAATAATGATGCCCTTCCATGGTTTTCTTTTCCAGTACACGAAGATCGCATAATTTATTTAGGTAATCACGGGCTGTAGTTTCAGAATAAATCTTAGCAGCCTGTAAGTGTTTTACTTTGGTGAAGGGCTGCCCAAAAATCATGTCTACCAGTTGATCGGATTTTCGAATCTCTTTTGCTTCCTTCCTGATATGGTCAAGGATGGACTCTCTGGCTGCCACTATATCATTTATTTTATGATAGGTGATGGCCGAAGTTGTTTCCACTGCTCGTAGCATATACAGTATCCACGTTTTCCAATCGCCCCGTTGCGACACGCCCATCAAGCCCGAATAGTATTCGTCTTTGTTATTCAAAATATAGCGGCTCAAGAAAAGGATAGGCAAATCAAGCAACCCCTTTTTGGTGAGGTAATGGATATTGAACACTCTGCCCGTGCGCCCGTTTCCATCGCGGAAGGGATGGATGGCTTCAAACTGGTAGTGGGCAATGGCCATCTTGAGCAAATGGTCTATCCGGTATTGCTCATCATCATTGACAAACTCAATCAAGTTATCCAATTTGGAATGAATTACTCCAATCCCTTTTGGTGGAGTATAAACAACTTGCCCAGCGTTAGGGCCGCTGCCACCTTGCGTAATCCTGGTGTTGATAAAATCGGGGCGCACCTCATCTCTTGTCTGCTTTATCTCCTGAAATACATTGATGAAGTATTGACGATTGAAACCCGATTGTTGTTTCAGGTACGTGTGCCCCGCCCATAAAGCTTCGCGGTAGCGCAACACTTCTTTGGAAGTACCTTGTGCTTCATTATTATTTTCACTGAATGCTTTGTACAGTTCATCATCGGTTGTAAAAATATTCTCGATGGCACTCGAAGCTTTCGCCTCCTGCAAGCTGATGGTATTGATGAGCACGCCTTGATTGGGGATTACAATACTTCGCCCTTGCAGCCTGGCAATGGCAGCTTTGGCCTCCCCCAATTTTTCGAAGACCTCAGTAGTGCGGTACAGGTCTTCGCGAATGGGCAAAAGGGGCAAGTTATTCCAAGGAATTGTCCTGTCTGGGTTGATCTGGTACAGGATTTCTGGCATTATTTAATTGATATTTTAGTGTTTACTACTGATTTAGACATCAAAAGTAATATCTAAAAGCTTAGCAAACATCATTTTATCAAAATTTTAGTGTTTACTCAAATTCTGACACTAAAATGAAATATAAGTGGCTACGAGGAGATTGCGGAGAAGAGAAAACCAAAAGGGCAAGGTTAATAATTTGATCTGTTGACTTCATAAACTACTGCTTCTCCTTTACTATCAATTCTGACATAGTATAAATAACCAAATCTGTGTAAACCCTTAATTAAATACCAGCCGCCACTACTCAATTTGCCAATTGTATCAATGCGCGGGCTATCATAAAGGGGTACCCACTTAAAACCTTTTTGAGGTCTATTAAAAAATATTTTACTCTTTTTTTCATAGCTGCTGTCAGTTATAAAACCATATTTAAATGAGTTACTTTCAATGTATTTTACTGGAGGCAATGAACTGTCTTCAGGAAAAATTTGAATAATATAAAAGCCAGATAGATAATCTGAATTATAAATTAGGTAATCAGATGTGATCTCTAGCTTACTATCATCAGTACAACTAATTCCACAAAGAATCAATAAAAACAATGGATTAAGTAACCTCATTACTTGGATGCTTTTAATTACAAATAGACTTAAATTCGTCTTCATTTTTTTGATTTACTATACGATTCCTTTCATCACATATAATCATTTTTAAAATTTAAAGAACATCAACAACAATTAAATTATTTCAAAATACCTTTTGTATTCCCAATCTGTAACAGCCTTTAAATGCTGTCTCCACTCCCACTCTCGTGTATGGGTAAAGTGTTCTACAAACTTTTCTCCTAAAATTTCTTTTGCTACTGAAGATTCCTTCATCTGTTTTGTTGCTTCATGCAAATTGCTTGGTAAAATACCGTTGGAAAAATCGCGATAGCCATTGCCAACGGTAGCCGGCTGCTTCAATTTTAATTTCTTCTTGATACCGTAAAGTCCTGAAGCCAATGCGGCAGCCATCGCTAAATACGGGTTTGCATCCGAACCAATTACTCGTGTTTCCAAACGGCACGATTTACTTCCGCTTGATAAAACGCGCAAAGCAACCGTGCGATTATCAACTGCCCAAGTTAAAGTTGTGGGTGCCCAAGCTCCCTCCACTAATCGTTTGTAGCTATTGATGGTAGGTGCATACATGGGTAAGAGATGCGGCAAGCAAAATAATTGCCCTGCTATGTAACTCTTCATCACTTCACTCATGTGGTGTTTATCTTTCTCATCATAGAAAAGATTTTTCTTCGCGGCAATATCCCATAAGCTTTGGTGCACATGGCCGCCACAACCCGGAAGATTTTCACTGATCTTCGCCATGAAGGTGGCCATGATGCAGTGCTTGTAAGCAATTTCTTTTACAGCCGTTTTAAATAACGTGGCACGATCGGCTGCTTCTATCACCTCAGCATATTGAATGGCCGCTTCTAAAACCCCAGGTCCTGTTTCGGTATGAAGGCCTTCGATTGGCACACCAAATTTTTTCAACAAATCAAACAAATCTGAGAAGAAAGGATTTTCTAACGAAGTGCGCAAAATGGAATATCCAAACATGCCAGGTGTGAGGGGCGTTAGGTTTTTGTAATTTTTTTCTTGCGCGCTGTGTGGAGTCTCTCGAAAATTAAACCACTCAAACTCTTGTGCAAAGAATGGAGTGAAGCCCTCGCGCTTTGCATCGCCTAAAACTTTTTTCAATAGCTGTCGCGGGCAAACTGTTGCTGGTTTCCCTTTTTCATCCATGAGCTCCCCAAGAAAAAAAGGAACATCATTCTCCCAAGGAATTTTTCTGAACGTAGCGAAGTCCAATCTCGTTGGTGCATCTGGGTAGCCCGTGTGCCAACCTGTGTAGGTGCCATTATCGTACGCCACATCGTTGACATCCCAACCAAAGATCACATCGCAAAAAGTGGTTTCACCATTTGAGAAGGAAAGAAACTTTTCGGCTGAAATATATTTACCTCTTAAAATTCCATCTATATCTGCGTAGGCAACCTTTACTTTACCAGAAGGGTGGTTTCTTACGTAATCAAAAATTGCTTTGGTGGTCATAGGGTAGTTTAGTGTTTTATCTTTGAACCACATAGGCACATAGAAACATAGAAAGTACACTTAGGATTCATTTGAAAGTTTATAATGCCTGTGCTTTAATTTTTTATTCTACTATGTGTCAATTCCTATGTTTCTATGTGCCTATGTGGTTCAGCCTCTCTTCGTTTCAGCACCTTAAATATCCCATAACTTATCCCAATAATCAAAAAATATATTGTTACCAATTTCATATTGTAAAAGGCCATGGCAATAAAAGAGAAAGAAGCGATAAGTAAGGCCACTATCGGGAAAACTGGATAAAGGGGAACGCGAAACGGTCTCAGTAAATTTGGTTCAATCTTCCGAAGGCTAATCAATGATAGCATAGAAATAATATAGAGTGTGAGTGCACCAAAGACTGAAATGGTTATGATCTCGCCTGTCTTGCCAGAAAATAATGCGAGCAGTCCCAACGCCATGTTGACTATTAATGCGTTTGCTGGAGTTTGAAATTTGGGATGCACCCTTCCAAGAAATGCGGGCGCGTAACCAACTCTTCCAAACTCATACGTTGATCTTCCTGCTGCTAACATCAAACCATGAAACGAGGCGATCAACCCAAACAGCCCAACTACTAAAAGGATTCTATAACTCCACGAAGTTGGCTCAACAATAAATCCCAACGCCAAAGGCAAAGGAGAATCGGAAGTAGTGCCGTCTGCTTTAAAAACAATTGCCTCCCATCCTGCAACACCCACAGAACTAACAAATGTTATCAAACACAAAACCACGAGCGTAACAATCGCAGAACCAAACCCAATTAAAATAGTTCGCCTCGGGTCGATGGCTTCCTCTGCGAGATTGGCTACTCCTTCGATCCCGAGAAAAAACCAAATCGCAAAAGGGATGGCAGCCATCACACCTGCGTACCCAAAAGGAAAAGCATTTTGTTGCAAATGACTGAGTTGAAATTTTGGAAACGTGAGCGTACTGAAAAATAATAAAGCTGCCACTGCTAATATTGTAATCACCAATTCAAACGTAGCGGCCACCTTCACACCGGAAATATTCAACGCTACAAAAATAAAATAGGCGATCACAGAAAAAACCAGTACCGACACATCAGGAAAAAAAATATTTCCATACGAGCCAATACCAAAAGCGATGGCGGGTGGCGCAAAAATAAATTCTATGTTCTGTGCCATGCCAGTGACAAAACCAACGTCTCTGCCAAACGCGCGATTGGCGTAATCAAATGCCCCACCTGATTTTGGAATAGAGCAAGCCAACTCGGTATAACTAAATGTGAACGTGATGTAGAGAATGATGATAAAGAAAATCGCGATGGCCAAACCCAACGTGCCTCCTTTTTCCAATCCCAAATTCCAACCAAAATAATTTCCTGAGATGACATAGCCTACGCCAAGCCCCCAAACCATGGCGGGGGTGAGTGAGCGCTTGAGTTGTGACTCTGGCATGAAGGGTTGGGTTAAAAGCTTTCAACCAAAGTAGTGCATTAAACTCTCGATAGCAAAAGGCAAGCTAAGAATCCTTCTTCGCCTTCTTAAACCCATATGGGCAATGTCTGCACCCATTCTGGCAGCAGTAGCCACGTTTGAGGTGATGAGCCTCAGTGAAAACCATGAAGCCGTTTTCGTAATAGAAGTCTTTGCCCTCTTGCAAGGAATAGTTTAAGTTGTTTTTTGGAGGTTTCACTTTCATTATTACAACACTATTTTTTGTGGAATTAAATCACAATACCAAAAACCCATTTGGGAATCTGGATTGGGCGAGAAACAATCGTGGTTATTATTCTCTCCACTGTTTTTAGGAGACTGATACTCCTTATAAATTTTTTCTCCAATCAAAAAATTAACTGGAGATTTGAAAATTGGGCCATCAAAAACAAATGTGTGAAATTCTCCATTCTCTCCGCACGGGTCAACAGACGATGGCAAGTCTTTGATAAACTCTTTGTCGATGATGCGACCTGCAAATGATTGATCTAGTAAACTTGCCTTCATACATACGACTATCGTTTTAAAACCCAAATCCAAAAATTCATTTAACAGCTCTTTCGTATTTCTTTGCCACAACGGAAAATGAACTTGCAATCCAAACGGTGCCAATTGCTCCTCGCGATATTTTCTCAGGTCTTCTAAAAAAATATCACCAAAAATGGTGTGACGGAATTCTTCAGCGACTAGAGTACTCACAGATTGGCTCATTATCTTGTTGTACTCATCCATCGAAACAGTTTCTGGCAATCTAATTTCGCGAATGGGTATGCCTATGCTTTTAGCTTGCATGCCCAATAGCTCAACCCTTACCCCATGCATTGAGATGCGATTCACTTGAGCGCTTACAGTAGTCAACAGTAATTCTACATCAATTTTTTTATTTTGCAAGACATGGTAAAGTGCCAGTGCGCTGTCTTTGCCACCGCTCCAATTGAAGTAAGCTTTGCGTTCTTTAGTCAATGAATTAGTCGTTTACTTGAAAACAAAAGAGTTGGGTGCTATTCCAGTTTCAACTTTATTTTTGAAAGTGCCATCTGCGTTAAAAATATAAGCACTTCCTGCACTTGAATAATTCTTGGCATCACCAATGTAAATGTCTCCCGTTTTAGGGTCAACATTCAGTCCGTAGAAAGCGGTTACATCGCTTGCAGTAAATAGAGGGGTAGTAGGTGCAGTAGTGGCATCAATACTCATTTTATACACAGATTTTCCAATAGCATAAATCAAACTTCTTTTATCAGGGGTGATGGCCAAATAGCCACGAGCCTTAGATCCTATTTCAATAGTTTGTTCAACATCAAAAGTTGTGGTATTAATGCGAAATAGTTTACTTACACCATCAGTTGTAACGACCCACAACTTATTGTTTACATCCAGTATCATGGCCACAGGCTCACCTGATAAATTAACTTCTTTCACAATTTTATCATTGGATGGATCAATAACCGACAACGAGTTTGAACCGCTGAATCCATTTCTACTTACAAACAAAAGTTTTCCGTCATACAAAAGATTTTCAACACCTTCATTCGTGTCGATTGTGGTAACAACACTAAGCGTTTTCGTATCAACCACCATCACATACGAATCAATCAATGCATAGTTTGCATCGTAAGCTCCCCACACGCTTATGTACGCCTTTCCATTGATTACTTTCAAGTAACGTGGTTTATCGAGTTTTGTATTGGTAAAAGCATTTTTACGTTTAAAGCTATTGATATCCACCACCTCTATTTTATTATCCCCATTCAAAACTAAATACCCATCATCCCCATCGACAGTAATAGATTGTAATACTTTACCAGCAAAGGAACCATTTATATTTTTAAAAATAGTTTGCTCTAGCAAGCTTGTCGATGAATTGTAATATGTAACATCTCCATTGTTTGAACTGAAACTTCCTTCACTCACAATCAACACCCCCGATTGATAAGCTCCCTTTACAGGATCTTTTGCCTTATCGCATCCTTGAAAAAATAGGGGAATTGAAGCAAGTGCAATGACAAGAACAGGTTTGAAAATAGTTTTCATTATTTAGTTGAATTTAGTTTTTAGGTGATACGAAAGTTGAAAATTATAATTGCGGCCTGGCATGGCACGGCCAGCATACATTTGATAGTCGGTGTTCAAAATATTTTTTATTGAAAAAGAAAAATCAAACCGATGGTGATTGATTTGCCAAAATTTCCCAACAGAGGTATTAAACAAGGCAAATGCGGGAAGTTGATAAGTAGTGGAATTATCAGAAGTAGTGAATCTTACGCCAGAGTATTGCGCAGAAAAATCAATTGAGAAAGTCTTCCAAGCTATTTGCCCAAAAGCGGAAGCTATGTGTTGCGGGGTGTAGATCAACTGTTTATCAATGACATATTGCTCATCTATCGGAGCCTTAATAGTAGTTGATTTCGTAAATTGATAACTGATACCCGATGCAAAGGTTAAGTCTCCGTATTTTTGATTTGTATTCACTTTTACTTCAAATCCTTCGGCCAATACTTGTTTGATGTTTTTAGGTACGTAGTTTCCATCCTTCTGAGGCGTCCATTGAATCCAATCATCTACTTTCTGCGTAAACCAGGTATTAGCTATTTCAACACGTCCGATTCTCCAATTCCAGCCTGCCTCTGCTGCATACGTAGTTTCTGGCGAGAGATTGATATCCCCTGCATTGGGCCAATATCTATCGTTGAGTGTCGGCACACGATAATTTTTCGAAATACTGCCACGCACTTTAAGTTCAGAATTTATTTTTTTCACTAGTAAATAGTCCGCACCCAAATAGGGAAGGAACGGTGCAGCAAAACCACTGACCACGGGCTGTCGAAGGTTGAGTGCCAGCGACAATCGCTCACTCAATTTTTTCTGAAAGGAAGCTGTAAAATCGTAACGATCCTCTATTGCATTTCCATTTTTGTAATTGGGAATCTTACCGATGATGTGATTCCACTCTGCACCTACTTGCATGTTTACATTGCTAAAAGTGTATTCATGCTTGGCTCCAGCAATCCATCTAGTAACATTAGAAGGGCCACCATTATAAATTATTTCATCGCTCACATATCCGCCAAACGCATTGAATAAACCGTGGCGTCCATTTTCTTGATAACGTACAACCAATCGATGATTTTGATCTTGTTGATTATTATCGCTGTTGAACTCCCCAACGGTTGGTTGTATCTGCCTATCCGCTTGATGATACCAATAGTGCGCACTAATTTTTTTTGAAGACGACCACCTGTATTCCAAATCTTGCAGCACGCCCGATTGATTGAAGGCCGCATGTTGTTGCCGCTCACCCGTTGTCAAAATCGGAAAACTATTTTCTGATGTTAACCGATAAAGTTTTGTCTTTCCACCCCACCGGTCGGTAGTCCACGAGCCATTCAGTGAAGTAAAATATCTACCAAAGCTTCCTACCTCTTGCGAAAATTTAATTGAATTGGTTGTGGAGTGCGCGTCAGAATTTAACAGCACCGTTCCGCCAATCGCGCCACTGCCAAACCGTGCGCTGCCCGCACCCACATGCACCTTTACTTCATCAAAAGCCGCAGCGGGCAAAATGGAAAAGTCCGCTTGCCCCAATGAAAA
>JBJXEB010000034.1:0-23705 GCA_046155095.1 Cyclobacteriaceae bacterium
TTGTCATCGGCCTTCGCAGTGAGCGGGGCTTGGTTGATTGTCAGCGTACCGCTCTGCAATGTCAATGTATAGTTGGTGGATGTGCCACCTGTTAAATTGATCGCGTAAGCACCAACGCTGCTCGCAACAGTGGCCGTGGTGGTGGCGGTGGGCACTATGATCAAGGCCGCATTGTCCCCGTTCAAAAAACCCGTATAGCTTATTGTGAATGTTGGATCAACTGCACCATACAAACGTGATTGGTCATCAGCCTTTGCCGTGAGTGGGGCTTTTTTGATAGCAAGTGTTCCAGATTGCAAAGTCAATATGTAATTTGGAGCAGAACCACCCGCCAATACAATTGCATACACACCTACATTGCTAAGGATTGTTGCTGAGGTGGAAGCAGTAGGCACAGTAATTGAACTTACATTGTCGCCCGAAACAAAACCTAGATAGGTGATTATAAATGCTGGGTTCGCTTGCCCATATTGCCGCGATTGGTCATCTGCAGTAGCTAATAATGGGGCTTTATTGATGATTAGAGTACCTGATGCTGTCCCTTGATAATGCAACTCATTGATTGTTGCTACTATTGCATAACTGCCCGCGTTAGTAGGTGGGGTATTGCCTCCATCATACGTTATATCAACTGTTAGCCCAGGAGGAATCGTAGTAGCTGTAACCAGTTTTGGCGTTCCATCATAAGTTGGGTTAAGGTTTGATAGAGAAATGGATGCTGTTGCTTTCGCAATGGCAATAGTAAAGTTCTGAACATCTTGCATAGAGATGTCTGCCGTCTCTTGAACAGTCAGTTGAATAGTAAAGCTCCCCGTTTCCGCTAAATTGCCTGAAAGTTGTGCGGTGCCATCGCCATTATCTATCAAAATCAGCCCATTGGGCAGCACACCAGATGTTAAAAAAATAGCTCTTAAATTAATACCTGATGTTGTTATATTATATACATAAGAGGCATCGTAAGTTCCCGATAGAGTAGGTGAACTAGTAAATACAGTTTGCGCATGAGCAAACTGAGAGAATAACAGCAAAAACGCTATCCAATCCCAATGATTTTTAATTCTATGGAAACTATTTCTTAACATGTGCCAACTATAGAAAAAAGAAAGTACACTTGAACCCGCAAAGTTACTAAGCTTAACGATATTTTTACCGAAATTTTATTAAACGCAAATGCAGATCGTTTTTTGGCTTAGTCTCTTTATTATTGCTTATACGTATGTTGGATATCCAATACTTCTTTTCTTTTTGATATCACTCAAAAAAAAATCCCCCAAACCTACCCCCACTTCTCAAAACAAAGAGCTTCCCGAAGTAACCCTTATTGTTGCTTGCTACAACGAGGGCGATATCCTTAAAAAGAAAATAGAAAACACACTTTTGCTTGATTATCCAATAAATAAGAGAACGCTCTATTTTGTAACTGATGGCTCAACCGATAACAGCATTGAAATCATTAAGCAATATCCAGAGATTAAGCTATTCCATGAAAATGAACGGAAGGGGAAAAATGCTGCTGTCAACCGTGTTATTGACCAAGTTAAAACGCCCATTACCATTTTTTCTGACGCCAATACGTTCCTAAATCCACTTGCCCTTCAACTTATTACTAGGCATTATGATGATGGAAAAGTGGGAGCTGTGGCGGGTGAGAAAAGGGTTTTTCAAAATAAAGAAGAAAATGCAGCCGGTTCTGGCGAAGGGGCTTATTGGAAATACGAATCTAAACTCAAAGCGTGGGACTCTGAACTACGCACCATAGTAGGTGCTGCCGGAGAACTGTTTTCATTAAGAACTTCTTTGTACGAAAAGGTTCCCGCAGGCGTACTGATTGAAGATTTTCGCGTGTCAATGAATATAGCTAAAAGAGGATATAGAGTAGTTTATGAGCCTGAGGCATTTGCTATGGAAACCAGCTCCCTCTCCATGGAAGAAGAAAACAAACGGAAGGTTCGGATATCGGCTGGAGGCTTAATTGAAGTCTGGCATTTCATGGGGCTGCTCAATATTTTCAAATACGGGTTATTAAGTTTTCAATACATATCGCATCGAATGCTGCGCTGGACGTTTGCCCCTCTTGGTCTTTTGCTTGCGTTGATTTCAAACATCTACCTATCCATTCAAGGATCTCGATTTTATACAGGAGTGCTGTCTGCTCAACTACTTTTTTATCTCATCGCATTAGTTGGTTACTTATTAAGAAATAAGAAACTCCGCTTTGGACTAGTATTTGTGCCTTACTATTTTGTCTTTATGAATCTCTCTGTTTACAAAGGGCTTCTTTTGTTAATTAGGAAAAAGCAAACTGATGTTTGGGAGAAGGCCAAGAGGAGTGAGCTAAAAGCAACCTAGCCGCTGGGCAAAAAGCCTGAAAGTTTATCAATCAGAATAATTTGGTGAGCTCTTAAAAAAAATTGAAAGTATTTTTAAAAGAACTGCAATTACCTATGGAACACCGCAAGGCAAATAGACTTACTTCGCCTCCACTAGACTCTCCCTCTTCAAAGCTTCTACCTGCAACCCCTTCAAGTGCTCCACATCATTATGCTTCTTAATGGCAAACATAGAGCCCGTAAAATCCAATTGATATAAGCAAAGGTTTTGATGCTCAAATACATCCATGCTCTTGAGCGGGTAGTTGAGCAACTCACATAGCAAAATGCGCATCGCACGGCCGTGCATACAAATCAAAATCGTTTTCTCCTCCTCGCGCGACATAAATTGACTGATAGCCACGCGCTGACGCACCACCACATCTTCGGGGCTTTCCCCACCTTTGATGCGCTCAGCTGTATTTCCGCTCTGCCACTGTTTCAACATCCAATGGTAATAAGCGTCCTCCTCGGGGGTGATCTTCTGTCCTTCGTTAGAACCCCAACTGATTTCGTTCAAGCCTGATAGAGCCTCTTGAGGAATTCCCTTGGCGATAAAATCCTTTACTGATTCCGTAGTCCTTCTCAAAAGCGAAGTGTAGATTTTATCAAAGGCTACATCTCTATACATCTCAAAAAAGGCAAGAGCCTGCGCCCTTCCCGTATGGTTGAGTGACGAATCCACCCCGCTGCCCTGCACAATCCCTTGCAAGTTGAAATCAGTCTGCCCGTGGCGAATGATATATATTTTTTTGATGCTCAATTTCTATTAAGTTTAGGCTGCCTTTAGTAATCGGGCGCAAAAATAAGGAAATACTGCTACCTACCATACATTAACATTATGTCAATATTTAGCCAAGATATAACCATTGATGCCCTCAATAAGATGTTTGCCAACACGATGGTAGCTCACCTTGGCATCGAGGTTACACGCATCGGTGAAGACTTTATTGAAGCAAAAATGCCTGTCGATCATCGAACCCATCAGCCACTTGGTTTGTTACATGGTGGTGCTTCTGTCTCGTTGGCCGAAACATTGGGTAGCGTGGCCGCCACATGCTGCCTCGATATGAACAAACAGTATTGTGTGGGGCTGGATATCAACGCGAACCACATCAAAAGTGTGAAGAGCGGGTTTGTGTATGGCATCACCAAGCCTGTGCACATCGGTAAGAAAACCCATGTGTGGGAAATCCGCATCACCAACGAGCAACAAGAACTAGTTTGTATTAGTAGAATCACGATGGCGATCATCGATAAAAAATAAAGAATGGAAGTAGTTGTAAGGCAAAGCATAACAGACAAAATAATTAGTTTTTTTTTGGCGGCATGGCCAAGCGAGGCGCAAGGCCAACGGGCTGTCCGCTACAAGTCCGGCAGCGCTAAAGGCCAACACACGGAGTTTATCCCGAGCGCAGTCTCGGGAGGCTTTCCACTCCTATCCCTTGCCGAACCGCCCGCACCAAACGATACTGAAACCATAAAAGAAGCAGAAGTAATTAAATCCCTCATCAACCAAACACTAGAGGAAGGCGGAGCTTTTTCCCTTTGGCGAATGCCTAAATCAGAAGAGAAAGTGCTTTTCATTTGCAATAGCGGAACTACCGAGCTTGATGAAGTCAATTTAGAAGAATCAGAACCTGGTTTTATTTTTGCACCTTTTCAGCCAGACCAAAAAAAGATTTTTTTAAAAGCAGACCTCGTTTACAAATTCAAAGCAGGTGAACTAATAGAAGCTCCTGATTCCTATCAAAATAAATCAATCAAGTCAGAAGGAGCTGATCTTTCAGAAAAAAAGATCAAGTATTATACCTCAAAACAGCAGCACCAAAAATCATCCGACTATAAACATTTGGTTCAGCAAGGCATTCAACAAATTGAAGAAGGAGTCTTAGAAAAAATCGTTCCCTCACGCTTCAAAGAAGTACACCTGCCTGAGTCCTTTGATTTACTCCAAGCATTTGACACCCTTTGCTCAAAACATCCCAACGCAATGGTGTCTCTTTTTTCATCGCCTGCAACTGGCACATGGCTTGGTGCAACTCCCGAATTGCTTGTTAGCATAGATAGCAGTTTAAAATTCAAGACTCACGCCATAGCTGGCACACTCCCCTACTCTCCCGAAATGGATTTGAAATCCGTAGCGTGGACCCAGAAAGAAATTGAAGAGCAAGCATTGGTGTGTCGTTACATTATCAACTGCTTTAAAAAAATCCGCCTGCGAGAATATTTAGAGCAAGGCCCTAAAACCGTAGTAGCTGGTAACGTGATGCACTTAAAAACCGACTATGAAGTAGACATGAAGGAAGTGAACTTCCCTCAATTAGGCTCGGTGATGTTAAAACTCCTACATCCCACTTCCGCAGTATGCGGAATGCCCTTAGAAGCCTCCATCCAATTTTTGAAAGAGCACGAAGGCTATGACCGCGAGTTTTACAGTGGCTACCTCGGCCCAGTCAACTACCAAAGCGAAAGCAGTATTTTTGTCAATCTGCGCTGCATGCAGTTGTTGGAAGACAAAGCTCGATTGTACGCAGGTGCAGGTGTAACCATAGACTCCGTTCCAGAAAAAGAATTAGAAGAGACAGAGATTAAGATGAAGAGTATGTTGGGGGTGTTGGCTAATGATTGACTCACACTTGCAATGTGTAATAATAAATGGCGAAAAATAAGACGATAACGGTGAAGGAAGTTGAGATTACGGTTATTCAATTTGATCAAAACGACTATATCTCACTAACAGACATGCTTAAAGCCAAAGATGGAGATTTCTTCGTATCTGATTGGCTTAGAAATAGAAACACAGTAGAGTTTCTTGGCATTTGGGAAAGCATCTATAATCCATCTTTTAATTATGGCGAATTCGCCATAATTAAAAGTCAGGCAGGGTTGAACAATTATAGGATAAGTATAAAGGAATGGGTCGAAAAAACCAATTCTATTGGGCTGAAAGCCACCGCAGGAAGGTATGGAGGGACTTATGCACACAAAGACATCGCATTTGAATTTGGACTTTGGATTAGTGCTGAATTCAAGATCTATTTAATCAAGGAATTTCAAAGGCTGAAAGAAGATGAAAATAATAATCTTCAATTAGAATGGAATCTTCAACGCACACTTGCCAAAGTAAACTACCGAATCCATACAGACGCCATTAAAGAGAAACTTATTCCTCCAACACTTACCAAAGCTCAGATTAACCAAACCTATGCTAGTGAGGCCGATTTGCTTAATATGGCACTGTTTGGAATTACTGCCAAACAATGGAGAGAAGCCAATCCTGATAAGAAAGGGAATGTAAGAGATCATTCAACTCTTGAACAATTGGTGGTCTTATCGAATCTTGAAAGCATCAATTCAATTCTAATCCATCAAGAAATATCACAGCCTCAAAGGCTCAGTCAACTGAATACAATTGCCATTACCCAAATGAAGTCATTGCTTAACAATCCTCAAATAAAAAATCTCAAATGAACTTTCTCTTTTTAATCCATCAAGAGCAATAAGTCAAAGGCTCTAAGTACAATTTATGCTCCGTCTCCAACCCATTTACGACATTGCCGAAATCTGCGCCAAGCAAGGAGTATCACAAGCTGTGCTTTGCCCTGGCTCGCGGTGTGCACCACTCACTATTGCTTTTACACGACACGAAGATATCACTACGCGGACGTTCAGCGATGAGCGCAGTGCGGCCTTTGTCGCATTAGGCATCGCACAACAAACCAGCAAGCCAAGTGTTCTTGTTTGCACCTCAGGTTCTGCAGCATTTAATTTTGCCCCTGGTGTAGCCGAAAGTTTTTTTCAGCAAGCACCTCTTTTGATTTTCACGGCTGATCGCCCCAAAGAATGGATCGACCAATGGGATGGACAAACCATTCGGCAGAGTGAAATTTTTGGAGCGCACGTAAAAAAATCTTTTGATTTGCCAGCAGATTATGAACACGCAGATGCAGTTTGGTATATCAATCGCATCGTCAACGAAGCTATCAATCTGTCGCAAGAATTTCCTAAAGGCCCTGTGCATATCAACGTGCCATTGCGCGAGCCGCTCTATCCCGCCAAGGGAGAAAAGATTTCGTTTTCTAAATCTGTAAGAGTTATTCAACGGAATGAAGTCTTGCCTTCATTATCATCGGAAGAAAAAGAAAACATACTCACTTCGTTAAAAAGTTTTACTAAAATACTCATTGTCGCTGGTCAACAAGAATACAATAACGAACTGATCAAAGTAGTGGAGAAATTTTCAAAGACCCATCATGCAACTGTGGTCGCTGATGTGATTTCCAATTTTCATTCCATGAGCGATTCGATTCGGTTTGCGGATTCCATTTTAGGGCATGGAGGCAACTCCGTAAAAGAATCCTTGAAACCAGAGCTGCTTATCACCTTTGGAAAGTCAGTCATCTCTAAAAATTTAAAGTTATTCCTAAGAAAATATAAACCAACAGAGCATTGGCACATTCAGCCATCTGGAATTGCACCTGATACTTTTCAATCGCTTACGCGGGTCATCCATACTGACCCAAAAACATTTTTTGAAAGTCTAGCTTCCGCTGAAAAATCAATAGGCTTTGCTTCGCAGAAAAAAGAGAATTACACTAAGGTATGGGAAGCCGAGGAACATCGTATTGAATTAGCGCATCAAGCGTATTTCAAAAATCCTTCTTTCAATGAATTGGATATTTTAAAAGAAGTGATCAATGCACTGCCTATGCGTTGTAACTTACATCTTTCTAATAGCATGGCGGTTCGTTATGCTAACATGATTGGATTGGCAAGTTCACAAAAAGGAGTTCATGTATATGCCAACCGTGGTACAAGTGGCATTGATGGATGCACGAGCACGGCAGTTGGAAATTCCATAAGTAATGAAGTGCCCACCATTTTGATCACAGGCGATATGGCATTCTTCTACGACCGCAATGCGTTTTGGCATAATTACAAAATGCCCAACTTGCATATTGTGTTGGTCAACAATCAGGGTGGAATTATTTTTGGGATGATTGATGGGCCAAGTAACTTGCCCGAGTCCAATGAATATTTTGTGACGAATCAAAAACTAACAGCTAAAAATTTAGCCGATGAATTTGGCATTGAGTACATTTCATTGGATTCCCAAAAGAAAATAAAAAATAATTTAAAAGACTTTTTTGAATTTACTGGCACGACAAAAATTTTAGAAATACAAAGCGAACAGAAAACAGCAAAGGAAGCGTTTGAAAAATTTAACTCTCAAATAAAAAAATCATATGACACTTAAATACGATTGGAAACCCGTTAAAGAATATCTCGGCCGTGGTTCGTGTCTCCACGAACCACCGATCCGGATTCATGGTTCGTGAGGATACGAACCATGGCAGGGAAATACAAAGCGAACAAAAAACAGCGAAGGAAGCTTTTGAAAAATTTAACTCTCAAATCAAAAAATCAAATGACACTTAAATACGATTGGAAACCCGTTAAAGAATACCAAGAAATTCTATTTCATAAATATAACGGCATTGCACGCATTAGCATCAATAGGCCGAAGGTACACAACGCCTTCACGCCCATGACGGTGAAAGAAATGATTGATGCAATGTACCTCTGCCGTGAAGACCAAGAGGTAGGCGTGATCATTTTAACAGGTGAAGGAGGCAAAGCATTTTGCAGTGGTGGTGATCAAAGTGTGCGCGGTCACGGTGGTTATGTAGGGCAAGACACAGTGCCTCGCTTGAATGTTCTTGATCTTCAAAAAATAATCCGCTCTATTTCCAAGCCGGTGATAGCCGCTGTGGCGGGATGGGCAATTGGTGGTGGTCATGTGCTGCATGTTGTTTGTGATCTAACTATTGCGGCAGAGAACGCACGCTTTGGTCAGACGGGCCCAATCGTTGGTAGTTTTGATGGAGGCTTTGGTGCATCGTACCTCGCGCGGATTGTTGGCCAAAAGAAAGCTCGTGAAATCTGGTACTTGTGCGATCAATATGATGCGGCTGAAGCATTGGACATGGGATTGGTAAACAAAGTAGTGCCGCTGGAAAAATTAGAAGAGACGTATGTGGAGTGGGCAAATAAAATTTTAAAGAAGAGTCCGCTGGCGATACGGATGCTCAAGTGTGCATTCAATGCAGAGTTAGATGGCCAAGCTGGAATACAGGAACTCGCAGGCAATGCTACGCTGCTTTATTATTTAAGTGATGAGGCGAAGGAAGGGAAGAATGCATTCTTGGAAAAACGTGAGCCTGATTTTTCAAAGTTTCCGAGGTTTCCTTAATCAATTTGAAAATTAATCAATTTGAAAATTTGATAATGGGGCTACGATTCATATTATTAGCTATTGGCTTCACTTTATTTTTCTCGAATATGAGCTCTGCACAACCACTTTCAAGCAAAGCAACGTTTTTCGCTATTCGCTTAAAGCCACATCAAGATTTGAAAAAAGAACTGATGGCTTTTGCCGCGAAGGAAAAAATAAAGGCGGGATGCATTGTCACTTGTGTAGGCAGCTTAGAGCAAACCAATTTGCGTTTTGCCAATCAACCCGAAGGCAAAACGGCCAAAGGTCATTTCGAGGTACTTTCTTTGACAGGCTCATTTTCAGATACTTCTGCTCATCTACACCTTTCTGTTGCCGATAGCACAGGTGCAGCCATTGGCGGACATTTGTTGGATGGCAATCTGATTTATACAACAGCAGAGATTGTGATTGGAGAACTGACAGACTTAGAGTTTATGCGGTTAAAGGATTCCACGTATGGGTATCAGGAGTTAGCGGTAAAGAAAAGAGAAGTAAGAGGTAAGAGGTGATAATTTAGGAAATCACACCACAACCTGTGGAGTTTTTCCACAGTTTCTAAAAAGAGTTGAAGTTAGTTTTTTTCACTCTTCGGCATTAGCGGCTACTGATCGTCATTTTCTTCCACTTGGCGGTGCTTGGGTTATGTCACTTCCTTTTTGCTAATACCACAGCATAACCAACTTTAAAATTTATGAAACAAAGAATCATTTTAGCCATCACGGTAGCGGGGTTATTGTGGGGCTGTCACGCAAAAGAGAACGCCATACTATTAGGCAAGGTAGATTCTCTCAATCAAGTAGTGGTTGCCAACACGAAAACGCTCGCCATGTTGGACGAGGTGGGTGTGATGTTGGATTCCATTGAGTCCGACCGGATGATACTACGATCAGGCGTTGTGGAAGGTACAAAGTATAGTGACTACTCTCAACGGTTGAAAGACTTGAATGAGTACATCGAAACTACTCAAACTAAGTTGGGCAAATTGGAGAGTGAGGTGAAAAAAAGCAATGCGAACTCTTCCATGTACACTTCATTAGTTAGCAAGTTGAAGGCTGAGTTGGAAGGATCAAAGCAACAAATTGCTGCTTTGGAAGTGGAAGTTGGAAAAGCACGCGAAAATAATGTAATGCTTACACGTACACTCACACAAAAGGATTCGCTACTAACAGTGAATGCGGAAGTGATCAAAGTAAAAGAGGAGAACGTAGCGAGCATGGAATTGAAAGTGCAAGAGATAAACCAAAGCTCGACCAACGCGCAGGCCGACTTGTATTACGCACAAGGCCAAGCTCTGGAGTTGGCTGCGGCACGCACCAAGTTTGCGCCACGCAAAAAGAAAGAAACACAGCGTGAAGCCTTGGAGTTATACAAACGCGCGTATTCGCTTGGTAAAATGGACTCTAAGGAGCGCATTGAGAAGTTGGAGAAGGTATTGAGTTAGTCATAAGTTGATAGTAAAAGTGAAACTTTTGAAAAGTCATTGGGCGATCGCTCAATGACTTTTTTTTTGAAGTTCAAACATTTTTACAACTAAACACAAAGGGCACTAAAAATTTTGCTCGATAGATCGGCAAGGGATAGAAGTGGAAAGCCCACAGCGATCCCGATAGCTATCGGGAGAGCGAGGACTTGTAACGGACAGCCCGGTGGCCCCGACTTGTCGGGGACATGCCGCCAAGAAAAATATATTCTATGATGTCTTAAAAAGTGTAGAAACGTTCTCAACAATATGTGGTGTATGTCAACACATGAAAAGAATGTGAAATTAGTAACGTACTGTCTATCAATGCACTTTTGGTTTGGCATGAATATGACTCATAGTTGAATTGTAAAATTTATGTTCAACTAAAAACAAATTATTATGAAAAAGTTAATTGTTGCAGTAGCGATGTTGGTGGTGGTAAGTGGCACTCTTCCTATGGTACAGGCCATGGGTACAGGTTTGGAAATATCAACTCGACAAGCTGATGAAAAAGTGAAAATGAAAATGGAGGACTTGCCAGAGGCGGTGAAAACTACACTCGCAACCGAACCGTACAGCGGATGGAAAGCAGAGACGGCTTACCTTAACAAAACCAAAGACCACTACGAAATTGAAGTAAAAAAAGGTACTGAGAAGAGAACGCTCAAGTTTTCGAAGGACGGTAAAGCAGTTGAGTAGCCTTTCGCTGCCATTTAGCTAAAAGCCAGATTACTCTGGCTTTTTCTTTTTATTTTAATGCCGAATGGCAGCTATACTTATTATTGAAGACGACAAAACCTTTGGGCGCATACTGGAAGGTTTTCTGATAAAAAATGGATTTAAAGTAACGGTGTGCGTAGATGGAAAAGATGGACTGAGATCGCTGAAAAATTATTCGTGTGATGCGGTGCTGTTGGACTATCGACTGCCCGACACTACGGGGCTAGAAGTGTTGGAGAAAATTCGAGAGGTCAATCCGCAACTTCCCGTAATTATCATGACAGGATTTTCTGATATACGAACTGCTGTGGCTGCCATGAAGTTGGGCGCGCGTGAGTACATCACCAAGCCCGTCAACTCGGATGAACTTTTGTTGATGTTGAGGGGAACTCTTAACGAACCTTCCTTCATAGACATTCCCAAGAAAAAGAAAATTACCAACACGAACGAATGGGTACAAGGAAAAAGTACTTCTTCTAAACAATTGTATGAGTACATTCAGATCGTAGCACCTACGGACTTCACGGTGATCATTGAAGGTGAAAGCGGGACGGGCAAAGAAAATGTGGCTCGCACGATTCATCAACTGAGCAAACGAGGAGATAAATCTTTTGTAGCCATCGACTGCGGTGCGCTCTCTAAAGAACTGGCAGCATCAGAATTATTTGGTCATGCAAAGGGCGCATTCACTGGCGCGATAGCAGACAAGCTCGGTCAATTTGAGTTTGCCAACGAAGGCACACTCTTTCTCGATGAAGTGGGTAACCTTTCGTATGATGTACAAATTAAACTGTTGCGAGCCATTCAGGAGCGTATCGTTCAGCCAGTGGGAAGCAACAAGGAAATAAAAGTAGATGTGCGCATTATCACAGCTTCGAATGACTCGCTAATAGAAAAAGTTTCGTCCGGATTATTCCGTGAAGATTTATACCATCGCTTGAATGAGTTTAAGCTGCTAGTGCCTTCACTACGTGAACGGCTAGAGGATACTGACGAATTCATTTATTTTTTTCAACGACAAGCGTGTGAAGAGTTATCAAAATCGGTGCTACCTTTTTCAAATGAATTCATGGCGATCATGAATAGATACGACTGGCCCGGCAACTTGCGCGAGCTTAGGAATGTGGTGAGACGCGCAGTTTTGCTGGCCAAAGGCGACTCCATAAAAGCCGAAGTATTGCCTACAGAAATGGTGGCGGCTATCAATCGCGTACCAAGCACAAGTGTAAGCGCTTACGATTTGAAAGCGTTGAGCGAAACACAAGAACGAGAACTGATTGCCAAAACACTGCACGAAGTGAAGTACAACAAATCGAAGGCAGCGCGCTTACTAAATATTGATAGAAAGACGCTTTACTTGAAAATGGAGAAGTATAGTATTGATTGAATTTACTCCACGAATTCACGAAGGCACACGAATCTCCTTGCCTTTATTATTAGTGTACGTTCGTACATCCGTGGCAAGGAAAGAAGATTCTAATCGACTGATCGATTCGTTAAGCATCTTTTGGATTTCTTCTACATCTATTTTTAGAGAATCAAGAGGAGTATTTTGCGATAACCGTATTTCTATTGATTCCAATTTTTCGCTTAGCTCATTTAAACCCAACTGACCAGTTCGGCTTACGAGTTTGTGAATCGATTCACGGATTTGTTCAGGATCATTTGTTAACATAGCTGACTGAATTTTTTCTGCGTCCTCTTTACTCTCCATACAAAAATCATTAATGATAGACTGAAACAATGCATCATCGTAATCGACCATTTTTTTCAATCCTTCCAGGTCAAAGCTAGAAGCTGCGGATGAAAATCTACCCAAATCAGATTGGCCATATACAATGCGAAGAAAATCCTTTTCCAAAAAGGGCTTGAGAAGAAGTTGATCAAATCCACTAGCAAGTAATTCTTTTTGCTCTTCAGGTAAAGCGTGAGCAGTGAATGCTACCAGTTTTAAAATTGGATATTTCTTGCGAATCTCTTGCGCCACCGATGCCCCATTTATCTCGGGCATTCGAATGTCAATGAAGACAATGGTTGCGTTACTAAAATCGTGCGTTAATGCTAGTTTTGCCTGAGAGAGCGCAACAAAAGGGATTTGATTTTTTCGCAAGATGATTCCACATAAATTAAGAATGAGTTGATCATCATCAATCAATACAATGTTCAGTTGCCCGCGTGGAACGTCTTTATCTTCTGGCTGCATAGAAGCAAGTGCATTTAACCTTGCAGGTTCAAATTTTAGTTCTACAATAAATTCACTTCCGCGACCAAGTTCACTTGTCACTGAAATTTCACCCTTCAACAGCGTGACCAATTTTTTTACAATTGCGAGACCTAATCCGCTACCGCCAAATTTTTCATGGATGCGTGGATGGGCTTGTTCAAATTCCCCAAAGATTTTCGTTACTTCTGTGGCATCCATGCCAATGCCTGTATCCAGTACTGAAAAAGTGCAGGTGATATACAAATCAATATGTGCTTGGGCGCGGAGAGTCACTTTGCCTTCAGTAGTAAACTTGATCGCATTGCTCAACAGATTGTAAAGCAATTGTTTCAGTCGGAACGGATCGCCCATCAATAGAAAATCTGGCAAGGATTCATTGTGCCACTCGAAAGCAATTTTCCTTTGGTCAGCCAATATTTGTGTAGAGGCAGCTACTTCAGCAATCACTTCTGTCAATCGAAATGGTACTAACTCTAGAGAAAATGTATTGGAATCCAAGCGGCTGTAGTCCAACACCTCATTGGCAATTTGTAGCAAGTGCTTGGAAGCATCTTGGATGGCACGCACAGAAGATTGATCATTTTTTTGTACCGTCAGTTGTTCGCTGTAACCAATAATGCTCTGCAAAGGCGAGCGTATCTCATGGCTCATGTTGCTCAAGAAGCGTTGCTTTACTTGCCCTAATCTTTCGGCTTCCTTCTTCGCCTCGATTATTTGCAACCGATAATAGTTGCTCTTGGAAATATCGACTAAGATTAAAAAAATTAATACTGCGGCTAAGAGAAAAAAGACGGTGATGATGATACCAATGTTGCGCGAGCTGGACTTCACTAAGGAAACTGCTTCGGCATTATTTCGCTCTATGGCCAGTATTTCTTCGTTCTCTACTTCTTGCAAAATAGAGAGCAGGTGGTTCATGAGCACCATGTTGGTATTGATCAACTCCAACTCACGCTGGAGCAATTGCTTGCTTTGAAGTTGCTTGGTTTGCTCCATTGTTTTCATAAGCCTACCCAATTCTTGCAAAGTACTATCCGATTGATGAATGGCCAATGTATCTACGGTAACTTTTAATTCTTCCTTTACTTCGGCCAACGGAGTGGGTGTTTCTTTCTTCTTTCCACCAAACAACCGTGAAAAAAAATTGGGCTTCTTAGGCGGCTCTGTCAAATAAGTGGTGGTAGTTGTTTTCTGTTGTGAGGTAGTTACGCTGCTATCAGCAGGGGGCAAGGCTGTTAGTAGCTCATTTGCAAGAGAATCAAATTGCCGTTGGTTTTTATTGCTATGAATGGTGGATCGCAGTTTCAGGTATTCTATCAAGTAATAATCGCGCCTATTTAAAATTTGCTTCATGGTTTGAATGCGCTGGGTCTGTTGATTACTCGCCCATGTATAGAGCAGCAATGAATCCACACTACTTGTTAGAACTTGAGATTGGCGAAGAAACTGGCGGTAAGGTTGTAATGGATTACGAATGGCTTCCGCTCGCTGCCGCTGATCCAATTGCGTAATAGATTCAAAAAGGTGATTGATCTTCAATAGTTTTTCATTGGGTGCCGAAAGCTCATCCACCTCAGTAAGTAAATTATTGAAACTAAAATAAGTAGTGCCTGCCGCCAGCGCAATGGCCACCACGGTCAGTAAAAAGGCAGCTATTACTTTGTTACGCAACGGTGAAAGAAAAGAGCGCTCATCTGTCTCTAGTTTCATCTTTTAAAGATGGATAGAAAATGTTCATTCCCTATCTTGGAAGAGACAAGATGCAGATTGGAAAGAAAAGGTGTTTGTGTAAGCGTTAGGTTGCTTATGTATAATTTATAACAACACTTTCCAGGCGGCTTCTACATTTCCCTCAGCTAAAAAATGCTGTGCTAATTGATGAATCTGATCGGTAGTTTGAGCAGGCAATTCAGAAAACATACTCTCTCGCTTAAATTTTTGGATACTCCCTACGTCTGGCAATTTTTCAATGTTTCCAAGCATACCCAAATCATTGCCCGTTAAAATTTTGCTGTGACGTATGTGAATAGGTATTGCATCTATGCCAATACCAATTTTTTCATTTGGCTTTGGCACAATGAACACCGCCTCGCCTTGCGCCCGACAATAATAATCGTTGCCCATTCGCGCCACCGAATCCATTTTGTGTGAATCGATGCGGCCTTGCTCATCCAACACGTTGTCATCTACATGCATCAGCAGTACTTCACATATCACTAAGTTACCTGCACCTCCCTCTGTGCCTAGGGGAATCACCTGATTGACTTTACATTCAAACGAAACGTGCGACTCCCCTACCATTGGCGGTTTTACTTTAGTGGAAGCCACTTCTCTGAAACCTGCTTTTATAAATTCATTTACACCCTTGGGAAAATCGCAACTGGCCAGCGAAGTCTGCTGCACCATTTTGTAATTTACGATATTGATAGTCACCTCTGGAACTTCCTGCACATTTTCAAGCGTGTGTTTAGTAGTGTTGTTACGCACCCTCCGCGAAGGCGAAAAAATAAGAATGGGTGGGTTCATGCTGAACATATTGAAAAAGCTGAATGGACTGAGGTTCACACGTCCTTCCCTATCAATAGAACTTACAAATGCAATAGGACGTGGGGCAACAGAAGCTTGTAAATAGCTCTGCAATTTTACAACGGGAATTTCCTTCGGCTCAATGATCATTATTTACTTTTAGTTGAAAGTCGAAAAAAAGCTGTAGCAAAAACGATTATCAAAATACTTGGCAGTAAAAAAACTCCATATCTAAAATAAACACCCGTGTGACTATAAATCCCTCTAGAGAAATCATGGATGACTTTAGCTAAGATGCCACCGCTTGCCAAAACGAAAAATAAAAGCAGCATCAGTCCGACACCTTTCTTGATCCATTTTTTCTTTGAAATAAAAACAATCAATTCACCGATTACAATTGCTCCACCTACTACAATCGATACCGTAATCATTGCTCTTGGAAATGTTCGTAGATAGGAATACTTGAAAAGCCATAATCCAATTTTTCCCAAGAAATTTGGCTTGGCTAATAGCAGGGCATCAATGATAGAGAGAAGGGCAATAATGATGAAGTATAATAATCTCATCTCCAATTTTACAAAGCTGGCAAAATTTTTCCCTTGCACTCACCAAATCCAATCCGCACTCCGTCTTTTTCCGCATGGCCGCGCATGATAATCGTATCGCCATCTTCAATAAATTTTCGCTCTGTTCCATTGGCCAAGTGCAGTGGGCGTTGGCCATTCCAAGATAATTCTAGCATTGAACCAAAAGATCCTGGCGATGGCCCGCTGATCGTGCCAGACGCATACAAATCACCTACTTGAATATTACATCCATTCACCGTATGGTGCGCCAACTGTTGGTTGACATTCCAATACATGTATTTGAAATTCGAGCGACTCACAACTGTCTCTGTAGATCGCTCTGGCTGAATCAATATTTCTAACGAAACATCAAAATTGTTTTCCCCCTCTACAGCCAAGTACGGCAACACATGAGGGAATTGCTCAGGGCCTTTCACCCGAAAAGGCTCAAGCGCATCCATGGTAACTATCCAAGGAGAAACAGTGGAACCAAAATTCTTTCCAAGAAAAGGACCGAGTGGCACATACTCCCAATTTTGAATATCGCGCGCGCTCCAATCATTAAATAAAACAAATCCAAAAATATGATCATCCACATTTTTGGCAGAAATACTTGATCCCAATTTTGTTTCGCTGCACGTGATGAAGGCCACTTCCAATTCAAAATCCATTTTTTGCGAGGGGCAAAATAGTGGTATGTCGGTATCTACTGGTTTTACTTGGCCTTTGGGCCGATGGATATTGGTACCTGAAACCACAATGGAAGAAGCGCGGCCGTGATAGCCGACTGGAATATGTTTCCAATTGGGCAGCAGTGCATTTTTGGGATCGCGGAACATGGAACCCACGTTAGTGGCGTGTTCTTCGCTACTGTAAAAATCGGTGTAGTTGGGAATGCGAATAGGCATCAGCATCTGTACTTCTTCCTTATGAATGAGAGCTATCTCTCTTGCTGCTACATCTGATTTCAATTCATCATTATCGTGTTGCAATAGTTCAGAAATGCGTTCGCGCACTTCGCGAGTTTTTAATTTGCCCAAAGCCAAGAAGTCGTTCAAATATTTCTGGTTGAAAATCCCAGAAGGCAAACCGAGTCCGTCTAGGTAGCCATTCTCGTGTAGGTATACCAGATCAATAACGTGGTCGCCAATGGCCACTCCCGCCACAGCGGAAAGGTACTCGGTTTTAAAAATCCCGAATGGAAGATTTTGGATGGGGAAGTCAGAACCTACTGGTATTTCTACCCAAGACTTTAACTTCGGATTGTTGGCATTTATTTTCATAGAAAGAATTGACGAAAGTTAGTGGATTTTAGAGGTTCTACACAGATTTTTGTTCATCTCATTAATTTTAGCTTAAGGGCATCTCTAAAAACTCAAGTAGCACTGTCAGACTGAGCTTGTCGAAGTCGGTTACATAGCCGAAGACCAATGAAAAGGTTTCGACAGGCTCAACCTGACAGCGTTTTTAGAGATACCCTTAACAAACCTTAGTAGGAATTATTATAGACTGTGACTCCAACCTTATTACCTTATTGGGAGTCATATTGCAAATGGTAAAAATAAGGTAATAAGGTTGATGATATTTCTAAGGCCTATGTCTACTAAGGTTATAGCCTCGATCATCTTCTGTATTTACAAAAATCCGTAAAACCATTTTAGAGAACTTTATCGCACGCGACCCGCCTCATTTGGGTAAAGCGTGCGAACGATATCGCTCTGCCAAAGTTGTTTGGTATCTACATCCATCAAACTGAGTTTCCCATTGAAGGCGGCACCTGTATCTAAATTCCAAAGGTTAAAAATATTCATCGGCTCATAGATACCATAGTTTGTGGTGGGTGTATGCCCAATGTAAATTTCTTTAAACAATTTCAGTCGCTTAGGAAAGTAAGGTGAATTGGGTGATAGTGTTTTGTCCATTGCGGCAGCCATTTCCCACAGGGTGCGATCCCATATCAAGTTTGATTGATAATGTTCTTTTTCAGGGCCGTGTTGCGAAATAAATCCAGCATGTAAAAACAATCTATCCCTATCATCCACAAAGTAATATTGCATTTGTTGATAAAACTGTAAGTGTTTCTGTTTATCGGTTGCATTTACGTGCGCGTAACTTTGAAGAGTAGCTTTCCCTCCGTGGTTGTAGCTACTTTCATTATATTCTCCCGTAGTCAACCATTCTTGGCACATATCGTCATGATTGCCTTTGAGCACCACGCAGTTTTGTTGTTGTGTCAACTGCATAATAAATTCAATCACGCCATAAGACTCGCTCCATCCATCTACATAATCGCCTAAAAAAATCAATGTGTCAGAAGCTGATACCTCTGCCCTTTCCATCACTTGTTTCAAGGCTACAAGCCCACCGTGTACATCACCAATTACTAAAGTGCGTTTCATAATTCCTTCTATGTACTTAAAAAATTAAAGATAACACTAAAACTAAACCGATAAAGAAATTCAATGATTAGCTATGCACATTTAATAGTTGATATTTTGGGGCATGGCGAGGCGCCACCGGGCTATCCGTTACAAGCCACGCCATCCTGCTACAGCGTAGGGCATGGCTTTCCACTCCTATCCCTTGCCCGCTTACGCCAGCCTAGTCGGCATCTAATAGAGCACTTTCATCCAAATAATTTTTGGTCATTCTATTAACTAACTTGAGTTACGCACAATCTTTGATTTTCAGGCGTCTGATACTTTCAGAGTGTCTTGACGCCTAGAGGCCGCCTAAGTTCAGTTAAGGAAGAAACATCGTTCTTCGTGTAAGAATTTTTTCTTTCATTGTTCACTGATTAATATTGTGCTAAACCATCCAATGCACTTTCCCGAGGCTTTTCAAAAACGAATGCAGGTTACTCTGCAAGATGGGTGGGCTGCATTCGAGTCGACACATCAGCAGTCTTCACTTACCAGCATCCGCCTCAATCCTAAAAAACTAATTGCTTCCAGCCAAGCCAAAATACCTTGGGCAGAATTTGGTTACTATCTTCAACAACGACCTTCCTTCACACTCGATCCCACTTTTCACGCTGGCACGTACTATGTGCAAGAAGCCAGCTCTATGTTTTTGGAGCAAGCCGTAAAGCAAAGTATTGACTTGAATCAGCCTCTAAAAGTATTAGACCTCTGCGCTGCTCCAGGAGGAAAGTCAACTCACTTGTTAAGTTTGATAAACAATGAATCTCTATTGGTGAGCAATGAAGTCATTCGTTCCCGTGCTTCCATCTTATCAGAAAATATTCAGAAGTGGGGAAACTCAAATGTAGTGGTCACGAATAATGATCCAGAAGATTTTCAAAAGTTATCGGGCTTCTTTGATTTGATTGTGGTGGATGCGCCTTGTTCGGGAGAAGGCTTGTTTCGCAAAGATCCGAACGCGATGGAAGAATGGTCGGAAGACAACGTAGCTCTGTGTGCGCAGCGACAACAACGAATCTTAGCCGATGTATGGCCAGCACTAAAGCAAGATGGTATTTTAATTTATTGCACATGCACTTACAACGCGAAAGAGAATGAAGAGAACGTAAGTTGGTTAATTCAAAATTCAAAATTCAAAATTGAAAGTTTAAAGTTGAAAATTGATAGTGAGTGGGGCATTGAAGAAATTGAAAGGGATGGAGTTTTTGGTTATCGCTTTTATCCGCACAAAGTAAAAGGGGAAGGTTTTTTTATTTCGGTGATCAAGAAAAAAGAAGAAACCCATCCTGTTTCGATACGAACGAAAAGTCAGGTTCCATTGGCTCCTAAAAAAATTACCGAGCGACTGAATGATTGGCTCTTGGACAAGCATGAGTTTGTTCTGTTGGATGATTTGGTGGTAGCGTTATCCGCCAACTATTTTACCGAAATTAATTGGCTCGCTCATCACTTAAAAATTGTAACGAAAGGAACGGCTATTGCAACGATGAAGCATGAGAAGATGATTCCCGAACACGCGTTGGCTTTGTCTATTGAGTTGAATGCTAAAAACTTTACTTCTATAGACTTAAATTTACCACAAGCGCTTGCCTTCCTACGAAAAGAAGCGATTATGGTTGGAGAAGGGCAAAAAGGTTTTGCGCTTGTTACGTACCAAGGGCATCCGTTGGGTTGGGTAAATTTGTTGGGCAATAGGGTTAATAATCTTTATCCGACTAATTGGAGGGTGAGGATGGGTGGGTGAAATAATTTTAAGTTTTGTATATTTACAGTCATGTCAACCATCCAGCTTTATTCAAGAATAGATTCTCTTCCTGCCGATCTTAGAAAGGAAGCAGAAGACTTTATTGATTCTTTAATTGAGAGAACCAGAAAAGAAAAGAAACCTGACATTCGTCCATTAGGACTAGCCAAAGGTAAAATATCGATTCCCGATGATTTTGATGAACCTTTGGAGGATTTCAAAGAATATATGCAATGAATTATCTGCTTGACACTCACGTATTGCTTTGGGCAATCAATGAGCCTGCCAAGCTTTCAGTATCCATTAAGGAGAAAATTCAGGATACTAAAAATGGGTGCTATGTCAGTATAGTTTCCCTTTGGGAAATCGCTATTAAGATCTCTATTAAAAAATTATCAGTAGAAATGGAGCTAATAGATTTATTTGAAATCATTGGTAAAAGTCAATTTGAGATTTTGAATTTAAACCAGTCGGCTATTCTTCAAGTAGCACAACTGCCGTTTCATCACAATGATCCTTTCGATAGAGTTTTGATTTCGCAGGCCCAGACTAATAACCTAACCTTGCTTACAAAGGATAAAGCATTTGCTTCTTACTCTGTTGCCGTTGAGTGGGCTTGACTTCAGCTTCACTCAACTCCACAAGAGAAGTATATGGATATCACTGACTGAACAGTAAGCGGCAGAGCCGCCAAACATTGTAGAAACTAATTAATGCTTTGAAACGAAGGTGCAGCGCACTGAGACTCCAAGGCGAGGCAGATTGTTGGCCAGCGATTAACTGGGTGTTTGCCCTTATTCCTCGCACAGTCTCTGCCTCAGTACTCTGCGCTTACTATTTACTTACACAATTCAAATTACAAATCAAATTAATATGCGAATAATAAGCAGTAATCGAACAAGAGATTTTAACAAGAAGGATGGTTTGAAAAAAAATGTTTCGTGAGGACACGAACCAATGCGAGAGTCACCCAATCGGTTGGGTGAATTTGTTGGGCAATCGGGTTAATAATCTTTATCCGACTAATTGGAGGGTGAGGATGGGGGGCATGAGGAAAATCTTTTATTAGCTAAATTGATGGTACAAGCGAGACGCTTGCACCAGTAAGGGGCCCTGGCTTTGTCCATCGAATTGAATACAAAAAATTTTACTTCCATTGAATTGGATTTGCCTCAAGCGCTTGCCTACCTACGAAAAGAAGCGATTATGATTGGCGAAGGGCAAAAAGGTTTTACGCTTGTTACGTACCAAGGGCATCCGCTGGGTTGGGTAAATTTGTTGGGCAATCGGGTGAATAATTTGTATCCTGTTGGGTGGAGGGTGAGGATGAGTGGGTGAAATAACATCAAACTAACTTACGATTATCTTTTCTTGTTGATGGCGTAAGCTTCGTTTTTAGTTTCGCCCTTCTTTCGCGTTGATGCTTCATAATTTCCCTGAACATTTTCAACTCCTCATCTGTCCAAGGCTCGGATTTGATAATGAAGTCTACATTTTTTGGTTCTCTAATTAGTCCCATAGGTTTACGATTTAAAATATCTTGAAATCAATTTGTCAGCAGCAATTGGGTCAACAAACATTCTTTGTCTGATGAGATGCGTTGCTCCTAAGGTCTGTCTATAATGCTCTATCAGCACCGTCTTGCTATCAAATGCCACGTACCCTTCATATCCCTTATCACGAGAAACCTTGCAAGCAAAAGCTACCAAATTACCTGGAACGCCAAGATACAGTTTGCTTTTTCCTTTGTTGAACTTTGCACTTTCAATCAAATGCATGAACACGTGGTCGCCTTTATCCTCAATACTTAAAAGTCCTTGAATAACTGTAGGATTGTTGATGGTAGTAAGTTTATAGACTTCTTTATTGGAAGTTCCGAGCTCAATTCGCCAATCAAATTGCCAATCAGACTTTTTTATGACTTTTAAATCATCCTTTATTACCCGTTTTGCTTCTGTGTCAAAAAATTCTCCAGAAACTACATTCTCAATTGAATTTGTGAGTTTATCAATCTCTATGTTAAGGTATAGTTGCACTCGTTTTTTCACGATACAATTTACTCAAATTTTTCTATTTTTCCTTAGCGGCATTTTGCTCCGAAATAGAGTAGGAAGGAACTGGCTACATAATCTTTTCAGTACAGCCAGATCACTAGTTGCTGATTATGAATTTAATTTAAGAACAAAAAATCACGGTTTTCTAACTCTTGCCGCTACCGTCTTAAAAAGCGTCCCCTAGTTATTGTTACTATTGTCATTCGGTATTCCATTGGCATCTAGTAAAGCATAAGGTTAATGATCTTTACCCGACTAATTGGTGGGTGAGGATGGGGGGATGAGGTAAATCTTTTATTAGCTAAATTGATGGTACAAGCGAGACGCTTGCACCAGTAAGGGCACCAACGATGAAGTACATATTATTTCAATCCCAAATAAATCAGGATTACAGGTAGTGTTATGGTGACAAACAAAAACACTTTTTCGAAATCTATTTTACTTGTGGTTACTAAATTGTTGGTGCAAAATCTGCACGTCTCAATTAGTAATACTTTATCATCCATTGAATACGTAACATCTAATTGCAAATATCTGCCTTTTGTCTCTTTTCCATTTACTGGTTTAGTATAAAAGGAAATTGTTCTCCTATCGGTTACTCGATAGACATAAATTAATACATTACACGTGTCGTTATACATTTTCAAATCATAGGGTTTTATTCCCAGAATTTTTTCCACTTGCGCTTTTGACATTCCAACTTTTAAAGACATTACTTGATCAATTGATGCGTACTTAGGTGATTGCACGACACAAGAAAATTGAAGTACAATTGGGAATGCTAGAATAGTATTAGCTTTTTCATTTGATAAATGTTAGATAAATAAGTCGGTTACTTTAGCCTTCCCACTGAAATATTAACATGCAAGGTGATGCGCCTAATTTTATTAGCGTTACATAATTCTGAAAAAGAGTTACATAATCCACAGAATACTTCCGTTAAGCGTCTGTCTAATATTGAGCGTGTTAAAAGAGTGGGCTATTGTTTGAATTATTTATCTTTATTTTCTGAGGACAGAAATCTAGGTGATTATGCAGTTAATTTCCGCGTAAATAAATTTGTCGTTTGTTAATGTTTGGTCGCCTGACCAACATTCTTCAAATCAAATGCATGAATTAACTCTTATCAAATTAGTAAATTTATTTACAGCAATTACGAGTTACAAACTACCGAGGAGCGGTACGCGTTGCAAACGCGCACCAGCGAGGGGTGTTTGCAACGGATTCCCAACCAAATCTAATTTTTCAATAACCAAAGTAGTAAATTTATTTACAGTAATTGCAAGTTACAAATTGCCGAGGAGCGGTACGCGTTGCAAACGCGCACCAGCAGGCAT
>JBJXEB010000035.1:0-15392 GCA_046155095.1 Cyclobacteriaceae bacterium
TTCTATCTTCTATCTTCTATCTTCTATCTTCTATCTTCTATCTTCTATCTTCTATCTTCTATCTTCTATCTTCTATCTTCTATCTTCTATCTTCTGACTTCTATCTTCTGACTTCTATCTTCTGACTTCTATCTTCTGACTTCTATCTTCTGACTTCTGACTTCTATCTTCTGACTTCTATCTTCTATCTTCTATCTTCTGACTTCTATCTTCTGACTTCTATCTTCTTTTCAATTTACCACTCCGCCCCCGGATCAATCCTAAACACTTCACTCATCTCATCTAGCAAAGGTTGCAGATGCTCACTGTGCTTTCCAATTCTTCCGCCTGTAATCGGGCTTATGATTTTCCAATCGGGCAAATGTAGGCTTGTTTGTGAAATGGTTTCTTCCACTTTTACAATCCACAATTCCTTCAATTTTTTTTCCCCTGCAAAGATTTTGGTTTCAATGATTTCGTTCTCATAAGGTGATTCTTCAAACATACCCAATGCGTAGGGCATGGCATACTCCAATGATTTTTGCAACCGGCCAATGCTTTCTTCAGTGGCTGAACCAAGTTGTTTGATCCATGTTTTTGCGTGGAGGGTGTGATAACGGAGTTCACCTCTTACTTTGCGCGCCACTTGCGCCAATGGTTCATTCGAAGATTGTGTCAGCAATTCAAATCGCAAGGCTTCAGCAGTATCGTACAAAAAATGGCGGATCAAACTAAAATCATATTCTTGATTTGGCAACTCAGTAAAAATAGAATTGTGAAATTGATTGGCATTGCGTGTAAAGGCAACAGTGTCAGGCTCGCTCTCGCCTAATTGATGAAGGATGGTGTAGAGTGCCAAGCTATGACCAACTTTATCTTGCGCCATGGAAGAGAATGCAATGTCTTCTTCTAGCAAAGGGCCAAAGCCGGTCCATTCGGAATTGCGATGGCCAAGGATCAACTGATCATCAGCCATTTTGTACAGGTGTTCTTTGAGTGGCAGGTTATTCATTTCTTAGTCTTTTAACCAATTCTCAATTTTTAAACCTTCTACTCTTCTGAACTCTCTTTCGTTGTTGGTCACTAAAATAAAATCATTACAGGTGGCAATTGCTGCAATTAGCATGTCGTTCGATCCGATGGGTGTCCCTTTCTTTTCTAAGAAATTTCTAATTAGCCCATAGTGCGAAGCGGCAGTTATGTCGAAATTAATGACATTGACGAGTGTAAGAAACCCGTTAAGAGATTTTGTGTTTTTTTCGATCTGCAAGCTTTTGACTATTCCGTACTCAAGTTCGGCAATTGAAATAGAGGCTACAAATAGCTCACTCCAATCATAGGATTCGAATTTTTTTCTTGCGGATTGTATTTTTTTCATTACGTACACAAACGTGTCCGTATCAAGTAAGTAGGCCATTAGTCAAACATGTTTTCTCGAATTTGTACTAGCGGCTGATTTCGCTCATTCATAAAGTCAGAAGAAGCCGTTGTTTCTGGGTCGTCCCACCAATCTTTACATTTTCTTCTGGCTTCTTCTTCAGAAAGTTCCTTTTTACTGATTAGAGAAACGTTTTTCAGGTATGAATAGACTTCATCCAACAAATTGTTGGGTAAGTTATCTACTTCTCTTTTTATTTCTTCTTTGGTAACCATTTCAATTATTTTTAGTAAAGCTACTCTTTTCTAAAAACCTTGTCAACTTATCACCTCCCTTGTATTCTGCGGCATCGCGGAATTTTTTTTCTGGCAAAGTAAGCCACAGATCTTTGTCATCTTCCGTAGTAAATCGAATGGCTTCACGATCAATTGCCCAGACATTGTAAACAATCTTTCCTGCGCCAAACAAGTTTTTAGCTTTACTCATAGCACCTGCTGGTGAAGCTGCCACTACACTCCCCACGTGCACATGTTGTTTCCCTCGTTTGGCTAAGTGATAAATCTCAAAGTCTTTCTTTCCGACTCCATCTTTTACATCATCTAGCACATCATACACATTTGTGTTTCCTTCCGTAAGAGGCGATACAAATACATCTCTCGTGTCTACTACATACAACGAAGAGCAAGTAAACCTTCTGGTAAATGTTTCTTTTCCTAAAATATAAGCCATCTCTAAATTAGGGGCGTGTACGATGCCTTCGTGTTGAAATGGCTTCCCTTCCTTTGGTTGCACAAATATTTCGTATGTCCCGAATTGATCAAGTGGAGCTTTTGGATTTATTTTTCCTTCTTCTCCTACCAGAGGCAATCGAGCAACGCGGGGGTCCAATGAATTCATTATTTTAATTTTAGATTTTAGATGTGAGATTTTAGATTTTTAGAGTGAGTTAAAATCTTAAGGGCATCTCTAAAAACTCTGTCAGGTTGAGCCTGTCGAAACCTCCTTATTGGTCTTCGTGTTATGTAAAACGACTTCGACAAGCTCAATCTGCCAGTACTATTAGAGTTTTTAGAGATGCCCTTAAATCTAAAATAACTAAGCTAGAGGGGTAACATATTTGGTCTTCGGTGATTTCAACGCATCTCTCACCCACTTGCCCCGCTCTTCGGCTATTCTTCTAACTTCTAGTCTTTCTTTGTTACAAGGCCCATCGCCATTAATCACGCGCTTAAATTCTTCCCAGTCGGGTTCAGTGTAGCTCCACTTTCCTGTCTCTGTATTTTTTTTCAAGTTAGGATCCGCAATAGTAAAACCGAGCTCCCAAATCTTCGGCACATACATATCTAAGAACTGATTGCGCATATCATCGTTGGTACCCATCTTCACTTTCCACTTCATCAGCACTTCCGTGTGGGTGGAAATTTTATCAGAGGGCCCGAAGAAGTGCATCATGGGTGGCCACCACCTGTTCATCGCTTCTTGAAACATATTGCGCTGCTTTTGTGTGCCGCTTGCTAAATAAATCACGCAATGATGTCCATACTTTAAATGAAACGATTCCTCTGCACAAATTCTTTCTAACGCACGGCAGTAAGGGCCATAACTTCCTTTCGCATTTGCTAATTGATTAACAATCGCCCCTGCATCTACCAACCAAGAAATGAAACAGCAATCTGCCCACGTGAAGGTAGGGTAATTGAAGATGTTGGAGTATTTTGATTTGCCTGTGATGAGGTCATCGATCATTTGCTCGCGTGGCTTGCCCAATGTTTCTGCCGCGCTGTAAAGTAACTGCGCGTGACCGACTTCATCTTGCACCTTAGCCATCAATGCCATCTTGCGCTTGAAGCCTGGGGCGCGAGTGATCCAAGTGCCTTCGGGCAAAGCACCGATGATTTCGCTGTGACCGTGCTGTTCAATCATGCGGATGAGTTGCTTGCGATAGAGTTGTGGCATCCAATCAGAGGGCTCTATTTTTTCACCCCGCTCAATGCGTGCTTCAAAGGCCGCCAATAAAATGGGGTCTTCTTGCGCAACGCTGTCTGTTTTAATCCCTTCAAATGTATTTCCGCCTCCGTACATAACCTTGATAATTTAAGCCTGTTGGTCTTTGCCTAACAATCGTTTGCAATTTAACAAAGAATGTTGAGAAGACGATAGCTTTTTTATCAATGTGATGATAGATTGACTGGCTCGGCCAAGGATAGCAGCGGAAATCCTTTTTTTTGCGAGGATCTTGAGGGAGGGCAAAAAAGATTGGAGCGGATAGCCTGATGCCACTCCGTTTCGGGTGGCAGGCCGCACCTTCATTATTGACTTCGCTAGAGGTTCATCAGTTAAAAAAGCTACGGTGGGCAGGCTGCCAAAAGATTTTAGTTTTTCTCTAGCACAAACCGATAATACGGTCTCGTTCCGTTTTTCAATGTTTCATAGAAACGTGAACCTACTACTCCCGCAAACTCATTGAAAAGTTTTTGCCAGCGCGCAGGAATCAATTTTTTAATCCGCTCTTTTTTGGATTCGTCTTCGTCTTCGATGGATTTAACTACGTTGGGTGTGATGTCTTCTTTGGAAAGTTGTGTCAATCCTGAATTTTTGATTTGACCTTCAAAGATCTTCATGTTCTCTGGGCTATTGCGGAAATCAACCATCAATAGTTGTCCATTTAGTTTGAGCACTCTTTTTACTTCTTTCAAAAATGTATCTACACAACCATAACCATGACATGATTCTACATTCAGGACTACGTCAATGCTGTTGTCAGGCAAAGGGATTGACTCGGCACTTCCTTGAATAAATTTTAAACCTGGCGCATGATGGATTTTGTTTGCTAATTCAACAGCACTACTTGCGATGTCTAGCCCGGTATAGCTAGCAGGCTTAAAATAAGTGGCTACGTGTTTGGCTCCACCGCCTCTTCCGCTTCCTATTTCTAAAACTTGTTTGCCTTGTAAATCTGCTTTTGCAGCGAGGTAGTGGTACATCTGCAAAGAGTATTTTTGAATTTTTGGATCATTGGGCAAATCCAATTTGGTTTCATTGCTGTTGGGCGTATAGCCATAGTTCATAAAATGCCAATCGTCTGCCGGGATATTTTTGGCCAGCAATTCATAGGTGATCTTAGCATTGAAGCGTTTGAACCAGGCAAACCGCTTGAAGGTTTGGATGATGAGCTTGATCATAGGAGGTAGGTTTAGAGCAGTTAAGCTATCACTAAAAACGGACATTAAGCAAACAACTACGGAAATAGTGTAAAAGAAATTTTAACGCAGCACTACTATCTCGGATAGGCAATAAGAGAAAACCTGCCTGAACAGGTATAGCGGGTCAGGAGTGTATGGCTTACACACTGCCGCATTTGTTAGAATCTGTCTGCTGGCAACAGACCGCCAAAGATGTTTTGGAAATGGATTACCCCTTCTTCAGCCCGTTCACCAACATATCAGAAAGTTGTTGGCCTAGTTCGGTGGGTTCGATGCGGCTCTTGGGATCGTACCACATCGGCATCCAATTGAGGGAAGAGAAGAGTGTCATCACTGCCAATTTCTTGTCGATGGTTTCTTTGAACTCGCCCATGCGCACACCATCTTCAATAATGGTTTTGAAGCGGTTGATGTAGTTGATGCGCAGTAAAAGAAAATCGCGCAGGTAGGGTTGGCTCAAATGGCGGTGCTCGTTCATAAACACGGCTGATGCGGTGAGGTCTTTGGCCATTACTTGTATGTGGCCAGTGATGCCTCTGCGCAATTTTTCGGTGGCGGTGAGCTTTTGTTTTTCTACTTCTTCTAGCGACTTGCGAAACTCTGCGGCCATATCAAAACAGAGGCTCTGTAAAATTTCTTCTTTGGATTTGATGTGCGAGTAAAGGCTGGCTGCCTCGATGCCTAGCTTCTGGGCAAGGTCGCGCATGGACGATGCCGCATAGCCTTTCTCTCTAAATAATTGCGCTGCACTGCGTATGACTTGTTCTTTTCTGCTAAGGTTTGCTACTGACTCCATCATTCTAATTTCATTCTAAGGTAACAAAGATAATTTATAATTAGCTTTGATGGTGCAAAGAAGTTGAAAAAATGAATTACAGTTCGCTCACCGAGTATTTTTATAAGGTATACAACTTGTGCCTGTTCATGCTGTTGCTACCCGTTGCGGCATTTTTATTTGTGTACTATTTAGTACTTACGGGCAAGATTAGCGCATCTATTGAAAGCGAAATGGTGTTGCAGATCATTTTGATTTCATTTCCTATCCTCGTTATTTTAGACCTAACGATTGTTCACTTGGTAGTAAGAAAACGACTGGCCTCATTGGCCAAAGAGGTGAGCCTTGGAATAAAATTGGAGAAATATTTTGCGGCAGTCACGCCCCGCATTTCTGCCGTGGTGGCCACCGCTCTCTTCATGGCGGCAGGTCTTTACATTACTACACACGAGTTGTTCACTATTTATTTTCTGCTCTTGATAGTGTGGCTCGCATTTCAGTGGCCGACCCCGCGGAGGGTAAGTAAGGATTTGAAATTGAAGGGCGATGAAGAGACAATGGTGATGACGAAGGGGGAGGCGTTTAAATGATCGGTCCTTTAAAACTGATAGTTTAAAATAGACAGTAGGCAATTGCAATAGGCAATTTGCCTACTGAATTTTGCCTACTGCCTATTCCATCCGCAACAAAGTCCTAATACCTAAGTCCTAAAAAGTAATCCCAAAACTAAACGCATTCAACTGTGGGCCTTTGTTGGCAATGAACAAATCGTTCATGTCATAGTTGAAAAAGAAGTCGGTACCTCTAAACCCAAACTGTAGCCGCCCACCATATCGAATATTATTGAGGTAGTAAGGATCATGATGACGCTCTACTTTGTCATCGCCACTCACCGTAAAAATCTGTTTGGTATAACTGTCGATGCGATACCCAACATAAGGGCCCGCACCAATGCGGAAACCTCTGGAACGACCGCCACTAAACAGACCAGGTTTGCGGTAATGCGCTCCAAAGTCAATGACGGGTACTAGAGAGAAATTAGCATAGACCACAGTTAGTTTACTCTTTTCAAAATCATTGGTTCTTGTATCTAAGCTAAAGGTTGCTTCATTATCATCTTTTGTAAGCAGGGCGCGGTTGTTTTGAAATTTGAAGTTGTACCAGCTCACGCCACCGCCCCACTCCAAGAAAAATTTATTTGCCAAGCGTGTGCGCTGTATGGAGTTGAGTGCCACATACCAACTGCCCCAAGGCCGCACTGTGTAGATGCTGTTGCTCTCATCAGGGAATTTTCCGTTTTGCAAATAGTTGTTTGTCCCTAGATCTATGTTGAACGAACTATAGGTGCGCCTGCGGTTATTGCTTCTGTACTCCTTATATTCCTTATACTCTCTTCTGTTTTTATATTCTTTTCTATCGTTGTTGCTTGACCAATCACCTCCACGATATCTTCTTCTATCAGCTTCCGTTGGCCACTCTTCAACGCTTTCTACGGTAGAAATTGTTTCGTTTTGGCTGGCGATGTTTTCTTTGACAGAATCCATCAAATAATCGGAAGAAGATTTTTCAATGCGAGTGGAATCGCGCTTGTCTAGCTTAGTGATCATGTCTTGCATAAGCGCTTGAAAATTGTAATACTTCAGCGTTTCTAAATCCTTTTTATCTTGAATGGCGAAAATTACTTTACTAGATTCGCCTACTTTGATGATGACAGTATCTGCTTTCTTTTGCGCGACTCCTGACAAAAATGTTGTTACCACTAATCCGATCGACACGATTATCCTTTTCATATTATTGCTGATTATTTTTTGTTTTATCTTTTTTTGTATTGTGAGCGAATAAATTTTCTTTGAACTCTTGAAGATCGAATGTACTCTCTCCATTTTTCAGATCTTTGGCCGTAGCCCATAATTTTTTGAGGCCTGTATTTTTTTCTTCTGCTTGCGCCACTACATATGCTTCAATGGGTGCTAAAGTAAACTCCAACACAATCGGTTTCTCAACTTTGGCAACGGCCACTGTTTCTTGAACTGGTTGAAGGATAAACTCTGTGATCACTTCAGTTTTTTCAGGCAATGATTCGGTTACTTCCATTATTTTATCTTCCACCATTTGTGCTTTTCTGATTTCCGCTTTGCGAGTAATTTGATTTGATTTTAAACTCTTGGCAATTGATTTCTTTTCTTGTATGATTTCTGGTTTGTCAATAGGCAAGTCTTTTTTCTCAGCAGCTTGTGGTAATTCTGTTTTTTTCTCCGTCAATACAGGTTGCGTATTCTCTTTATCGTTGGATTGTAACCAATAGATGGCAGATACCAACAGGCCAAACAAAAGGAACACAGCCGCCAGCCTCCACCAAATAACAATATTATTTTTTTTTGGAAGAGCCGCCTCAATTTTTGACCATGCTTCCGCAGGTGCAAGCTGGGCGTGGTGCTCAAGTTTTTCTTTGAATAATTGGTCGATGCGATTTTTCATATTCAATTTATTTTTTGTGAAAGCTGTTGTTCAGCTTCCAATAATCTTTTTTGTAACAAAGCCCTTGCTCTACTCAACTGCGACTTCGATGTATTCTCGCTGATGCCCAACTGGTCGGCAATTTCTTGGTGCGAGTAGCCATCCACAGCAAATAAGTTGAACACTATTCTATAACCCGTTGGCAACGCTTCAATCATCTTCATCAAATCATCAGCTTCCAATTGACTGTCAAGCTTTTCATAATTCGGTTCGCGGTCGGCAGCTTCAATGTCGGTTTCCAAATACATGTTTTTGTTCTTTCTCAAATACCCCAGCGATTCGTTGACCATTACTTTTCTTATCCATCCCTCAAAACTTCCCTCGCCTTTATACTGATCGATCCGCTCGAAGATTTTTGTAAAAGCCACCACCAATACATCTTCCGCCTCCATCTTGTTTTTGATATACCTACAGCAAAGGGTGTACATTTTGCCCGAATAGAATTCATACAAAGATTGCTGTGCGTCACGCTTTTGCCGTTTGCAGCCTTCTATCCAATCATTTTCTTTAGCGCGGTAAATCTGTAGACCCATTTAATCGAATTCAGTATCAAGATGCGTATACGGGCAAAGGGGTTGCACGGTGACAAAATTCTTTTGATTGTAATAAGAAAAATGCCTAATCTTCGGTAAAACAACGGATGCTATGTTACAGAGAGCCAAAACCATCGTTCTTATTTTAGTTGGCTGCATACTTGCGGAGGTAAATGCACAAAGCCTTTCGGCAGATGGCTTGCCATCACTAAAGGGAAGAAATGTTCTTCTCGTGTATGGCGGATGGGATGGCCACCAGCCAAAAATATTTGTAGAGCGAGTGGCTGCTTGGTTGAAAACGGAAGGTGTTTCTGGTTTGACCATTTCAGATTCATTAGGCGTTTATACCAACGAGAAATTAATGGCCGAAACTGATTTGATCATCCAATATTGGACGATGGGAAAAATTTCCAAAGAACAAGAAGCAGGTTTGTTAAAGGCTGTGAAAAATGGTACAGGACTGGCGGGTTGCCATGGCGGGTTGGGAGATTCTTTTCGAGAGAATACAGACTATCAGTATATGGTAGGCGGCCAGTGGGTAGCGCACCCAGGTGGTAAAATAGATTACAAGGTTGACATTACAAATACGAAAGACCCAATAACAAAAGGACTTACGGATTTTAACATCAAGAATACGGAGCAATATTATATGCATGTTGATCCTAATTCACAGGTATTGGCGACTACCACATTTAATGGCGCACATGATAGCTGGATTGAAGGAGCAGTGATGCCCGTTTCTTGGAAAAAATATTATGCAAAAGGACGAGTTTTCTATTTATCCATTGGGCATGATCCCATCGACTTTGACACACCTTCTGCTTGGAAACTACTAACAAGAGGAATTAGATGGGCGAGTGGGAGCAAGTATTTCCCTAAGGAAAATACATTGAAGCCTGTTTATCCTTCCACAAAAGTTATAAAAAAGTAATGCTTAAGAATGTGGTTAAATTGCGATAACATCGATTTGTTTTTTGCTCAATGATCTTAGGATATGATTTTAAGGTTGATTCCGAAAAATTAAACTTTGAATTTTTTAGTGAGGGGCCAAAAGGGAGGATAAAGAAAATCATTCGATTCAATAAACTGGACAGTCTTGATTCTAGCAAAGTCATTTATAACTTATGTTTTGGCGATTATAGTGAGGTAAAGGATGATATTGATGATCTAGTTATCAGCGATCAAGGATTCACAAAAAATATTGGCCACAGTGGCTAACGCCACGATTTCATTTACAAATAGGTATCCTACTGCTTATGTTTTTGCAAAGGGCAGTACCCCATCAAGAACTAGATTTTATGTTATGGGTATTTTGAGAAACTTAAAAGAAATTACTGACCTATTTGAAATATGGGGAGCAGTGAGTTAGACAGAATGGGAACTATTTGAGAAGAATAAGGTTTATTTAGCATTATTGGCCAAGCGCAAATAATTTCAAATAATTCGTTAACTTCGTACAAACCAACGGTGTTTTTTATGCCAGCATAGACAGTAAATAAGCGTAAGAAGAGCAAAGATAAAAACCAAACGGTTACAAGTTCAAAGGTTAAGGATTATGGCAAATATCCATTCTTTGTTAAGAAAGCTAGAGAAGCTGAAGATTTTTTAAAGAAGATCGGTTTGCCAAATTCTTCCGTTTAGTTGTTCTTATCTTACGTGGAATCCTAAATCAGAACAAAGCATGTTTATCCTTCAAGAAAGCTTTCAAAAAAGTAAGTGCTACTTCCTTTACTTAGCTAGTTCCATTTCGTAATGCAAGAGCATCAGATCTTCGCTTTTTACGGCAAACTCAGAGATCGTCTCACCAAATCTATTTGCAAACTCAACCTCAAAGACACCTTCAACCAATTCCTCAACGATGGTGCCCACTTGGCCAAAGACGACCTTTTTTTCGGGTACGTCTTTTAGGATAGCTACGGTATCAAGTAATTTTAAATTTTCTCTTTTCATTTTTTCCTTTTTTTAATATAACAAGTTGTCCTTCTCCGGTCTGTGCCTTCACCAGCCCACCCTTTAACCTCAATTCTAATACAGACCGAGGCTTATGATTGCATAGTTTTGAATAATAACTATTTGGTTTGAGTAATAACTATTTGGTCACCTTCTCCATCTGCTCAATCCACAGAGGCAATTCATTTAACAATTTTGTCATTACCAAGTGCGCACGCTCTTCAAACAAATTCATGTTTCCATGCGCTTCACTTTGTGTGGAACTCACCAAATCAGAAACGCCTCGCAAGATGATCACCTTCTTGTTGTTTTTTGCTGCCGTGTAGGCAATTGCGCCCGACTCCCAATCTCCCGCTACCGCATGGTATTCTTTTTTTAGTTTTTCTATTTCTTCTGTACGCAAATCTTTATCGGCAGAGATCAATGTTGTTTTTTTAACTTTTACAGGATACGTTTTCCCCAACCAAGACAGATCGATGGCAGTAGTATAATCAGCAATGGCTTCTTTGGAATCGCCCATTGCTTCAAGGATGTCGTAAATGATTGTTTTATCAGCAAGCACCACCTCTTGCCGCTCGATTTCGCCTTCAAAGCCACCGCACGTACCTAAGTTGATGAGGATAGTTGGTTTGAATTGATCAATGACATATTGCGTAGCACCAGCCGCTGCTACTTTGCCCCAACCTTCATGAAAAAATAAAACCTTCTGATTGCCAATGTTCTTATAAAAATATTCACCCCACGGAGAGGTCAAGAGTCTTTCGTTTGGATAATTTTTCTTAACCGATTTCCATTCTGTGTTGGCGGAAACGAGAACGGCATATTTTGTTTGGGCGTAGATGTGGAATGACGCAAGTAAAAGAAGTATTGAGAATAGGAAACGCATTAACGGCTTCGTTTTCATCTTTTCTTTATCCTCAAAGTTAATCATCGAGTTAATCGGTAAAGTAATAAAGAATCACAAAAACCTTAGAGCCATTACGCCTTTGCGTGAGATTGTATTCCTACACCTTAACAAAAATCTTCCTCTTATACATCTGCCACAGAATTACCAAAAACAAAAGTATCAATGTAACCGCGAAAGCCAATGAAGCATTCATGGGGCTAAGCCAACTCGCATAAAAATTTTGATAAAGATAACTCCACAATGAAATCTCTTTTTCTGGTTCTACTTGTATTTTGGTGCGGATTAAAAATTTTGCCAACAAGCCAGATGCTACAAAAACAAAAATGGCATTCATTCCATAATAGGTAAACGGTGTCGACCATTTTTTTATCCCTTGCACATCAATCAACCAATAGCAAGCAGCAAAAAATTGCATCGCAATGCCGCCTGCGTACAATACATAACTGCTCGTCCACAACGCTTTATTGATAGGGAACACCATGCCCCACGCCAACCCGCTCACAATTAAAATCGCACCAGTAAAAAATAGCCACGTTACTTTCTCTGCAGGATTGGAAATCTTTGAAAATAGTTGTCCCGTTAGTATTCCTAAAATGCCTGTAGCGATAGCAGGTATTGTACTTAACACTCCTTCGGGATCCCATGTTTTGCTTTGACTCCACAAATGCCCATTTAGTAATAAGCAATCGAGCCACGCACCTAAGTTAGTTTCAGGTTCTAAATTGGCTGCCCCAAAATCTGGCACGGGCACCATCGTCATTAAAATAAAATAGCCGACCAAAAGAATGATCACCAATCGTATCTGCGAAAGCCAATTGGTTTTAAAATAGATCAACGAACAAAACAAAAACACTACGCTAATACGCTGCAACACACCGGGAATTCTTACGGTTGAAAAATTAAATTTAGGAACAAGCGCGAGCATCATCCCTAAAAGAAAAATGATTACCGCTCTTCTGATGATTTTTAAAATATTTTTGTTGGTGAGCCCTTCATTCAGTTTGGGTTGATAAGCAAAGTGGATCGATACACCCACAATGAAAAGGAAAAAAGGAAAAATCAAATCGGTAGGCGTGCAGCCGTGCCAATGCGCATGAAGTAGTGGAAGATACACGCTATCCCAACTGCCAGGGTTGTTCACCAAAATCATAGCGGCTACGGTGATGCCGCGGAATACGTCTAAAGAGTAAAGTCTGTTCATAGGTTTAGAGAATAAGAATTTAGAAGTCAGAATTCAGAAGTCAGAATATGTTACTTGGAAATCAGAAGTAATCCCGTAGTCGAAAATTCTGACTTCTAACTTCTAAATTCTGACTTCTATTTTAAATTCCCTCAAACAATTTATCTGTCTCCAAATACTCTGGGATCACCGTCTTCCACCCAAATTTTTCTTCAATCAATTTTGCAAGAGCTGTCGATCCTGCGATCTCACCATGCGTTATAAAAGTAGTCTTCGGTGCTTTGGTAAATGTGCTGAGCCATTTAAGCAATTCGCTTTGGTCCGCATGCGCGGATAACCCATGCACTTCTCGCACGCGACAATTCACTGACACATCCTCACCAAAAATCCTTACCGATTTTTCGCCTTCTAAAATAGCTCGCCCGCGCGAGCCTTCTGCTTGATAGCCCGCAAACAAAACTGTATCAGTAGTGCGCGGCAAGCGGTGTGCTAAGTGATGCAGCACTCGTCCGCCCGTGGCCATGCCGCTCGCAGAGATGATGATGATCGGTTTTTTAATTTCATTCAGTGCCTTCGAACTTTCGCGTGTGTTGCAGAAGTGTACTTGTGGTGAATCAAAAATACTGATAAGCTGAGTACCCTCGCGCGTTACTTTTATTTTATGCAATCCACCATGTCGCTCATACAAATCCGTTACGTTAATGGCCATCGGGCTATCGATGTAAATCGGAATACTCGGGATCGCCTTCGCATTCATCAGCTTGATAAAATAATAAACCAAACTTTGCGTTCGCCCAAGCGCAAACGCAGGGATCACCAACGCGCCATTGTTGTCGCATGCTTCATTTACAATTTTAGTGAGCTGGCTTTCTACATCCAATTGTGGATTGAGTTTGTTGCCGTATGTAGATTCCACAATTAAAATATCCGCCTCGCTCGCAGGGTCGGGTGCAAACATCACGGGGTCTTCATAGCGGCCGAGGTCGCCAGAGAAAACAATTTTCTTTTGCTCGCGCTCGCCTTGCAAAATAAATTCCGCGAAAGCAGAACCCAAAATATGACCCGAGTTATGAAAACTCACCGAGACATTTTTGCTCAGCGCAATTTCTTTTTTAAACGGATGACTCTCCACCAGCGTCAACACCTGCTTCGCATCTTCTACCGTAAAGAGCGGCTCAGGTTTGTTGTGCTTCGAGTAGCCACGCTTGAAAGCGAACAGCGCCTCTTCCTCCTGCAACTTGGCGGCATCCATCAGCATGATCTTCATCAGGTCTTCTGTGGCAGCCGTGCAAATTATTTTTCCGCTGAAGCCATCGCGCACCAACCGTGGCAAGTACCCTATGTGGTCGATGTGCGCGTGCGTGATCACCACCAAGTCAATCGAAGCAGGATCAACAGGCAGCTTGTCCCAGTTGCGCAGGCGTAATTCTTTTTGCCCTTGAAACATACCGCAGTCGAGCAAGATCTTCCTCGCATTGTCTCTCGCAGAGGACGATGCGACCTCTAGTAAATATTTTGAACCCGTTACACTTCGTGCCGCGCCCAGAAACTTTATGTTTACATCCATGGCTAATTTGAAAATTGATCAATTTGAAGATTTGAAAATACAAATCCTTCTCAAAGTAATCATTGAAGGCAGGGAAAGCAAATCATTTGGGGGCACACCCTCGCTTGCACATGCTCAATCCCACACACGCTCGGGTCGGGCTATCCGTTACAAGTCCGCGCTACACACGTTCCCACCCTTGGCGGGCTTTCCACTTCTATCCCTTGCCCACGCCAGTACCACATTTTCTGCGCTTTGTTAGTTTGACATTCTATGGAAAATATGCACCTTACCATAATTAAATAGACACAATTGAAAAAAGAAATCTGGTGTTACTATTGTGGAAAACCAGCAAATTCTAAAGATCATACTCCATCAAAAAATTTACTGGAAAAACCGTATCCAGAAAATTTACTGACTATCCCAGCTTGTAAAGAATGTAATCAGTCATTCTCCCTTGATGAAGAATATTTTTTGAATTTACTGGTCGAAATATCGGACAATCCTAATCTTTTAGCGCGAAAAGAATATGGAGGAAGTGTCTATAAAGCGCGCAAACGTTCAAAAAAATTGAAGGAAAGAATAGAGAAATCGTTAATTCAAGCCGAAGACGGACGAGTATACTTCATGATTGAAGGAAATCGAATAAAGAAAGTGATTGAAAAAAATGCGCTTGGTTTATATTATCATAAATATAGAAAAGTGCCTGACTTATCGGCTTTCAATTGTGTAGGATTCTATCCGTTTAGGGTTGAAGAGACTCGACCAGCAGAAATATTTATGTTGACTTATACCGAAAAATTCAAATTAAAAAAATGGACTCATATTCAGGATAATGTATTTTCTTACATCGTGGTTCGCGACTGGAGACGCAACAATAAGTTAACGATGATTTTCCATATTCATAATACTGTATGGTGTATAATCGAAATACCTTATCCAACTGACAAGAGAATTAAAGGAAAAATACAAAATCAATATCAATTGTTTAGCAAAACTTAATTAACGATTCGATCACCCAATGCCCCCAATCACCCTCTCTTCCATCAACGTACTCTACGAAAAGTACTACATAAAATATTGCACTGATAAACAAAGTGCTTTGCCATTTCACACAAGAAAGGACTTGGCGAAAAAAGCATTTAAGAAACTTTTGCTTAACGGAGTTGATTTTATCTGCTTGCAAGAATGGTCTACTGACTCTTTTGCGCTAATTGACCTGAAAGATTTTACTGAGCTATCTCTTTTGCTAGAAAAAAATGAAACGCCAGCACCAGCAATTTTATACAACAATACCAACTACGATTTGATAAGCTCGTCCAGTATTTATCTTGAGAGCAGCAAAGGGATTTGCCAAGGAGAATTCAAATCAAAGATAAGCAACAAGATATTGACAGTGCTTTCTGTACACGTTCCGTTTTCAT
>JBJXEB010000036.1:0-13571 GCA_046155095.1 Cyclobacteriaceae bacterium
CTCCCCCGGCCAGTTCACCACGAGCGTGAGCGGTGGAGATTTTTCGTTTCCAGCATTGGTCTCAACAAGAAAGCGCTGCCCGTCTGCTGTTACATTAAACACGGTTACAGAACTGGCTGATAGACCCCCAATTGTGAACAGCGGTTTTACCGAAGCAATCTCAACAGACGATGCCCCCGCCCGAACCTCTGCCGTCATTAACTTCAAATTCTCGCCTAAATAAAACAACCCTTTGCCATCTGCACGCCAGCGTGGCCGGGTGCCACCGCCAGCGGAAACTTGCCACTTGCCACCTGGGCCTGGAAACGGACGGACATAAACTTCGTTTCGCCCCGATTCATCGGATTGGTACGCTATCCAGCGCCCATCGGGCGAAAATGCTGCACGTCTTTCATCGAACTCTGTTTTGAGGAAAACGAATGGTTTTCGCTCGCCACCAGCTTCTCTGCTCATGGGTAGTATCCGTATATCAATACTGCCAACTACCGAATGGAATGCCAAAAATCCTCCATCGGGCGACCAATCGAAGGGAACTTTATCTTCATTTGATTCAAAGAGGAGTTCTTCCTCGCCCTCTCCGTTTGCTGCGCGCAAATATAAATCGGACTTGTTATTGCGGCTTGATCCGTACGCAATCGTTCGCCCGTCTGGTGACCAAACAGGATTTCTATTTATTGCCTTATCGAAGGTTAAGCGCGTCCACAAAGCACGGTTAATATCGTAGATCCAGATATCTGAGGTCCAGTCCTTGTCCGGATAAGCAGCCGCAATCCTACTTCCATCGGGTGACAGGCGCACGCCATAAAATTCGGGTGCCGAACCGACAATCTTTGTTTGTTTTCCAGTCCGGTCGTACCACGCAAGGGTTCTGCCAGACGAACCACCTTCTCGCTTTTGATAAACAAGCGTTCCATTTTGTGAAGCCGTGAAGGCGGCATCGGACTTGGAGGCATCAAAATTGACGAGCTCGGTAAAAAGAGGAAAAGATTCTCCCGTGGTTTGTAGGCTGGCTTCATCAAAGGGTTGCGCCATTAGCGTGTTTGCCCTAGTAAACAAGATATGACCATTGGCAAAGGCCATGTTTGAACTTGTTTTGATAACCAATCGCGGTGCCACCGTTGTATCGGTGGAGGCGAGAAAAATTCCATCAGTTTCATCTACACTGTTTATATTTAACCGCGACAGAAATAAAAAGTGCCGGCCATCAGGCAGAAAGCAGGGCCAACGATGTCCATTTTCCTTTCTTGTGCTGTTGAGCTTTGTTACGTTTGTCACTCGGCCACCCGAAGAAGAAACCATGGAAAGAGACGTAGAGGAATTGCCACTAAAAATGATTGCCCCTTCTTTATTCCATGTTCCGCCTCTGCCATTGGGCGCATCGCAGAGGTTTTGAGGAACGCCACCAGAGCTTTCTATTTTCTTGAGTTTTTCTTTGGCAAAGAAACCAATGAACCGACTGTCGGGCGACCAGAAGGGAAGTATTGCACCTTCTGTGCCCGTCAATACTTGCGCATCCGTTGCACTAAGATGCCGCACCCAAATCGATGATTTACCAACAGAATCTATAGCCACGAAAGCCAGCATGCGGCCATCGGGCGATAGTACCATATTATTTTTCCATTGTGAATTTAAGCTGGTTTCATCGGGTATAGGAATAATTGCTTTGTAGGTTGGGGCTTCTTGAGTTGGTTGTGAAAAGTGAAATATTAAAACACCAATCAGTGATAGGCAGGCAAGAACAAAGCCGAATGTAAGTAGTGATAGTTTGCTGAATGATGGAAGGCGGAACTGGCGCTTCTTGACCTCACCCCCCTTCCCCCTCTCCAGAAGAGAGGGGGAGGTATCACCTTGGAGATTTTTCTCGTTCTCTAGAGTAGATTTGCCCTGCAAGCCATTGATAATTTCTTTGATGGCATTGGCAGTTTTGTTTACCTGATCGCGATAACTATTCTGCGAACTGCTTTTGATGCTCTCATCATCTTTTGCGCGAAGCGGTCTATTAACCCCTGCCGAGTGATACGTAAAGTCGATGGCACGAAGCGGCCCGAGCTCGGCTTCAATTATTTTCTTGTCGTGCGCATCCAATTCATGAATGCGAATGGGCATTATACGACTGGCTGTATTTCCATTGGGCAACCTTACTTTCAAGCCATGTGCATCTGCTCCTGCCATTTGCAAGAAAACCAAAAACTCATTTTTCCACGCAAAGCTTTTTGGGTCGCAATAGGTTTGTGAAACGATGGGGATAAAAATGAGACACTTCAATTTTTCCTTCAGCGAATCGTCCACATCATGCATCTCCAGCAGACCATCGTGGGGATTTTGATCGAAGTAAATGGAGAGCGGCTCTTTGATGGTGGCCGCGAGTTCTTCTTGCAAAGCATTTACAAATTCTGTTACCCAGCCGCTGCGGTTATCGTTGTGGCGATAGGAAATGAAGATGTCGTATTGAAAAGTGGGGAGGATGGAAGGCATGGGCCAAAGATATTCAAATAAGTTGTTTGATGAACTGCCGAACGTGCATGTGTTTAATGCCTGCCACATTGCCGCCTCCGTTCTCATCCATCGACACCACTTTCTATTCAAATGCCGAAGTTTGAATGCAGAACTTTGAGTGTTGAACTTTGAAGGTAGTCAGACTTCGCTATTCAACACCCATCATTCTTATTTCCATTCAAATACAGAAGTTTGAAGAGAGCCTTTACTTAAATTTTTTCTCCTGCCCGATAAATATTTCCCCCCTTTCGTCCTTGCTCAGCACCTTTCTGTCCTTAGAGGGTGATTTTGTCTTTGACTATATCACTCATTCTTTGTAAACTTATAACTTTAATCTAAACCACCGTCTGAATGGCTTCAATCCTCTCGGGCTACGAATATGACCTATTCGTAAGCTATCGACACAATGACAACAAGTATGATGGGTGGGTAACTGAGTTTGTGGAAAAACTGAAACAAGAGTTGGACGCCACGCTCAAAGACAAACTGACCGTCTACTTCGACAAAAATCCCCGCGAAGGGCTGCTGGAAACCCATCAGGTGCAGGAGTCGCTGCAAGGCAAAATCAAATCGCTCATTTTCATTCCCATTATTTCACAGACGTACTGCGATACCAGTTCGTTTGCCTGGAAGGAAGAGTTTCTCGCATTCGTAAATGAAGCTGATCGCGATAGCATTGGCAAAACCATACGAACCGCTTCGGGCAACGTTATCAATAGAGTTCTCCCCGTAAAAATTCACGAGATTGAATCGGATGATGTGCGGCTGCTGGAGCGCGAACTAGGCGGCATCATGCGTTCCATTGATTTTATTTATCAAGATGCTGGCGTAAATCGTCCGCTGCGATCGAAAGACGATGACCTTTCGGGCGCACAGACCCGACTGCTCTTCCGTAATCAGATCAATAAATTAGCCAACTCCATAAAAGAAGTTATTTCGGGAATCAAGTTAGCCAACCGCGCGGAAGCAAAACCACTTTCTGCTCATTCGCTTACGCTGGATAAACCGCTCGTGGCGGGAAGCATCACTACCTCGTTGCCCGCAGGCATCAAAGTTCACGTGATTGACCGCGCCAAGCCGTCAATCTTTTTGGCGTGGACGAGCAGCGAACTAAAAGCTCAACGCGAAGAGATGGCGCTCGTATTGCAAAAGGCTGGCTTCAGCGTGCTTCCTTCTACGGATTGCCCTGCTGATGACGAAGAATTCAAAGCACGTGTGGCTGAAAATCTGGCGAAGTGTTCGTGTTCGTTGCATATTTTGGGTAATGAGTTTGGAAGACGATTTGAAGTGGAGAGCGAAGTATCGTTTCCACAATATCAATTGAATGAGGTGAAGAAGTTGGTAGAGCCCGCCTCTTCTGAATTTCAAAGTTTTATCTGGAACGTGAACAACCCGGCCAAGCCCGTCAATGCGTCTCAACAGGATTTCATCCGCAGCATCCGCAACAACATTACCCGCAACATGATGTTCAGCAATAGTTCGGGCGCCATGCAATTAGTTGATGATATCCGTGTGGTGATGATGAAAGAAGAAGTGAAGTTATTTGATAGCAAAGACACTGACATATTCTTTATCTTCAATCAGCAAGACGAAACCGATGCGGGTCGCATAACCGATCTGATCAGCGAATACTATCCGATAGAAACACTAAACATCATGCCAGATGGCGATGAGTCCTATCGGGAAAAGTCGACCCAGCAGATACCGAGAAGTAAATTAGCTGTAGTCTATTTTAAGTACGCTGCCGATTGGGCCATCCCGTTTGTCAAGCAAATCTGGAAAGAAATTGGAGGAGCCTCATCACCAACACAAATCATGTTAGTGGGTGAAAATGATCCCGTGAGTAATGCTTCTCGTGTGTTCAAAGCCCCAAAAGTAGTTTCCAGCATAGTGTCGAAAGAAGAGGTGCCGGAGGAAGTGAAAAAGGTGTATGTAAAAGTAGTGCAGTTGTAAATCAAGACCAGACCTTTAAGGTGTATGCTCGCGAGACATTAAAACCGAGACCTATAAGGTTTTTTTATCGAAGGCTTTAAAACCTTATAGGTCTAAGTGAATAAAAATATTGAATTAAATGATCGAAGAATCTCCTCTCTGCCCCTACACCGGACTTCGCCCTTTTACCGAAGATGAATCGCTTTATTTTAAAGGACGCGATGAACATATTGAACAGGCCACCCGGCAACTGGAGAAAAATAAATTCGTCATGCTTACCGGGGCTTCGGGCGATGGCAAATCGTCACTTGTCTATGCCGGTATTATTCCCAATGCCAAAGCCGGATTCCTTCGCTCGCAATTTTCGAATTGGGTAGTGGCCGACTTCCGCCCTGAGCGCAACCCGATGGGCAACTTAAGTCATGCGCTGGCAAAGCAACTTGGAATCTCCAATGAAAGTACGGTCCGTACCGAATTGAGCCATGGCTTTTCTGCGTTGGTAGATGTGTACAAAGCATCGCATTTGTACCTGGATACCGTAGAGGAGGACTTCAGCACATTAGATGATCAACAAAAATCAAAACGCAAGCGCACTGCGGCCAACCTCATAATCATTGCCGATCAGTTTGAAGAATTTTTCACCAACCCAGAAAACTTTCATAAGGGAGTGCCCTCGCAAGAAGCGAGTCTGGTCACCAACCTTTTATTAGAAACAGCACGCATTGCATTGGAAGAAAAGCTTCCTATTTATGTGATCATCACCATGCGGTCGGATTTTATCGGACAGTGTGCTTCCTTCAGAGGATTACCAGAAGCCATCGGTTTCTCTCAATTTTTCGTGCCGCGATTAAATCGCACGCAGCTGCAAGAGGTCATCGAAGAACCGGCTGCGCTTAGTGGAAATAAAATTTCCCGCAGACTGACCGAACGCCTGATCTACGACATGGTGGAAGGCACCGATCAACTTCCCATTTTACAACATGCATTGAACCAGATATGGAAGATGGCCAATGAGGGGCGAAGTGAAATGGATTTGCTCCACTATGCCATGGTGGGTGGCATGAAGGGAACAGAGCTACAAGAGAAAGAAGCTGCCGATTACGAAAAATGGTTTCGTGAACTCCCGGCAAATATTCGGGCTTGCTACCAGCAACCCGGTTTGCAAAACGTGCTGAACACCCACGCCAACAAGCTCAATAATTTTGCTTTGTTGAATAAGAATGTGAGCGAAGCCGATGCACAACAAATTGTTGAAGCAGCCTTTAAGTGCCTGACGAAAATTGATAACAGCCGTGCGGTGCGCAACCGGATGACCCTGAATGAAATCACGGCCGTAATCAATCAACCGCATCTTGATTACAACAAAGTAGGGCAGGTACTTTCTGTTTTCAGAGAGTCGGGCAACACCTTGTTGCGACCATTTATAGACGAAGTGCCTGAGCTTTCGGGAGAATCTGTGCTGGACATCACCCATGAGAGCCTGATCCGCAACTGGGAAAATCTCGCACAATGGGCGAAGGATGAATTCAACAGCTATACCATTTACCTCGATTTCAGCCAGCAGTTAAATCGTTGGGTGGATAGTGATCGGGCCAGTTCATTTCTGCTCTACATTGGGCCACTGACCTTTTTTGAAAACTGGTTTGAGAAAACTAAACCCAACACCGAGTGGATTGCACGCTACCTGGGCGAAGAAATGGATCATGAACAGCGACAAGCAAAGGCTGGTTCTATTTTAAGAAATGCACAAGAGTTTTTGCAGCGTAGCGCGCGCAAGCATGCCGTTACCCGTGCCGTGATGAAGTACGGGCCACGAAAAATTGCCGCAGCGCTGGCGGTTGTCGCATTCATTGGCTTGAGTTCGTTTGCGTTTAAGACGTACCTCGACAGGCGCAATGTGGCTGTGATTGAAAACATCAAAGAGCAATCTTTTTCTTTATACAATAACCCAAAACTGAGTTTTGCAGACAGGGCGACCCTGGCCGCTGAACAGCTGCGTTCGAACATTACCACAATACCTGAGGTGATTAACAATGTAAAAGAGCCGCTTGAAAAAATCGTGATGGCGAAGGGTATAGCAACAGCGTTGGTGTTTGAAGGACGGACTGAACCTGCTGGCGAAATCGCTCAGGCGATTGCCGTTACGGATAGTTTACTCTCGGCATTTAAACCCGACTTTACGGACGGCAAGAAAATTTCTGGCTACCTGAAAGAAGTAAACGAGTGGCGGGCTACCCTTGGCCTGGCGTATTTTTATAATTCTTCCCCACAGCTCATGCAGTTGCAGCAAAAGAATGCAAGGCGATCAGCCGAAGCAGTGCTTGTTGTAGTCAAGAATGCACCCAAGAACTTTGACGATATGCTGGGTTTCGTAACAAGTTTAGAAACCGCCCTCAACTTTAACTCCTTTTCAAAAGAAGAACTGAAAACTGTCATCCAATCACTTTCTCCTTTTGAAGCCAGTGCAAAGACAGGGTGGGTGACCACCCAATTTAAACGTGATAAGCTATTGCTACGCGGTTATCAAGGTTACGGATTTAATTTTAATGGCTTGTACCAGGAATTGGCTCTTCTCTATGCAATCGATGGCAACCTAGCTAAGAGTTTGCAAGCGATTGATACGCTGTTAAAATACAACGAGCCATACTATCAACGCGACTATACCAACATGCTGGACAATGCCGCCAACGTGGCTTCCGTATTATACCGCACTGGGCGTATGGATTTAATAGATGCTTTTGTCACCGGCTACTGCCAGCAGAAAAAGATGACGGAAATAGATTTCTACCAACGACTGCTTGGCCGGACACAACCCTCTCAATTAAATAGGAATTTAAGCTTTGGATTTTTTCCAGAAGCTCATAACATTAACTTAAGCTATGGTGAGGAGAAAGAGATTACTTTCTTCTACCAAAAATTGCGCGAGGCGGCCAACAGAAGCGTTAACCCGAACGAAAAGAATTTCTTGCTGGCCTTATCATACAAAAATGAAGGAATTACCATTGCCCATAAAGCGGAGATAGCCGGGAAAAAGTATAACCGAGAAGTTGTAGATGCGTTGTTCGATAAAAGCATTGTGTGTTACAGCAAAGTTGATAGTAAATATTTAAATGAGTCCATTGAGCAGACAATTACAGCGGCCTCCGATTTGATCTCAGCACCACGGAGCAGGTTATTTTTATTTCCCGATCTGATTTATCCGTTTGTGCCGCAGGGCGCGCGAGATTATCATTGGAACTATATGTCCGTTAGCTTTATAGACTACCTGATTGACAAGAATTTGTTTCAGACTTTTTATAAGCAAACCGGAGAATTGAAACTGATTGAAGCTTGGCTGACAGACTATCACTACCATGTATCTACCACGGATATCTTTATGCGTCAGCATGCAGATGTCAACGTCTTGGCAAAAATAGAGAAGGCTCTTGCCCTGTTAAACGCAGGCACTCAGGTGGATTTGAATCTGCTCTATTTATACCTTGGAAGTTATGCACTAGACAAGGGTGACCAACCCTTAGGTTTACAATACTACTCCAAGATGAATATAGAGAATTTTGAAAATCTGTTGCGTTATAAAATACTAACTGGCTTGAGTAACAACACATCGTTTAGGCTTATGGGAAAGGCTTTCACATGTTACATTCAAAACAATAAACCTGCAGAGGCTAAACATGTTATTGATTTCTTCAAGAAGCCCGTTAATCGATCATCCATCTATGCGGCAGCGGTACGAGAATTGTCCGCTCAGAAAGTTAACCCTCCTTTGGCTAGTGCATTACTTGATTCGGCAATTGTTGAAATGAACCGGTTAGAAAATCTGAACTCAGAGCAGCCCAATCGGTATCGCATTGCGGTAAGTCTTCTTACCCAAGCACCGACTGAGCACTCCATTCAGCAGGCAAAAGACATTATCAAAAATCAGGCGTTGAAGCTCACCATTCAGCAGCGCATGGCACGCGCGCTGGCGTACCGGGGCGAGCTCTTTAAAGCCACTGAAGTGATACCCGAAAATATTTCTGACGCGGATCAAATGGAATTTTTGTGGAATATGGTGCGGGGCTATGCTGAAAGCATGCCTATTGCACCGGAATGGAAGGAATATGAAGAAAGTTCTTTATGGTATCAAAGAACGAATTTTCTTCCTTATGTGGATGAAACGAATTAAAATGATCTATAAGGTTTTTAAAACCTTATAGATCTAAAAAACAAAAAATGAACTATCACATTCCATTATTGGCTGATAACTTTTATCATTTATTCAACCGAGCGGTGGGACAAGAAAAACTGTTTCGATCAGATGAAAACTATCTGTATTTTTTAGATAGAATGAAACATCACATTTTACCAGTGGCCGATTTGTATGCGTATTCGTTGCTGCCTAACCATTTTCATTTAGTGGTTAGGATTAAAGGCGAAAACGAGTTGACAGATTTTTTTGAAGTAAAAAAAGCCAGGCCATTTAATCCGTCTGAAAACTATTTACCTGATTTTGTGATGGAGCAATTTAGCAACTGGCTCAATGGCTATACAAAAGCATTTAATAAAATGTACAAGAGAAAAGGTGGTTTGTTTATGGATTACCTAAAAAGAAGCGAAGCTTCAAAAGACAGTTCGCTCACCTCCTTCATTTTTTATGTTCACAAAAATGCAGTGCATCATGGCCTAACAAAGAAAATTGGTGCTTGGGCTTTTGATAGCTATAACACTATCGTAAGCAGTAAACCAACTGCTCTTAAAAGACAAGAGGTGATTGAATGGTTTGGCTCGCTAAAACATTTTATTGAATTTCATGAGCAACCAATTAATTTAAAGAGTGAAGATATTGATTCAAACCTATAGCGTGGAAACCTATAAGGTTTTCTTTTCGAAAGAGTAAGAAACCTTATAGGTTTAGCTTGGGTTTAGGCTGAAATCAGACCTATAAGGTTTTCTTTTCGAAAGAATTAGAAACCTTATAGGTCTTGTAATTGAAAGTTTGAAGAAAGAAAGTACTATGCAAGAACAGAACACCATTTGCCCCTACACCGGTCTTCGCTCGTTTACCGAAGAAGAGTCGCTGTACTTTAAGGGCCGCGATGAGCAAATCGACCAGGTAGCGCGGCTGCTGGAGCAGAACAAATTTCTCATGCTCACAGGCGCGTCTGGAGAAGGCAAGTCATCGTTGATTTATGCGGGGTTGATCCCCAATGCGCGAGCAGGATTCTTCAAAGCCAAGTACACCAACTGGGTCGTCACCGACTTTCGCCCCGAGCGCAGCCCAATAAAAAATATGGCGAACGCGGTAGCACACACTTTTGGAGCCCAGCCCGCCACGATCGAAACAGAATTGCGCAGAGGATTTTCATCGTTGATTGACTTATATGTAAACTCTTTTTTTTACACCGATGAAACCGATGACAACTGGAAAGCATTGGATGAAACAACAAAGAAAAACAAAACACGCAGTGCAGCCAATCTCTTAATCATTGTCGATCAGTTTGAGGAATTTTTCACCAATCCCGAGAACTATCTCAACGAAACACCTTCTCAAGACTCGCAGGTGGTGGTCAACCTGGCATTGGAAACGGCTCGCATCGCGCTGCAGCGTAATTTGCCTGTGTATGTGGTCTGCACCATGCGTTCGGACTACATCGGTCAGTGTTCCGCGTTCCGCGGATTGCCAGAGTATATTGGCTTCTCACAGTTTTTTGTACCTCGACTTAAGCGTAAAGAAATCAAGCAGGTAATTGAAGAGCCTGCAGTGCTCAGCGGCAACCGCATCACCCGCAGATTGGTAGAACGATTGGTGTATGACTTAGCCGATGGCATCGATCAACTTCCGATTTTGCAGCACGCCTTAAGGCAAGTTTGGTTGGCAGCTAACAATGGCGTAGAAGAGATGGACTTGATCCACTACGCCATGGTGGGTGGCATGCCCGCCAACGAATTGCCTGATGCCGATCAGAGCAAATACAACAAATGGTTTGTGCAAGTGCCGGAAACGCAGAAGAAATTTTATGCTGACCCGGGGCTAAACAAAATTATTGAAATACATGCCAGTCGCTTGTACGAGGGTGCGTGGGCAAACTTCCATCAAGCACATAGCGATCAGCCCATCACTCAGAAAGATGCCAAGCGCATTGTGGCGCTCACGTTTTCTTGCCTTACCAAAATAGACGATAGTCGGGCGGTGCGCAATCGCATGTCGTTGGCTGAGATCACCAACATCATTAACCAACCCAACCTGACTACCGAGGTAGTGGGCCAGGTGCTTAATCTTTTCCGCGAAAGCAACAACAGTTTTATTCGCCCTTACAAAACAGATGAAGCAAGTACGCAACTGCTTTCTCCAGAAAGTGTGCTGGACATTACCCACGAAGCGCTGATCCGCAACTGGGGATTGCTGAATAAGTGGGCGAACCAGGAGTTTGAATTCTATACTACTTTCCTCGATTTCAAAAAGCAATTGTTGCGCTGGAAAGACAGCGGCAAAAGTTCCGGCTTCCTGCTGCCGCTGGGGCCGCTTACCTATTTTGAGAATTGGTATAACCAATGCAAACCCAATCTTTATTGGATCGACCGGTATTCAGAAATAAAGAACAACCCGCAACAATCGTTACAACAATCAGAAACATTACTGGCCGATACTAAAGAGTTTATTAAGCGCAGTGCCGGTAAAGTAGCGCTCACACGCGCCTTTATGAAATACGGGGCGCGCAAAATTGCAGTGGGCGTAGCATTGGTGGCCATGGTACTAATGACAGGTTTCTATTGGTACGATGCTCAGCGCAAAACCAATACCCGTGTTGAAAGCTTGGTGATGGACAAAGCGCATCATCTGTTGCAGTCCAAAGAAGTGAGCGATATCAGTAAGGCTACTTACCTACTGATTGAGGAACGCTTGAAGAATGGAAGTTTACTGACGTACCTGTCGGGATTGAGCAACGCTAAGCAACGCGTGGAACTTTCTATTGCGGCATATCGTGTGCTCTTGTATTTCGACAAACACAGTACACTGCCGTTGAAGACCGAATTGATGGACAGGATTGTGAGTGAGTTAAAAGCATATGGGGGAGCAGGGCAAGAGCGTGCTACTTTTCTGATCGAACAACAAAATCAGTTTTTGTTGTTGCTGGCTTACGATGAATATTACAATCCGTCAGCCCGCGTGGATGATGAAGTTATACCAACGATTGCTCAACTTCAATACAAACTGATCGAGCATTTTTTTACCACTAACGCTTCGTACAAGCAAATTGTGCCAACTGAGCTTAATCTTGCACTACAGTTGTGGCTCACATTTGGAAACGCTACTTCTTCGGATATTACACAAGTATTGACGAAGGTTTCACCTTTTACAGATACTGCATCCAGAAAAGTCTTTGATCATTATTACGTAAAAGGCAACTATGAAGCCAATGGCCGTATCCCCAGTGATTATAATGGAGGGTACCATACGATGGCTTCTCTTTATGCAGCGGCTGGTAATGCGGAAGGTATCATCCGTTGTTTTGAACAGTTGCCAGAGTCTTATTTTAGAAGCAGTTTGTTCAATAATTACAACAATGTGTTGGGCTATCTGTACCAGTACAATCATGTGGATCAAACACCTGTTATATCGAAGTGGCTGGTAGAGCATTTTCCTTCAGACGACCCACTGACGGTGTATCGGAATACCATAATACGTTCAGGCAATATCCCTGGCTTTTTTGGCATTAACCTGATCAAAAACCTTACGCGATCGAATACCGGATATTTTCATGTTAACCTGGGATTATCGAAACGTGAGCAATTTTTTGCTATCGCGAATGAATACGAAAAGTTCGCCAAAGAAATAAAAGACCCGAATGAGCGCAACTATATTTTGGCCATGCATTATAAGCGGGTAGCCATTTTGTACAGCAAATATCTTTACGATCGCGGTCTGCCGATAGATCAAAATCAAATGGATGCATGGTTAGACAAAGCCTGGGTTCATTTTAGACAAGTGAGCGAAGGACACCTGGCCGGGAAAGTAGCAGTAAACTATCGGTATTATGGAGACGGCACGCGTACCATTCAATCTTCCCGCAAATTAATTTTTTTGTATCCGGATTATCGCGATGGCTTCTTTGCTGAACGATTCAACACCAATGTTTTTGTTGATCATGCAATGCGTAAAAAATTATTGAACGAATTCTACAATGCGCCTGAAACGATTGAGCTGCTTCACGAATGGATTTCAACATCAACCGAGGAGTTCTCCTACAGGCGCAATGACGAATCGACAGGCTATTTTCAAAATGATTTTGTGATCAGCGACACATTACTCAATCAGATTATGGAGTTCGTTGATGCTTCTTCGGCAGGCAAAAACTTTGACAAAAATTTACCCATTCTCTTGTTGGCTAATCGGAGTTTTGAAAAGGGGGACACCACGACAGGGTTAGCTTATTTTCAGAAACTGGAAAAAGAAAAACTGCTCAGCTCTGGCAACAAGTACGAGTATCTTAGCCAAACTTATTTCATCAATGCCATGATCGATCTGGCCACTCATTTGGCCGTGGCTGGCCACACCAATCAATCGTTGGAGCTAATTGCACGCTATGAGCCTTATCAGAAAGCATTTTTCTATACCGCAGCGGCCAACAAGTTATATGACCAATACAAGACTGCTGCTTTTGCGTTTCTGGATTCAGCATTCGCTACGATAAACAAGGTAGATTACAATCTGTATAACTTTCTATTCTATGATGAACTGGATGCCAAACGTTTTGCGATTTATGTATTGGGTAAAATAGGTGGTGATCGTGTTAATAAATTGTCCAAAAGTTATATCAAAGAATTGATTGAGCGTTCAAGGGTCCGGGGTATACGAGGCATGATTTTGGGCATGGCCACAGATGGAAACTATTACACCGCCCTCACCACCATGCCGCCTACGCTCACGGAAGAAGAGGAATTGCAATGCTATTTTTCTATTCTTGGTCAGATTGCTCGCTCGCAGAATAAAAGTTCGGGCTGGGCTGGCATGGATGAATCACTGCTGTGGGAATTCAATTACTTTTTAGCTCCGCAATAATGAGAAAGAATATTATTTTATACTACCTATTGTTGCTGTTGTTGGTGATGGGAGCCTTTGCCGCCATGGCATTGAACAGCTATGGAATTGTACTGATGAGCTA
>JBJXEB010000037.1:0-24720 GCA_046155095.1 Cyclobacteriaceae bacterium
GTAGCATTTGATTCGCAACGAGAACTTTGGAAAAGCATTTCGCCTGATCCCTGGTTATTATTAACAGGAAATCCTTCCAGTCAAAAGCCTTTACTCGTCAAAGAAGAAATTGTTTCCTATCGAAAGCAGCACCTCGGAAAAAACATGAGTATCTCTTATCGTAACCCAATTAAAATGGTTAGAGGGTCAGGAGCCTACTTGCTAGACGATACAGGCCGCAGGTACTTAGATACTGTGAATAATGTAGCACATGTTGGTCACGAAAATCCCCGTGTAGTTGCTGCCGGGCAAAAGCAAATGGCTGTGCTTAACACAAACACCCGATACTTACATGAGAATCTCGTAAAGTTTGTGGAGGAATTATTGAGTACTATGCCCGCACAACTCAATGTGGCTTTTTTGGTAAACTCTGGAAGCGAAGCCAATGAGTTGGCTATGCGTCTTGCAAAGAATTACACTGGTCAGAAAGACATGATTGTTTCGGAAGTTGGATATCATGGTAATACGAACGGGTGCGTAGAAATAAGTTCTTACAAATTTGATGGCGCTGGCGGAAAAGGAGCAGCGCCACATATTCATGTCGTTCCTATCCCTGATGTGTATCGCGGATTATATCGTTCAGATGATCTAAAGGCTGGAAGTAAGTATGCTGCCCATGTGCAAGAGTCAATAAAAAATATGAACCAGCTTGGCCGCAAGCCCGCTGCATTTATTTTTGAATCTGTCATTAGCTGTGGTGGGCAAGTTGAATTGCCAAAAGATTTTTTGCGCGAAGCCTACCAATATGTGCGTAGCGCTGGTGGTGTATGCGTGGCCGATGAAGTACAGACAGGTTGTGGCCGATCGGGCAATCACTTCTGGGCTTTTCAAGAGCATAATGTAGTTCCTGATATTGTTACTATTGGAAAGCCTATAGGTAATGGTCATCCATTGGGTGTGGTGGTTACTACTCAAGCCATTGCCGATGCTTTTAAAAATGGAATGGAGTACTTCAATACGTTTGGTGGCAATCCGGTATCATGTGCCATAGGCTTAGAGGTGCTGAAAGTAGTTAAGGAAGAAGGTTTGCAACAAAACTCGAAAGTAGTTGGCGATTATTTAAAAACAGGCTTGAAGGACTTAATGAAGGAGTTCAAAATTATTGGAGACGTTCGCGGTCCTGGTTTATTTATTGGCTTCGAGTTGGTAAAAGACAGGCACGCCAAAGAACCTGCTACCGAACAAGCCGCTTACTTTGCCAACCGCATGCGCGACAAAGGAATATTGATGAGTACAGATGGGCCATTCAATAATGTGTTAAAGATCAAGCCCCCTATTGTTTTTTCAAAAATGAATTCAGATTTTTTACTTGAATCTATTGCCTTGGTGTTGAAGGAGGATTTTTTGAAGATATAGAAAACAAGAAAATGAAGGGAGAAATAGTAAGGGCAAAATTCAGGCTGAGGAAGAAGGCTTAACGTAAATAGTTATTCTCTTGTCTTTATTTTTTTCTTGTAAAACTCTTTGTCTGCAACGTAGCATTGCCTTTCAATTTCAGCATGCACTATCTGATCTTTGTCTATCCACTGAATAAGGAAATTGTGGGTAGTCTCTCCCTTCTCTGCTACAGCTCTTTTAATTCTATTAAAATCCTCTTCGGTAATCTTGTACTTGGCATAAAGTGTTGTCTTGCCAGGTTTTTTAAAACGGATGTTGGCTGATTTATCCCACACCACATACTTGGAGCCCAAGGCTTTGAACAACATCAGCATATAAAATGGATCAGAAGCCGCGAATAGGCTTCCGCCAAATATGGTACCTACATAATTATATGTCCATATATTCAGTCTTAATCGAAGATGAAGCTCTGTGGAGTCGCCTGCCCAAAATAAAATTTTTCCTCCCGTGCCAAAATACATCGGGTACCAATTCATCAAGGTTTTGAACTTCCAACTATTGAAAGATTCCTTTTTATCTGTGGAGAGAAAGGTTGGCTTCATATTCCGTTAAAAATCATAAAATTAAACCCAAAATTCTATCCTCAATCGAGCAATGGCTTTAACTTGCGGGATATTTTATGGATAACTATTTAGATAGCCTCAATGAACCACAACTAGAGGCTGTATTGAACACAGACGGCCCTTGCATGCTAATCGCTGGCGCAGGATCGGGCAAAACACGCGTTTTAACCTATCGCATCGCCAACTTGATACAGGCCAATAAAGTTGATCCGTTCAACATCATGGCACTTACCTTTACTAACAAGGCAGCGAAGGAAATGCGCGACCGCATTGAGAAAGTAGTTGGTTCAGATGCACGCAATCTTTGGACAGGTACATTTCACTCGGTTTTCGCTCGGATTTTGCGTGCGGAGGCTCATCATATCGGCTATCCCAATAACTTCACCATTTACGATACCGATGATTCCAAGTCTTTGCTAAGATCAATTGTGAAAGAAATGGGGTTGGATGACACACAGTATAAAGTCAATACCGTTTATAATCGCATATCATCAGCAAAGAACAAGCTTCTTTCTTGGCAAGAATACATAGCCAACCCTATTTTGATGGCTGATGATGCTGGGAATATGAGGCCAGAGATTGGTAACATCTACAAAGCCTATTCGCTTCGCTGCTTCAAATCGGGTGCAATGGATTTTGATGATTTACTCTTTAATACTGACAAACTTTTCAAAGAGCATTTGGAAGTATTAAACAAATACCAACACCGCATTCATTATGTATTAGTTGATGAGTTTCAAGACACCAATCTTTGCCAATATTTTATTGTTAGGAAATTAGCGGCCGTGCGCCAAAATATTTGTGTGGTGGGCGATGATGCCCAGAGCATTTATGGTTTTCGTGGGGCAGACATTAGCAACATCTTAAATTTTGAAAAGGATTATCCCGATCTGCGCATTATCAAATTGGAACAAAACTATCGCTCTACTAAAACCATTGTTGAAGCGGCAAACTCGGTCATCGCAAAGAACAAAGCGCAACTCCCCAAAAATGTTTGGACAGCCAATGATGAAGGGAATTTAGTGGAGCTGATCAAATCTGTTTCGGATAATGAAGAAGGCAAATTGGTGGCGTCTTCTATTTTCGAGGAGAAGATGCAACATCAATATAAGTTCAGCGACTTTGCTGTGCTATACCGCACCAACAGTCAGTCGCGGGCGATAGAAGAAAATTTGAGGCGCATGAACATCAAGTACCGAGTGGTAGGTGGCCTCTCCTTTTATCAGCGCAAAGAAATCAAAGACTTGCTCGCCTACTTACGTTATTCACTCAACCAACAAGACGAAGCCTCCTTTCGAAGAATCATCAACTTACCTAAACGAGGAATTGGAGACACCACAATTGACAAAGTAATTGTAGCCGCTAACGATCACACCATCTCCATTTGGGAAGTAATCCAAAATGCAAGTTCCTTTTTAGGGGGAAGAGCTTCAGGAGCGATCGATGACTTTGTTACCAAGATCAAACGCTTTCAAGTAGAGATACAAAACAAAGATGCCTACGAGGCTGCTGCTGAAATAGCTAAGTCATCTGGACTGCTGAAAGAATTGTATGAAGATAAAACTGTAGAAGGCCTAAGTAGGTACGAAAACGTGCAAGAGTTGCTCAACGCGATTAAAGAATATGTAGAAGACCCTGAAAAAGAAGACAAAAGTCTTGGCGCTTTTCTACAAGAAGTCTCGTTGTCTACTAGCCAAGATGATAACAAAGACAACGATCCCGACAAGGTAACGCTGATGACCATTCACATGGCCAAGGGATTGGAGTTTAAGAATGTTTACATAGTGGGTATGGAAGAAGATCTCTTCCCATCTCAAATGATGCTGAGCAGCCGTGCAGAGTTGGAAGAGGAACGAAGATTGTTTTATGTGGCCATCACAAGGGCACAAAAGAAATTGGTTCTTTCTTATGCGATTACTCGTTATCGCTTTGGCAGATTAAAGAACTGTGAACCTAGCCGGTTTTTAGATGACATCGATAAGCGTTTTTTAAAAGTAAGTACCAAGTTTGGTGGAGTAGATTCAGTCCCCAACCCACAATATGCTAAAAGCTTTGTGAGCGGAATGAAAAAGACAGTCAGTTCGCAACCTGTTCAGCGCGCTGCAGCCTATAAGCCCTCCCCAGACTTTACCCCGAGCGATACGAAGGGGTTGATAGTCGGCATGAAAGTAGAGCATCCCAAATTTGGTTTTGGAATGGTTGTGAAACTGGAAGAAATAGGTGCTGAACGTAAGGCGCAGATCAACTTTGCCGATTTTGGTGAGAAGACTTTATTACTTAGCTTTGCCAAGCTGAAGATACATGAAAACTGATGAGTGCTAAGCAGATCATAGAGCAGATTGATTGCCTTCCCTCTGGTGAGCAAAGTGAGGTTTACAATTATCTTTCAGAAAAGATGAGGAGAAGAGAACACATTGTTAAGACCCTTGAAAGAATAAAAGGCGTTGGCAAGGGGCTTTGGGAAAAGGATGCACAAGAATACATAACGGAAATGAGAAGCAATGACCGTTTCTGAAAGTATCTTTATAGACACAGCCCCATTCATTTATCTCATTGAAAATAACCCAACTTATTATTCTAAAGTATCAAATTTCTTGATCGAAGAGTTCTCTGAAAAAAAGTCTATTTTCGCAACCAGCACTATTACATTCGCGGAGTTTTTAGTGAAACCAAAACTCTCAAACGATACGAAAACAATTGATATATTTAAAGCTACGATAAAAGAACTTAATATATCTGTATTTGACCTTACCAAAGAAATCGGAGAACAATCCGCAGAGCTACGAGCAAAATATAAATTCTTAAAAAGTTTTGATTCAATTCAATTAGCTACAGCCCTACATTTTAACTGTTCAATACTTTTTTCTAACGATAAAGTCTTTAAAAAAATAAGTGATATTAAAACTATATTAGTCGATGAAATCTAACACCCAAGTAATTGGAGAATACAACACCCAACGCGAAGGCATAATTCTAAAAGAATACGGCCGTAACGTTCAAAAGTTAGTTAACTACATTCGCACCATTCCCGAAAAGGAAAAAAGAACGAAGATGGCTACCACGTTGATTGAGTTGATCAAACAACTTGCCCCAGTAGTTAAAGAACCACACGAGAACCCCCAGCGCATGTGGGATGATTTATACATCATCGCTGATTTTAATTTAGATATTGATAACCCATTTACCACACCTGATCGCACGATCCTTTTCAAGAAGCCACGCAAGATGGAATACCCACAGAGCGATGTGCGATTTAAACATTATGGCAAAAACGTAGAGCGCCTGGTGAAAGAAGCTTTGAAAAAGGAATCCCCACAAGAAAGAGAAGAAGCAGCCATCTACCTTGGCAAGCTGATGAAAACATTTTACAGCAACTGGAACAAAGAAACACTGGACGACTCGGTGATCGTGAAAGATTTGCAGATCATGTCGCAAGGAAAATTGACCTTGAGCCTTGATAAAGTGCGCGAAGAAAATCTGTTTGAAAAATTATATCGCGAGCAGCGCAAAACTGCAAGACCTGGTGGCGACAACCGTGAAAGAGAAGGCGGCCGTGATAACCGTAACCAACGCAATAATCCACGCTTCAATAAAAACAGAAGAGGAAATAACCCACACCGCAGAAGAGAGCAATGAGTTCTTTCAAAATAAAAGGTGGACAAAAGCTGAAAGGCGAGATCATTCCACAAGGTGCAAAGAACGAAGCACTTCAAGTCATTTGCGTTCCCCTGCTCACGGCAGAGCCTGTAACCATCCACAACATTCCTGACATTCTCGATGTAAACAAACTCATTGAGTTGGTAGGCGACCTCGGTTGCAAAGTGGAGAAATTAGGAAAAGGTTCTTTTCGGTTTACGGCAGCTACGATTAACACTGAATTTTTAAAAACAGATACGTACCGAAAAAAAGCATCCGCTTTGCGCGGATCAGTGATGTTGCTCGGCCCCATCTTGGCGCGTTTTGGTGAAGCCAACATTCCCAAACCTGGTGGAGATAAAATTGGAAGAAGAAGACTAGACACACACTTCATTGGTTTCCAAAACCTAGGAGCTAAGTTTAATTACAATGCAGACGAAAATTTATATAACATCGATGCCTCGCACCTAAAAGGTTGCTACATGCTGCTCGATGAAGCCTCTGTTACAGGCACGGCCAATATTGTAATGGCAGCCGTGCTGGCCAAAGGCACTACTACCATTTATAATGCAGCTTGCGAACCGTACTTGCAACAACTCTGCTCCATGCTCAATCGCATGGGCGCAAAAATCAGTGGCATTGGTTCTAATTTATTGACGATAGAAGGAGTAGAGAAATTGCACGGCACAGAACATACGCTCTTACCCGATATGATTGAGATTGGTAGTTTCATCGGCTTAGCAGCGATGACTCAATCTGAAATAACCATCAAGGATTGCCAGATAGAAAAGCTCGGAATCATCCCCGAAATGTTCAGAAGGCTCGGCATCAAAATGGAATTTCGTGGAGATGATATTTTCATTCCTGCCCAAGAGCATTATGAGATAGAAACATTCATTGATGGTTCTATCCTCACCATTTCCGATGCACCTTGGCCAGGCTTCACGCCTGATTTAATAAGCATCGTTTTAGTAGTAGCCACACAAGCCAAAGGCAATGTGCTGATTCATCAAAAAATGTTTGAGAGTCGTTTGTTCTTCGTAGATAAACTGATTGACATGGGTGCGCAAATTATTCTGTGCGATCCACATCGCGCCAGTATTATGGGCTTGGATAGAAAGCAATCATTGCGTGGAATCAAAATGTCATCACCAGATATTCGCGCAGGCGTTGCGTTATTGATTGCTGCACTTTCTGCTTCAGGAGAAAGTGAAATCTCTAATGTAGAACAGATTGACCGAGGCTATCAGGATATTGAAGGTAGGTTGAAGAAGTTGGGGGCGGTGATTGAGAGATTGAACTAGGGCTTGGGGATTGGGGCATAGGACTTAGAGTGCTTCGAATATTGCTCATCTCTAATGTAAAATTGAAAACAAACAAGACAGTAAAGGAGGTAGGTGAAGAACACTAACTTGGGGTGAAGGAACACTACCACTGACTCCTATAAAGCAGTGGTTAAAATAACAATATCAACTAAATCTAAGTCCATGGATGACCCTCAAGAGCAGAACACTATTTTTATTGATGGCATACACAAAAACATAACTCTTCTCAAAAACGGCACATCTGTATTGCTTTTCGCCAAACCTTTTATTGCGACAGATTGCGTATTTCTCAGGCATTTCTCCAAGGGTTGGTAAGAAAGCAAGCATTCTATCATACAATTTTTCAGCATTGTGCGGATAGCCTTTATCAGAAATGTATTTGATGTTTTCGGCAATATCCCTTTTGGCCGCTGCAGAAATAGTTACCTTCACTTAGCTTTATTGGAAGCAAACAAATCTTTAAACTGTTCATCCAATGAGGCTTTCAGCTCCTCCACAGTAATAAAGCTATCGAGATTGTACTTGATGTCGTCTTCCATTTCCTGTGCCAGTTCTTCCATTTCTTCATCTGTAAGCGGTGGGCCTGGCAAGGAGAGGTTTTTGAATTTACTCTCTTTTGTTTCTTTTATCGAATGTACTCCTTTCACATTGGCAAAAATGGTGGCAGGGTCATTAAGCAATGAGGGTTCGTCTATTGTGACTACAAATGTGCGCATAGCTGTAACATTTACGTTAAACAAATGTACAAAAAGTTGGTATTCTCCGCCAACAATCACAAACTTGCAATAGCCTTACATCTTATGCTTCATCTGCGCTACTAATTCCTGAAACTCCTTTTTATTCTTCACCTCCGGATTCCAGGCCAATCCCATTTCTATTAAATCTATTGTTTCTGTGATGGTAGCACCTTCGTGATGTTCTTGTTTCGCTAGAATAAAGGCGGTATCAGAAATGGCGAGTGAGTTTTCAAGATCGTGACTTACAATAACCAGGGTGTTTAATTCATCAAGCTCAGAAATGCTAACCAACAATTCAACTACTTTATCTTTAATGACTGGATCCAATCCTGAAAATGGTTCGTCCAATAAAATAAATTTGTTGCCCGTTAGTATTTGTTGAATGATACTTACGCGCTGACGCTGCCCACCAGATAGTTGCATCGGATATTTTTTCAAATGCTCTTGGAGGCCAAACTTAGTAGCGTAATTATTAATCAAATCTTCTTTCTCCTTCTCCTGAAGTTTCTTTATCGAACCGCGCAAACCAAGTTTAAGGTTGTCTAAAATACTTCTATGATTAAATAAAATATAGTTTTGAGGGACGATGCCCACTTGCCCCTCCACAACGGGACGTTGATCAGAGCCGATCTTAACATTACCCGAAGTAGGTGGCATTAAGCCTGAAAGAATTTTAAACAACTGGGTCTTACCTATCCCACTCCTTCCTATTAAAGAAACAACTTGCCCTTGTTGAAGATTCGGCCTTGTTATGTTATGCACCTGAAAGTTAATATCCCTCAATATCGGTCTATCGAAATTTAGGTGAATACTTTCCGCTTTCAGAATTACCTCTTCCTTCTTGTACATATTATTTTCTTACTTGTAGTTTGGTGTAGGGGAATAACCAAGTGCGCGCTTTTTTCAAGAGGTAATCGAAGCACACACCGATGGTGAAAATAATAATGAGTATGGCAAAAACACTTCCTAAGTCAATGTACTTATTCGATTTGATGAGCAATGTGCCCAACCCACCTTCTGACATATTCAACCCCTCTACCATGGTAATCATCATCCAAGCAATGGCAAAGTTTTGACGCATTACTTCAAGTACTTGATCTAGTTTTCCAATGATCACCACTTCTAATAACGTTTGCCAGTTATTCATTCTTAGTGTCTTGCACAATTCATACTCTTGCTCATTAATAGCATCGATGATGGAGAGAAATGAGGTTACAAAAAATGGCACTATCCCAAATATCAACAAGCTCATTTTCAAATTATGACCATTACTCGTCAGCAGAGTAAATAAGAAAATCAATCCTGTCAACGTTAGGTAGCGACACTTAATAACAAACTTGGCCAATGGATTGAAAAACGGAATAAGTGATAGGTAACAAATGAGAAGAGCTATCAGTATCGAATAAAACATTCCCTTCAGTGTCAATCCTAAACTAATAAAGAAATTATCCAAGAAATCACTTGAAGAGACAATTTTTATAATTGACTCGCCAATCTTAACTGGCGTGGGTATCAATCCTCCTGTGGCAAAAACTTGCCAAAGTATAATGGCAAGTAAAGCATTTACAATAGCGAGTATTGTAAATGTTCTGCCACTTATATAGGTGAGCGGAGTAAATAATTTCTTGAGCAATTCCATTTTACTCGCCTAGTACAATTTGTACTCTTCTATTTTTTGCCTTGCCTACCACCGTATTATTATCGGCAATGGGCTGGCTCTGACCTAATCCCTTTACCTCTATTCTATTAGTCGCAAGCCCTTTACTGATTAAATAACTTTTAACAGAATTAGCTCGCTCTTCTGATAGTCTTTGATTGGCATCTGCGTTCCCTGTGTTATCTGTATGGCCATACACACCCACCTTCAATGCTTCGGCAACTACCGAGCTTTTCAATATCTCATCTAACTGCGAATAAGATTCAGGTTTGATAACCGCGCTACCCGTTTCAAATTGAATCTGGTATGATTTAGAAGAAACTTCACTGGTTATCTCTTTTGAATAGGTGGTCTTTATGGCTTCTCCCGACATCAGTTCAGGATGATTTGAAATAACTGATTGCAAAAATGATTTGTCCACGACTTTTTGGTAAGCTGGGTAAGTTGGAATTAGTTCTGGATACATCTTGGAAAGAATATCACCGAAAGTGGTATAAACGATCTTGTATCTATCTACCGCATCTTTTCCCATTCCAAAAGTATTGGCAGCATCTTGTAGGTTAAAAGCCATGGATCCACCTAACGAAACATTCAATCCTTGAATATCTTTCTCAACTTGACCATTGTAATAAGTTAGCCAATAATCGCCTGTTTGTTCGTTATACACTTTTGCCGATACGTCCGCAGCAAATTTCTTTGCCTCATTAAATGATCTCACCTGATCACCTGCCTGACCCAACGCAATGATTAGATTCTCAATATCTGTTCTATGATCATACGCGAATTTCTTGATGGTGATAGTAATGTTGGGCATTTGAGAAGAATATTCTTTAGTGGAAGCGATACTCACCAAGCCGCCTTTCTGTTTCGCAATGTTCACATCACCAGGTGTCCATGTTGCCACAGCATCTACGCCTACAGTAATTTCCTCATTTAGCTTTTTACCATCCCTTACAATTTTCCTTGTCTCTTTGTAATCGGTGATGTATTTGTTACAAGCATCCAAGAAATCATTGGCCGCAATCAAGTTGATCGCATCTTTATCGTACGTTGTTTCGTCAGGGTTTACTTTTAGCCCGTTGTCGCCAGCCCATTTCAACAAGATGTTCATATCTCCATCGCGCAAATAACAAGCACAAGTTTTGCCCAATGCAGCTTTAGGGTCTTTCTTCCATTCGATCGGTCCCATCACTTTATCTTCTCCAAAAGATTTTCCCATGGCGTAGAAAGCAATCGGTTGGTATTCTGGGCCGAGAGGCTCAAGCTCTTTTGATAAGGCAGCAAAGAAAGCGGGCATCCCATCTCCCATGTAAGAAGCGAAAACACCCGGTGAGTTTGGATTGTTTTTATAATCTTGTGCAAACTTCACCACATCAGCAATTGATTTATTGCAATCATCTTGCCTCACGATATTGATTTGTAAATTAGCCTTATCAATCAAAGAACCTTTTGTAGTTAAAGGCCCTCCATTAGAATACATTAAAGGAAACTGAGCGTTCCATGCCATTACCTCCCAGTTGATTTTAGTTCCACCGTTCACAGATTCAGCAGTAGCAGGTAAAGTCAACAGCGTTGCATTTCCTTTCAAAGAAGCTTCGGGCGCATCGGGTAAAGCGAGGTGCCCAATTTCAGTAGATGTCTTCGCTTCTTTCGGGCGTTTATCCCACCACAATACTTTAGCAGCGAAAATAGCTCCTACTACTAAAATGATCATTAACAATTTACCGGATGTTTTAACTTTAACAGACATGTTTATAGTGTATTTAGTGAGACGATTATTTTAAAAGATCATTATAGTTATTCGCTGTGGTTGTACTAATCTGTGATGCCGAAGCATTCAGCTTATAGCCACTGTCGGGATTAACACTCTCTAATAATTTCAAGCCCTCTTTTTCATAGGTGGCGTTATCCAAGTCTATGGATTGCATAAAGTCGGCTGAGTAGCTGATTGCTTTTTTCATGTTCGCTAGTTTTCCAGCAATATCTTCCTTCAAAAATTCCATGGATTGCTCTACCAACAATTTTTTCTCAGGATCGCCTTTAAATATTTTCAAAGCCGAACTCAACGCTTGGTTGCCTGAGGTTACCGACTTGTACAAATCCTTTTTTAATTCTAATTCATTTTTGGCATCCTCAATTAAATAAGCACTGTTCTTATGGATTTTTGTTAAATAATCTCCTATCCTAAATAAATTATCGTGGATGGGTGTTAGCTGTTCGATATACTCATTGAGCCTTCCAATTTGCCGTGTGGCATTCCCCAATTCGGGCAACATATTTTTTTCTTTGGCCACCTGAGCTTTGGTCATCAATTTATTGATCTCGTCCTTTTTCTCTTTTATCTTCAAGTTGATTTTCTCTTTTTGGCCATCTACTTCAATGGATTGCTTATATAACTTTTCTCGTTGCGCTTCCATGTCGCCTAAATAATCTTCTGCAATGATAAAGGGATCTAACTCAATCACCACTCCCACCAATTTTTTCATCAATATTTCATAGAAGTAGAATAAACTCAACCTCAACTTACGATTCGTTACTGCATACAGAAACACAGCTAGGCAAACCAGTGCAATGCCAAAGTTGAGTGTGTTCCATACAATTGAAGATAGAATCGGCAATACATAATAGCCAATCAGCCCAGCAATTCCCAATCCTATTAGGATTCCGAATTTGCCGCCTGGCCTGTTCCAATATGATTTTAACTCTTGAGGTGAAGTGGGGAAAATTTGTGTCTCCATAGTTTATAAAGTAGATTGAATTTTTTGGGTATCTGAAATTATCTTGTTGATGATCGCTTGGCTTGCTAACTGATAGCCATTGTTATTCTTCGCTAACTTGTTTTCCTCATCGGCTACCTCTTTCTTCAGTTTGCTCATTAGCGACTGAGATTCTGTAATTTCTTTTGTTAGCTTTTGTATCTGTTCAGAATTAGCCGCGATTTTTTTTTCATGGGCTTGCAAATCCTTTTGTCGCTGTCCTACTTCAGTAGTTAACTTATCTTTTAATGCCTTTTCAAAATCCGCTTTGTCCTTTTCAATAATTGCTTTGTATTTATTCGCAGAATCGACAAGAGTCTGCTTAGTAAGACCTTGGATACTCAATGAGGCAAAGGTGGCCGAAAGCCTAGCCTTCTCATCATGGATATGAACTTCCAAGGTTTCCATCATTTTGTAAAACTCAAAATAATCTGGGCCAGGGAGATTAGCTTGGTCAAAAAGCCGATCGAAGTATTTCTCGAACTTTTCCGCTTCCGCTTGGTTTTCACTACTGGAAATAGCACCTGAAGTTAGTGGCGTTTGGATTGATACCGGTGAAGGAGTAGAAGAAACTCCCTTGTTTTTATCTTCCTCAAATTCAACAAACACGCCTAATGCCTTCTCAAAAAAACTTGCCATGGGTTTATTATTTTGCGGGACAATTTAGGTATTTTCCTGTTATGGACATGAATTTATTGAAAAGGTCTAGAAACTGATTTTTAAGCACAAAACACTCATTAACCACTAAATTTCCACCCTCACCCCCACTGGGCAATGATCCGATCCATAATACTCATTATAAATCATTGCGTCCGTCACCAGAGGCAGAACTTTGGGTGTAACTAGAAAATGATCGATGCGCCAGCCGATATTTTTCTCACGGCCACTGAAGACTTGATTCCAGTACGAAAACCTTACAGTGTCTGGATAAAAATGACGGAAGGTATCCGTAAAGCCTGCCGTGAGAAGTTTGGTGAATCCATCAATCTCTTGCTGCGTATAGCCTGCCGATTTATTGTAATTCTCCTTCGGGCGAGAAAGGTCGATGGGTTGATGCGCCACATTAAAATCACCGCACACAATCACGGATTTTCTTTTATTCAGCCACAAAAGATACTCACGAAAAGCATCATCCCATGTTTGACGGTAATCCAACCGCGCTAATTCAGAACCTGAGTTGGGCGTATAAACTGTTACTAAAAAAAAGTTGCTGTACTCCGCGGCAATCACTCGCCCCTCTTGATCAAACTCTTCGATGCCCATATCATAAGAGACGGCAATCGGTTCTTCCTTTGTGAGGATGGCAGTGCCTGAATATCCCTTTCGTGCTTTCGATGAATTGGCAAATGATTTATACTCGGGCAAAAGCTCTAATGCAGAAAGTGTTTCTTCTTTAGCAGCTTTCGTTTCTTGCAAGCAAATCATATCGGGTTGCATTGCTCTCACATCGGCAATAAATTCTTTTTTAATAATAGCTCGTATGCCGTTGACGTTCCAGGAGACAAGGTGTTTTGTTGATGAACTCATTATTCTTTTATTAAAAAAAATTATTTACTTCCCTCTGTCCCGATTTTCTTATAAGCAAAACAAATGAACTCTTTACTATCTTGTTGATCGTGGCGAGTGAGGTTACAAAGTATTTCTTCATTGGGGTCATCGTTGTGTATACAACTTAAGCACAACGTTGGTTTTTTGATTAAATCCATGTTAACTTCGTAACCATCGTCCGTAAAGAATCCAGCAATTTTAGTTGGATCAATATCGTCAATATGACGAGCCCCTTTCTTGCTCTTTCTTTTATTTATGGCCAAGTCAATCTCATAATCATCTGTCGGTTCACTCTCTCCAGTAATACATGTAAAACAACTATTCCCTACCGATGCAGAACCTATTACCCAAATGTCATTACCACAATCACACTTAACTTTATTTTGATAATCTGCCAATGCCACATTCAGTCTCTTTCTTAAATCGTCTTCGTTCTCGCTAGGATTACTCGCTAAATGCTTCTTCAAATAATCATTCATCGAAATTGCTAGAAATACCATAAGGGTGATTTGGTTGGTACTACTATTCTCAAATCCTAAATCTTAAATCCTAAATCTAAAAAAGGTGTCTCACAAATGCTTCCATCGCCTCATACTCTGCTAAGCCCAACTCATTGTAGCCTTGCGCAGTGGCATGATTGCGATCTTCTGCACGCACCCAAAACTCGCGCTTGTCATTGCCAGGAAATACAGCACTGTCTTTCTGCGATTGATGTTTGAACACCGCTCTGCGCTTGCGCATCAATTCATCAGGACTAAGCGGCACGGCCATTTCAATTTGATCGATGTCCCACTCTTGCCACGCACCACGGTAGAGCCAGAGGTAACAATCTTTCATATAGTCTTTGTTCTTCAATCGCTCCACTGCTTGGAAGATAGCCGACAAACAAACGCGATGCGTTCCATGAGGATCAGATAAATCGCCTGCTGCATAAATTTGTTGTGGTTTTATTTCTTCAATTAAGTCAATAATAATTTGAATGTCTTTTTCGCTCAACGGCTTTTTCTTTACAGCACCTGTTTCATAAAAGGGCATATCCAAAAAGTGGGCTTGCGAATCAGGAATGCCTGTGTAGCGGCAGCCTGCCTTCGCTTCTCCCCTACGTATCATCCCTTTTATCTTCATCACTTCAGCACTATCTACATCGCCAGGTTTCTTTCCAGTAATATCAGTGAGAATTTTATTATAAAAATTTTCACCGTCTGCTTTGCTTAGCCCAAACGACAAATTGAAATCTCGCACAAAGTCTGCAAAGCGAATGGCGTCATCATCAAACACTGCAATATTGCCCGATGTTTGATATGCCACATGTACTTGATGGCCTTGATCTACTAACCTAATGAACGTTCCTCCCATCGAAATTACATCGTCATCGGGGTGCGGACTGAAAATGATAACTTTCTTTGGAAAAGGCTTCGCGCGCTCAGGGCGATTGGTATCATCTGCATTGGGTTTGCCACCCGGCCAACCCGTAATGGTATGTTGAAGGTGATTGAAAACTTTTATGTTCACTTGATAGGCAGAACCAAACTCGGTGATAATATCGCCCATACCATGCTCCATGTAATCATGGTTGGTCAATTTCAAAATAGGTTTTTTCAATTGCTGACACAGCCACACCACTGCCTTGCGAATTAGTTTCTCATTCCACTCGCAACTATCCACCAACCAAGGTGTATTCACGGCTGTCAACTGAGAAGCTGCTGCTTCATCTAAAATCACTAATGTATTCTGGTGCTTTTGCAAAAATGTAGAAGGAATTTGATCCGTTACTGGTCCTTCAACAGCTTTCTTTACAATCATGCCTTTGCCCTCGCCCCATGCCATCATAATCACTCGCTTCGATTGCATAATCGTGCCAACTCCCATCGTGATGGCTTTGGTCGGCACATTCTCTTCACCAAAAAAATCACTTGCTGCATCAATGCGTGTCACTTGATCGAGTGTTACCAACCGAGTAGAAGATCTCTCCGATGAGCCTGGTTCATTAAAACCAATATGCCCTGTGCGGCCCACGCCCAACACTTGCAAATCAATTCCACCCATCGCGGCAATTTTTGCATCATACCCCTTGCAAAACTCTGCTACTTTATCTTTTGCAAGTGTGCCATCAGGTATGTGAATGTTCTCTTTTGGAATATCCAACTCATCAAACAGATGCTCGTTCATAAACCGCACATAACTCTGTAGCGAGTTGGGCGGCATCGGATAATACTCATCCAAGTTAAACGTGTATACATTCTTAAAACTCAGCCCCTTCTTATGCAGCGCAATCAACTCCGAGTACATGCGTGTAGGTGTCGAGCCCGTGGCCAAACCCAGCACACAAGGCTTGCCCTCGGCTTGCTTAGTTTTAATGAGACTGGCAATTTCATTGGCCACAAACACAGAGGCCTGCTCAGACGTCTTGAATACCTGCGTAGGTATTTTTTCAATTTCCTTTTGCGAAAGCATAGTTTGGATTCTAATTTTTGGAAGCTTAAAAATAGATACTTTTGTTGGATATGAAACGCGAACCCAATAGTTTTATAAGAGCATTTTTTGGCGGCCCCCTCGTTCCTCGGGTCGGGCTGTTCGCTGCAAGTCCGCCAGCCACACATTCCTTCACACTTCGGGCTTTTCGCTGCCATCCCTGGCCGAAGTGCATCTCCAGCACAACTCTTTTACCGACATTATGAAGTGGAAGACCGATCTAATCCTATCGCCATCCTTACAACCATTTGGGCTTAGCGATTCTATTTTCACCATCGGCTCTTGCTTTGCCGAGACCATCGGCAATCGTCTTGTTGAAAATAAATTCAAGGCACTGGTCAATCCATTTGGCACACTCTACAACCCATTATCCATTCATCAACAACTGAAATCAACCATTGACGATATGATGCCGCCCAATCAGGGCTACCTCGTTAACCAAGATGTTCATTACCATTACCAATACCACTCTAGTTTTTCCTCGCTAGACAAAGAGGGTCTGAAAGAAAAAATAAAACATTCATTGCAAACTGCCAATCAGTTTTTAAAGACAAGCAACTACCTTATCATCACCTACGGCAGCGCATTTATTTACAGAAAGAATGAAACCAACGAATTTGTTGCCAATTGCCATAAGATGCCCGCGTCTGACTTCACGAAAGAACTTTTAACCGTTCAGGATATTGCCGACTCATTCTTTCATATCCACCGCACGCTTAAATCATTTAATCCTAACTTAAAAATAATTCTTACCGTCAGCCCCGTACGGCATTTGAAAGATACTATAGAATTAAATTCCGTAAGCAAATCTACCTTGCGTTTAGCCTGCCACCAACTAGCTGAAAAGTTTGATGTCGATTATTTCCCCGCCTACGAAATCATGATGGACGATCTTCGAGATTATCGATTCTACAGAACTGATCGCATCCACCCTACCCAAGAAGCCGAAGAATACATTTGGGGCAAATTTTCAGAAAAATATTTTGATCAACGCACAATGGATTTTCTGGAAACATGGAGGGAAATAAATACCGCTTTGGCGCACAGGCCTTCTTATCCTAGCACAGTCAGCCACCAAGTTTTTTTAAAATCAGTTTTAAGAAAATTGGAGGAGCTTAAAAATAAAATTGATGTGAGCAAAGAAGTAAACCAAGTTCGCTCTCAACTTATTTCTTGACGACTATGCAATCAACCGTTCTCATCATTGAAGATAACGCATACGAGCTCTCAAACTTAACTGTTGTAAGTAACCCCGAAACATTCAGCGATCGAGTAATTCAGTTTTGCAAACAATGGACAGATGGGAAAACTTCATTTGAAATCCAAACCTCTGGCTCAACAGGAAAACCCAAAGCAATTAAGCTGGAAAGAAGCAGCATGATTGCAAGTGCCAAGGCCAGTGCTAAGGCCATCGATCTTAAGGCTGGAGAAACTTCTCTCGTATGTTTAGATCCAAATTATATTGCTGGTATGATGATGCTCGTGCGAAGCTTGGAAGTAGGTATGAATATCATTGCCGTTGAGCCTAGCGCTAATCCATTTGCGAAACTAGAAATCAAAGATCAAATCCATTTCACAGCCCTTGTCCCCTATCAAGTAAAAGCAATTCTCGATTCGCCTCAAAAAGAGTATTTTAATCAACTTGAAACCGCCATCATTGGAGGAGCTCCCTTAGATGAGCCCACCAAAAAGAAATTGCAAAATTTCTCTTGCCAGTTTTACGAAACCTATGGAATGACAGAGACCATCTCACACGTTGCTCTAAAGAAATTAAATGGAAAAGCTAAATCGGATTATTTTGAAATATTGCCTGGCATCACTATTCGCCAAGATGAACGCGCTTGCCTTTGCATTAAAGCACCTTACCTGCCAGATGAAATCATCACCAACGATGTGGTAGAGTTGAAAAGTTTACAAGAATTTATTTGGTTAGGTAGATTCGATAATGTGATCAATTCAGGGGGAGTCAAAATTTTTCCTGAATCAACGGAAAAGAAAATTGCGAATGCATTTCTTCAACTAAACTTTAAGAATGAATTCTTCATTGCAGGGTTGCCTGATGACCGACTCGGTCAGTCTGTTACCTTGATTGCAGAAGGAAGCCTTTCTCATGATCAACAGCAAGTGCTAGAAACCAAACTCAAGAAAGAGTTATTGAAATTTGAAATTCCTCGTTCTATTAAAACTGTTCAGAAATTTGTTCGAACAGAAAACGGAAAAATCAATAGATCAAAAACAATAGCAAGGATATTCAATCCTATTTCATCTTCATCTGCGCAAAATAAGGATGCTCAGGATTTACAATAAGCTGCTGGCGTAATGGGTCTATTAAAACATCCATATCTTCTAGTGGAATAGCTCCCAACAGCACCTCCGAATCTGCAGGCAATACCATGGCATGAGTCAATGTTCGTCTATTCTTGAATTTCAATTCAATCGGGCCAACCACGTCACATTCCTTTATGGAACCATCAGCGAGTTGGGCTTTGCGTGTTTCTAGCACTGGTAATGAAAGTTGCTCTTGAATGGACTCATTAATGGCAAGCATGTATGAACCTGTATCGACTAAAGCATTTACTCGAATTCTCTTTACGTCATCTACGTCCATCAAATTTCTTCTCACCATGCCTAAATCATCCGCATTGATAAGTTCTATTTCGGCATAAATCAGTCCCATATTCTATTTATTAAAATCGATTCAATACAAATATACAAATTGAAAAGTTCGCATAGCTATTAAGTACCTTTCAAAAATACTTTGAAATGGATCGTTCGATTAAAAGTAGTTCTTTTAAACTAGCTAATATTTTTAGAATAGTCTAGCATTAAATGATAGATTGTTAGCTCCTCATCTGTGCTATTGTGAGTTGAGTAATAAGAAAAATCAAACCCTGAAAAAATATTTTTACTTGTCAACACCTGAGTTGTAATGATATACTTAAACTCTTCTTTTAAAAGCGAATTTATTGATTGCGTATTCTGATGAATGTCTAGTTTTTGGGTAACGAAGCCAATCATTCCATTTGATCTGTAATACGCAGAGTATTTTTTTGTGATGAAGCGACTAATACCTTCTCTAATGTATTCTGCATTCAAACCAGTTCTCCCTTTTGGATTTTTTGCATCTAACCTTTTGCATTCTATTACATAATAGGCAGCATCTTCAATAAATGGATTAATAGGCATAATCCTTATGTCAATTCTACCTTTGTTTTCGGGGAGTTCTGAATCAAAAAGGTAATTTAATAAATCAAGTTTTTTCTTTATCGCAGACTTCTTCAAATAACTGTATAACATACAATCTCGAATACTGTTTTCGTCATTCGTCAAACTCACATTGTCAGCCAACATTAAATTATAACAAGCAATTACTTTTGAAAGTAGTTCTTCAAATTCAGCATTGAAGAAAGCTCCATTGTATTCATATCGCGAGGAATCAAGCTCTGTAAACATCATTTTGCTTTACTTCCCTTCTTTAGAATGGCATCGGCAAATTCGTTTACATCCATGTAGCCAATGGCTTTATGCCACAACCGCTTTTCATTCGGTTTAAAAATGTAGAAATAATCCTTTTCAAATCCTCTTACATCTTTTTGAACAAAGAGTTTATCGGTAATCTTCTCAGAGCTAATTTGTGTGAGTACAGAAAGTATTTCATTGTCTTTAGCTTGTTTGTTGTCCCAAACTATGCCTAAAGAATATTCAGAAATAGGAATCATTTTGAAGAACATTCCAACAATTTGGTTGGTGTGCCATATTTCAACAATAAATTTTTTTTTCTCGTTGTCAAGTTTTGATTTGAATCGTTCAATATATAGCAAGGCATAGGACTCTAATATCGGGTCATAAAAACTTGAAGGTTGGAATAAACGCTCAAAGTCTTTGTGGCGCATAGCAATTGGAATCATTACGTCCTTAGCATAAGCAACTAGTGTTTCTTCATGAATATCTAATTCAAATTGTTTTAAAATATGAGTATCTAACTCTCTCTTTTTTGATTGCTGTTTTAATAACTCCTGATCACTAATTAGAAAATTTTTAAAATTATCGCTCTTGCTCCGTTCAAGCTCTTTTGCAAGGCCAACCAGTAATTTTGATTTAATAATCGGAAAGCCAAATCTTTCCTCATCATTTATTTGTTGTTCAATCATTATTCCTGCCGTAGAAGAAATATTTAGAACATAATAAGCAAAAAGAGTAGAGTTCATTAATGCAGCGAGCAAATAATAATCATCTGAGTCTTGCGATTCTCTCAGCTTTATGGAAGTTATTTTATCCGTAAAGAGAATCTTCTTAGACGAAATCGCTGAAACGGATTCCAGTTTAGTGTTTACGGTTTCTTTAACCAAAAGAACAGGGGGAGAAAAAACACTTTTACATATACGATTATGCTCTCGATATATGTACCCAACACTTTTTATTTTCCATTTTTCATGCTTTGTTGAAATAGCAAATTGAGAAATTTCTTTTTTTTTCAATTCTAAAAAATCCCAACCAATAAGTTCGCTGACATCAATTTTTTTATTTCCATCTACTCGTTTTATACCTTGCTTTACTAGAGCCTTTTTCCTTGATAGAAATTTACTTATTGTTTCATATTCATTTTTTAATCTTGCTAAAAAATTAAAATCAAGATAGGAGCCATAAACCAAAACTTTCCAAAGCCAGTCAAACTCTTTTAGTTTTTTTTGCTGTACTGACTTATAATCAGTTTTGCTCACAGTGAAAATTTTAAACAATGAAAAGAATCGACTTGGTTTTAATGCAATGTGTTCAATAAAATTTTCGTCAGTACTCATCCCTTGGGAATGATTAAAGAATAAAATGCACGCTGGGGTCGTAGCCTTATCATTTGACTTATCAAACACTTCTCTCCTTACAGGTGCTAACTCAAATACTCTCTCGATAAAATAGTTTTCAAGGAAATACTTTCTAAAACCATGGCTTTGCAAGTTGTATAAGGTCTTACTTGTAACGATTAAGGCACACTTGGTTTGGGCAGATGAAAAATCACTACTTCGTAATAGAAATGCCTGTGCGATTTCTCTATTTCCGATTTCAATATTGTCTTTACTTCCCCTTTCTTTTTTTCTTCGTTGCTCAATGTATTCCACATAGGTGGGTTTTATAGTTTCTCCCTTACCCCGATTCCACGGTGGATTTCCTAAAATAAAATCAAACTCTATATTCTTTAATTCAATATTGAATTGAACCGATTCATCAAAAAAATCAGCATGAAAAAAGTTTGAGTTAAGCAAAACTGGAAATTTGAAAGTTTCTATTCCAGGAGGCTCTAAGTAGTCAAGTAACGTTAGATAGATCGAGAATATGGCAACTTGAACAGCGCTCAAATCCTTATCAACGCCATAAATATTGTCTTTAGCTAATTTTTTAATCGATGTTTTAAAGTTTGGTAATCTTACATCACAGTTTGTTTCTCTAATGAATTTCTCAATAATTTTTCTTAACGATTCAACAAGAAAAATTCCTGATCCACAAGCTGGGTCAAGAACTTTGCAATTGAAATTCTGATTTTCATTGCCGACTTTCCTTTCAACTGTTTCTTTTAGAATATAATCAACTAAGAACAAAGGAGTATAGTAAGCACCTTCCTTTTTTTGATTGTCCTGTCCTATGAATAATTCGTAAATATTGCTAATGAATTCAATTGGTATAATCGAAAAATCGTAAAGCTCAAAAAAGGATAGTTGCTTCTGATCTAGATCTACGCCTTCCAACAATTGTTTGATTACTTGATAATCTTCTTTCTTTACTTGTCTGTATTCACTTGCGGTGAGCGGAAACAAATCACCATTAAATCCTCTTTCAGCATCCTCTAAGTAGTCAAAGAATTGTTCAATCTTTTTGGGCGAATCAAGAAGCCCACAAAATTCAGCATTCGTCCATTTACGAAGCGTTCCATCAAACTTCATTTTGACACCTCGGTCAATCAAGTATCTTACAAAAATAGACTTTCCAATAATTGAGTTTACAATTTTTGCATCTAAGCGATGCTTTTCTACTAGTAGCTTTCTTGCCGACTTAATGTTTTCAAGAAGATGATAGTCTACTCTGTTTTTGTAATCTAACTGGTCTTTGTACTGTTCCCAAGTTTTACCTGTTACCAATTCAAAATAAGTGAAGTCACTAAGTCGTTCACTTCCCCCAATTTTATCAAGTGTCGATTTATCCTTTAGGTAACTGAATCCATTAAAGATTTCTACCGTTCCATTGTCGATGATTATCGCAATTGGACATTCGTTAAAGTTCCAGATTGCTTTGTGCAGTTTTTCTTTATTGGGCGGGTTTTCAAAGAATAAAACCAGTGGCTTATTATCAAAACAGAAAAAGGCGTCAGGCCCAATTTTTCTTTCAATAAGTCGCCTGACTCGGTTTGGAAAAGTCGTGTCAGTTTTCCAACGGTCTTCCTTTGAATAGAAAAGTCCATTGGATCTGTCCAAACCAATTTCTAATAGCAGTTGTTCGAGATTTTTCACTCTGAATTAAAAAGAATCCTTCATTAATTCTTCAAAGATAGCATACGATAGCAAACGCGAAGATAAACCAAAGAAAAATGATAGTAATTCTCTCATCTGCATCTGACTAACCTCACTGCCTCCGTGACCCGCGTGCACACGAGCCACTGGAAAACAGATTTTGGCAACCGCTAAGTTAATTGTCTTTATAAATTTTATTACTGCGAAGGCGCAAAGACGCGAAGTCCATTTTCTTCTTTGTATCTCAGCGACTTCGTAGCTATTTACTTACTCTTCGTTTTAGTCTTCAGTTCAAAAATCTCCTTCTGCAAATCCAACACCACGCCTGCCAACTCCTCCACCGAAACATCCTTTTTGCTTTCTACATCGGGGAACTGCACACTGATGTACGCTTTTGCAGCCCAAGCTTCCATTACTTCATGGCCGTCCAATTGGTAAGGTGAATAGTGTCTATTATCTGAAACCAAAAAGAGCTTTCCACTTTCATCTAAGTAATTAAACACTCGTTTATAAACCACTCCCTCTCGTTGCGAAACTAAAACGTACGTCTTTCCGCTCTTGATACTTTTAATATCCTCCACATGCTCTCCAATCACAATAGTGCCAGGCAATAATGGAAGCATCGAGTCGCCATTGATCTCAAATGCGCGGTAAGTGCCTTGCTTTAAAATTGGCAATTGAAACTTGGGCAACTCCTTTACATATTCCGCATCGGCATAGCCATTGAGATAACCTGCAGCTGCTTTGATCGGCACGAGTTCAATGTTGTCACGACCTTGCAAGTCTGCCGTAACCACCAACATTTCTCTGCTCTTTCCTTGGAATGAAACAGGCGGATTACCGACTTCACTACCAGCAACAGTAAAATCTTTTCCTATCAAATCATCCACGGAAACGTGAAAGACTTCCGCAATCTTTTGCAGCAGCTCTAACTTTGGTTCTGCTCTGCCTTCTTCATAAGCCCCGAGCAACGATCTTTTTATATCAAGCTTGGCAGCAAATTGATCTTGCGTTAGTTTCAGTCGCTTGCGCAGGCTGCGCATATTTTCATTTAAGTTTACCATACTTCTATTTTAGATTTATGATTTGAGATTTAAGATTTTCGGTGCAGAGCATATTTTTAATCTGTGAATCTGTAGCTACTATTTTTTTTCACTTCTGAAAAATCAAAATCTTCCCCGAATTCACCTCCCTATTGCCTAACGAAAAAAGATTGCGTTGAAAATACCGTGGCCGATTGTTCATCGAATCTACATGCCGATTGATTTTATCGATCACTTCCTGCACGGGCGTGAACGGCTCAGCCAATAAGTAGCCATAAAAATTAGGCTGATGGCCTTCCGTAGAAAAATTGACTTGAAATTTTCCCGACACTAATTTTTTGCTTTTCAATTTCAGCTTTGCCGCTTCCATAACTAATTTTTTTAGTAAAATAATACGTTACTCAATTAAAAAGCAAGCGTTAAACTAATTATTTTAGTTTATTTATTCGGAGTCAGTAACGGGTAAAGGAAAAACAGGAGTTAAATCCCAGTCAGTCTGATGATTATAAGTCAGCATCTCGTTCTCGATCATCAAGGGCGACCCAATATTATTAGTATAGATCATGCCCGTGCCAAGACCTTGCGGTATTTGAATAGGGTAAAGGGAAGTGAATTGCGCAATGGCATTCAACCCAATCGATGACTCCAACGCGGAGGTCATCCACCAGCCAATGCCATTGCTCTCCGCAAATTGAATCCACTCTTCGCACGAGCGAAGCCCGCCATGCAGCGATGGTTTTAAAATAATGAACGCGGGCTTAATCCTAGCGAGCAATTCTTTTTTCGCTTCCGCAGATTGCACACCGATCAACTCCTCATCCAACGCAATAGGGATTGGTGATTGCCTACAAAGTTCCGCCATCTCTGTCAAGCCAGGTTTTAGCGGTTGTTCTATAGAGTGCACATTAAATTTTTCCAACTGCCTTAATTTGTACAGAGCATCTTCGGGTTTGAACGCACCATTTGCATCCAATCGCACCACCACATTTTCTCTATAATATTTTCTGCGAATGTACTGAAGTGTGTCGCACTCCTTTTCAAAATCGTGT
>JBJXEB010000038.1:0-4076 GCA_046155095.1 Cyclobacteriaceae bacterium
CCCGGTTATTTTTTAAAGTATGGAGGTTCGTTTAAAAATTTAGAGGAAGCAAAGCAGCGATTGTTGGTGGCCGTTCCGTTAGCATTGGCGCTGATATTCTTACTGCTCTACTTCACGTTACATTCATTGAAACAAGGCTTACTGATATTCACTGCCATTCCTCTCTCTGCCATTGGTGGAATTTTCGCCTTATGGATCAGAGATATGCCGTTTAGTATTTCTGCGGGGGTTGGATTTATTGCTTTGTTTGGAGTAGCCGTACTGAATGGAATCGTGTTGATTGCGGAGTTCAATCGCCTTAAGAAAGAAGGAAAATTATCCATTCACGAAATTGTGCTAAAAGGAACTGAGACACGATTGCGACCTGTGTTGATGACAGCACTCGTTGCTTCCCTTGGGTTCCTGCCCATGGCATTGTCCAACGGCTCTGGCGCTGAGGTGCAAAGACCCCTGGCGACAGTTGTTATTGGTGGATTGATCACTGCTACACTTCTAACATTAGTCGCACTGCCGGTATTATACACCTATTTTGAAAAAAAAAGAGATCATCACAAATAAATTGACACCATGCAATTGAACATCCATCATTTAACATTCGTCATCCTTGCACTTTCTCCTTTTCATCTTGAAGCGCAAGTAATTAGTGAAGTAGAAGCAGTTCAGGCGGCTCTTAAAAACAACCAGCTTATTAAATCAGCTGAGTACAGTATTGACTATTACAAAGAGTTAAAGAAAACAGGAACAGATATTGGAAAACTATCTGCAGTTTGGATGCGCGGGCAGTACAACTCCATCCAGCAAGACAACAATCTAAATTTATCACAAACAATTCCGTTTCCAACTACCTTGGCCAATCAAGTGCAACTAGGCAAAGAGCAGGTAATTGGAGGGCAGAAAAACCTGATTTCCATTCAAAATGAAATTGTTTTTCAGGTAAAATCTATCTATGAACAATTGCTGTATCAGGATGCGTTGCGGGGGTTGCTCTTTTCACAAGATAGCCTTTATCAGGATTTTGCTAGGGCTTCATTAGTTCGTTTTAAAACCGGAGAGAGCAACCTTTTAGAAAAAACAACAGCAGAAACTCAATCCTATGAAGTAAAAAATCAGTTGAATTTAAATGAGGCTGATATAAAAATTTCGGCCACTCATTTACAAGCTTTACTGAAAGGCGACCATCCAGTTTATAATTCAGATAAGCTATCTAAGAGAATCGTGCCCGAAAACATAGATACGGTCTCTTTAAGAAACAATCCTCAGCTCAACCTGATGCAACAACAGGTTACTATTAATGACCGCATAAAGCGAGTTGAAAAGAGCAAAGTCTTGCCAGATATTTCAGTCGGCTATTTTACTCAGAGCTTGACAGGTTTCCAAAATGTAGATGGCGTGGATACTTATTTTCCAAGCAGCAAGGCATTTCAAGGGTTTGAGTTAGGGCTAAATATTCCACTTTGGATCGGTCCGCATCTTGCGCGCGCTAAAGCGGCTTCGTACCAAGAAGAGGTGTCACGAAAAAATGCGGAGTATTTTCAAACGACATTGCAAGGCAACTATCTCCAAGCACTGCGCGAGTTGGAAAAAAATTTGGCTAGTCTCACCTACTACGAATCCAGCGCTTTGAAAAATGCGGATTTGTTAATTACGCAGTCACGCAAAGCATATCGGGGAGGGGAGATCGGATACATTGAGTACCTGCAATCTTTAAAAACCGCTTTGTCGATCAAAAATAATTATCTTCTATCCCTCACACAGTACAATCAATCCATCATCAAAATAGAATTCCTACTTGGAAAATTTTAAATCGATATCCAAAATGAAAAATAGCACAAAAATCCTTTTTATACTGATCATGTTTTTAATTAGTTGTTCCACTAAAGACAAAACCGCAGAAACAACAAATGTTCAGCCCGCTGAAATCGCGCACGTAAGTCTATCGAAAGAACAGGTTACCCAACTAGGGATTGTCCTCGGCCAACCAGTGTTGCGCAGTATGAATGGCCTAATAAAAGCCAATGGCATGTTAGATGTGCCTCCACAAAACATGGTTACTGTGTCCGCTCCATTGGGCGGATTTGTAAAATCTACTGAATTGTTGCAAGGCATGAAAGTAAAAAAGGGTCAGACAATTATCGTGTTGCAACATCCTGACTATATTCAATTACAAGAGGATTACTTGACTAGTAAAAATCAACTAGAGTTTTTGGATCTTGAGTACAAACGCCAGGAAGAATTAGCAAAAGAAAATGTGACAGCTGCCAAAGCGCTTCAACAAGCTAAATCAAATTACTTTGGAACTAAAGCAAAAGTTCAGGGGCTGAGAGCCAAACTCAAATTAATCAATATCAATCCACAGGAGCTTGAGAATGGCGAAATTCAAAATACCATCAGCATCCCTTCACCCATTTCAGGTTTTGTGACGGAGGTGAATGTGAATGTTGGCAAACACGTGAACCCAATGGACATCATGTTTAAAATTATTGACACCGAACATCTTCATGCCGAAGCCCAGGTATTTGAAAAGGATGTGCCCCGTCTAAAAATTGGTCAATTGGTGCGTGTATACTTGTCGAATGAAAACAAAGAACGATTAGCTAAAGTTTTTTTGATCGGCAAGGAAATTACCCCGGAAAGAACGGTGCGCGTACATTGCCATTTGGAAGGAGAAGATTCTTCGTTAATACCAGGACTGTATTTTAAGGCGTTGATTGAAACCGATCCTCAACAAGTGACCACGTTACCCACCGAGACCCTAGTAGATTTTGACAATAAACATTATGTATTTGTTGAGCAAAAAGCAGGTGCCCTTGACTACGAAATGATAGAAATAAGCAAGCTAAAGTCTGAAGAAGACTTCACGGAAGTGGTTTTACCTTCTACAATTGCCGGCAGAAAAATTGTGTTGAAGGGCACTTATGCGCTTTTATCGATATTGAAAAATACTGAAGAGTGAAAACGTTAAAGGCATTTACTAAATTGGAGTCGGTAAATATTGCTCAAATGAAAAAACATTTTCTTGTTTGCTTGATCTTGTTAACGATTAGTTGTTGCGTTTTTGCGCAAAGCAGTCGATCATACGTGTTTGTTTTTCTACATACACGCAGTGATAAAGCGGAGTTGACAAAAGAAGAAGTTGACAAAATTATGTCTGGTCACATGGCCAACATCAACAAAATGGCCAAAGAAGGCAAGTTGTTGGCCGCAGGCCCCTTTGAAGGTGGGGGTGGGATTTTTATTTTCAACACGACTTCAGTCGAAGATGTGACAGAGTGGATGAAGGCTGATCCCGGAATTCAAGCTAATCGATGGAATTTGGAAAAACTTCTATACACACCGCGCACTGGCTCCGTATGCGCAGTAAAGGAACCTTATGAAATGACCACATATAGTTTTGTTCGCTACATACCCAATATTGCTAAGTTCAATGTGCAGGTAGCGCCAGAAACTTTTGGCAGGCATGATGAGTACTTGAAAGAAATTAAGAAAACAGGTAACGTAATTGCTGAAGGGACATTTGGAGAAAGTGACGGAGGAATTCTTATTATGAAAGGGAAGGTACAATCGGAGGTCATCGAAAATGACCCGGCCGTTCGAGAGGGACTACTGGAAATATGGTCGAAAGACTTGTATGTGGCTAAAGGATCGTTTTGTGAAAAATGATTTCATTCCGCAACAACAACTGCCAATTTGTTTCCCTTTTGGTCAATTGCCAATCGTGTAGCACCCTTCAAAAGATCACCTCCTGATTTGATAACTACATCACTCCATTCTTTTTCTTTGGCTGGATCAATTGAATAAATTTTTGCTCCGTCACTCATTACTATTCTTCCATCAGGTGTCCAACACAAATCTTCGCGACCAGGTAAAGTCTTAATAATAGTGGTTAACTCAGACGTTGCCGCATCCCATCTTTTAATAAGCCATTCTAAATCAGAAATTTTATGCACAAAACTCATAGCGTTTTGATTCGGGATTTTGTGCAGTGATCTCCCTATCTTTTCTGCAAGCACTTTATCTTCCTTTGTTTTTACATTATACAAATGAAGTGTCTGTGGTTCACCCAATACAAATAGAAG
>JBJXEB010000039.1:0-36245 GCA_046155095.1 Cyclobacteriaceae bacterium
TAAATAAACTCTCCATCAAAAGCATAGGTAATAGGAACAACCAGCACTTTTCCATCTGCATAGCAGCCAATACGGCCTATTACCTGACTATCAAGTACGTGATCAATTTGTGTTTTAGTAAGTGAGCCGAGCATAATTCCTTTTGATTGTGATATAAATCTAAGAGGGGAAAAAAGAAGCAACGATGATAAAAGATGTCTTAGTGGATGACTTTTGTCACTGGGAACGGGCAGGGATAGTAGCGAAAATCCTTTTTGCCTCTATCCGAAAGCAGCATGGGCGAAAAGATTGTAGCGGATAGCCCGGTGGCCCACGCGCCTCGCAGGGCCAGGCCGCAAAAGAACAGTTTAAACTTTTCCTAATGCTTTGATAAAAGGGAATTGTATATTGGACAAAGTCACTTATTTTAGGGCATCTGTAAAAACCTTGTCGCGTTTCGACAGGCTCACGTTTCGACAAGCTCACGTTTCGACAAGCTCAACGTGACAAGGTTTTTTGATACACACTTTACAAAAATTTGAGTATGATCAAAGAAGATGATGGCTATGGCAAACTGTTCAGCATTCCGGTAATAGTGGCCGCCCTCGGCTATTTTGTCGACATCTATGATTTGCTGCTCTTCACCATTGTGAAAGCACCGAGCATGCGCGGGGTGGGTGCTACTGACGCAACTATGTTGGCCGATAGCACACAGGTGATTAATTGGCAAATGACGGGGCTATTGATTGGCGGCATTGCATGGGGTGTGTTGGGCGATAAGAAGGGGAGACTCTCGGTGTTGTTTGGTTCCATCATTTTATATTCTGTCGCCAATTTTGTTACGGGGTTTGTCGAAACTGTAGATCAATATGCTACGTGCCGCTTTGTGGCAGGTCTTGGATTGGCTGGCGAGTTGGGCGCAGGCATCACACTTGTGAGTGAGTTGCTTCCAAAAAAATGGAGAGGCGTTGGTACTTCATTGGTTGCTGGTATAGGACTGTTTGGTGCAGTAGCCGCATATTTTACTTTTCATTTTACGCACGACTGGCGGCTTTGCTACAAAATTGGTGGCGGGCTGGGCATTCTGCTTCTTTTGTTGCGAGTAAAAGTGGCTGAGTCTGGCATGTTCAACACCGTGAAAGAACTGAATGTGAGCAGAGGAAATTTTTTTATGTTTTTTCAAAACGCCACGCGCTTTAGAAAATATTTGCTGGCGATTTTGATTGGCTTGCCCACTTGGTTTGTGATTGGGATTTTGGTTAACCAGAGCGATCGGTTTGCTGCGAAAATGTTTGGAAGCACTACACTTGATTCGGGTCGCTCCATCATGTTTGCTTACGCAGCTATTGCTACTGGCGATATTCTCATCGGGTTGATCAGTCAATATTTTAAAAGTAGAAAGAAAGCGCTCTTGCTTTTTTATGGCATCATGATTTTGGCGTTGTTGTTTTTCTTCAGCAGCTACAACAATAGTGATACCACGATGTATGCGGTGTGCGGGGTGCTTGGTTTCTCTACAGGCTTCTGGGCAATTTTTGTCACGATGGGTGCCGAGCAATTTGGTACTAACCTGCGAGCCACTGCCGCCACTACCATCCCCAACATGGTGCGTGGTGTGTTGCCGTTGATGAATATGCTGTTCCTCACTTTATTTCAAAAAAGTTGGGGCTGGGATATAATCAAGAGTGGCATTGTTACAGGAGCGATTGCCGTTGCTATCACGTTGGTTGCCTTCTACTTTACAGAAGAGACGTTTAATAAAGACCTCGATTTTGTTGAGAAGGAGTAGAAAACCCTTAAAAAACCGTTTTTTTTCTTCTAAACGACTTAATAACATACACTACATATTAAGAACCCAGCTTTATTGGTATTTTGCCAATTCTACTTGATGGTGCATGGAGCGTTTCTACGATTTTTTTATTGAGAGATATAAAGGGCGAGATGAAGACTATTCGAACGCCAAGCTTATTGTTAATTTTTCTTTAATAGAAGTAGTTGTCAATCTCTTCTATGTTTTGGTACATGATCAATTCAACTTTCATGCACCTACGTTAGCTTACATTCTTTTCTGTGCTGCAGTTATTGCATCGCTTGTAATTTTCCGAATGGGTCTTCGGTTGTTAACGATGGCTCATATTTCGGTAGGCATACTTTGGGTAGGCTTACTCATTGGAATTGCTTACTCGGGTGGCATCTATTCTGTTATGCTGCCTTGGGTAGCCATGATGCCCATTATGGCTAATCTATTGATAGACCAAACCACTGCTAAATGGTGGGGCGCAATTTCTTGTGTTACAATTGTGTTCTTCATGTTTTTTTTTAGAGACCAACAGATCACCCTAGATGAGTTTGCCGACTGGAGATCTCTATTCAATCATATCGGGCTGATTTTGGCGATTTCCATGTTCACTTACTTATTCAGCATTTCAAAAACAAAGTTGCTGAAAGTAATAAAAATCAGCAACAGTGATTTAAAAGAACAAAAAGAGGAAGTGATTGCACAAAATGAGGAATTGACTCAACAACGAAATGAGATTGCTGCACAGCGTGATCATATTGAAAGGCAAAACAAAGTACTTCGCGAACAGAATTTGCTGGTAGAAAAGATAAATGACGAGTTGGCGAAGAAAGCTCAGGAGATATTTGACCGCAATGCAACTATAGAAAAGCACTGGCACACTCTTCTGGAGATTTCAAAAAGCCGAAGCATTAACTTTGGCGATTTTGATGAGGCCTTGAAGTATATTGTAAAGACGGCCGCAGACAGTTTGAAGACGGATCGCGTGAGTGTGTGGCAATATGAACCTGATCGTAGAAGTATAAAATGTTTGGTTCTTTATGAGTTAAATGAAGCGAGGTATACCCAGCAAGAAGAATTGTTGGCGAAAGATTTCCCTCGCTATTTTGAGGCCCTGCAAGAGGAAGAAGTCATTCCTGCCGATGACGCAGAGACGGATTCACATACCTTTGAGTTCAAGGAAGCCTATCTAAAGCCTCATCATATTGAATCGATGATGGACACACCTTATTTTCTAGATGCCAAATTAGGTGGAGTACTTTGTTGTGAAAACTTGAAACATCGCCACTGGCTACCCGAAGATATTATTTTTGCGCAAGCTGTTTCAGATATTATCACATTGGTATATCGTGCTATGCAACGTAGAGAGTATGAGGCGAAGATCAGAGAGCATAAGAAGGAGATTTCACGCACCAACTTTGATTTGGAAGAGCGCATCAAAGAGCGTACATCTGAATTGGAAATTCAAAACCATCAATTGGCAGAGTATGCATTTATCAATTCACATTTGTTGCGTGGACCTCTTTGTAGGCTTTTGGGATTGATTAATTTGATTGACCACACCGAAATTCAAGATAAAGAGAAAGATTTGATCAATCACTTGAAGTTATCTGGCGAAGAATTGGACGAGGTGGTGAAGAAGATAAACTCAGCCATCGAAAAAGGTGGACACTTCGATCGCAAAGAATTTGGTAACTTTGGCCGAAATTAGCATGAAGAGGATTTCTTTATTAATACTGTTGATGTTTGTAAGTATGGCTGGGTTTGGTCAGTACCAAGCCTTGATTGATAGTTTAAAAACAAAACTAAAAGACACACCAACCAATAAGCAATTTGCTTTGCTCAACTCTATTGGCTGGGAATATCGCTTTGCTCATCCAGATAGCACGATCTACTATGCGAAAAAAGCCTATGATTTAGGCAGAGTCGTAGAATTGAAGAAGGACTTGGCCAAGTCACTTAACTTTATTGGGGTTGCTTACAATTACAAGGGAGATCGCCTCAAATCGTATGAGTATTATCAGGAAGCACTCACCGTAGCAGAGAGCCAACGAGACTCTAATCAGTTGGCGTACACCAACAATAATATTGGGCGACTTTTATTTGAGCAGGGCGTGCTGCCCAAGTCATTCAACTACTTCGTAAATGCGTTAAAGATTTTCAAGGCCACCAAAGATTCATCAGGTATTGCCTACGCTAATCAAAGCCTTGCTAATTTGTATCGGCTTCAACGTGATTATGTAAAAGCGCAAGAGACTCACCTCAAAGCTCTTCACATCCGACTAAAGCTCAAGAATTCTCGCGATATTATGTCAGCCTATGCTCAGTTAGGTATACTTTTTCAAGAGACCAGCCAACTTGATATTTCCAATCTCTATTTTTTGAAGGCAGACTCCATTGGCAATGTTATTCATGATGATATCAACTTGGCAGAGATGAAGATATTACTGGCCGAAAATTATCTGAAGCAAGGACAAGCAGATTTAGCTGGGAAAATTGGTAGTGAAGGATATAGAATTATTAAGCAATATGAAAATATGCGAATGTTGCCCCGTGCTTATTTGTTGATAGGCAAAGTACATCTAGCGAATAAAGATTATTTAAAGGCGAGATTTGAATTCAGTGAAGCGTTGAAAGTATCAAAGATGACTAAGTCTTCTGCTTTTCAAATGGACTCTTATTATCAATTGGCGCAAGTGGCTAGCTTGATGGGAAAGAAACAAGACGAGATTGGACACATGAACCAGTACTTGATACTAAAAGATTCCGTGGAAGATCTTGATTTGGCCAGACAAGTAGAGCGTCTTCAGTTTGAATTGCAAATTGAAAGCAAAGACAAAGAAAATGAGCTCTTAAAGTTGAAGCAGGCGAGTACAGAGGCAATTGTGGAGCGACAAAGACTGATAAATATATTAGGGGGAGTTGTGATTGTTTTTCTTTCCGTCTTGGCCATCATCTCTTGGCAGGTAAACAAGCGAAGAAGGTTGATCAACGAAAAATTGGCTTTGCAAAATCAACAGATCAATAAGAAGCAGCAAGAGATAGACATACAAAACGAAACATTGTCGAAGCGCAACCAATTGTTGTCGGACCTCAACCACGAGAAGGATACATTGATGAGCATCGTAGCGCACGATTTAAAATCTCCTCTGAACCGAATTGTTGGATTGGCCACTCTTATTGAACTAGAAGGCAAGTTGAACCATCAGCAAAACGATTATTTGCAAATGATGAAGGACGTTACCAAATCGGGTGCCAACTTGATCACCGATTTGCTGGATGTACACGCCATTGAAGAGAACACACAAGCGCCTTCTAGTATGAATTTTGATTTGACCACCTTGCTGAAAGACCGCGTTGATTATTTTCAGGCGATTGCCGTTACCAAAGGAATAAAGCTAGAATCTAATTTGCCCCACTCTGCGCCATTCATCTCAGATAGCACCTATATCAATCGTATTGTAGAAAATCTATTGTCGAACGCCATCAAGTTTTCTAAATCGGGAACGGCCGTTGTTGTTTCGGGCAAATGTGAAAACGACAAAGCCTATATTTCCATCAAAGATCAAGGCCCAGGATTTACACAGACAGACCGCGCTTCGTTATTCAAAAAATTCAGAAGGCTCAGTGCACGCCCCACTGCAGCAGAAAGTTCCAACGGGCTAGGCTTGGCCATTGTAAAAACATTGGTCGATCGATTGGGTGGCACCATTGAATTGGTGAGCGAGAATGGAAAAGGCAGTGAGTTCACCGTTATTCTCCCTTTGCGAAATAAAAATGCAGAGGCATCAAGCCCAACTAAGCTGGCGATGTATAGCCCAGCGGTCAACAGTTGACGAATTAATAAATCTTTGAGTTCCGTCAATTTACGATTTACACTTTTAGGAAAGCCTGATCTAAATCAGCAATCAAATCTTCAACATCCTCTACACCCACACTCAATCGGATCAATGTATCTGACAAACCATTTTTTATTCTTTCTTCTTTAGGGATACTGGCGTGAGTCATTGAAGCAGGGTGATTGATCAATGATTCTACACCACCCAGCGATTCTGCAAGCGAAAACAATTCAACACTCTCCATGAATTTAGTGGCCAGCTCCAAGCGATCATCTTTTAACGTGAACGAAAGCATTCCGCCAAAATCTTTCATTTGCTTTTTGGCAATGGCATGATTGGGATGATCCGCAAAACCGGGCCAATACACCTTACCAACTTTGGGATGATTGCGCAAGTGTTCGGCAATTTTTTTGCCGTTGAAGCAATGACGCTCCATGCGTAGGTGCAATGTCTTGATTCCACGCAAGACTAGGAAAGAGTCCTGTGGTCCAGGAACTGCTCCGCACGAGTTGGCAATAAAAGCCAAGTCTTTGTAAAGCTGTTCATCGTTGACAACAAGCGCGCCCATAATCACGTCACTATGTCCGCCTAAATATTTCGTAACCGAGTGCATCACCACATCAGCTCCCAGGTCAAGTGGGTTTTGTAAATACGGTGAGGCAAAGGTATTATCAACGGCTACTTGAATTTTATTTTTCTTGGCGATAGAAACACACGCTTCTATGTCGATGATGCGCATCAACGGATTGGAAGGTGTTTCCAACCAAAGCAGCTTGGTGTTTTTATTTATAAGTGGTTCAATGTTTTTAGTATCGGTCAAATCAACAAAATGAAATTTGATACCTGCTCGTTCATACACTTTCGTGAACAAGCGATACGACCCACCGTACAAATCATTGCTAGTGATTACTTCGTCACCAGGATTCAATAAACGAAGCACTGCATCAGTCGCCCCCATGCCTGAAGAAAAGCAAAGACCAAACTTTCCATTCTCTAAGGCAGCGATATTCTTTTGTAGTTGATTACGCGTAGGGTTGGCTCCGCGTGCATACGCGTAGCCCTTATGTTTTCCTGGCGACTCTTGCACATACGTGGAGGTTTGAAAAATAGGAGTCATAATGGCTCCCGTAGTAGGATCAGGTTCAACACCTGCGTGAATTGCTTTCGTTCCGAATTTCATTCTTTAGAATTTATGATTTGAGATTTTTGAGGTTCTATGACACTTAGTGTGAATAAAAATTTTAATTGTCGATCCTGTGGGTAGGCTTTAACCTTAGTAGAGAAAATAATTATTTGAATACTAACCAACCTTATTACCTTATTTTCGCACGATCAGAATAAGGTAATAAGGTTAGAGTTTACAGTTACAAATAATTTCTACTAAGGTTAAAGCCTTACGCAAATAGTGCCTACCGAATAAGGCTTTGACTTTCTACTCACCCTATTCATTATAGAGCCATTATTATATACTCCTCCCCACATCAAACTTCTCCAAGTAATCCGCTACTCTCCGCACAAAGCTTCCACCCAACGCTCCATCCACTACGCGATGATCATACGAGTGAGACAAAAACATTTTATGACGAATGGCAATCGCATCTCCGTAAGGCGTTTCTATAACTGCTGGTTTTTTCTGCACTGCGCCCAATGCAAGGATGGCTACTTGAGGTTGCATGATAATCGGTGTGCCCATCACATTGCCGAAAGAGCCCACATTGGAAACAGTGAATGTTCCTCCCGATAGTTCATCGGGCTTCAATTTATTTTCACGAGCACGTTTAGCTAAATCATTTACGGCTTTGGCTAGGCCTGTAATGTTATATTGATCAGCATTTCTGATTACAGGTACAATCAAGTTGCCAGAAGGCAATGCGACTGCCACACCGATGTTGATGTCTCTTTTCTTAATAATGCGATCACCATCTACTTGAACATTGATCATTGGGTAATCTTTGATAGCCAAAATCACCGCTTCAATAAAAATAGGAGTGAAAGTGAGTGCATCACCTGAGGCTTTTTGGAATTCATTTTTCCACTTGTTCCTCCAGAATACAATGTTGGTCACATCCGCTTCTACAAAAGAAGTAACGTGTGGCGATATGCGTTTGCTATCCACCATACGCTCAGCAATCATCTTGCGCATGCGATCCATTTGAATAATCTCATCGCCTGCACTAATGGAAGCAGGGACAAGAGGAGCAGAAGAGACGTGTTGTGTTGAAGAAACAGTTTGCCCCAGCTTGCGCTGTTGCACGTATCCTAAAATATCTTTTTTGGTCACGCGGCCTTCGGCACCAGTGCCTGAGATAGTTTCTAATTCCGCGACAGCGATTTGTTCTTCTCTGGCAATATTTTTTACAAGGGGTGAGTAGAAACGTGAAGCACTTTTGAAATCTGTAACAGCATGACTTGCGCCATTGCCATTTGAACTTGAAACAAGCGATGGTTTTATTTCTACTTTTTTATCTTCCGTTGGTTTGGTAACAGTTGGCGCGGATGAGTTAGACGCAACTGTATCGGTTGTGATGATGCCAATGGCCTTACCGACTTTCACAACTTCACCTTCTTTGGCAAAGATTTCTTTCAGCACACCAGCATGAGTAGATGGCACTTCTGTGTCTACCTTGTCGGTAGCTACTTCCAGCACACTTTCGTCTTGCTCAATTTTATCACCTGGTTTCTTTAGCCATTTTAAAATGGTGGCTTCCGTAATGCTTTCGCCCATTTTGGGCATGATGAGTTCTACTTGTGCCATATCACTTGCATTTAAAAAACAAAGTTAGTGTTTTTAACCTGCGATGCTAACGTTTGAAAATCACAGAATTTGGTTTTGCAAGACCCTAGCTAAACCAAAATTAATGGAAGTGAGGATTTGGTTTTGGCAATGAAAAGATGTTTTGATGAGATCATCTGCTCAACTTCAAGTTAAAACCAATGTAAGGAATCAAATTGACATTCCTGTCCAATCCAGAAGTAGGCACATATAGTCCTAAATCGAAAGCATGCATTCTTCGATCGAAGCGAAGGCCTGCTGAAAGAAGACCAAAGGAATTGGCGGTATTTGTGTTGTTTCCGATGACTATATTATTTTCTGTGATTACACTCAGTTTAGGCGAGACCTTCTTCGCAAATCCAAAAGTGAATAATGAACTCTCATCAACACCTCGATTAGAAATAAATTTTCCGAATGATAATGTAAAATTGTTTTGAGAATTACCCCGGGTAATGATTGCTTGAAAAAAGCCTGCATCATTGGTGTTACTCCCTCGGATATAAATGTATTGACCCCTGAGTGCAAATTTTGTTTTGCCATTAGGATTAACAGTTACCTTAATCATAGGGGAGATCAAACTTGTAGGCACAAAAGTAAAAAAAGAAACCCCCGCGCTCACGTGTTTATTGATACCATACGTGAAGCTGCTGAAGAAAAGATATTGATTGTTGTAAAACCATTTTTTTGATTCAACAGGAATAGCTGTTGGGAAAATAAAATATTTATGACCGAATTGATTTTCAATGTATGAAGAGGGTATTGATTTACTTGTTTTTTGATCGAGCAGAATAACACTCACCACTTGGTTGGTGGCAATCTTCATAGTGCCAAAGTTGGTAGTCTTAATAATGAAGAACTCTTTATTTTGATCGATGAGTTGGCCAACTAGTTTAGTCCCGTCTTTTAAGGTGAATTCAAAATTAGTATGGGTAGTGTCTTGCTGTGCAGATTCTTGAGCAAGAATTTTTGTGGCCACAAAAAATATAAATAGTAGAAGAATACAACGTTTCATTCTGGCGCTTTCAATAGATTTTCAGTTTAATTTCACAAGAATAGGAATTTATTGTAAAGGTTAGTAATTTTCTTTAGTTCTAAGGAAATATTTAAACTGATCTAACGCAATTAGCTATGAAAAAACCTAATCCCTCCCGCAGAGATTTCATCAAAAAAATAGCGAGCACTGCTTTGGCATCTAGCGTAGGCACTTCATTGTTAGCCTCACCTTCCGATACACTAATTTTAGATTCTCCTGTTTACGCAAAGAAGGACTATGCAGCTAACGATCAAGTGAATATTGCCGTAATCGGCATGGGCATTATGGGTTTCAACAATGTTGAAACATCATTGCAAGTGCCAGGAGTAAAACTGGTAGCAGTTTGTGATTTATATACGGGGAGGTTAGATAGAGCCAAGGAAAAATTTGGAAAGGATTTATACGTCACAAAAAATTATCAGGAGTTGCTTGATCGTAAGGATATTGATGCAGTCATCATCGCTACCTCCGATCATTGGCACGATCGTATATCCATCGAAGCCATGAACAAAGGCAAGCACGTGTATTGCGAAAAGCCGATGGTGCATAAATTAGAAGAAGGGGCTGATGTCATTGCTACTCAAAAGAAAACGGGCAAAGTTTTTCAGGTAGGAAGCCAGCGTGTGAGTTCTATTGTAACCGAGAAGGCACGTGAACTTTTTGAAGCAGGTGTGATTGGGGATTTGGTTGTAGTAGATACATGGATGGATAGGCATAGTGCTAACGGAGCGTGGCAATATTCTATACCCACTGATGCCAATGGAGGTACGGTTGACTGGGACAGATTTGTTGGCGATGCGCCCAAAATGCCATACGATCCCGTTCGCTTTTTCCGCTGGAGAAACTACCAAGATTATGGAACAGGTGTAGCGGGTGATTTGTTTGTGCATTTGTTTTCTGCCTTGCACGCAGTCACTAGTTCACCAGGGCCAGACCGAATTTTAGCTACGGGAGGCCTTCGCTATTGGAAAGATGGAAGAGATGTACCCGATGTGATCATGGGCATGTACGATTATCCCGCAGCTAAAAAGCACCATGCATTTAATCTACAAATGAGAGTGAACTTTGTGGATGGATCTGAGAATGGCCAAGGCCTTCGATTGATTGGCACAGATGGCTTCATCGATTTTGGTTGGGAGCATGTAAAAGTTGTGCCGCACAAACTGACCAAAGAACCTGGCTATGGCGGCTGGGATTCGTTTGATACTTTTAGTGAGAGCCAACAGAAAGAATATGAAAAATGGTACAAGGCTAAGTATCCGCCTGCAAAGCCATCAGTAATAGATTCTGGCATCGAGTTTAGATCACCCAAAGACTACAATGCCAACTTAGATCACCACTTGAATTTTTATAAAGGCATTCGCGAGAAGGCATCGATTAAAGAGGATGCTCTTTTTGGAATGCAAGCGGCAGGCCCTGCATTGGCAACAAACAAAAGTTATTTTGAAAAACGGATCATCAATTGGGATCCAATGAATGCGAAATTAGCATAACTCGGACTTGGGGCTTAGGCATTAGGACTTAAATCGCTCCGCATAGTTGCGTGCATTTTTAAATGAGTAGACCCAATTGGATTGATTGCAATACCCAACCCAATCCCTAATCCCTAGTCCCTAATGCCCAAGCCCTAGTGCCTAGTAGTATTCTTAAGCACTAAAATGGAGGCTTTGTCTTTTGCCCATTCTTCCACAGATTTTTTTGGCACACCTTCGTAGAAATCCAATGCGCCTAATAAAATATCACAATCACCGTCTGCATCAATATCAGCCGCTTCCATCACTAACCAGCGACCAGATGTACTTTGGGGTGTTGTATGTGCTTTAAAATCTTTCCCGGTATTTTCAAAATAGAGAAACCCTTCTTCGGGCGACTGTGCAAAGTCAGGGAAATAAGAAATGGCCGCTATATCAATATCACCATCGTTATCAAAATCACGAGCCATGGCTTGCGAGGCTCCGTGCATCGGGTGAAACCAAGTCTCATCAAATTTTTGATCTTCGCCTTGCGTGAATAGCCGTACTCCGTGGTAAGGTTTTAAGATTTTTGAATAATCAAGATTGTCTCCTTGTGTGGTAATGACGTCAAATTTTCCATCATGGTTGAAGTCGGCTATATCAAAATAGCTAGAGCCATACATGGGCGGAAAGCGTAAAAGCATTTTTCTTCTGAATTTAAAGTCGCCTTCGTTGATGAACAACACAATTTGTTCATCACCTTGGGCAAAGAGTGCTAAAATGTCCTCGCGTCCATCTGCATTAAAATCTTTGACAATAACCCTTCTTGCACCTGGTGCATCAGATAATACATGTCTTTGAAAGGTCTTGTCAGATGTATTCTCATAGACAAGCAGTGCGCCCGTGTAATTCCCAAAAGCACAGACCACAAAATCCTCGCGGCCATCTTTGTTCAAATCTTTTCTTTCAAAATTCACTGGCCGCTTTAGCGAATCAATCAGTACACTTTGTTCATTGCTTGATGGATCAAGAGCAATCAACTCACCTTTTGCTTGATCATTGGGGTCCATGAGGCCCATCAATGTAACAACAGTCGGATTTTTTGCATCGAAGATCAAATGAGATGGAGGGCTTTTTAGCTGGATGGAATGCTCTACTTTTAATGAATCGTTCAATTGAACCAATTTCCCCTGCCTCGTTCCATAAAATATTTTTCTGCGGAAGGTATCTACTTTTAGCAATGTGATCATAGGAAACGAACCAAGAACAGGGTTTACTTTTGTCACTTCAAACAGGGTTAGATGACTTTTTTCTGTTTTCGGATTAGCTACAAGCGAGTCGGGCGCATTTCTATCAAAATAGCGCTGGATGGATTCCCACTCTTTGGGTGATACCATTGGGCCGGCTGGAATAGTGCCGAGCACCGTTGCAATATCATTGGCTGAGATACCTTTGGTGGCCTCAAAAGAATCTCTCATTCCCATTCGGAAAGCCATTTCGGGGAATACGCCATTTTTCCAAATGCCTTTTGTTAATAGTTCAGGCTTAGGAAAAAGATGACAACTGCTGCAATATTTTTTGGCAAGGCGTTCTTCATTTTTTTGTTCGCTTTCGCACGAGGTAAGGAATGCGATGTAAAAGACTGATAGAAAACTGATAAGCGAGGCTGCCCAATTTCGAAACAAGTTCATCGCTAAGGACAGTTATTGAGAAATAAATTTTTAAATTATATTGGAATGATTCTTTTCGCTAAAGCACTAGGTTGCTCTGACTTTCCTCGCCCACTAAAAGAGGGATGATAAGACAGCTTGCATTGGCGCAAAGGTACGAGGGAATTTAGATTTTTGTTACTTCAAAATTTGGTGACTCTTATCTAATTTTTTCAACTTGCTCTTGGGTAGCTTTGCCCTGATCAAATTGTAAGATTGTGTGATGTAGTGCTCCCATTGTTTTTTACTGAAAGCGTGTGGCTTCTCTACTAAAACCCATTTATAGCGGGCAGAGTAGGGTGCTGGCATAATCTCTTGCAGGTTACACAATTCATCAAACTCTTCATCGGGTACTTTAAAGGAGATTTTCAAGGGGCCATCAAGCACTACTACGCAGAACATTTTTTCAGCAATTAAGAAGCACAGATCATTGCCCCACTTCATATCTTCCGTTACCGCAGGGAGTTTTGTGCAGATGCTTCTAATCGTGTCTACGTCCATCTGATAAGATCAATGCACATCTGATCCGGTCAACTTCATTTCATACTGATCAGCTAAGTTGGCCACTTCTTGCAGCATTTCTTTGATGGTTTCTTCAGTTAGATTGTCAAGTGAGGCAACAGCCTCAACCTGCAGATAGTTTTGATTGATTACAAATCGGCAATAATTAAAAAAGGCGGTTTGCTCTAGCAGCATTTTGAAATCTATGGAAGAGGAGGAGGCACACACTTTAGAGTTGAGTGTGATCAATTGGCGATTGTACAAATCGTTTTTTTTGATCGTACCTAGCACGGTTTGGAATCTCCCACCAGAAACAGGAATGATCAAAATTGAATGAGTAGGGTCGTATTGCGTGTATTGGCCGCCAATTTGGTCGGCATATTTTTTCATGATTGCTGATAGATCCATACAAGGGGGTTTTACTTTGGTAAGGTAGGAAAATTTTTGGGTTTCGGATTTTGAAAAATTTATGATCTAATTGCTTCCTTCTTTTTCAGCTTCGTCTTTTTTATTTTGTTCTTCTTGTATTTCCTTTCTTCTGCGGTCACGTGCCGATGTGAGAAGTTCCAACCAACTGTTGAAACTTTGCGTGTGTGTTAAACTTAGCCCCGTTGTAATAGTGGCTTGTGTGCCAATGGTGTTGGTGAGTTGATTGATATTGGTGCGGTTGTACATTTTTACTTTGAATTTACCATCGGGTGTTAAAAGATAGTCAACGGTCCAGTCACCAAGCATGTTGGACACATCAGTGCGGGCGTATTGATTATTAAAAGTACCATCGCGTGTTACACGCAAGCGACCACCTAAAAATGAATAGGAGAGGCGAAGTTGAAATGTATTGAAGGCCTCTTGATCAAAATTCCCAAGGTCAAAATCGATCTCCAAATTTTGGTCTACTTGTGTGAGCCAGTAACTCAATTGATTAGAGAGTAGTTCGCTCACGCTGCTTGATAATGCACCACTGGTTGTAAAGGCATCGGGTGGAGAGAATCGTCTTAGGATGATCAGACTGAAAACCTGTTTCTTCAATTCTTGTTCGTCTAGCTTAGCTTTAAAGGCTTTGAACTCTGTATTTAATTGAACCGGAGCTTTACCCCCATCCATTGGTACATTGTTGGGCAAGTCATTGGCAACAATATCAAAATTGATTTGTGGTGAAAGCATCGCTCCGTCTAGTTTTAAAAGAACTTCCACGGGATATTTTCTTCGCATTTGACTAGTGGTGGCTACAGTTTGATCAGCAATGATTGGTGCTAATGAGGTGAGTTGTTTGTAGCTGGCTACCAACGCTAATTGGCCCGCATATGGATCGCCATACCAACTGATGCGACTGCCTTTATTGATGCTGAACCCTTTATTGATTACGTCATACAACGTGAAGTTGTAAAAACCACGCTCAAACTCATAGGAACCAAACATATTGAACTCGCCCTTTGTATCCAATTGGAGTTTAATATCCCCATTGCCATAGCCGCGAATAATATCACCGGATTTGATGTCCATGATAATTTCGGCATAGGCATCTGGCGTTATATCTAAGTTCAAATCCATGGTGATACCAGTGGGTTCTGATTTTGCTTTTTTTATAGCGGCAGCTTTATTTAGTTGAGTTGAATCGGTTAGATTCAAAAAGGTGATGAAATCTTTCTTCTCGGCTGACTGGGTGGTACTCATGGGTATAAAAATGCGCGTGTTTTTCTCAGAGCGTGCGGTGGCAGATATTTTCATATTCTCTAATGGCCCCAGCATATTAAGGTTGCCTGTTCCAAATGCTTGCCCATAGAAAAGACTATTGTCTTTGGGTGTTGTATTTAACAGTTGAAAATTCTTAAAGTCGGCATCCAAAACAATACGAAACTTAGTATAGTTTTTATGTGTGAGATATCCGTCCAGCTTGCCCTTGTTTTTAAACTCATCGGTTAATACAATATCATCAAAAATGACTTGATTGGAAGTCATGCCGAGCACACCACTGAAATGGTACAGTGTTTTGAGATAGTCAATCATCAACTTGCCGTTTTCAATATTGCCTTGGCCATTGACCAACGGCTTGCTAAAGCTGCCTGTGATTTTATATTCGCCTGAAAGCGTTCCATCTATTTGTGAAAAGATCCCCTTGAGGAATGGCTCAATTACCTGCAAATTTGTTTTTTCCAATTTGGCATTCATCAAGAGAGGCTCTGTTTTTTCAGGATTATAAAGCCCGTTTAGTGACACAGTCCGCTTGCCCAATCGGTCGATTGTAAAGTCTATGTCGAATTGCTTTTTATTTTGATTCCAAGAGTTTGTTCCATTTACCTCGCCAATTAAAAAATCATTTACGGTAAGTTCTTTGATCGAGATATCATTCTGAACGTATGGCGTAGCGTACAAATCGCGTGCTTTTATTTCACCAGTAACTATGCCTTTGAATTTTTCTGTGCTTATGGTATTGAGGATATCCAAATTAAAGTTGTTAACAGATAAATCCAATACTTTGTCTAGATCCTTTGAAATAAGGCCGTTCACTAAAATTGATTCTATTCCATTCCTGATCTCAAGATGATGGACATCCCACTCTTTGCCTTTATTTAATGTATAGTTTTTCTGATTTACTTCCCACTCTTTATCAAGAACTCTGAGGCGTGTGGGTAAAATTTTTATCTTAGTGCTATCCTGTAAGAAGTCAATTTCAGATTTTAATCGAATGAGATTGGTCGTTCCTTCTTGGTCTGCATCTAAACCAAAAGCAATATGACCTTTGTCCCAAATCAATTCTGAAAATAGATTTTTGGTGGTAAAGGCCTTGGAGAGATTTTGTTTTGCTGAATTGATAGAAAGCATGGCCAATACGTTTACGCTATCGCGGATCTTGGAGCCAGATAGCTCAATTTCGTTCTCAAAGAATTTCTTTCCGCCAATGTCAATAGTGTCAATGTTGGCGTAGGCTTGCAACCGCGAGGTAGCGCCATTGATAAATTTCCCATCAATCTTGGTTGATTTTGAAATAGCGGCATCAATCCCAGCAAGGTTGATCAATGGATTAATATTATTCAACTTTATTTTAAAAGCAGCTTCGTATGCTTGGATGCTTTTATTTTTTTTTGAGTAATAGGTGGCAATCGCATCTTTGTCATTCTTTACATTCAATTTAAATTCTTGATAGAGATGAGATAGATCGTTGAACAACGTAGAATAATAATAGCTGCCGCCCAACTCAATATCGGCAAATGAACTTCTCAATAACAAACTTCTTTTTAGTTTATCATGGGTGGAGATTAAATGAACGGAGTCGAGCATTAAAAATTTATCTCGGTACTCGATATGTGTATTTTTAAAAATCACATCTCCAAATAAGCTATCTATCTGTAGTCCTTTTGTATTAATATCCAAAAAGGTGCTGATGGTTAGATGATCTTTAATCAAGCCAAGTTTATCGATTTGAGCTGTATCTAAATTTGCTTTTAATTTTACTTGATTTAAGCCGTTACGCAAATCAATAGAGCCGGTAGCATTAAATTGTAGATTAGGGTCATCGATTTTTAATTGCCCACTAAACAATTGAGAGGCAAAGCGAGCGTTGGTGGAAATATTGGTGTAGTTGTATCCGCGCAGGCCAATGGATTGGATTTCTCCGTTTAGAAAAAAATCGGCAGATCGCTCTGTCAGGCCAGTGCCTTTGATTTGCCCTCTCAAATTTACTTTTTGAAAGTTTGTGGTGTCTTGAAAGTATTTGCCTAGATCAAAATCAAAGAGAGCTAAATTCCCGCTGTAAGTAGAGCGTTCGATCTTTTCTTTGTTGATCTTTAGGTTGATATCAGATTTCATCCTGCCCAGACTTCCGTTGAAATCACCATTGGCTACAAAGTCGTTGATGAAGCCGGTAAATTTTCCTTGTAGCCGGAATTGTGCGAGTGGCTTGAGTTGAACAAAAATATTTTCAGGAAATAGAAAGCTAAGATCGTTGATATCGACTGCTCCTTTTTTTACATCCAAGTCAATAAATGTTTCTTCAATGGTGGGGAGGCCATCCATTTGCAACCTGCCTTGAATAGTGGTGGAGCCGAGTGTTGCCAGCATATTTCTATAATCAAACCGTGAAACTTTACCAGTAATATTCCCTTCTAAATATAATGGCTCAGGCAAAGGGGCTTTTCCGAAATTGAAAAGAGCTAGGTCATTTGGATGAATGACTGTTTTCTTCAGCTTGGCATTGATACTTACTTTGTTGTTGAAATCTTGGAGATCACGTTGGCTCTTGTATTTTAAAACGATTGTATCGGAGACAAAACTTTCACCTGCGCTAAGATTGATACCATAAAATTCCATAGCTGTTTGAGAGATGCGGAAAAAAGTACTCAGGTTTTTTACCTGTAACCCTGTTTTCTGATCTTTTGCTTGTAGCGAATTCAAATCAAACTCGATGGTATCGCCAATTACTTTAAATGCATGAAGGTCTGCCTCTACACCCAACTTAAAATGATGATAGTCAAAGCCAATGGGAATGGAGTCGCTCTCGGTTTCATTTAAACTGAACTTCGAATTTTCTAGATTGATCTCACCAATATTTATTTTGGCCGGATTGCCACCACCTCCTGAAGAGGAACTGTTAAGTTTATTGATGAAGATGTTGATATTTAAATTTCGAGAGGTATCGCTTTCTTTAATAGTTTTTAAATGAACGTCAGCATATTTCAAGTCTACGCCATCAATGTTAATGTCGTTGTTATCTAGCAGACTTCGCAACCTAAAGTTGACACTCAACTTTTTTACAGCGATCATTGTATTTTTCTCGCTGTCTTTTATTTCAAGCCCTTCTACTTCAAGTTGATCGTACCACCTCAAGTAGAATTTATTAAAAGTAATGTTGAAATCTGTGATCTTGGAAAACTGGCGCGTGTACCTCGCAATAAGTGCCTCTTGCACTGCGGGCAATTGCAACAAGAAGAAACTAAGCACAAAAAAAGTGAGGGCAAGATACAATCCGTACAGCACCCATTTGCGGAGCCATCGATACACGCGGATTTTAATAACTTGCAGCTTCATTTTCTACCAAATGCATCCAATTATCCTTGCCATTGAGTCCTCTTGCGATGAAACTTCGGCCTCTGTGATACAACAGGGCAAGGTACTTAATAATGTGATTGCCTCGCAAAATGTACACCAGAAATACGGGGGCGTAGTGCCCGAGCTGGCCTCGCGCGCGCACCAGCAAAACATTCTCTATGTGGTAAACGAAGCAATCACCACTTCGGGTATAACCAATTCGCAAATAGATGCTATTGCTTTTACACGTGGCCCAGGCTTGATGGGCTCACTGCTGGTGGGCGTGTCTTTCGCTAAGGGCATGGCTTTGGCGTTGAACATATCACTCATTGAGGTGAACCACATGGAGGCGCACGTATTGGCTCATTTTATTAAAGAGCCCAGCCCGAGCTTTCCCTTCTTGTGCCTGACTGTGAGCGGTGGGCATACACAAATTATTTTAGTGGAGGATTATTTGAAAATGAAAATATTGGGCGAGACGCAAGACGATGCAGTAGGCGAGGCGTTTGACAAGGCAGCTAAGATCATGGGTTTGCCATACCCAGGCGGGCCGTTGATAGATCAATATGCTAAGTTGGGCAATCCCAAGGCTTATACTTTTTCTGAAACCAACATGCCGAACTTGGATTTTTCTTTTAGTGGAATCAAAACTTCTTTTCTATATTTTTTAAGAGACAAGAAAAAGATTGATCCTGATTTTGTGGAGAAGAACTTAAACGATATTTGTGCGAGCCTCCAGCACAGTTTGGTACAAATGCTGATGAAGAAATTGAAGTTGGCATCTAAGCAAACGGGTATCAACCAAATTGCTATTGCCGGTGGTGTCGCAGCCAATTCTGGATTGCGGAATGAGCTTCAATCTATGGCCGAAAGATTAAACTGGAAAATATTCATTCCTGAATTTCAGTATTGCACAGACAATGCAGCGATGATTGCGATGGCCGCACATTTTAAGTTTTTAAAGGGAGAGTTTTGTGGGATGGATACGGCACCAATTGCTAATTTGGGGATGGGGGATTTTTAAGTATTGTCTTCGAGAATCCAATTTTGAACCACATAGTCATATAGAAACATAGGCTTTTCACATAGAGAAGCCGCTTTGCTATGTGTGCATTCTATGTGCCTTATGTTTCTATGTGGTTCAATATATCAGAGGCTATGCTTAGTTTAGCAAATTAAATTTTAAATGAAACTGATCTTTAAACCGTGCGATAAAAAAACGTACAAGAAAGTGGTAGCCGATACCGATGTGGCTGCCTTTCATGGCAAGGTGTTGCACGAGGTGTGTTCTACGTTTTCGCTGGCGCGGGATTTTGAGTGGTCATCAAGGTTGTTTTTTATTGAGATGAAGGAGGAGGATGAGGAAGGGGTGGGCACTTTTTTAAGTATCGATCATAAAAGCCCCGCTTTTGTGGGAGAAGAAATTATCTTTACGGCCACAGTAGTTAAAATTGACAAGAACGAGCTCACTTGTATGATTGAGGCCAGAACAGGTAACCGACTGATTGCCACTGGCACTACTGGGCAAAAGATGCTGAAGAGGGATAAGTTGAAGCAGGTGTTTAAGAAACCGTGAAAGGATTTAAGATTTGTGATTTATGATTTAAGATTTGGAGTGCACTTCGGCAAGGGATAGAAGTGGAAAGCCCACAGTGGAGCGCCTCGCGGAACGAGGACTTGGAACGGATAGCCCGGCCCCGATTTTTATCGGGGTGCCGCCTAGTATTATTTAAAAATTTGAAATAAGAATGAAGTCAAGATTTACAAACGATATCAACATCAAGAACAAGCAAGCTTCTTTTCAATATGAATTGATTGAAAAGTTTGTAGCGGGCATTGCACTGATGGGTACAGAGATAAAGTCTATTCGAGAGGGTAAGGTGAACTTGCAAGATGGATTTTGTTATTTTAATAATGGACAAGTGTTTGCAAAGGGTATCAACATCACCCCTTATGCGCAAGGGACTCATTATAATCACGAGGCGGCAAGAGAAAGAAAATTATTGCTGAAAAAGTCGGAGATTGCACGATTGGAGGGAAAGGTGGAGGAGAAAGGACTTACTTTGATACCGATTCGGTTGTTTATTAATGAGCGCGGTTTTGCCAAGGTGGAGATTGCCTTGGCGCGCGGAAAGAAATTGCATGATAAGCGTGACAGCATTAAAGAACGGGACGTAAAACGTGAATTGAGTAGAGTTAAAATTAGATAAGATGGAGGTTAGTTTTGGTGTTTGTCGATTGTCGGTAGTGTCTGTGCGAAAGGAGCAAAGCCAGCAGTCGTTGCAGGTAACGCAGCTATTGTTTGGCGATCATTATGAAGTGCTTGCCGAAAGCAGTGACAGGCAGTGGCTGCACATCAGACTTTATTTTGACCACACAGAGGGCTGGATAGAGCGCAAGCAGCATCATGAAATCGCAAAAGAATATTTTGAGCAGATCAATGCAGTGGATTTTAAAATCACCACCGATATTTGTTCCACCATTCTCTACAAAAAGACTCCTCTCTCCATTTTGATGGGCAGCATCGTGCCCATTTCTCAGTCAGAGCTTTTTAAAATGGAGGAGCAATTTGCTTTCAATGGCGAATCGAAAAGTGTGGGGCAGAAGCGTGAGTTTGAATTTTTGAAAATGATCGCGCTTAAATATTTGAATGCACCTGAACAAGAAGGAGGCAAAACTCCGTTTGGTATCGATGGGAGTGGGCTGGCGCAGATGGTCTTTAAGATTGGAGGGCATGGGGTAGTGCGTGGTGCAGAGGAATTACTTAAGCATGGAAGTAAAGTAAGCGACCTTAACGCGGCCAAACAGGGCGATGTGGTAATCATTCAATCGCGCAAGGAGAAAATAAATAAAATAGGGCTTTTGCTGGCGGAAAATAAGATCATTCATGTAGACGGATGGGTAAGGATCGACCAATTAATGGAAGATGGCGTGCTGGATTTGGAGACAAAAATTTATACGCATACCATCCATTCAATAGCCAGGATTTTGAACGATTAGGTCACCCCATTGTTTAGATGACTAAATGGTTTTATCTTAAAGCCGTGAAATGGCCACAGTGGTCAGTCAATAACAGATGAATAGTCGCGTACTTGTACTCAATCAAGACTTTAGTCCGCTGATGGTTTGCTCAGTGGAGCGTGCTTTTATTCTCGTTTATCTGAATAAAAGCGAAATGGTGCGCCCTGCCAACGGCCACAAGTTAAACACCGTTACACGCAGTTTTGCCATGCCATCAGTGATCAGACTGAACCGCTATGTAAACGCTCCCTATAAAGGTGTGAACCTCACCCGCCAGAATATTTTTAAGCGCGATAACAACGAGTGCCAGTACTGCGGCACTAGGCGCGATCTTACACTAGACCATGTGATCCCAAGCTCAAAGGGAGGCCAGCACAGTTGGACGAACTTGGTTACAGCTTGTAAAAGATGCAATGCCAAGAAGGGAGACAATACCCCCGAAGATGCTGGTATGATATTGAAGCGAAAACCCTACAAGCCAAGCTATGCGCTGTTCTTGCGCGATGTAACTGGTTTCAGCCACAATGAGTGGGATGAATTTTTGGAGGTGAAGGTTTCGGCTTAAATTAAATGCAGTTGCCACGGAGGCACGGAAAATTCAAGGGCAACTCAAGACCTCAACGTAAACACCGTACGCACATCCCCATGATTTCACCAACATGCACACCGAACGTTATACTGTTACCAGCCTGTCGTTTATTTCAACATCAATCTTATGCCCCTTTCGTTCATCTGCCTGTCTGTTGGACAGTTTATCTGAGTTCATCACATTTGTTGGTGAAGAACATCACCAAAGGCGATAGAATGGTGGCTCACTTTCACCGGAATAATCATTAAGCCATTCTTTGATAGGAAAATAAAATTGTTGCCCAGGAAAATGAGAATGTTTGGCAACAAGTCAATGCTCCTTTACTGGACTACAAAAGTGTTGGTTGTGAAAGTGATTTTAATGTGAAGAAAAATAAAAATGCTGGTTGGGGAAATGATTTTGTTGGAAAATGGAAATGACAGTAAGGAAAAGTAGAATATCCCTTGAAATCCATAGCTGGTGCGTTTTTGCAACGCGTTCCCGTTTAAATTTAATTTTTCAACAACTATAAAAGTAGAGAACCATTGGCGAATAGCTTGAAATTTCAGATTTATCGAAGAGCGGAACGCGTTGCAAACGCGCTCCAGCTCAAAGTAAAATCATGATTTAATTCTTTTAAGTACAATCCCCACGAAACGTGAATTTGAATGGTTACCCGCTATAATATAGGTTTGTGATTGAAACGTTACTAAAAACTTTTGAATCCCCAAGCCTAAGTTAATTTTTAAGTAAACAAGCCCGTCATCAAATTCGAAACTTGTTGATTTAATTTCAATCTCGGTAGATTCTGAAACAAAAACAGTTTTCGGTACGGGGTTGTCGATATATAAAAACTGTTTGTCGTACAATCTATACTTCCCCCCGATAACATTCTTAGATAACCCAACAGTATCTAATTGTACAGTTCTGTAAACAGTACCGGTTACTTGTGTTCGAGTTGTGCGAAGAGCAAAAATGTTCCCTTCAATGGATTGATTACTGATTAAAACTTTATCGCCACCTAACATGGCCGCTGCATACTTAAGTTTTCGGAGAGCCCTATTTTGGATATTGGTAACGCTTGATACAGTAAATGGTCCTGTTGCTTTTACAGAAACCAAATCAATCTTGATCATGCCAGCTACGTCATCTGTGTTGGTGGTCAATTCTATTTTCTCCCAATCTTTTGAAGTTCTTACTTGGATCAAGTCTTTCTTCTCATTGAATACTTCTTTTCGGTCAGAGTGAAAGGCGATGCTTAACACTGCTCTTTTATACAATCTATAGATAACATCTTCATTGGGCAAAGTGTAGAGCACCTCTTGATGGCCTACTTCCTTCACCTTGCCAACAATAGTTTTATTGAAGGTATAAATGGTATCTACTTTTTCTTGGGCGAAAGTGAATGCCGTTGGTAAAATCCAATAGATCACAACTGAAGATAAAAATCGCATAAAGTTTAAGTTATTTTATGATCACCAGCCTCTTAGTCTGCTTGCCCTTGCTGGTCTCAAGCGTGTAGATGTAAATGCCTGAGGGCAAGTTGCTGGCATCATAGGCAAACTCATACGAACCTGCTTCTTGGTAAGCATCTACTGGCGTGGCAATCAGTGTGCCTGTTGTATTGATCAAGTGAAGCCGCACTTGGGCAGGTTCTTGTATGTAGTAACGAAAAGAGACTTTGTCAGCAGCAGGGTTCGGGAAAGCAATAAAATTCTTTTCTATATTCTTAGCATCCTCTTCTGATTCCTCATTATTGGACGCCAATCTAGCAGCAGGATTTCTTGATGCGTTATCTTTGTAGACTGAACTATTGCAGAATTCATTAATACGAGCAGTACTAACGGGTGCTGGGACTAATGACTGATTGAAAAATTGGCTGGCCGTTGTCTGTATTGAAGAATTAGGTTTCATAACTGAACCTTCTTGAATCGTTACGGAATTCCATGCTGACGCGCTCCCTGAAAAATTTGGGTTTAAAATAACTAAGTCTCTATTTGAGCTTGGTCTGCTAATTAATGTGGTGGAAGCATAAGCGAAAGTTTGGTTTTGTTCCCAATCCAATTGATAAGTATACTTTATTAAGACATTTTGATTTCCGTTTCTTGACAAATTCAATAATATTTCAAGCTCTGCCCAAAAAGGTGCCGCTGTAGCACTAAATTGAGTATTAAAATCATTTATAGCTGTTATAGGCAAAAATCCAGTTTGATCATCTAGTCCATTTCCCCTAAATCTAATGTTAGCTAATATCTCACTGCTAGTTAGGTTAAACCCTGCAGCGGGGTTGATCGAATATTCAATTTCAGATGAATTGGGGGTAAATAATTGAAAGTTATATGTGCCAGGTGCGCCATTTGGTGTAGCCTTGAAAATAATTTTAGGCGATGTCAAAAGGTTAAAGACGCCAAGAACTTCGTTGTAATAAGGATATCGCTCTGGATCTTTATTTTGAGAATTCTTTGAACCAGGAGTGTAGAAAATTATGTCACGATACGGATTTGCGGTAGTAAGATTTCCTGACAAACTCAAAGAAGCATTTATTGCCATTGGAGTAAGTGTTACTGAGCTGTTTTCTGAACGACCACCCCCAGTAAAAAAATTAACCAAGTCTAGTGCAGTTCCGATATAAGGAAGAGACTTCAAGCCTGTCTTTAAAAAACTGCTACTTGCTAAATCATTCTTTAGTTGGTTAACCGCATCTCTGACAGACGCTTGAAAGGGTGTCAGTTGAGATGTTGACTGATTTTGAATTCCGAGAGTTTTTTCAATGCTTGAAACATATTCTTGATATGATTTGAAGGATTTCTGAGTCTTGCTTCCAATAGAGTACAAATCTGGAGGAACTAAATCTTTAAACGAAAAACCTTGTTGATTTACTTGGCCAGCCCCAGGGCTAAGATTAGCAATTGGTTCTATCGTTCCTGTAATAGTCCCTTTAAGGTTAATTGTGGCCGTACTAATCAAGCTTACGTTTACTATTAATCGAGATTCAAAATAACAAGTACACGGATCATAGCTCATTTGAAAGTCTGCATAAAACCAATTTGCAAGTCCATTTATGAAATTTGTAAATGATCCAATCTGAGGATTTGGTTCAAATTTATCTAGCGGAAATAGCTTCGAGGCATTGCTTAAAATGGAAGAATATTTTTCGTTTTGACTGTCAAATTTAACTATAATCCTAGCACCGTTATAGGATTGAGAAGTGCCTGCTAGAAACACTCTTAATATCGAAGTATATTTATTGTATAAAACCAAATAAACGTAATCTGTGGCTGGGTTTTTCGCAGCCCCACTTTCATTAAATCCCATATCGTACTTGATAAGCTCCCAACCATCTTCGGGTTTCATGTCCTTATTTTCAAAAAAATGAGAAACATTGCCATTGTCATTTTGAAAAAATGGTGACTTAATTTGAGTGGCAGCGATGCTTGAAGAATTGACGTTGTAGAATTCAGATCGCCAATCAAAAAAAGTATTCTTTTTACACGGCCGTTCATCATTAATGGGATTTGCTGGGTTTGTCGATATGCCCTTCGCCTCACCTATGCCAATAACGCGTGTTGGATTACAATTTTGAAAAATTTGACATTCTACATTAGCACTAATTGCTAAAAGGATAAGAAAAAGTGTTCGTTTCATATTTTTAAGATATTCTTTTGCCTTTAAACACAAGGGACTTCCTACTTGACTTTAAGTATTCGCCAACTGTGTATTTTATGATTACATCATTAATTGTTTTGTCAAAGTAAAGCCACCCCTTTGGATCATTACAGTTGTTATTCGGGAAACCGCTTTGAGGATTTAAAAAAACAGGACGGTCAACATCTCCTATTCTCATGGCTCGATAGCTAAACTCAAAATGAATACGGGAGTCGGTCGAACCTGCAGTAGCCTTACTAGTGCAACCGTTATCTATGTTAGTTGTGCAAATTGTTTCTTTGAAATTGGGATTACAAAATTCTATTGAAACAATGATTTTGGTGGCTGGATCCGACTCTAAATAACCTTCAAAACTGCCAAGAGCTATAGAACTGTTTTTTTCTAATATGGTAAGTTTTTTAGTCATAGAATTTTCTATGCCTGAATTCGGGAAACAGTTAGACAAAGACTCATCTCTCACTTTTAATTGGACATCAATTGTTTTTGGCTGGATAACGCTTTCAAAAAAAAGAGATACCCTTTTTGTATTGAATACTCGTATGTCCTCCCCAATTTTCCATTCATAGAAAGGATAGTCGCCCTTAGCTTCAAACACAATTGTATTTGCTGATAAGACTGTATCCTCATTAATTACCGTATCAATTGACAAAAACTGTTCACCCATTATGAAATCTGCCGATACAGCCTCTTTATCTCTGCATAAATCTTGAGGCTCATCCCCACACCCTTCCAGCAATAATATAAAAGCCCCCAGCATCGCCAACCCAACAAAAAATAGAATTTGTTTTTTCATTTATCTTTTTCTGTTATTTTAAAAGTTCTACAGTCACCAATTGACCAGGTTTTATTTGTACAAGTTTATATGAGCCTGGCTGTGGATAAGCAGTAACGATTACTCCTACGTTATAAGTAGCTGGTAGAATATTCTCAAACCTAACTTTTCCATTAACTAATTTTTGATAAGCAATTGCTCCAGTCTTTGAATAATCTTTTGTTACTAAACTTTCGGTTGGAAAAATTCCGATTTCAATTTCTTCATAAGGTATCCCATTTACGCTAACTACCTTGGTAACTGCCATTTCAAGGCCACCCAATGGTTCTACTTTTTCACTGCAACCGAGTAGCGCAGAAAAGAAGAAGAGAATGAAATATTTTTTCATCTTTTAGCTTTGTTTTCCTTCAACTCCTTGATCTCTTTCTTCATGATTTCATTCTCCTTCTTCATCTCAATCATATACAGCGTAAGTTCCTCCACCTTCTTTAATAGTATAGTATTCATGCCATTGAGGCTCATGCCGTCTTTTTCTATGTCGGCAGCAGAGGGCACTTCGGGCAAGTGGCGGTTTTCCTTCACGTACTTTTCGGTTTCTTCTAATGAGGGCAGTTGGTAAGCTGGGTCAAAGACGTAGTCGGGGAACGCTGCGCCAGTTGTAAATACCCTTACCTCTCCCCACGCGCCAATCGGGCCTGCCACGGCAAGTTTGTAAGAGTTGGGGGCTGTGGTGCCTATGCCCACGTTGCCTGAATTATTTATATACATTCTGTAGGCAGATTGCGCCACGCTGTAAATCCCAAAGTCGTTGTCAACAATATCCCTGCATCGGATATCCCATATATTTCCCCCAACTGTGGATATGCCCTCTAATCTTATATTATCTGATTTTACGTGGAGCTTGGCGGCAGGGGAAATTGTGCCAATGCCAAAATTACCAGTGTTCGTTAATATCGCCCTTGCTGTATTATTTGTTCCAAACAATAGTGGGTATACCCCAGTGGTGGTTATCGCAGCACTTTCTCCAACCGTCCCACCTGCTAATAAAGAAGATGTATATCCACTTCCTGAATAATCCAGTTCTAGACCCCTTGATCCTGCATTCTGATTATTGTACAATCTCAATGTGGTATACCCTATAGAGGACGTGTTTCTAATGATTTGCCCACTTCCAACCACCTCAAGGTTTATTTGGGGCGAGGCTGTTCCGATCCCAACATTCCCACTCGCAGGAAAAGTATTTTGTGCATTGACATTGAAAATGAGAACAAAGAAAGTGAGGATCGCAAATAGTTTTTTCATGGAGGTGGGTTTTGTTGATCAAAATTAACAGCTAAGTTACTTATTCTTTAATCTTACTTTTAACTAAAACATACATCATAGAGAGTCGTCTTTCACTGAATGAAATTATTTGAAAAGCCTCCATTTCTGCTAATCTGATAGATAGATAGATAGATAGTATAATAAGCTTCAAAAAATAAGAGTCTTAAGCAAAACTTACACGGTTAACAAAAAGATAATGTTGAAAGACTTAAATGCAGTTGCCACTGAGGTGCGGAAAAATTCAATGGCAACATCAAAACCTCAACGTAAACACCGTCCGCACGTCCAGCTCAGGCCCTACACTTAGTGAGCCATTGTGCATTTGCATGATCTGGAGTTAAACTCGTTCAGTTTTAGTGATAAAAATACAGATATCAGAAGCTAAGTTTCTACGCTAAGTGAAGGCTTAGTCTAATCTTTTCAATATCAATTTAGCCACCTTTGGATCAATGACTACCGTGTCATGTTCAAAATCCAATTTAATGCGCCACTTCTGCATGGTATTCACACCTATTATTGCATCTTCGCTAAGATCAGGCACTACCATAAACTCATCGCTCAATCGTATATTATTATAATAGAAATCACTTCGCAACATATTTTCTATTTTAACATAATGACCTCTACTAGCAGTAGCTACTTCAAGCGAATGGCGCATTTTTTGCATTATGCCAATTTTTTCTGCGTTTTCGGGCAAAATACAAGAAAAGCTGGCACCGCTATCAAACAACGCGTAAATGGTTTTCTCCTCTTTTGATCCTTCGAAGCAAACAGGTACTTTGATAATAGACATAACTTATTGAATGATTATCGTAAACAAATTTAGTTAGTTCATTGCAGATTGCTTAGGGTGTCAAGCTAGATTTCATGTTTCTCCTCTCTCGCTCCACTCTTCCTCCACTCCCTGTCCACAGTAGGTTGAGATAAGCTTTGGTCAAGCTTCTGACAAGGTCAATAAAAAATGAAAGGCTAGCGAACCTACAAGCCAGCCAGACTAAGGCATGTTGAAGGCCAGTATGGAGAAAGAGTGGAAGGAGAGTGGAGCGAGAGTGGAGCGAGAGTGGGGAACGTATACAGAAACGTGGGCTCAACGATGCCCGCCTTAGGTTGATGCAGTACTTTATGTAAGTTAACCAGAATCAATCCCAAACTTGCCGCTTATCGCGGCAATTTGTGATGCACCCAACTTACATGGTTAAATAATATTGGAAGGCTTATGTTAAATGCAGTTGCCACTGAGGTGCGGAAAAATTCATGATTATAGCTTCGTGCTAAAACTCCGTGTCTCCCTGCCTTCCGGACAGGAAGGCGTGGCAAGCAAATCAAGGGCGGATCAAAACCTCAACGTAAACACTGTCCTCACATCTAATTCCGACTCTACACTCAACGAGCCATTGTGCATTTGCATGATTTGGCGAGAGAGGGCTAGGCCAATACCCGATCCTGTTTTTTTGGTAGTGAAGAAAGGGACAAAGATTCGATTGATGGCTTCGGGGATGATGCCAGGGCCGTTGTCTGTGACCTCAATCACGATGGCATTGCCAATATTCTTTCCTATCAATTCTATTTTTCCTTGCTTGCCAGAGAGGCGTGCGTTTTCATTTAGATTAATTGCTTCCATCGCATTCTTAACCAAGTTGATCAGCACTTGACCGATCATTTCTTCATCTATCTGAAGGACTAAATATTCTGATTCGCAAGAAGTAATAAACTGGATGGTAGTCTTTTTGATTTCTGGTCGCATCAAGTTGGCTACCGTCTCAATCAAATCTTTCAGTTTAACCGATTTTAATTTTGGCTGAGGCAACGAGGTGTATTCCCGATACGCATCAATAAATTGAATCAATCCCTTGCTTCTATTTTCGATAGTGCTTAATCCATCACGCAAATCTTCGGCACTTTCTGATTTTAATTCATAGTGAGTTTCTTTGTTGGTCATGTCCTGATCCAATATCTCTCGCAAGGTGGAGGTAAGTGACGAGATGGGCGTGATCGAGTTCATGATCTCATGTCTAAGCACGCGAGTCAAATTTTGCCAAGCTTCCAATTCTTGTTTTTGCAATTCTGTTTGAATGTTTTGTAGCGTTACTAGCTTCACTGTATTTCCGCGAATGCGTAACTCTGTAGCTTGTATAGTCAGTTGAAATTCGTTCCCCGATTTATACAAGGTGCTGTTACCCGCTTCTGCTCCCTTCAAGGCTTCATACAGTGCTGGGTTGATGGCCAAAAGCTCTTTCAGGTTTTTCATATTGGCGAGCCCAACAAATCGTTTGGCATTGGCATTCATTAATTGTACTTCGCCCTCTGAATCAAAAGATAAAATACCTGTGCGCACTTGTTGTACTACGGTGTTGAGGTACTGCCAGCTTTCTTCTTTTTCTGATCGCGCCTTGCGGAATGCTTCCAAGACTTCGTTGAAGGCTGTATTCAATTCGCGAAAACTTTTACCTAGCTTGTTATCGTTGGCGAAGCCTGAGATGAAGTCAGAATATTTTACAGATTCTAAAAAGCGAGTGAGCTTGCGGTTGGTTTGTGAAGTGAAGCGATAGAGTTCAGCTAATTGAAAGACGATGATCAACACGGTGAGTCCCGCGGCAAAAACCATATTCGGTCGTGAGAACATATACATCACTAGCCCAACGGACAAACCCAGCAGCACTACCCGAAAAGCAACCCGAAAGCGAAAATCATTGAAGCCCATTTAGTAATTTGAAGATTTGAAAATTAGTTAATTTGAAAATGAAACGGAAGTGTAATTCAAGATTTGGTTCCTCGCAGAGTCTCCCGTTTCGGGGACTCTGCGCTGCTCATGGCACACCACTTGTTTGCCGCAGAGATCCCCGAAACGGGAGACTCTGCGGAGAATTAGTGTATTAATTCGCAGCATAACCTTAGTAGGAATTATTGTTAATAGCGAGTTTCAACCTTATTACCTTATTAAAAATCAGACAGCAGATAGCCAAAATAAGGTAATAAGGTTGCTGTTGTTTCAAAAGCCTTTTTCTACTAAGGTTGACGTCTCTGCTTTGTTCAATATCCACCAAAATCGGGTTAGAACCATTTTCAAATTATTAAAGCCCATGTTTCTCCAATCTTCTATAAAGCGATGATCTTGTTAAACCCAACTCTGATGCGGCTTGAGTAATATTTCCGTTATACTTTTTCAACACCTTACGGATTAGGAGTTTTTCTACTTCATCTAAATTGTATTGATCTAAACTCATGGCTTGATCCGTTTCTTTGGATGCCGAAGCGGTAAAGTTAAAATCTTCTGGTTGTAGAACAGTAGAGTTGCTTAAAATAATAGCACGCTCTAAAGAGTGTTGCAATTCGCGAATGTTGCCTGGCCAAGGGTGTTTGTTCATGCGAGCCATGGCTCCATCACTAATTTTGTTTACGCTCTTGCCATATTTAGCAGCGTAATGTTTTAAGAAATGATTGGCAAGCAAGGGAATGTCTTCAATGCGATCGCGCAGCGAGGGTATTTGTATTTCGATGGTGTTGATGCGATATAATAAATCTTGCCGAAAGCGATTTTCTTTCACCATATCATACAACGGCATGTTGGTGGCGCAAATCAATCGGATGTCGATAGGGGTATCTTTATTCGAGCCGACTCTGCTTACCTTCCTATTCTGCAAAACGGTGAGGAGCTTTGCTTGCAATGGCATGGAAAGGTTTCCGATCTCATCTAAAAACAAAGTGCCATTGTTCGCTATTTCAAACCTGCCGGGCCGGTCTTCCTTTGCATCAGTGAACGATCCTTTTTTGTGGCCGAATAGTTCGCTCTCAAAAAGAGTCTCGGTGATCGAGCCTAAATCTACGCTGCCAAACGTTTCTGATTTTCGCGCTGAGTTGCGGTGGATGGCCCGTGCGATCAATTCTTTGCCCGTACCGTTTTCGCCTAAGATCAATACATTGGCATCGGTCTGCGCCACGCGCTCAATAGTTTGAAAAATGCGTTGCATAGTTTGGCTTTGGCCAATGATGTCGCTAAATTTTTCGTTGATGGTGTGGTTGATTTCTTGGTTTTTTATTTTCAACGTTTCAACCTCATCACGCGATTCGCGTAAGCGCATAGAAGAATAAAGTGTGGCAAGGAGTTTTTCATTCTCCCACGGCTTCAACACAAAATCAGTCGCGCCAGCTTTAATTGCCTTTACGGCCATTTGTACATCTCCATACGCAGTGATCAGCACCACGACTGCCGATGGATCAATGCTTAATATTTTCTCTAACCAATAATATCCCTCACTGCCGCTGCTCACGTCTTTGGTAAAATTCATGTCCAGCAAGATCACATCGTAATCTTCTTGGTTCATCAGTCCGGGCAGTGCCTCAGGATTTTTTTCAATATCAACTTGCGCAAAATGCCGCTTGAGGTACATCTTGGCGGCTTTCAAAAGATCTTCGTTATCGTCTACGATTAAGATTTTTCCTTGCTTGGTTTCAGACATGGTTTTTTATTTTAGAATTAGGCTACACGCTTCATGCTACAGGCTTCAAGCTGTTCTGAGCTTTGATGAGAAGCTTGTGGCTTGCGGCTTGAAGCCTTTGGCCCATCAAACACAATATTGATACCGAAAGGGCAATACCTTTCAAACGCTCTGAATTGCACAATTGCCAGCATCAAATGTATAAATTATCGTCCGCAATCGAACACTTAAGTTCAGATATGAACGGGAATTAGGCTGCAATAGCTTCAAATTAACGCTTGATCGGAGGAAAAGATCGTTGGCACACTTGTTGGCAATGGGATGTGGAACTTGAATAATCACGATGGACAAACAAATCAAAAAGAAGTATTGGACACTGAAGCGAATTGGTACGTATGCAGGCATTGCCTTACTCGTAGGTTTTATTTCTTACCAATTTATTTTTGCCGACAGGCGTTCCAAACTGAAAATCGAAAAAGATAAGATTACGATCTCAGAAGTGAAGATGGGAGAGTTCAAAGAGTATATTCCTCAAACCGGAATAGTTGAACCAAGCCGTACAGTTTATTTGGATGCGATTGAAGGAGGTAACATTAGAAATATTGTTCGCGAGAGCGGAGCAATTTTAAAAAAGGGTGATGTGATTCTGGAATTGACGAATCTGAATAGAGAAATTAGTGTACTTGACCAAGAGTCAAACCTTACCCAAACTCTTAATAGGTCAAGAGATACCAGACTACTTCTTACCCAAAATGCATTGCGCCAACAAGAGAGTTTGATCACGATTGACAATGCATTGGCTACTTTAAAGCCAAAGTATGATAGGCAAAAGAAGCTTTATGAAAAAAAGTTAATTGCCAAGCAAGAATTTGAGCAGACGGAGGCAGATTACTATGCCAATTTAAAGCGAAGAGAGATTACCTATCAAGCCTTTAGAATAGATTCTATAAGTAGCGTCCAGCAAATCTCTCAATTAAATGAATCAGAAAAGAAACTACTTCAAAGTTTACATGGTGTTGGTAAAATTCTGGATAATTTAGTTATCAAATCGCCAATTGATGGCCAGCTCTCAACACCACACTGGGAAATAGGACAGGGTGTTACACAAGGTCAACGGTTAGGACAAGTAGATATTATCGGCAGTTTTAAAGTGAGGGTGCCCATTGATGAATTGTACCTTCCCAAAATTTCCGCAGGTCTTCCTGCCACCACCGACTTTGCTGGAAAGACTTATCATTTATCGATCACATATATTTACCCTACCATTCAAAATGGAAGATTTGAAGTGGATATGAATTTTGAAGGCGAAACACCACAGGGAATAAGAAGAGGGCAATCATTGCGCATGAGAGTTGAGTTGGGTCAACCTTCTCAAGAACTTTTACTTCCCATTGGTGGATTTTATAAGGACACTGGAGGAAATTGGGTCTTTATCATGGATGGCGAAGGCAAGGCTGTGAAGCGCGATGTGAAATTGGGCAGGAAGATGGGATCCGAATTCTTTGAAGTGCTAGAAGGCTTGAAGCCAGGTGATAAAGTAATCACTTCTTCTTACGAGAATTTTGGTAACAATGAAGTTTTATTATTGAATTAGTGCAACTAAATGAAATTTTTAGCGTCTTACATTGAAACCTTATTAGAAAAATCAAGTAATCAATAAAACTAAATTATAAACTGAACAGTCACACTTAAAATCATACCCCACATGATCAAATTAAAAAACCTCGAAAAAGTCTACACCACCGAAGAAGTGGAGACAACTGCGCTTAACAGCATCAACATGGAAATCAAAGATGGCGAATTTGTGGCCATCATGGGTCCATCTGGTTGCGGTAAATCAACACTGTTGAATATCCTTGGCTTGTTGGATAATCCTTCAGGAGGTGAATATTATTTTGGAGAGCACGAAGTGGCTAAATATTCTGAGCGCCAACGTGCCCAGTTGCGCAAGGGATCTATCGGCTTTGTGTTCCAGAGTTTTAACTTGATTGATGAGTTAACAGTATTTGAAAATGTAGAACTTCCTTTGCTTTACATGAAAGTGCCTTCAGACGAGCGCAAGAAAAGAGTGGAGGCAGTGCTAGAGCGCATGAACATTATGCACCGCAGAAACCACTTCCCTCAACAGCTATCAGGTGGACAGCAACAGCGTGTGGCGATCTCTCGTGCCATCGTAGCAAAACCTAAAGTGATATTGGCCGATGAGCCTACTGGTAACTTGGACTCCGCCAATGGTGAAGAGGTGATGAAACTTCTTTCTCAATTAAATGAGGAAGGCACCACCATCTTGATGGTGACTCACTCACCCTACGATGCCAACTACGCACACCGCATCATCAACTTGTTTGATGGTAAAGTGGTAACAGAAAATATCAAGGAGCAATTCCATATTTAAGAATTCATAGGTTTAGGTTTAGGTAATTTAAGTAAAACAAAGTCTGCCGAGAGGTGGACTTTGTTTTTTTAAGCTTGAGTATTAGTTGTCCTACATATTGCCAGTAGATAATTTCATCAAAGTTCATATAACAAGATTTTCCTCCATCGAAAAGAATGAAGCACATATAAATAAAGCTATTACCCCTAGCAGAAATTTAAAGGATCGTGAGTAAACAGCAATCCGCAAAATAGAAAGCTCACAATCAATCTTAATTCAACCCTCTCAAAAACTCCAACAATTTCATCTCCTTTCTTAAAATCCGAACCATCAACAAAGCGGAAGTTGTCAAAAACCCGTATCCGCTTATGGGATTTTAACCCGTGGTTAGATAGTGATGGTTAGAAAGCGGGCCACATTAACTAACTTTCTTACTTTTGAGCATGAAATATCTTCTCACCCTCACTCTACTGGCAATTGTCTTCTCCTGCTTTCCACAAAAAGCCAGAAACTATACAGACGTAACCGATGAACTTTCACAGAAGGTCATTGCCACTCCGCTCAGTACGGTGCCATTCCGCTTGGCAGTAGTGCCTTTTGCCGGTACCAAGTTTTCGGTAGAAACTTCCACCCAGTTTGGTGATTACCTAACGGAGACGATCATTGGCGCATTGGCTGGCCATCCTGCTAAAATAAAATTGTTTGAGCGCACGCGGTTGGATGCGGTGTTGAAAGAACAGGAGTTTATCCTCACCGATTTGATGAAGCCCGCAGCCGCTCTTAAAATCGGTCAGCTCGTCCCGATTGATGCACTCCTCTCTGGCACATACACTAAACTGAAATCATACATTGATGTAAGCGCGCGATTGATAGATGTAGCCTCTGGTGAAATTTTGATGAGCTACAATGGCCGCATAAAGATGAATAAAAATCTGGCCACGCTTTTTAAAAATACAAATAGTGTAGTGGTGATCAACAACACACAACCTCAACCCAATAATGGTAATCCTGTGAATGTAACAGTCAACAACACTATCAACAACGGAAACGAATCCAAAAAATCGAAAGAAGAAATTTGTAAAGAGCGCTCCGATGAATTTATCGCACGTCTTAGCGATTTAAGCTCGCCTGATAAAATAAACAAGCTCGTCAACGATGCCATGAAAGTACCGTTTGACAATGTATGCGGAAAATTTCATTACGAGATCATGTACAATTTCTCCAAATACAAAATCCAAGACAATAACTACCATCACTTCATTCTACAAACACTTGATACCATTGCTAATCCCGCTGGCGACAATCGCGCGTATGAGATTTTTTCTTTCTTGGCGGCAGATAAAACCGTGGATGAGGCCGAATGGAACGCAGGGCTACACGCCATGACCCGTGTGGGGAATTATTCGCTTTCCAGTTACTTACGGATCTTTTTCATCAAAGCACCAGAAAATGATGAAGCCACTTCCCTGAAAAGGATTGACACGTTCCTTCAATTTGCGAAAGAAAATAAAATCGGTTTGCCAAGACCACTCTCCTTTGAAGCTGTATTCTTTGAAACGATGGAGGGAATGCGAGACAACACTATGTTGAGCAGATATATTTTTAAAAACTACTCAAAGCAACTTACCTTAGACGAACAGAGCAAGCCCAAAATTTTTCATGAGTTGGATCACTTATATCAATATGAAACTGAGCCACAGAAAAAAACAGAAGTCATTGGCTGGATAGCTGATTTTTTTAATAACAACGAATATCCGAAAGCACACGAACATCTCTACGAGTTTGCTCGTCATTTTGAGTTAACCGATTACGAAGATCGAAACGAGAAAATCAGAAAAGAATATCCAGAAGAAGATTTGAAAATTTTGGTGAGTCGCTGCCAATCCAAATTTTCTAGCTATGCCACGCTTACGCCTTACCCAAGCCAAAAAGAAGACCGCATCAACTTTTGTGTGAAGTATAATGTGCCCATCG
>JBJXEB010000040.1:0-2634 GCA_046155095.1 Cyclobacteriaceae bacterium
AGATATGAAAGTTATGTGAGTATGGTGCTTGGAGAGGATAATCGAAAATAATATTTTCCAACTGTGGAGTACAGCATTAACGACCAAAGAATATCGTACGAACCCAAGGGTGAACGTTTTTGGGGCGAGGAGCGTGTACTGTTAGACGATGCCATCGATTTAACAAATGAAACATTTGGCGAAGATGGATTTGCAATTGTCCCCTTACTTGATCCCTCTGTTTTTATTCAGTTCAAAAAAAATACGGAAGCTCTCTTACGATCTCTTTGGAGCGAGGCAGGGTTTACTATGAATGAAAGCTTTTTGCTCACTCAATATCATTTGATAGCCTCAACAAAAGAAGCGCACCTGAAAGCAGTAGACAAAACCAAATTACTAACCACCGAACAATTTCCCGTTGACATTCGATTGTTAGAAGATCGGATATCTGAGATTTGTAAAGAAAAATTAGAAGTAAAAAATCCATACGAGCAGCAAAAGGTTTTCCATTTCAGAGTAATCAGGCCACTGACTGGTGATCACAATCCACTTCACCGTGATGTTTGGCTCGAAGATTATTCCGACTGTATCAATCTCTACATTCCCATCGCTGGTAGTAACGAGCTTTCATCTTTGATCTTGTTACCCGGAAGTCATCATTGGCCAGAATCTAGAATTGAACGGACAAGAGATGGTGCTGAAATAAACGGAGTCAGGTATAACGTGCCAGCGGTAACTAAAATAAAAGACGGTTATTCCCTTCTACGACCCAATCCACAAGAAAATGAAGTGCTTTTATTTTCTCCCTATTTGATTCATGGAGGTGCGGTCAATTTGCACAAAAGCGAAACAAGAATTTCAATTGAGATCCGTCTTTGGAAAAAATAATACTCCTAAACTTAAGAGTACCGAACCCAATGATAAAGACTTCTGATTGGGGAAAGTGGCAACGAGATACGTGCTATCAACAAAAAGAAACGATCCAGTAAAGTAGGTGTTTCAATAGATGCTAATTGTTCGTAAAAGAGTTTTGCCTCCTTTTTATTTTGAGAAAGCGCAGACTGCCGAAGTTCAAATCGCAAGCGGACCAAGAGTGCCTGATTTTCTTGAGCGTTCGTATTAAGTGAAGCAACTTTTTTACAGACCAAGTAAGTAGAAGCCAATTGTGTGTCGCCATGTTTATACCAACCTGATGACATGGACTTACTAGACCTGCGTATGAGCGTGAGTTTCTCGTTTAAAAAACCGTAATTGAATTTTCTTGCTGAGCGCACCCAAAAATCAAAGTCTTCATAAGAAAGAGCTTCATCGTAGCCACCTAGTTCATCGAATACCTTCTTCTTTACCAGCATAGTGGGCGAAGCAATAAAGTAGCGCGCAATTACATCACTATATACATTGCCTTGCGGAATGTGATTGATCAATCTTTTCTTTTTTAAATAAGCATAATGATCCCGCAAATAGTTTCCTGATTCATCGATATAAATGGCATCTGTAAATACGACTCCGTAATCGCTGGGGAGCGATTGGAAAAACGAGACTTGTTTCTCCACTCTATCCAAAGACATTATATCATCTGCCGCAAAATCAATAATGTAATCGCCCTTCGCTTTTGCCAATGCTTGATTGAATGCCCTGCAGTTACCTTGGTTCTTAGAAAAAAAAAGAAGTTCTACTAAAGTTCCTTTGATCGCATCTTCGATAGCTTTACGACTATTGTCACTACTAGCATCGTCCACTACAATCAGTTGAATGGGCGAATAGTTTTGATTAATTACCGATTGAATCGCTTCTTTGACAAATCGTGCTTGATTGTAGCACAAACAAATTACCGATACCAGAGGCTTGCTCATCATAGTTCTTTCTCCATTTTTTTCTCAAACGAATATTTGGGAACGGAGAGCCCACCAATGCTTTTTTTGAAATGAAGCAACGGTTGATTGATTCGACCATGAACCATTGAAGTGCCAAGGTCAATCATCCGATACTTGCCCTTTCTGGAGAATGAATAGAGATTTTTTATTAAAAAAACTACCGGGCTCACTTTATCATAATGCCTAGCATGTGCATAATAAAAAGTATACACTATTTTCTCACTAACACGGACAATAATGGCAGCTGCAGCAAGCCTCTCTCCTTCCTTCACACTAAAAAGAAAATAGTCATGAGGGAAAGAAACAATCGTCTTTCTAATTTGAGGGAACGACATAGACAAGGTTTGGTGTCGCTCTTCGCGACATGCTTCAATAAAGCTATAAATCTTTTTTAACTGGGTTAGATTTTCTTGGTGAAAGGAGAATCGAACTTCCCCTTTTACTAACTTCTGTCTTTTTGCAATTACTAATTTCTTTTCAAAGAGGGTAGCGTCAACTGAAATGATACTTGAAGTCTCTTGATAGATGCGGAAATCCAATTTCTTAGCTACCTGTAAAAAGAGTTTCCCCGCAAAGGGCTGATAACTCATTGGAGGGTTCTTTATTTCAAGTTTTCTAATCCCCTTTGATTTTAAATCTGCAATCAATCTGTCTATAAAAAAATCAGCCTGCTTTATGGTCACTCTTCCATTTAATTCCCACCCACCAAAAGGTGCACGGTATGGACTGCTTGCTATCCCATCCTTCAAACAAAAAGAAATTTTTACTAAGGCCTTCTTAG
>JBJXEB010000041.1:0-24730 GCA_046155095.1 Cyclobacteriaceae bacterium
GTAATGGTAACTGTGCTGCCCACAGGAGCGGCTAATGGCGAAACAGTATTGAGTGAAATAACCGGTGCATTTACATTTTTGTTTTGCACAATAGTAATGGATGCGCCTCCTGCAATTACAAAATCAGGCTTGCCATCGCGGTTGAGGTCACTTACGATAGGAGCCCCAGAACTACCTCCAGTGCCCAATACTTGGTAAGCAGGGATAAAAGCGTTTGCATCGAAGACTCCGCCACTAAAAATATTTTCATACACGCCCACATCGGCATTGTCACTGGCTGCAATATCGGATTTACCATCTCCATTTACATCAGCAATGGATATTGCGCCTTGTGTACCTAAATCTCCGCTGATGATCACATCGGAAGTAAAATCAGCAGCCACCAATGCGCCACCAGCATTTGCATTTAGCCGTATGTGAACACTCGCCTCGCCTGATATTTTATAAACTAAATCATTCTTGCCATCCAGATTCATGTCCACCACATGGATGCTGTTGTTGTATTGATTGGTGGACAGTGTAAACGCATTGGTAAAAGAAGGAACTCCCGGTGTGGATGTGTTTTTTAATACCGTAAATGCTTGCCCAAAATTATGTGTAATGATTAATTCATTCTTTCCATCACCATCCAGATCTCCAGCGGTTGCTACGGCAAAGGCGTTCACAACCGTTCCATTGAACGGAAAAATCGGGCCGGCAAATTCGATGTTACCAGGCGTGCTAAGGTTTTGGTTAATCCAAAAGTAACTGAATGCTGTGCTGCCAAGGGAGCCTTCGCCCGACAGTAGTTCTGGGCGACCATCTCCATCAAAATCAGACACCAACGCAATCGGGCTTTCATCACTGCCTCCCACCCAATACTCGGGTGCTTCAAAAGCAATGTTTCCGGGAGTGCTGATGTTGCGCAGGGTCACGAATCCCGCTGCACCAAATACAAACATTTTGTTAGAGCTTATTGCATCTAATTTTCCATCGCCATCTAAATCAGCAAACCAAAGCCCGGCTCCGTTGGTACCACCTCCTGCCAGCGGAGGAATTGCCACCGATACTTTCGCTGCAAATGATGCAGCCGAAAGGTTTCCACCCAGGCTCAGGTTGCGATAGATGTCAACCGCGTTATCAGTGTTGTTATTTGCGACACCAAAATCTTCCCATCCATCTCCATCCATATCGCCTACAAACCAACCTTCAACCTCTATGGTAGAAATTGTAAACTTATCTCGAAAGGAGGCAGGTATGATTCGCCCGCCACCTTCGAAAAGAGGATTGAAGGGAGTAAGTGTTTTTGAGGAAAGCCCTGTGGTCGTATTCGTAATGGTGATAGGGCCGTATACTGCTCCTTGCGGTACAACTACTTGCAATTGTGTAGCCGTTGCCGATTGCACGACTGCCTTTGTTCCTGCATACACTCCGAATGAAACATTGTTAGCCGATGCTGTGGAGTTAAATCCTGAACCGGTGATAGTAATCATATCGCCCGGTTTGCCCGAAGTAGCAGAGAGGGAAGATGCAGCGGGTGCTGGTGTTAATGTTCGTTGTTCAAGTATGACGTTGTCGAGACCTGAAGTGTAAGTTGCATTGGTGGCGTATGTACCACGTATTTCAATGCTTGTTACATTAGTTAATATGCCTATGATTTGGCTACGAGTCGCAATGGTTGCTCCGGAACTATATATCCAAGAAATGGTTTCATCCAACGGTAACGAATACGATGACCAAGCTGGTGCTACCGCTGGTTTTAGAGGTAGATTGAAATAAATATAAGTTCCTCCACTCTGGATTACGACATCAACGCCTGATGCTGTACCTGCCTGCGATTGTTGCAAGTCAAATTTCAAATTCATGCCCAATGACTTCACCAAGTGATTGCCTAGAAATTTTGCAGGTGCAAACCATACTTGATTGTTGAGATTGGTGTTTGCGTTGGTAGTGTTACTTGCCGAGGCGTAAGTAACCGAAACGTATCCCCCTGGATTGCCGTTGGCGGCATTGTGGGTAACGGCTATTGAGGTGAAAGATGCATTGTAAAACGTCCACCCATCGGCATCGGTATCAAACGTGCTGGTGATTTGGGCTTGGGCTGCAATGCAAAGCGCAACAAGGAGTGTTGAGAGGAATGTTTTCATACGCCAAATCTCACCAGATTAAAGGTGCGAGTAAATAGCATGATGATGCGATGGCGAAGAACCAAAACAGGTTTACTTCAGGTTACTCATTTTCAATGAAATTGCGCGTATGTATATATTTTATCTATAAGTAAAATAAACATATATTTGATTAAAGTTTTATCTATAAGTAAATGAATACTTAAAATGCTCAAAAAATACGTCAAAAGACCTATTTATCTAAATCGTATCGCTCCATTTGTAGGCCAAAACCTGATCAAAGTGTTGGTTGGGCAGCGCAGGGTGGGCAAAAGCTACCTATTGCTGCAACTCATTGACAAAATAAAAGAGGCCGAGCCTGATGCCAGCATTGTCTATATCAACAAAGAGCTGAATGACTTTGAAGCTATTACAGACTATAAATCGCTTAATAAATACCTGACCGAGCAATTAGTGCCGGGCAAACGCAACTACATTTTCATTGATGAAATACAGGACATTGACGGCTTTGAAAAAACATTGCGCAGCCTGCATGCCAAGGGCGAGCATGATCTCTACATTACGGGCAGCAATGCCTTTCTGCTCTCTGGTGAGTTGGCCACCTATTTAAGTGGACGCTACATTGAATTCAAAATTTTTGGCCTTACCTATTCAGAGTTTTTGCAATTCAGAAATAGCCCAGACGGGGGCGAATCTTTTTTGCAATACCTTAAATATGGTGGACTGCCCTATCTTATAAACTTGGAATTAAAAGACGATTTTGTTTTTGATTACCTGCGCAACATTTACGCAGCCATACTTTTTAAAGATGTAGTGGCTCGCCACAGCATCCGCGATATTTCACTTCTCGAAAACCTGGTGCGCTACCTAGCAGATAATATTGGAAATTTACTTTCTGCAAAAAGCGTGAGTGACTTTTTGAAGGCACAAAAAATTTCGGTATCCCCCAATGTTATACTCAACTACCTCTCTTATCTGGAGGAAGCTTTTTTTGTATTGAAAGTAAACCGCACAGAACTAAGGGGAAAAAAGATTTTTGAGACCGGGCAGAAGTACTATTTGGAAGACATGGGTCTGCGACATGCGCTGTTGGGCTATCGACCCAGCGATATTGGAAAGATTTTAGAAAACGTGGTGTATGTGCATTTGCGCGTGGCAGGGTATGAGGTGCACGTGGGGAAGTATCAGGATAAGGAAATAGATTTCGTTTGTCAGCGAGGCAACGAAAAAATCTACCTACAAGTTGCCTACCTGCTGGCAGACGAGCAAACCATTGCACGGGAATTCGGAAACTTGGAACTTATCAAAGACAACTACCCTAAATTTGTATTGAGCATGGATGAGTTACCTGCGGGAAACAGGAATGGCATACAGCATCAACACGTAAAGGATTTTTTAAAATCATTGGTGTAATTCTATCTCTATGAAGTTGTTCGGCTCTGGCGATAATTTTCTATCTTTGCTTACAGATAAAATGCAGAGATATGGAAAGGATTGTTATTGAGGTAGAACCAAAGGTAGCGTTGGCTTGGCACAGACTTACCCCTGCCCGCAAAAAGGAGATAACAAGTAGAGTGGGTGTTCGTATTGGAAAAGAAGTTTTGGAAAGTTCGAAAGAGGAGTACATAGCCTACTTGAATGACCTGCGAACTAAAATGTCAGAGCGAGGCTTGACGCAAGAGATACTCGATGAGATTTTGAATGAGCCTTCCTAAAAAATTTGTTTTTGACACGAATGCGCTGATTAGTGCTGCCTTGTTAAAAAATTCTGTGAGCGCCAAAGCGTATGATCATGCTGTTTCTGTTGGCACGATTGCCATATCAGATATGGTCTTAGATGAATTCATTGAAGTCTTGTTTCGCAAAAAATTAGACCGCTATTTTCTTACTGAAGAAGAGCGATTGGAGCCAATTCGCTTTCTGGAAACGAAGGCATCGAAATTTGAAATCAAAGAAAGAATCACCGATTGTAAAGACCCTGACGACAATATGATTTTGGAACTTGCCGTTGCGGCAAACGCCTCGTGTATTATTACTGGCGACAAAAAACACTTGATCTCACTCCACCCCTTCCGTGGCATTCCCATTTTAACTCCCGCTGATTTTTTGAAGGTTTTCTAAAAGATTTTATTCAGTGCGCATTTATAGCCATCAAGCTGGGCATGGTGAAAATTAATAAAATATTCAATGAGATCTACCAGGCCGAAACAGTAGTGTTGAACCGCGAGAACTTTAGAACGTTTGTGTGAGAAGGGTGACCGCGCTTAAACCAATCTTTCATGAATCGCTTTCCTCACTGCCTCCGTCTGCGAGTGCACGTGCAGCTTTTCATAAATTTTGCGGATGTGCGAGCGCACGGTATCAAGGCTCATTTGCAATTCATCCGCTATCAATTTGTAGCTGTTGCCTTTGCTGAGCGAAGTGAGCACTTCATTTTCTTTTGGTGTAAGCTGGTACGGATTTTCTGTGGAAGGCCTTTGCTGCATAGATGCCAACACCATGCGCGCAATGCTGGGGCTCATGGGTGCGCCTCCTTCTAGTGCCTCATCAATAGCAGAAAACAATTTTGTTGAGATATGCTTTTTCAAAATATAGCCCGAAGCCCCCGCACGAATGGCATCGAACACGTTTTGGTTATCGTCAAACACAGTGAGCATGAGGATGGGGATCTCCTTATTTGTTTTGCGAACACGCTCCACGGCTTCAATGCCGTTCATGCCCGGCATGTCTATATCCATGATGAGCAGATTGGGATGTAGGTTTTGAAGATGGGTGTTCACCTCCAATGGATTTTCATACGCGCCCACCAACTGAATATTTTTATTCAAGCGCAGCATGGTTTGGATGCTCTCGCTCAACAACTGGTTGTCTTCGTAGAGTAGGATAGAATGTGTCATTTTGATACCGTAAATATCGCATCTCTTTTGATACGATGGTATCGCATCATCATGCGATGGGCAACCGCAGCTCTACTTCGGTGCCTTCGCCTACCCCGCTTTTCAAGGAGATAGTTCCATTTATTTCTTTTGCGCGCTCGCGCATGTTGCGCAGCCCATTGCCTGTTTTTATTGTTTGTTCATCAAAGCCTTGACCATTATCCTTTATGCCAAGCACCAATCTATTATCATGAAGTTGCAATCGAATGTCAATCTTTTTTGCTCCGCTGTATTTAGCGGCATTATTAAGGGTTTCCTTAAAAATCAAAAATAGATTTTTGCGCTGCTCTGCTGTAAGCGTTACCCCCTCTTTTATATCTTCAACAAAATGATATTCCATATTTTTCAATTCCAATATTTCGGTGGTAAACTCGCGCATGTGCGTAACCACCTGTTTCATTGAATCATTGCGCGGATTGATAGACCACACCATATCGCCCATGTCTTCCATCATGCGCGCGGATTGATTGCCAATACGCTCGAGATAATTTTGGGTGTCGCCATTTTTTTCTGTCAATGCAACTTGACTTAATATATTGATGCTAGAAAGCGTGGAGCCAATATCGTCATGCAAATCGCGGGCTATGTTGTTGCGCACTTTTTCAATTTCAAGGAATCGCTTGGTGCGGTTCATTACCCGATAGCGGTTGACTAATAAAAAGCCGATGATCATAACAGAAATCAATGCGATAGCGATGGAGGTAATCAAAACCTTTTGCTTACTTAATGCAAGGGTTTTCAATTCTTGGTCTTTCCCTAGCAATAAAATTTCCTTATCCTTTTGCTTCACTTCAAAAGTAGTTTGCAGCTTAGCTGTTTCATCGCTAAACTGTTGCTTTACTAAACTGTCACTTAACTCACTGCTTATTTTCAGGTATTTATAGGCTTCTGATGTATTGCCAGATCGATAAAAAGCGTCAGCTAAGACAGAGGCAATGCCCTGTTCTCGCAACAAATCTTTTTCAACCTTTATAATATTATAAGCTTTTAGCTCATATTCAATGGCTTTTGTAAAATTGTTTTGCAGCATTTCTTGGCCGCCTAAATTACTATAACAAGTAGCCTCCTGTTTTCTATTACCTGTTTGCTTTGCATAACGCAATGCCAGCTTTGCGGTTGCTTCTGCGGCTGAATAGTTTTGCGCTTTGGCGTAAGCTTCAGCAAGGCCGCAATTATAGGAAGAGAGATTTTCAATGTCCTGTAAGCTATCGGCTATGTGGATGGCCTTTTTATAATAAGGAATGGCTTTAACGGGTTCGTTTAGATAAATAAATAGTTCGGCTCTGCCAGTATAGTTCATCGCTATCATCCTCTTGTTATTTGCTCGCTCAAAAAAACGATCTGATTTATCCAAGTTAGCGATGGCCTGTGGGTATTGCTTTAACGCAGCATGGATGTCGCTCATAATACTGTAGATGCGACCCAGACCATCTTTGTTATTTATTTTTTCTGCATGGGTAATTGCTGTATTGCAGTCATTTAAAGCGTCACTAAAATTTTGTAAATTCTTATGAACATCAGCTCGGTTTAGATACGCTAACGATAGCCTTTTTGTATTGCCAGCTTTAATGGCGTTCGGAATTGCGTAATTAATGTAAACAAGGGCAGAATCATATTTCGCATTTAAAGAAAATGCTAGCGAAGTAGCATTGTAGCACCGTTCCATTCCCGAAACAAAACCAAGCTTGGCTGCAAGGGTAGCTCCTTTTTTAAAAAATGGAAGGGCAGCGGGTGAATCTTGATAAATAATGGAGGCTCCTATTTTCCAGTAGAGATGCACTTTGTTGGTGTCCTCTGCCGATTTGCTCAATAGCCTAATGAGCGAATCCGTTTCATGGTTTTGTGCAAAAACTGACGTGCAGAGGAAAAACAAAAACAGGTGTAAGAGGAAAACGACTTTATACATAGACTAATGTATGTAATTGTAGATGAATTCTGCTAGGAAAATAACAAGTTTTATGAATGCCAAGTAGCCAAGAGACCCTTAGAAAAGAGTATGTCATTGTTTGAACTCGTTTGGATATTTGTTTCTAAGGTATCTGTAGCTTCTAAACATTATGCTACAGGCAACAGCAATTCTAATTCCGTTCCTTCACCCAAAACGCTTTTCAACACAACTACTCCATTTACTTCTTTCGCGCGTTCGCGCACATTGCGCAATCCATTGCCCGATTTTGTTGTTTGCTCATTAAAACCTTGGCCATTATCTTTTATGGATAGGATAAGCATTTGATCTTGCTGGTAGAGTTTAATTTCAACATCGGTTGCATTGCTATACTTCGCGGCATTGTTGACAGTCTCTTTAAAAATCAGGAAAAGATTCTTTCGCTTGTCGGCATCCAATGTCAATTCTTCCGCTACGTTATCAGAAAAGTGGTAGGAAATGTTTTTAGGTTCAACTATTTCGGTTGTAAATTCCCTCATGCGAATGATGATCTGTTTCATCGAATCATTTCTTGGATTGATAGACCACACCATATCGCCCATGTCTTCCATCATGCGGGCAGATTGATCGCCAATGCGCTGAAGATAATTTTGTGCATTGCCATTTTTTTCTACCAATGCCACTTGACTAAGAATGTTGATACTGGAAAGTGTAGAGCCCAAATCATCATGAAGATCGCGCGCTACTTTGCTGCGGATCTGTTCTTCCGCAAAATACCGAGTAATCTTCACACTGCAGATCTCGGCAATCTCTTTCAACATAGTCAAGTGCCAGCGATCGTAATGATACTTTTGGGGATTAGTAGCAGCAATCACGGCAAATACTTTTCCATCAATTAAAATGGGCGCAGCTATTTCAGAAAACAGATTGCTTCTGATTGCCGCATCGCCTGTTTGCGCAACAGTACCCACAGCACCATGACCCAGTTCAATTTCAATGGGCTTGTTTAAGAAATATTGATTGTCTGTTTTGATATGAGACGTTGCTTTCGGAATTAGAACTCCTCTCTCATAATTGAGAAGATAGATCGTACAGTTTTCAAAGAGAAGCGATTCGCCACACGCTTTTGCGATGGTAGAAAAAACTCGATCAACGGTATTCTGACCAAACAACGAAGTCGCCAACTGATTCAAGATTTGTTGTGATTGAATTTTGCGCTGTAAATTTCTGATCCACAAATAAAATACAGTGCTGATTGCAGTCACTATCAACGCAATGAACCAACTGCTTTTCCAAAAGGGCGGAGTAATAGAAAAAGAAACACTTGCTGGTTGATTACTCACTCTCCCGCTGTGATCAATTGCTTTCACTGAAAAAGTATATTCCCCATCGCTCAGGTTAGTGTAGTGAGCAGTATGATTATTCCCTGCATTGATCCAATCTTTATCATATCCTTTTAGTTGATAGAAATAAGTTACTTGATTGGGCGATGAATAAGTGAGTGCGGAAAATTGAAAATCAAATTCATTTTGATCGTAGGAGAACGAGTGACTTTCAGAAATAGTCAACGAATGCTCACCTTGCTTTGCAGCCGTGATCACCATAGAAAAATCTGGTGAGGCTATGGTGAGACTATCAGGATGGAATTTTAGAAATCCGTTGGCTGCCGCAATTATTACTTCGCCTTTGCTATTGGTGGAAAAAGGCGTGCTGAAATTACTAAACGGAAGACCGCTGTTTTTGTCGTAGTGTTTTATGATTTCGCCTGTTGGCTTTATATTCGTCAACCCTTTGCTAGAGGCAAGCCAAATATTCCCGTTCACATCAGCTTGCATAGAATGGATAGTACTCTCTGGCAATCCTGTTTCCATTGAGTACGTAGTAAATTCTTTTTTCTCTTGCGAATATTTACTCACTCCACCCGATGTCGTGGCCACCCACACATCGCCTTGCCTATCGATCGTCAGAGAATTGATCAGTGATGATTGAATAGAATGTGGGTCTTTTGTATTAGCTCTGTAATAGGTATACTCTTTTGTTTTTAAGTCGTGCCTGAAAAGGCCGAAGCTATAATCGCCAATCCAAACGGCATCATGGGCAGGATCAGAGAGTAATACAGTTGGGCGATCAACGAACAACGCATTGGGGTCTTTGGGCAATGATTTCCAAGTATTGTTTTTGGGATTATAATGAAATATTCCATGACGCAATGAAGCAAACCAGAAATTTCCTTCTGCATCCTCTATCATATCTACAAATCGATAATTATTGGAAGTCTTCGGAAAAGGGAAAACAGAAAATTGTTTTTGATCATCCGAAACAAAAATAGACTCTGCACTCAATACCCATAAGCGATGATGGCTATCTTCGATTATTTTTGTGCAAAATCGCAAGGGCTTTCCTTCCACGGTAAAAATTTCTTTACTCTCTCCTGTTTGTCTGTTCATAGTGATCAAACTGTTTCGAGCGTACGAACTGATATAATAAGTATTGTTCTGTTCCCTATCTAGCACATAGAAAATATTGCCTGCATTTGATTGCGATGTATCTGGAAACACACGGACGAATGGAAAAATATCAGCATGACTATCGTGTATGCCAATGCCCGTGGATGTGCCTACCCACGTGATGCCGTTATCATTAAGAACGGCACTTATCTTTTCATGCTGAAGTGTGAAGTTATTCTTTTCTTCTAGCGGAAGGGCAGTTGCTTGACCAGCCGTTTTATCCACCACCCACAATCCATTCAATGAAGGCAGCAATAGCGAAGAGGGTGATTTTAAGTTTGAAGATATTGTGATTTTACTTTGTTTGATCTCCTGAAGAGAATTTTGTTGCAAGTCGTAGGTGTATAATTTTCTTTGCGCGAAATAAACTTCTTGACGAATACTGTCGTAATGGATAGCAATAAAATCTTCAGGAGCATCTCCACCATGATAATGAAATGCTTGGGTGTTGATATCATAACTAAACAAGCCCAACGTAGTGCCCAGCCAGAGTTCGTGATCAGACTTGGCAATGATCTTATGAATAGATTTATAAGCGTTTTTGTACTGGGGAAGATTCGCTTTTACAAAGTCACGCCACGGCAAATAGGTAAATTCTTTTTGTGCGGGATCGTAGTAGCACAGATCGCGCACATCAAGCGCTAGCCATACTCTTCCTCTTTTGTCAATGTGCGAATCCCACGTAAGGTTGCTGGCTATTCTTGTTTTCTGCTGAGCTGCCCCATCTTCATCAGGCAAAAAAATATGTAGACTATCGTTTTTAGGATCAATCACATTTAAGCCATGCCAAGTAGCTACCCACAAACGACCTTGCGCATCTTCTTCTACATCATTGATGTGCTCGTGCGACAGCTTGAATCTTTTTTGTCCAGGCTTATAGATTTGAAAAGTGTGTCCATCATACCGGTTCAATCCATTTTGTGTTCCAATCCACATAAAACCAGTTCTGTCCTTTTGAAAGCACGTGACGCGATTATCGGACAAGCCGTTTTGTTCTGTGATTTTTTCAAAATGAAAGTTTTGCGCCATTGTTTGAATGGGCAAAATACTGAGTAAGAAGAGGAGATAATTGGCTCTCACAATCAATGAAGGTAGTAATTATTAAAGGGTATCTCCAAAAGGCTCTGATCCTTTTAAAAGTGCATCATGCCTTTCTATTGATGACCGCATCCGCACAATGTAATCCACATTCGAACGAAAGCATAAACAAGAAGATGTCAATAAGCTTTAAATTCCACTATTTAAAAATGGCATAGGCATTGGATAGTGTATGTCAACTCAAACCTCTGCCCTATGCTTCACCACAACCTTCTCCTCATCTTCAGGAATTTCAAGCGTTTCAAAAGCACCTTCTTCATCAACTTGATTGGGCTTTCCACGGGGCTTGCCTGCACGCTACTGATTTACCTTTGGGTAAATGACGAATTGAACATCGATAAATTCCACGAGAAAGACAATCAGCTTTTTCAGGTGATGCAAAACGAACACAATGAGGAAAGCATAGAAACATCAGAAGAGACGCCATCACTTTTGGCCGAAGCATTGATGCAGGAAATGCCTGAAGTAGAATATGCTGTCTCTTCTACAAATGCAGCGTGGCACGGCAAATTCAATTTAGCGGTCAACAATGAACAAGTGAAAGCTATTGGACAATTTGCAAGCAAGGATTTTTTTAGTGTCTTTTCTTACGAGCTTATTCAAGGGGATAAAAACAAAGTGTTGTTGGACAAAAACGCGATCGTCATTTCAGAAGAGTTGGCGGAGAAGTTGTTCAACACAACTGAAAATGTGATTGGCAAGACAATCGAATGGCAGGCAATGAATCAAAAAAATCACTCGATCATCTCTGGTGTTTTTAGAAATATCTCCCCTAATTCCTCCAAGCAATTTGACTTTGTGCTTTCCTTCGATTTTTTTCCAAGAGCCCGTATGACTTGGGGAAGTTATGATGCAATCACTTATGTGGTGTTGAAAGCAGGAGTCGATGTTGATGAGTTCAATGCAAAGATCAAGAATTTAGTAAAAAGTAAAAGTGAAGGATCAAACGTTACATTGTTCGCCCAATCCTATTCAGAAAAATATTTACATGGCCCTTACGAAAACGGAAAACAATCGGGCGGGCGAATAGAATACGTAAAATTGTTTTCAATCATCGCCATCTTTATACTGGCCATTGCCTGCATCAACTTTATGAACTTATCTACAGCAAAAGCATCGCGAAGGATAAAAGAAGTAGGTATCAAAAAAGCAATCGGTGCTGGGCGCAAAACATTGATTAGTCAATACCTTGGTGAATCCATGACAATGGCATTCGTGTCATTGATCATCGGCCTCATTATCGTTCAGGTATTCCTTCCTCAGTTCAACCTTATTACTGGTAAACAGCTTGCGCTAGATTTTGATCGAGGACTTATCCTATCTGCTCTTGGTATTACTTTGTTTACAGGTCTTATTGCTGGCAGCTATCCCGCACTCTATCTTTCTGGTTTCAATCCAGCCATTGTACTAAAGGGCAAACTCAATTCATCCATTGGCGAACTATGGGCGCGAAAAGGATTAGTAGTGTTTCAATTTGCATTATCCGTTATCTTCATCGTTTCGGTAGTAGTGGTTTACAAGCAAATCGAATTCGCACAAACAAAAAATCTAGGCTATGACAAAGAGCACATTCTTTATTTTGAAAAAGATGGGAAACTGATCGAGAGCTTAGATGCTTTTTTAGGTGAAGTGAAAAACATACGAGGAGTAAAAAACGCATCAAGCATCCGCCACAGCATGGTGGAGAGTTATAGTTACACCACGGAGATCAGTTGGGAGGGAAAAAATCCAGATGCAAAAATTCCGTTTGAAAATGTGCGCGTCAATTATGATATGATCGAAACGCTAGGCATCCAGCTTGCAAGCGGTCGGGCTTTCTCCAGAGATTTTGCTTCCGATACTTCGGCTATTATACTCAACGAAGCGGCTATTCAAGTGATGGGCATCAAAGACCCCGTTGGCAAAACAATGAAACTTTGGGACGAAGAGAAAAGAATCATTGGCGTAGCTAAAAATTTTCATTTTGAATCGCTCCACGAAAACATCAAACCATTTCTTTTTCGCTTAGCTCCGAGCGAAACCAGAACGATCATGGTTAAATTAGAAAGTGCCAACGAAAAAGAAGTGTTGGAAAAAATCCAAAGCCTCTATCAAAAATACAATCCCAACGCTGTTTTCGATTACAATTTTTTAAGCACCGCTTATCAAGCCCAATACATTGCCGAAAAAAGAGTGGCCACACTCTCTCAATACTTTGCTGGCTTGGCCATTCTCATTTCTTGCTTAGGCCTGTTCGGCCTTGCCGCCTTCACCGCGGAAAGACGAATAAAAGAAATCGGTATTCGGAAAATATTAGGCTCTAGCGAGTTTGGCATTGTCTATCTTTTGTCAAACGATTTTACTAAGATCGTTCTTGCAGCTATCGCCATTGCGTTGCCCGTTAGTTATTTTATTGCGGCACAATGGTTAGGAAGCTTTGCTTTCAAAATAGAATTGCAGTGGTGGTATTTTATTGGTGCGGGATTTTTAGCGTTGATGATTGCATGGTTGACGGTTGGCTCACAGGCTTTGAAGGCTGCGCGGGCAAATCCTGTGAAGAGTTTAAGATCGGAGTAAGTTTCGTTTTTGACAAACAAGTACTTCTGGGGAACGTATTAACAATTTTAAACAATGAAAATTTACCTTTAAAAATAAAAAATGAAATTAAAACTAACATCTCTTAGCCTTGCAAAATTAGCTCTGTTAACCTACACAGTTTTGTTATTCTTTGCAGGGTTTGCACAGCCACAAACAACACAAGAAAAATCCACCGTTATTAAAAATGTCAATGTCATTCCAATGACTTTGCCCAACAATGTTATCAAAAACGCAACTGTTGTTATCGTAGGCGATCACATAGAATCTATTAATGAAACCATTCCAACGGATGCCAAAATAATTGACGGCAAAGGAAAATGGTTAATCCCTGGACTAATCGATATGCATGTTCACATACCAACAGATAGTGGGCCTTTTGGGCCAAAGCTACCAACACAAGGAGCTACACTATTTTTTGACCTCCAAGATTATATGACACTTTATAATGCAAATGGTGTTACTACAATATTTGATTTAAATTCTAAAGCCGAAAATTTTGCTCAAAGAAATGAAATTGGAAAACAGAAAGTCATTGGGCCACGCTTGGCCTTGGCCGCTCTCTTAGAAGGTGGCGAAGGGCAAGGCAGAAGAGTAAATACTCCTGAGGATGGTAGGCAAGCTGTTCGTAGTGCCAAAGCAGAAGGTTATGAATTTATAAAAGTTTATTCTGAACTTAATGTTGAAACGTTCAAAGCAATTATTGATGAAGCGAACAAACAAGGTTTAAAAACAATTGGGCATATACCCGATGCTTTTCAAGGCAAGTTGAAAGAAGCTTTTGTTCCTCATTTTGGAATGGTGGCACATGCAGAGGAATTGGCAAAGCATTGTGTTGATTATAGCGAACAAGAAGCACAACAGATGGCGCAATTATTGAAAGATAACGGCACTTGGCTTTCGCCTACATTAACTACAATGGTATGGATTGCCAGTCAGGTTCGTTCATTAGACGGACTTAAGAATTTGTCAACGCTCCAATATGTGCATCCGCTCTTGCAAAGCAAATGGCTTACAGCCAATAAATACAATAAAATGTCTAGCCCAGAAAATGTAGCCCACTTTGAGAAGTTTGTTAAATTTCATCTTCTATTAGTAAAGGCGTGTAAAGCAGCGGGCGTGCCGATAGTTTCAGGTACCGATGCTGGTACTTCAGCCGTTGTGCCTGGGTTTTCATTGCACGATGAGTTGGAATTATTAGTACAAGCAGGACTAACAAATGAGGAGGCTTTAACTTCTGCAACACGACTTCCTGCAGTATGGCTCGGCATAGAAAAATTAACAGGAACTATTGAACCGAACAAACTTGCTGACCTTGTTTTGCTAAATGAAAATCCACTGGATGACATAAGAAACGCGAAAAAAATTGCTGGGGTTTTTGTAAACGGAAATTGGTTAGGCAAAGAAAAGATAAATGCCCAACTCTCCGATTTATCGAAACGAAACACAGCCGATAAAGATAAATTTGACTGGCAGAAAATGATGAAAAGACCGAAGTGAAATTTTATCTAAATAAAAAATCAGCAAGAATGTTTTTGACATAAAATTGGAAACCGCCATTAACGCCTATTTAGCTTCAATGAAAACGCTTTGTCCCAAAGTGACAAAAGTTGATTTAAATTATTTGAGGAGCGGCCTGACGGTTTCTGAATTAGAGCCAAAGCATTTTTACATCCGCGCCAATACCGTTCAAAATGAAATTGGATTTGTATTCTCAGGTTTAGTACGTGCATTTTATATTGATAAAAAGGGCAATGAAATTTCCGTTGGTTTCATAAGAGAAAACAAGTATGCCACCCACTATGCAGCATTCATCACGCAGACACCGAGTAAGTATTATTTTCAGTGTATTGAGCCTACCTTTATGGTCAATCTCTCATACAAACATATTCAAGAGGGTTACGACAAGTATCCGAATATAGAACGCTGTGGCAGATTAATCGCAGAAGAGATATTGAAAGGCCAACAAAGACGAATTGAGAGCTTTCTGTTTGATAGTGCTCAAACCAGATATCTGGAATTTATCAAGAGAAATCCTAACTTGTTTAACCGGGTGTCCATATCTTACCTCTCATCCTTCCTCGGCATCGAGAGACAATCACTTACCAGAATAAGAAAAAAATTGTCTCAAAATTCATTTTGACACTTTTGTGTCAGGAATGATTTTCAAAACATCGCGACTTTGCCTGATAAATAAATCAGATATGAAACAAAAATTTCTACTATTCTCGGTAATTGCCAGTAAGCTTATCCGTTTTTGACACACCATCGTCCACAAATGAACGTTGCAAGGAGTAAATCATTCTCAACCTAAAATCTTAAAAAATGAATTTTCGAATTGCCGCTGCTGCAGCTCTGTTTATAATTCCTTCAATTTTTTACAGTCAAGAGCAGCTAACGGATAGTGTAGATGCTTTTTTACTCAAGGAAATGCGCGATCGGAATATCCCAGGTCTTCAGTTTGCGATTGTCCAACATGGAAAAATTATTAAGTTGAACACTTATGGTTTTGCTGATTTGGAGAATTCGGTGAAGGCAACTAACCAAACAATTTTCCCAATCAACTCAATTACGAAATCGTTCACTGGAGTGGCCATTATGCAATTAGTTGAAGCTGGGAAATTGGATATTACAGCACCTTTGTCGCGCTATCTGGATGACCTGCCTCAGGCATGGGGTAAAGTGCCAATTCAAAACTTGTTGAATAATACTTCGGGAATACCTGACGCAGTTGACACTCAAACCGAAGAATGGCTAGTGAAGGAGATAGGTGACGAAGGATGGAACAAAACACTGAAGTTTCCAATAGAGTTTCCAGTAGGCGAAAAATTCAGATACAATCAAACAAACTTTATATTGTTGGGATTGATTATTGACAAGCTTAGCGGCAAACCGTTTACACAATTCATTAAAGAGAATCAATTTGCTGTTGCGGGGATGACTCAAACTACCTATGATAAGGAAGTACCAAGGGCAAAATCGTATGTTCATAGCAATGGTAAATTCAAAATTACCATTGAAGAATTCCCGAAGCCATCGTTAACAGCTGCGGGGCTCAATAGCACTGCAGAGGAAATTGCGAAATGGGTAATTGCTTTGCAAAATGGTCAAATACTAAAACAAAAGCAGAGCCTTACCACATTATGGACTCCAGGCGTTCTTAACGATGGAACTTATGGAGGTTTAAGTGGTATTGTAAATGGGTATGCTTTAGGATGGCCAGTAAAAATTCGCGTTGAACATCCAGCAATCGGAGGGGTGGGAGGTGCACGGTCAGCATTTTTCGTTTACCCAGAAGATGATTTAACGGTAATTATTCTTAGCAATAAGCTGGCTAGCTTTCCTGAAACATTCATAGATGAAGTAGCAGGCTTTTACGTTCCAGGCATGAAAGCATCTACTGGATTTGGATTGTCGCCAGCTGCCAAGAAACTCAGGGCAGAGTTAATGAAGCGTGGCTTCGATCAAGCTCAGAAAATTGCAGATGAATTAAAAGCTAAAGACCCTACTTATAGACTGACCGAAGTTGAACTAAATTCGTGGGGTTATACGCTTATACAACAAGAAAAGGTTAAAGAGGCTATTGAGATTTTCAAATTGAATGTCAGCCTATACCCTCAAAGCGGTAACGCACACGATAGCCTTGGCGAAGCGTACATGACTATTGGAGACAAAGCACTCGCCATTAAAAATTATAAGCGTTCCCTTGAGCTAGACCCCAATAATGGAAATGCGAAAAGGCAACTCAAAAGGCTCAAGTAAGCGGAGCGTTAATTAACCGAAAAAACTATGAAATTTTTGTTTCCATTTTTAATCCTTAGTTCATTTAGCAGCATATCATTTGCCCAAGCAAAAAGCAAGTACAATGAAGGCACTATGTTTTCGAAAGTAGGAACTAAAAATGGTAAGCAGTTTATCGATTATACTTTTAAGTTAAACGATACATTGTTTCAAGCGAGAAAAATGAACGGTGTTATCGATGAGTTAAAGATTAACGCTGCAAAGATTTCCAAAAATGACTTCGGAAAATATTTAAACCGAGTAAATCAACTCATTGAACAACAAGATAAGGAAAGCCCAACCGAGCAACCTAACCCACATCCAAGTCCACAACCTCTGCCACGTCCTAAACCTCATCAACTGGAGAGCGAACCTGTCGAGATAAATGGTAAAATACCTTATGATGCGAACAAAAAAGGCGTTTACCTATCGGGCGATATTGGTGTTTACTATGGCGAGGGTTATACTATTGTAAAACGAAAAGAGAAAATTACAAAAGTCTATTACAAGGGCGACAAAATCCCGAATGAAAAGTGGGACATGCATCAGCCTTCAATTGAGAGAATTATAAAGGAGTCAATTCAAAGAGACTAATGACTTTAACTGTAGACGATAAAGGGCACTGCTGCTAACGTTGCCATTAACCTACAACAGCTTTCTATATTCGGAAACTTGTTGTAACCTTCTTGAGTCGAGCTGAAACCAGATATCTTGATTTTATTAAAAGAAATCCCAACTTGTTCAACAGGGTGTCCTTATCTTACCTCTCATCTTTCCTTGGCATAGAGAGACAATCCCTTACCAGAATAAGAAAAAAATTGTCTCAAAATTCATTTTGACACTTTTGTGTCAGAAACAATTTTCAAAACATCCCGACTTTGCAAAAAATGAAAGTTGTCACTTCGGTATTGGCAGTTCTTCCTTTAATTTTTAAATAAATATAAATTCTTGCAACCTGAGTAACACATATTCTGTCCTATGCGATGAACTAATATTTTTCAAACCAAAATCCCATACTCAAAATGAAAATGAAATTTCTAGTTTCCCTTTCCTTCGCAATTGTTGTGGCTTACCAACAAAACGCTACTTGCCAACAATCCACAAAGGCGAACTTAACCCATGAATCAATTAAACTTGAAACGGACAAAATTTTCGACAAGCTAGTTAAAGTTAGAAGAACCCTGCACGAAAAACCAGAATTGGCAGGCAAGGAAAAACAAACACAAGAATTTATCAAACAATATCTGTTGAGCCTGGGACTTGAAGTCAAAACTGACATTTATGGTTATGGAATTATTGGCATTTTAAAAGGAGCAAAAAAAGGAAAAAGCATTGCTTGGCGAGCTGATATGGACGCATTGCCAAACGACTTTCCTGACAATGTTGACTTCAAATCTACCGTGAAAGGTGTGCAGCATGGTTGTGGGCATGATGTACACATGGCAATTGCGTTAGGCATTGCCGAAGTATTGGCAAAGAATAAAAAGGACTTACAAGGCACCGTCTATTTTATTTTTCAACCAGAAGAGGAGTCATTTAAAGGAGGGAAAGGCATGGTGGATAATAAACTGTTTTCTAAAATAAGTCCAAGTGAAATTTATGGACTTCATATTACACCGTTTCCAGTTGGGCAGATAATGGTAAAGGCAAATGAAATGTATGCTTATCAAAAAGGAATTCGAATTCAGTTTAAAAATAGCTTAACGAAGGAAAAATTAACTGAACTCTATTCAAAAATTCGCAGTACGCTTACTCGAACTACCAATAACAGTAAGCCTTGGGAAATTCAACATGCTCTTGACCCCAAGGATGGGCTTGCCAGTCCAACTACTATATTTAAAGACTATTTCATTATGGATGAGAATTTTATAAGTTATTCCAAAAATGACGCACTGGTTTTAGAAGCAGATGTATACGAAACTGATAAGGCCAAATTGAAAAATATTATTCCCACAATAGAAAAAGTAATTGAAAGTCAAGGTTTATCCGACCGATTAATTTCCGTAACATTTTTTAAAGAAAATCCAACGATTCAAAATGATCCAAAACTCACTACTATTGCCATAAATACATTGGATGAAATGTATGGCAAAGGAACTGTTACTATGGATTATGGGCAGATACCTTTTTCGAATGATGACTTCTCCTATTTTCAACAAAAAGTACCTGGCGTATATTTCTTTTTTGGAGGCTCTAATTTTGAGAAAGGAATGATCGCTATGATTCACGCTCCAAATTTTATGGTTGATGAAGAGTGTATAAGAACAGGAGTGCAAAGGTTTTCATCTTTAGTTTTTGAAAGACTAAAAATTGGAGTGAACGAGTGATTCTTAAATTTGTAATGTTAAATTGAACACCAATGAAAAAGATCGCAGTAATCCATTTACTATTATGCGTAACCCTTTCTGCATTCGGTCAAAAAATTCCTTACGGAAACAATCCCCAAGCAGGACATTACTTTAATGTTGGCGATGCAAAACTGTATTATGAAATTTATGGCAAAGGCAAACCACTCGTTATGCTGCACGGTGGGGTTTATGGATACATTGATGAGTTTGAAAATTTCATGCCCCAACTTGCTGAACACTATCAGGTAATTTGTATCGCCACCCGTGGCCACGGAAAATCAGAAATTGGTCGAGAGCCGTTTACCTATCGGCAGCGAGCGGAAGATGCCTACAAAATAATCAGAAGTATTACCAAAGACAGTGTAGTTGTGTTGGGGTTTAGTGATGGCGCATTCAGTGGTTTGAAGTTGGCCGCTCTCCATCCTGAGTTGGTAAGTAAACTGATTGCCATTGGCGCAGGCGATTTCCCTTTGACTAGCACTCTTGGAAGAAAATTGAATTATACTGTGGAAAGCTTAATGAAAAGTGACTCGGCATTCTTTGCCTCACGCGTTTCGTTAATGCCAGAGCCGAAGCGCTGGGGCGAATGTCTCTCGAAATTAAATAAGCTTTACGATGCTGATTTTATCAGCACCGAAACTTTTGAAAAAATAAAATGCTCTACACTTATCCTAGCAGGAGATCGCGATGATTACAATTCTACTGAAGCTATTGTAAAGTGCGCCAAATCCATTCGCGGATCGCAGCTCTCCATTATCCCAGGATGCCATCATGTGGTTTTCTATTGCAACTTTCCCGCTGTTTGGGAATCGATAAAGCCTTTTTTGAATAAGTAGAGATCTGCTTTCCATATTGACAGTTACCTCAAAATTTACTTCTTGATCAACCCCAAAATCGTACTCGTTCGTTCTCTACTCTCTTGCAACAATTTTTCGTCTTGCGACAGTGATTTGCCAAACGAAGGCGCCATCGCCTTCAATTTATCTTGCCACACTTGAGACTGACTTTCTTTTTTAAAACACTTGGGTAAAATCCCTAGCATGACTGCTACGGCTGTAGATGCGCCTGGCGATGCGCCCAACAAAGCGGCCACCGTTCCATCTTTTGAAACAACTATCTCCGTTCCAAATTCTAACACGCCTCCTGCTTCTTTGTCTTTCTTGATCACCTGCACACGTTGACCCGCTTCCAATAGTTCCCAATCTTCTAGTTTGGTGAAGGGGACATATTCTTTCAATGCCTCCAACCGTTGCTCTGGTGTTTGGCGCACTTGCTCGATTAAATATCTAGTGAGCGGCATATTTTTCATCCCAGCAAAAATCATGGGGATGGCATTGTCAAAGCCAATCGACTTGGGTAAATCGAACAACGAGCCGTTTTTCAAAAACTTAGTTGAGAAACCTGCGAAAGGGCCAAACAAAAGTTCTTTCTTTCCATCAATGATGCGTGTGTCAATATGCGGCACCGACATGGGTGGTGAACCCACTGTGGCCTTGCCGTACACTTTGGCGTGATGCTTTTGGATTAATTCTTCGTTCAAACATTTCAACCACAGGCCGCTTACAGGAAAACCACCATACCCTTTTCGCTCTTCTATCTCTGCGCGTTTTAATAAATGTAACGTTGCTCCGCCCGCGCCAATGAAAACAAACTTTGTGTTGACTTTATCCTTTTCATCACTGAGCAGATTTTTTATAAACACATCCCAGCCACCCTTACCATCTGGGTCGAGGTCGAGTGCTTCTACGTTATAATGGATAGTGACGCCAGGCATTTTGTTCAATTGACTGAACATACTTCGAGTGAGTTCTCCAAAATTCACGTCCGTTCCAATCTCCATGCGTGTGGCAGCCACAGGTTGTATTGGATCACGGCCTCGCATAACAATCGGTGCCCACTCTGTCATCAGCGCACGGTCTTCGGTGTAGGTCATGTGCTTGAAGAGTGGATTGCCTTGCAGCGCGGTGTATCTTTTTCTCAAGTAATTCACATTGTCCTCTCCCCAAACAAAACTAACGTGCGGGATGGGAGAAATAAAATTAGAAGGGATGGGCAAGTAATTCATTTGCACGAGGTGCGCCCAAAATTCTTTTGATATTTCAAATGACTCAGCAATTTTTATCGCTTTAGAAATGTCGATAGAGCCATCTGCTTTTTGTGGTGTGTAATTCAATTCGCAAAAGGCCGAGTGGCCTGTGCCTGCGTTGTTCCACGCATCAGAACTTTCTGTGCCTGCTTGGTCTAGCCGCTCAAAAACCTGGATGGTAATATCGGGATTTAGTTCTTTGAGGATCATCCCTAAGGTAGCACTCATAATGCCTGCACCCATCAGGACGACATCCGTTTTTTGCACGAGTGTCTTTATCGCTTTTGTCATTAGTTGGCCTTTAAACTTTCCAAGTTAAGGCATCAGAGCGCACTCTGCAAATTGATTTTTTGGCAAAGTAGCGTTTGTGACAAATTGATTCTCGGCAGTATTGTAAAAGTACGAAGTGCAAATTACGAGGCACAAAATCGCACCTCAAACTTTAATGAATCCAACTGAAGAGTATTCTTTACTTCTGGATCATGACCACATTCAATTTCACAAAAATCTCAGTGGCTATCTTTTCGTTTACAATTTGCGGTACTTTAATATCATGGTCCGCTATCGGCACGGTAAAATTTGATTCGATCTTTAAAGTGCCCTTTTCAATTTTCAACTTGCCTGGAATAATTCGCGATTGCTTCTTGCCGTGAATCGTGAGCGTGCCTTTGGCGCGTACATCGTATGTGCCATCTTGGGTGTAGTCGATCTCTTCAATAATTTTACCTGTAAAAGTTGCATCATAGAATTTTTCTGATTCCATGTATTTTTCATTGAAGTGCTCCTTTTGAAGATTGCTGTTGAAGCCCTCAAAGGATTGGACTTTAACAACAAAAGCGAATTGTCCATTGGCGGGGTCAACCAATCCTTGAATTTTGTTGGAGGTGGCTTTGATCACCTCAAGCTTGGCATTAGAAGTAAAGACCATTTCGCCTTTATCGGTGGTAAACCTTTTCTGTGAATGAGCGGTCATTCCTGAAAGGATAAAAAAGCCGCAAACAATAATTTTAAAGCGTATCATTTAGACAAATAGTGTTATTAGTTCATCGAACGCGAAAGATAGTAACCCTTGTTGGTTTTTAATATCCCGCCTCTGCAATAAATCATGGCTAATTGCTACTGTCTACCAGATGTACACCTACATTGTGTGCTTTTGAAGCGAAGATACTTAGTTTTAAAATTTAGGAGAGCTGCTTTTCCATTTCCTTCAAACGATCAATCACCTCTTTTACTTTTTGTTTTTGTTTTTTGATGGTCTTTGGCCGAAAGTAAAACCAGTTCAAGGCAATCCAAGCACTCGTTACCAAGTAAGCACCAATGGCAAAGGATACGTTCCTTCGGGTGATCTCGTACATCAATAATGCAAGCCCCCCGGAAAGCAAGATAAAATAAATAGATATTCCTTTGGCATGAATGAAACTTTGCTTTCGTTGAAATTCCATTAGCCGATTCAAATAGGTTTTGTTATCACTTACCGTATTCTCTTTCTTGAAAAGCACACTCACCATGTCAGTGATAAAAAACAATGAGCCAGCAATGGCCAGCAGTACACAGGCAAATCCAATTTTGGTGATGATCAATTGAGATGGATAGTCGATTGCTACATACAGAATAATGCCAAAAGTGGTAAGAAGCATAATAAAGGCACTAACGGTTTTCATTACCTGCTTTTTGCGATACGCATCAGCCAATTTTATAGTCTGGTTGAGATCCAATGGCTGCTTCGAGCTTTTTTGTTGCCAGATTTCCTTTAGCTCATTAAAATTTTCCATGTTCAGTAAATTTATTTGATAGCAGTTCTTTGATGCGATGCACTTTTACTCTTACGTTTCCTTCGGTCATACCTGTGATCGAGGCGATCTCAGCCTGTGGTAAATCTTCCAATACTAAGGAGATGATGATCCGCTCCGTTTCTTTCAATTCTGAAATGCATTTGTACAGAAATTGTATTTTCTCATCACCACCCTCTTCTTTCTCTTCTTTGATATCATTGTGCAGTGCTGTTTTTGTAATTCTGCCTTCTCTCTTGATGGCACGAAGGCAATGATTGGACGCAATCCGAAATATCCAAGTACCAATGCTCGCCTCATGGCGAAAAGTTTCTAAATTTTGCCAGATCGAAATAAACGTTTCCTGAACCAAATCTTGTGCATGGTCGTGATCGTTCACATACCCCATGCACAAGCGGAATATTTTTAAAGAATACTGTTGATGGATTTCCTCAAATGTCATTTTATCAAAAACTGTTTTAGTTCATTCAAAAACCATTCTTGGTCATCGTACATGATAAAGTGCAAACCTTTGCTAGCATACTTAATGGTTTTATTGGCTAGCAATTTATACTGCTCTTGAATACCTGCATCATTTTGTTTGAACGAAGGTTCCAGCATTACCAATGCCTCACAGGTAACTGATGAAAGCTTACTGCGAAGATCGGTGTTTAAAAACTGACAATAGATTTGCGCCAATGTGTTGCGATCACTTTTTACACTCCAGCCGATCACAGTTTCTAGTTTAGAAGCATTGGATAACAGCATGGGCATATTTGTTTTTTGCATGGCATAAAACTGCTCGTCATTCATTGCAGTAAACTGTTTTACAAACGGACTGCAATCTAGTGTTTGCTGTGCCACGAACGATGGGTTGTAGAATGCAGACAAGCTAGGGAGCGCATCTACAATTATTATTTTAGAAAGAAGCGAAGGATAATCAGCAGCGAGCCATGCAGCGATTCCTCCTCCAAGGCTGTGCCCAATTACAATTGGTTTGCTGATTTTTTCTTCCTTAATATAAGTTGCCAAATCGGATACCCATGTAGCCAAGATAGGATTTGCTTGAGGTTTTTCACCAGCAAATCCACTAAAAGTAATTACATGGCACGTATAATTTTTAGATATGGTTTGCAGGGTTTCGTCCCACACCTTGCCAGAGCAAGAATAGCCAGGAATAAAAATAATGTTCTGTTTTCCACTTCCTGTTTTTACAATAGAAAAGGACTTTGCGTTTTGGGCAAGAGAGTTTATCTGTATGAGTAGAAAAAGCGCAATCGCAACTAGCAGTTTACATGGTTTCATGGTGTATTAATTTTTGTTTGCCCTTTAGAGACACAAAAATTCCAAATGTTACAGTTTCGGTTATTTTTATTGTGGGCGATTCACGGCAAAAAGAATACGATCAACGATTTATTCTAAAAATTGCCACAAATGATTTAACTTAACAATCGTATTTTTACGCCTATGCCAGCAAAAAGTACCGAATCCATGTTTCAACGGTCGAAGGATATTATTATCACTTCGATGATTTCCATTGCCATCACCATTGTGTTTGGCTATTACTTCTTGTACATCGGTAACCGAGAGCGCAAGCCTACTTTTTATTTGGACCCTACGCGCACTACCATTTTAGATAAAA
>JBJXEB010000042.1:0-25181 GCA_046155095.1 Cyclobacteriaceae bacterium
GTGTATGCTTTGTAAAAGAAGCTTAGAATAGTAACTATTTTAATAATTTATACACTTTTAAACTTTAATTAGATTTCAATATGGCAAAGGAAAATTTTGACCGCTCGAAACCGCACGTAAACATTGGAACCATTGGTCACGTTGACCACGGTAAAACCACTCTTACTGCTGCAATCACAAAAGTTCTTGCTTCTAAAGGTTTAGCTTCAATGCGCGATTTCTCGTCCATTGACAATGCTCCTGAAGAAAAAGAAAGAGGTATTACCATCAACACCTCGCACGTAGAATACGCAACCCTTAAAAGACATTATGCGCACGTTGACTGCCCAGGCCACGCTGACTATGTAAAAAACATGGTTACGGGTGCTGCGCAAATGGACGGTGCTATCTTAGTGGTAGCTGCTACTGATGGTCCTATGCCACAGACTCGCGAGCACATTCTTTTGGCTCGTCAGGTAGGTGTGCCTGCTCTTGTAGTGTTCATGAACAAGGTTGACTTGGTTGATGATACTGAATTGCTTGACCTAGTTGAAATGGAAGTTCGTGAATTGATGACTTATTACAGCTTCCCTGGCGATACAATGCCTGTTATCCGTGGTTCTGCATTAGGTGCATTGAACGGAGAGCCAGCATGGGTTACCAAAGTAGAAGAATTGATGGATGCTGTGGATAACTTCATTCCTATCCCTATCCGTTTGATCGATAAAGATTTCTTGATGCCTGTAGAGGATGTGTTCTCGATCACTGGCCGTGGTACTGTTGCTACTGGCCGTATTGAGCGTGGTATCATCAAAACTGGCGATCCAGTTCAAATCCTTGGAATGGGTGCCGAAAACTTGACTTCTACCATCACTGGAGTGGAGATGTTCCGCAAAATCCTTGACAGAGGTGAAGCGGGTGACAACGTAGGTTTGTTGTTGCGCGGTATTGAAAAGGAGCAAATCTGCCGTGGTATGGTTATTTGCAAGCCCAATACTGTTACGCCACATGCTAAATTCAAAGCAGAGGTTTATGTATTGAGCAAAGAAGAAGGTGGACGTCATACTCCATTCTTTAACAAATACCGTCCTCAGTTTTATTTCCGTACCACAGACGTAACAGGTGAGTGTACACTTCCTGCTGGTGTAGAAATGGTAATGCCTGGCGATAACGTGTCCATCGAAGTAGCATTGATCAACAAGATCGCTATGGAGAAAGGTCTTCGCTTCGCTATCCGCGAAGGTGGCCGTACTGTAGGATCTGGTCAGGTGACTGAGATATTAGACTAAGTATTAAAGTTTTCTATAATTAAAATCGCTACTCTGAAAAGGGTGGCGATTTTTTTTGGAAATTTTCGGAGCACAAGAATGACGTATTCGTATCTTTTATAAATCTAAAGTTGTACCGCTAGTAGCTCGCCTCCCAATTTATGGAGAGCGTTTTCTATTTTTCTTAGTTGAACTTCACGGGGCTTCTTCAAGCCTGAAGCATAGTGCTGCAACTGACGTTGGTTGATGCCAGTAATTCGCTCAAGGGCTGAGTTCGAGAAAACTCCTTTGTAGTAGTTGAGCAGACTTTCCGTATCAAACCGAAAAACTAATTTGTATTCTCCTTTCAAGATCATTGGAATGTTGTCGCGCTTGTTATATTTTTTTAAAAGTTCGATAGCCTCAACAATAGATTGCTTGGCTTCTTCTGATGTTTTGCCTCCGCCATAAACGCCCTCTACGTTTTCAGCATAAGCATCATAGTGGTCTTTTGTTTTCTCAATAACGATTCTTACTTGTTTCATAGCATCACTTTTTAGCTTACAATTGTAATCCCATTTCTTTAATTATTTTTCTTCGTAACCCCTCCCCTATTTCTTTTGACCCATGAAACGGGACTGGGTAATATCTGCCGCTCTTTTCATAGATATAATGGCTTCCCTCCGCCTTTATATATCTCCATCAACTTCTTCGGATTTTTCTATGGAACTCAGATGACTTCATCCATTCTTATTTTCGTGATTCCACAAAGGTAGTAATTTTACTACTAATCTAAATAAGGGGCATCTCTAAAAGCTCCAATGACCCTTCTCTTTTTGTAAACCCGATTCTTATTACAAAAGGCGTTCGTTTCACTTTTTCTTAAGGGTTAAGTTTTTTATCAACAAAATTGCTGCCCTTAAGAGGGTGGCGATTTTTTGTCGGTGCATCCATTATTTTGATGGATTGGCCTTAAAGTAAAAACGTTTATCTTTTTTGCAGAAAATTTGAGATGCGATGAATGCCGTTTCTGAAAAAATAGCTGAACTGAGGCAACTCCCCGAGTTGGCCATCATCCTCGACCGTCTTGAAAAAGAAATGAGGGAGGAAGCCCAGAAGAGAAATGAATTCTACGAACTTATACATGAGAATGTAAAAGCGGAATTTATCAATGGTGCCATTGTTTACCATTCGCCAGTGATGAGAAGGCATTGGAAAGTATCCATGAATGTGTCACGTGAGTTGAGTAGCTACGCAAAAAAGCATGACTTGGGTGAAGAGGGTGTTGAGAAAGTAATGATCTCGCTCACGAGAAATGACTATGAGCCTGATATTGTATTTTTCTCAAAAGAAAAATCAAGACTGTTCACACCGCAGCAAATGCACTTCCCTGCGCCTGACTTGGTGGTGGAAATACTTTCTGACTCTACCGAAAAAAATGATCGCAACATCAAGTTCAGGGATTACGCATCGCATGGCGTGAAGGAATACTGGATCATTGATGCCGACAAGGCCAGTTTGGAGCAGTACATTAACACCGACAACGAATTTCAGCTCTCGCACATTTTTATCGAGGGCATACTAAAAGCTGAAACCGCAAAAGGTTTTGAGTTGGATGTACGCAGTATTTTTGAGTAAGAGACCAAGTGTATCAGCCTATTAGGTAAGGCCGTAAGGAACAATCCTAGAAGTAAGTCTCAAGATTATGGAGAACCCTCGCGGCAGGGTAGTGGAAAGCCCACAGCGATCCAGATAGCTATCGGGAGAGCGAGGACTTGTAACGGATAGCCCGTGGCGCCTCGCCAGCCGCCCAAGAAATAAAATCCACTGTTTTTTGATGCTCCATTAGCCTCTACCTAGGTGAAGGCCCCAATTGCTAACCAACTGATAATCAAACTCACCACCTTTCCCACATTTTTCTCAGAAACGTTTTTGTTTTATGACCTTTTCCCATACATTTGCAGTCCTTTTGAATTTAGGGTTGGAGAAATACGTTCAAAAGGGGAGTTGAACTAAGCAATAAACGGGTGTAGCTCAATTGGTAGAGTAGCGGTCTCCAAAACCGTTGGCTGGGAGTTCGAGTCTCTCCACCCGTGCAAATGAAAGAGAATGGAAAAGCTTAAAAACTATATCATCGAGTCAATTGATGAGATCCGTAACAAGGTCACATGGCCAAAGTTCAATGAATTGCAGAGCAGTGCCATCTTGGTATTGGTGGCTTCATTGATTTTCGCTTTGGTGATCGGTGTTTTTGATTTAGGTTTTAAGAATGCTTTGACTTGGTTTTACAAAGAATTCTAAGACATGGCAGCAATTGCAGGAGAATTAAAATGGTATGTGCTTAGGGTGGTAAGTGGACAGGAGAAGAAGATCAAATCTTACCTGGAAACAGAGATCGAGCGGTCGAAGCTAACGAGCTTCATACCAGAGGTGCTGATCCCATCTGAGAAGGTGTATGAGATGCGCAACGGCAAAAAACGTGTGAGAGAAAGAAATTTCTTTCCAGGCTATGTGTTGGTTTCTGCCGATTTATCAAATGGCGAAGCTTACCATACTGTTAATAATATCCCGGGTGTGATTGGCTTTTTGGGTAACAATGGCTCGAGTGCTACTAACAAGGAGCCAGTTTCATTGAGGCAATCTGAAGTGAACCGCATCTTAGGTAAAGTAGAGCAGATCGATCAGTTTGAAGTGAAGTTGGAGACTCCGTTTATTAAAGGAGAAGGGGTGAAGGTGATGGATGGTCCTTTCAGTGGATTCACAGGAACAGTAGAAGAGATTTTTGAAGACAAGAAGAAATTGAATGTAATGGTGAAGATATTTGGACGCAATACGCCAGTAGAACTCAGTTACATGCAGGTAGAAAAAATGGAGTAATAAAATATTGAGTTAATCGCGGTTTTATGGCAAAGGAAGTAATAGGTTATTTAAAGTTGCAGGTGAAGGGCGGTGCTGCTAATCCAGCCCCTCCAATTGGTCCTGCCTTGGGTTCAAAAGGTTTGAACATCATGGATTTTTGTAAGCAGTTCAATGCTCGCTCACAAGATAAACCTGGTCAAGTTCTTCCAGTATTGATTACTATCTATAACGACAAGTCGTTTGACTTTGTGATCAAAACGCCTCCAGCGGCAGTACTTATTATGGAGTCGATCAAAATTCAAAAAGGTTCTAAAGAGCCTAACCGTGCTAAAGTAGGTTCGATCTCTTGGGATCAGATCAAGAAGATAGCAGAATTGAAAATGCCTGACTTGAATGCATTCAAAATTGATTCAGCAATGAAAATGATTGCGGGCACTGCGCGCAGCATGGGGGTAATAGTAAGTGGAGCAGCCCCTTGGGATAAGAAATAGAGAAATTAGTTAAAAGTTGAAAGTTATCAGGAACAAATAGATCTGATTAACTATTAACCAATAACTGTTAACTGAAAAAGAATATGGCAAGAATTTCAAAAAACAGAAAGGCGGTTCTCGCCAAATACAATCCTGACAAAGTTTATACTTTGGAGGAGGCAGCAAAAGTATTGAAGGATATCACCTTCACTAAGTTTGATCCTTCTGTAGATGTGGATATCCGTTTGGGTATCGACCCTAAGAAATCAGATCAAATGGTGCGCGGTGTAGTTTCGCTTCCACACGGTTTGGGAAAAGTTGTGCGCGTATTGGTGTTATGCTCGCCTGACAAAGCACAGGAAGCAAAAGATGCTGGTGCTGAGCACGTAGGGTTGGACGATTATATCCAAAAGATTGAAGCGGGTTGGACAGATGTTGATGTGATCATCACCATGCCAACCGTAATGGCGAAAGTAGGTAGGTTAGGTAAAGTATTAGGCCCACGCGGCTTGATGCCAAACCCGAAGTCAGGAACAGTTACCCTTGAAGTAGGAAAAGCAGTGAAAGAGGTAAAGGCGGGTAAAGTTGACTTCAAAATTGACAAACAAGGAATCATTCATGCAAGTGTGGGTAAGGCTTCCTTCAGCGCAGACAAAATAAAAGAGAATGCTGCTGAACTTATCAATACTGTAGTTAAGTTGAAACCCGCTTCTTCGAAGGGCACATACCTACAAAGTATTTCCCTGTCTTCCACGATGAGCCCGGGCATCAAAGTTGATTCAAGCTCTATTTAAAAAAAGGGTCTATAATTTTTTAAGACAATGACCAAAGAAGAAAAAGGAATTATTATCGAAGACTTGGCTGTGAAATTTTCACAAAACAACCACTTCTATATTACCGATGCTTCTGGCTTAACAGTGGCTCAGATCAATGCGTTCCGCAGAATGTGCTTTAAGGCAGGTGTGGAATATCGTGTTTATAAAAACACATTGATCCGCAAAGCACTGGAAAAACAGAAGGGTAATTACGAAGAATTATTTCAAGTGCTCCACGGATTTTCAGGTGTCATCTTTTCAAAAGACTCTGGCAATGCCCCCGCTAAAGTGATAAAGGAATATCGCATGAAGTTGGAAGGCAAGCCGGGATTGAAAGGTGCTTCTGTTGAGTCCACCATTTTTGTGGGAGAAGAACATTTAGATACGCTCGTGAATCTGAAATCGAAGAACGAGTTGCTAGGAGAAATTATTTCCTTGTTGCAATCACCTGCCAAGAATGTATTGTCTGCTTTATTGAGCGGAAAAAATACAGTAGCTGGATTAGTGAAGGCACTGGAAGAAAGAAAACAATAACTGAATTTTAATTTTAAACACTTACAATCATGGCTGACGTAAAAGCAATAGGGGATCAACTGGTAGAACTTACCGTTAAAGAAGTAAACGAATTAGCTTCTTATTTGAAAGAAACTCATGGCATCGAGCCTGCGGCTGCTGCTGTTATGGCAGGCCCTGCGGCTGGCGGTGGTGCTGCTGCGGTTGCTGAAAAAACCAACTTTGATGTTGTGTTGAAAGCGGCTGGTGCAAATAAATTACAAATTGTGAAGCTGGTGAAAGAATTGACCGGTCTTGGCTTGAAAGAAGCAAAGGACATGGTTGACGGAGCTCCCAAAACAATCAAAGAAGGCTTGCCAAAAGACGAAGCAGAAAACCTCAAGAAGCAACTTACTGAAGCAGGCGCTGACGTAGAGTTGAAATAATTCTTGAAGGCGATCGGTACCGTCTGAAAAGGTATTTCAGGCCCCATTCCTATGCAAATAGGGTTGGGGTTTGCCTATTTATACTTGTACCCTCGTAGTTGGTTGGTTTTAAGTAGAGTCTTATCCGGGAAAATTTTAAACTGTACGCACCTTGGCAAAGAAGACAACAAATAATCGGATTGATTTTTCATCAATCGAAAAAGTATTGGAGTATCCTGACTTTTTGGATATCCAACTTCAATCGTTCAAAGATTTTTTGCAGATAGAAACGGCTGCCGAAAGGCGTCAGAATGAAGGCCTCTTCAAAGTATTTGCAGAGAACTTCCCTATCGCAGACTCCCGCGAGAACTTCGTGCTGGAGTTTGTTGACTATACAATTGATCCACCCAAGTATGATGTGGATGAGTGTATCGATAGAGGCTTGACTTTCTCTGTGCCTTTGAAGGCGAAACTTCGCCTTACCTGTAATGACGAGGACAACGAAGATTTCCAAACAATTGAGCAAGAAGTTTTCTTGGGCAATATTCCGTACATGACGGAAAAAGGTTCGTTCGTGATCAACGGTGCTGAGCGCGTGATTGTATCGCAATTGCATCGTTCACCAGGGGTGTTTTTCGCCATGAGCAAACACACCAACGGAACGAAACTTTATTCTGCGCGGATTATCCCATTCAAAGGTTCTTGGATAGAGTTTGCAACGGATGTGAATGCGGTGATGTATGCGTACATCGACCGTAAGAAAAAATTCCCAGTAACCACCTTGCTTCGCGCAATTGGTTATGGTACGGATAAAGACATCCTCGATCTTTTTGGATTGTCCGAAGAAGTAGAGGCGAACAAGCCGAACCTTAAAAAAGCAGTGGACCGCAAGTTGGCCGCAAGGGTATTAAAAACCTGGACGGAAGATTTCGTGGATGAAGATACAGGTGAAGTTGTTTCTATCGACAGAAATGAAGTGTTGCTAGAGCGTGATCATGTGATCACTGCCGAAGATGTTGACACTATTATTGAATCGGGTGTTAAATCAGTGATTCTACACCGTGTAGATGTGAACGTAGCTGATTATTACATCATCTTCAATACACTAGCGAAAGACAACTCTAACTCAGAGAAAGAAGCGGTAGAACAAATTTATCGTCAATTAAGAAATACAGAAGCTCCAGATGAACAAACAGCTCGCGATATTATCCAGAGCTTGTTCTTCAGCGAAAAGCGTTATGACTTAGGTGAAGTTGGTCGTTACAGGATCAATAAAAAATTAGGTCTTGATCTTAGCTTCGATCAAAGAGTATTAACTACGGAGGACATTATCCTTATTGTAAAATATTTGATTGGTTTGATCAACTCGAAAGCCGTAGTGGATGATATTGACCACTTGAGCAATAGACGTGTGAGAACCGTTGGCGAGCAATTGTATTCTCAATTTGGTGTGGGCTTGGCACGTATGGCCAGAACCATCAAAGAAAGAATGAACGTGCGCGACAACGAAGATTTCAAACCAGTTGATTTGATCAACGCGAGGACGTTGTCTTCCGTGATCAACTCGTTCTTTGGAACGAATCAACTTTCACAGTTCATGGATCAAACCAATCCATTGGCTGAGATTACTCACAAGCGTAGAATGTCGGCACTCGGGCCAGGAGGTTTGTCGCGCGAGCGTGCAGGCTTTGAGGTGCGAGATGTTCACTACACGCACTACGGTCGCTTGTGTACCATTGAAACACCAGAAGGACCGAACATTGGTTTGATTTCCTCTCTTTGCGTTCACGCGAAAGTGAACAAGATGGGCTTTATCGAAACTCCTTACCGCAAGGTTGAGAATGGTAAAGTGAAAGGAAAAGATGTGATATTCCTGACTGCCGAAGAAGAAGATACACATAACATTGCGCAAGCAAATGTGAAGATCAAAACAGGCGGTGAACTAGATAACGAAAAAGTAAAAGCGCGTTTTGAAGGTGACTTCCCGGTAGTGGAGCCGAAGGACATCAGCTACATGGATATTGCACCGAACCAAATCGTGTCGATTGCAGCATCTATGATTCCTTTCTTGGAGCATGATGATGCCAACCGTGCATTGATGGGCTCGAACATGCAACGTCAAGCAGTTCCATTGATGCGTGCAGAAGCACCGATCGTTGGTACTGGTTTGGAAGGAAGAATCGCATTGGATTCACGCGCACTGATTTTAGCAGAAGCGAGCGGAACGGCAGAATATGTGGATGCGAAGAAGATCGTTATTAAGTATGATGTATCTGAAGAGCAGCAGACAGTTCGTTTCGATGATGAATACAAAACGTACAGCCTAATTAAGTTCAGAAGGACGAACCAAGATACTTGTATCAACTTGACTCCATTAGTGAAGAAAGGTGATAAGGTAACAAAGGGTCAGCCACTGTGCCAAGGTTACGGAACGGCCAACGGAGAATTAGCATTGGGTAAAAACTTGCTGGTGGCTTACATGCCTTGGCAAGGTTACAACTTTGAAGATGCGATTGTAATTTCTGAGCGCGTGGTACGCGATGATATTTACACGTCCATTCACGTAGAAGAATTTGAATTGGAAGTACGCGATACAAAACGTGGTGAAGAAGAATTGACTTCAGAGATTCCAAACGTAAGCGAAGAAGCCATTAAGCATCTAGATGAAAATGGTATCATTCGCGTGGGCGCGGAAGTGAAAGAAGGTGACATTTTGATTGGTAAGATCACACCAAAAGGAGAAACCGATCCTACACCAGAAGAGAAATTGTTAAGAGCGATCTTCGGTGACAAAGCAGGTGATGTGAAAGATGCTTCGATGAAAGCACCTCCATCATTGAAAGGTGTGGTGATCGATACGAAGCTTTTCTCTCGTCCTAAAAAGGATAAAGACCTTCGTACGAAGTCGAAGAAAGAACTGGATGCGTTGAAACACCGTCATAGCAAGAACTTGACTGAGTTGAAGAACGAGATGGTCAAAAAATTGACTTCTCTTTTAACTGGCAAAACAAGTCAAGGTGTGAAGCACAAATTTGGCGATGAATTGATTGCGAAAGGCGTGAAGTTTACCAGCAAGGTGATCGAAAGCAATTTGTTCCCCGACAAGAATATCTATCGTGACGAAAGTAACTATAGCGTTCCTGAAGAAGTGAATTTGATTGTGGATATTAGCCTGGATGGTTGGACAACCGATGATGACACCAATGATTTGGTTTCTGAGTTGGTAAAAAACTATTTGAACAGGCGCAACGTGATTGCAGGTACATTCAAGAGAGAGCGCTTTACATTAGAAGTTGGTGATGAATTACCAACCGGTATCGTTCAATTAGCAAAAGTGTATGTTGCTAAGAAACGTAAATTGAAAGTAGGAGATAAGATGGCAGGTCGCCACGGTAATAAAGGTGTGGTAGCACGTATCGTTCGCGATGAAGACATGCCTTTCTTGCAAGACGGCACACCGGTGGACATTTGTTTGAACCCGCTGGGTGTACCTTCTCGTATGAACTTGGGTCAGATATATGAAACAGTGTTGGCGTGGGCCGGAAAGAAATTGGGTCGCAGATATGCTACTCCGATTTTCGATGGTGCTTCATTGGATCAAGTATCAGCAGAGTTAACAGAGGCTGGATTGCCTGAGTTTGGTAGAACATATTTATATGATGGATTGACTGGAGATAAATTCGATCAGCCCGTAACGGTTGGTATGGCATACATGCTCAAGTTAGGCCACTTGGTGGATGATAAGATGCACGCACGTTCAATAGGACCTTATTCATTGATTACGCAACAGCCATTGGGCGGTAAAGCACAATTTGGTGGTCAGCGTTTCGGTGAGATGGAGGTGTGGGCGATCGAGGCGTTTGGTGCTTCTCATATCCTACAAGAAATCTTGACGATTAAATCAGATGATGTGATTGGTCGTGCGAAAGCTTATGAAGCCATTGTAAAAGGTGAAAATATGCGCAAGCCGAACATACCAGAATCGTTTAATGTATTAGTACATGAATTGCGTGGTCTCGCATTAGAGATTACGATGGATTAAATTTTGTAGGGACGCAAAATTTTGCGTCCCTACAAAAATTTGGATGGACAAAATGTATTACAGACGGATAATGATCCGCCCCTAAATAAAAAAATATGTCTTTCAGAAAAAATAAAAAGATCAACAACGACTTCTCTAAGATCACCATTAGCTTGGCTTCTCCAGAATCTATTTTGGAAAGCTCGCACGGTGAGATCACGCAACCTGAAACCATCAACTACAGGACGTACAAGCCTGAGATGGGCGGTTTGTTTTGTGAGCGTATTTTCGGTCCTGTAAAAGATTGGGAGTGTCATTGCGGAAAATACAAACGCATTCGTTACAAAGGAATTATTTGTGACCGCTGCGGTGTAGAAGTTACTGAGAAAAAAGTAAGGCGTGAGCGTATGGGCCACATCGAATTGGTGGTACCCGTTGCACACATCTGGTATTTCCGTTCGCTCCCAAATAAGATCGGTTATTTGCTAGGCATGCCTACCAAAAAGTTGGATCAAATTATTTATTACGAAAGATATGTGGTAATCGCTCCCGGCACGAAAGAAGAAGACGGTATTAACCGTTTGGATTTCTTGACCGAGGAAGAGTACCTTGACATTGTTGATAAACTCCCTCGCGAGAATCAATTGCTGGATGATGCAGATCCAAAGAAATTTATCGCGAAGATGGGTGCCGATGCATTGGAGATGTTGTTGAGCCGCGTGAAGTTGGATGAGCTTTCTTATGAGCTTCGTCACCAGGCCGCGACTGATACCTCACAGCAACGTAAAGCAGAAGCATTGAAAAGATTGAAAGTGGTAGAAGCTTTCCGCGATGCAAATACACGAGTAGAGAACAAACCACAATGGATGACCATTAAGATGGTGCCAGTGATTCCACCAGAGTTGCGCCCGTTGGTGCCTTTGGATGGTGGTCGTTTTGCCACGTCAGATTTGAATGATTTGTACAGACGTGTAATCATCCGTAACAATCGCTTGAAGAGATTGATAGACATCAAAGCTCCTGAAGTAATTCTCCGCAATGAGAAACGCATGCTTCAGGAGGCCGTTGACTCATTGTTCGACAATTCACGTAAAGTGAATGCAGTACGTTCTGATGGTAACCGTGCGCTTAAATCATTGAGCGATATGCTCAAAGGAAAGCAAGGACGTTTCCGGCAAAACTTATTAGGTAAGCGCGTTGACTACTCTGGCCGTTCGGTAATTGTAGTAGGACCTGAATTGAAATTACATGAGTGCGGTTTGCCAAAAGACATGGCAGCTGAATTATTCAAGCCATTTATTATTCGCAAGCTCATTGAAAGAGGTATTGTGAAGACGGTAAAGTCAGCTAAGAAAATTGTTGATCGTAAAGATCCAGTTGTGTGGGATATTTTGGAAAACGTATTGAAAGGACATCCCGTTCTTTTGAACCGCGCTCCAACACTACATAGATTGGGTATTCAGGCTTTCCAACCAAAGTTGATTGAAGGAAAAGCGATTCAGTTGCACCCGTTGGTATGTACAGCCTTTAACGCTGACTTTGATGGTGACCAGATGGCGGTTCACATTCCACTTGGGCAAGAGGCAATTTTGGAAGCTTCTTTATTGATGCTTTCATCACACAACATTTTGAACCCTGCGAACGGTGCGCCTATCACAGTACCTTCTCAAGACATGGTGTTGGGTCTTTACTATCTTACTAAAGGTAGAAAAGGCGAGAAAGGTGAGGGCAAAACTTTCTACTCTGCGGAAGAGGTAGTGATCGCTTACAATGAAGGCAAACTATCCAAACATGCCATTATTAAAGTGAGAGCAAACATAGTTGATAAGAAAACGAAGGCTGTTTCTAGGAAAATGATTGAGACCGTAACAGGCCGCGTTATTTTCAATCAGGTAGTGCCTGAAGAAGTAGGCTTTGTAGATGAGTTGTTGACAAAGAAAAAACTTCAGACGATTATCGCTGATGTTTATAAGTATGCGGGTCAAGCAAAGACAGCCAAGTTCTTAGATGAAATCAAAGATATTGGTTTCCAAATGGCATACCGTGGAGGTTTGTCGATGGGCTTGGGTGATGTGAAAGTGCCTGCAGAAAAGAAACAATTAGTAGAAGATGCTCAGAAAGAAGTTGATTCAGTTTGGAACAACTACATGATGGGTTTGATTACTGACAACGAGCGTTACAATCAAGTAATTGATATTTGGACTCGTACGAATACGCTGTTGACCAACACGCTGATGAAGCAGTTGGAAGAAGATCAACAAGGGTTCAACTCCATCTACATGATGATGCACTCTGGTGCACGTGGATCGCGCGAGCAGATCCGTCAGTTGGGTGGTATGCGCGGGTTGATGGCGAAGCCGCAGAAAAATTTAGCGGGCTCAGTAGGTTCAATCATCGAGAACCCGATCCTTTCCAACTTCAAAGAAGGATTGGATGTGTTGGAGTATTTTATTTCTACACACGGTGCGCGTAAAGGTTTGGCAGATACAGCTTTGAAAACGGCCGATGCCGGATACTTGACACGTAGGTTGGTAGATGTGGCCAATGACTTGGTGATAACTGAAGATGATTGCGGCACATTGCGTGGATTAAAAGTATCAGCGTTGAAAGACAATGAAGATATTGTAGAGCCATTGTCAGAGCGTATCGTAGGTCGTGTAACAGTACACGATATTTATGATCCTCTCACTGAGAAATTGATTTGCGCAGGCAATGAAGAAATCACAGATGAGATTGCGAAGCAAATTGACGAGACCAGTATTGAAGAAGTAGAGATTCGCTCTATCCTTACTTGCGAAACCAAGTTTGGTGGTTGTGCGAAATGCTATGGCCGCAATTTGGCTTCTGGAAGAATGGCGCAAGAAGGTGAAGCGGTTGGTGTAATTGCTGCTCAATCAATTGGTGAGCCAGGTACACAGTTGACACTTCGTACTTTCCACGTGGGTGGTACGGCTTCTAACATTGCCGTTGATGCTAACATCAAAGCGAAATTCTCAGGAACGATTGAATTTGAAGCCATCCGTACAGTTGATACAAGCGATAAGGATGACAACAAAGTGAAAGTAGTAATGGGCCGCACAGGTGAGATCAGAATATTGGATGATGAGAAGCGCGTGCTGATCTCCAACAACGTTCCTTATGGTGCTTACTTGAAAATAAAAGACGGACAGAAAGTAGAGAAGGGTGCAGAGCTTTGCTATTGGGATCCTTACAATGCGGTAATCCTTTCTGAGTTTGATGGGGAGATCGAGTATGAAGCCATCATTGAAGGTATTACGTACAAAGAAGAATCAGATGAGCAAACAGGTCACCGTGAGAAAGTAATTACTGACACACGCGATAAGACCAAGAACCCATCAGTGATTGTAAAAGGTAAGTCAGATTCTAAAGGATATAACATGCCAGTGGGCGCTCACTTAGCAGTAGATGCAGGTGAGAAGATCAAAGCTGGACAAGTAATGGCGAAGATTCCTCGTACAATGGGCAAGAGCCGCGATATTACAGGCGGTCTGCCACGTGTAACAGAATTGTTCGAAGCACGTAATCCATCTAACCCAGCCGTGGTGAGTGAGATTGATGGTGTGGTGACGTATGGTGGTATCAAACGCGGTAACCGCGAGATATTCATCGAATCAAAAGATGGTGTACAGAAGCGTTATTTAGTGCCATTGAGCAAGCACATTTTGGTGCAAGACAATGACTTCGTGAAAGCAGGTCAGCCTCTTTCTGATGGTGCGATTACACCTTCTGATATTTTGTCTATCAAAGGACCGACTGCTGTGCAAGAATATTTGGTGAACGAGATTCAAGAAGTATATCGCTTGCAAGGTGTGAAGATCAACGATAAGCATATTGAGTGTATCGTGAGCCAGATGATGCAAAAAGTAGAAATCATCGATTCAGGTGACACTACCTTCTTGCCAGGCGAGTATGTTGATAAATTTGAATTCCGTGAGGAAAACGATTTGATCTTGGATAAGAAAGTAGTGATGGATGGAGGTGACTCAAGCCGCTTTAAAGTAGGGCAGATCATTTCGCCACGCGAGTTCCGCGATGAAAACTCTTCGTTGAAGAGAAAAGATCAACGGATTGTAGAAGTGCGCGATGCATTGTCAGCAGTTTCTCGTCCTACATTACAAGGTATTACGCAAGCTTCTTTGAAGACTGAAAGCTGGTTGTCAGCAGCGTCATTCCAAGAGACCACCAAAGTATTGAGCGAAGCTGCCATCCGTGGTAAGGCCGACCAATTGATGGGCTTGAAAGAAAACGTAATCGTGGGTCACTTGATCCCCGCGGGCACAGGCCAGCGCAGGTTCAACGACATGATCGTAGGTTCAGAGGAAGAATACCAGCGATTGATGGACGCCCCAGAGCGTAAGTCGAAAGAGAAGGAGTTAGCTGAGTAATTCTTACAATTTGAAAATTTGAAGATGAGATAATTTGAAATGAGGCTGTCTCGAAAGGGCAGCCTCTTTCATTCCCAAATCTTTAGTCAAGTTTCTAAATGTAAAAACTCAGTTTCTTAATTTCTTGTTTAGTGAAATTTTCAAATCTTCAAATTGTCTCATTTTCAAATTAATTGTTATGGCTGAAGAAAAAAACAATCCTCCCCAAAACCAGATCAACATCGAGCTATCTGAAGAGATTGCAGAAGGCATCTATTCTAATCTCGCGATGATCGCGCATTCCAACAGTGAGTTCGTGATTGATTTTATTCGCCTAATGCCGGGCGTGCCAAAAGCAAAAGTAAAATCAAGGATCGTGATCACACCTGAGCATGCCAAGCGATTGCTGGCTGCCCTCAAAGACAATATCAGTAAATACGAAGCTACCTTCGGTGCTATCAAACAGACCAACGAGATGCCTACTTTCCCAATGAATTTTGGGGGGACGATGGGGGAGGCTTAGTGCTTAAAAATAACTCAATTAACTTTATTTGACTTTAATTGATTTAGAGGAGTCAATGAAGCTATTTTAAAATGTAGGCCAATCACATGGACAATCTTAACAGCTTCAATATACTTTCCACCTTAGTCACCTTATTACCAGATGCGGCAGTGCTAGGTTTGTGCATTTATTATTTTTCTCAGAAGAAGACCCTTGACGGGCTGTTGCTCTCCATTGGCTCAAGGCTTTGGATTTCTGCTGGGCGCTTATTTTCAGGTTGCTCCCCATTATAAATAGTGAGGCTTATATGGAGTTGACTCAGATGAACATCTTCATGGTAACAAGTGCAATAGGCTTCATTTCTTCGGCCTGCTTTGCAGTGGGTTTTGGTATTCTGATCATGAATACCCTGAATCAGGTAAGAAACAGCGAATCGTCTCTTTTAATCCCCAAAAATGTATCTGCTCAAGTTTTTGCATGATTGAGGTTTTTAAATACCTTTGCAGTCCTTATTTTTAAAGGATTATAAAGAAAATATAAATGCCTACCATCCAGCAACTTGTGAGAAAAGGAAGGACGAAACTGACCTTCAAGTCAAAATCTCCTGCCCTTGATTCATCGCCTCAGCGTAGGGGCGTATGTACCCGTGTATATACAACCACCCCAAAAAAGCCTAATTCTGCCATGAGAAAGGTAGCCCGTGTGCGCCTTACCAACCAGAAAGAGGTCAACGCCTACATCATGGGCGAAGGTCACAATCTTCAAGAACACTCTATCGTATTAGTGCGTGGTGGTCGTGTAAAAGACTTGCCTGGGGTGCGTTATCACATTGTGCGTGGCGCATTGGATACTGCCGGTGTAGCTGGCCGTAAGCAGAGCCGATCTAAATATGGTGCAAAACGTCCTAAGGCAGGGGCAGCCGCTGCGGCAGCGAAAGGTGCACCAGCAGCAAAAGCAAAAAAGAAATAAAGCATTCCAAAAAATAGCAATCCATGAGAAAGTCAAAACCCAAGAAAAGATATCTTCTTCCTGATCCTAAGTTCAACGATACACTTGTCACCAAGTTCGTGAACTACATGATGAACGATGGAAAGAAAAGCATTGCCTACACTATTTTCTATGATGCCATTGCGCAAGTAGAAAAGAAAGCGGGTGGCGAAAACGGGTTGGAAATATGGAAGCGCGCCATGACCAACGTAACACCAGGTGTGGAAGTAAAAAGCCGCAGAGTGGGTGGTGCTACATTTCAGGTGCCGGTGGAAATTCGCCCTGAACGCAAAATCAATTTGAGCATCAAGTGGTTGATCGAGTACGCTCGTGCTCGCGGTGAAAAAACCATGATGGATCGCTTGGCAGGAGAAATCCTTGCGGCTTCCAAAGGCGAAGGTGCTGCGATCAAGAAAAAAGACGATACACACCGCATGGCTGAAGCGAACAAAGCATTCTCTCACTTCAGATTCTAACATATCTCAAGACTAAAATCTCAAATCATAAATCTTAAATTATCTAAATGGCTCGGGATTTAAAATATACAAGGAACATCGGTATTGCTGCACACATTGATGCAGGAAAGACAACTACTACCGAGCGTATCCTTTACTACGCAGGTGTAAACCATAAGATTGGTGAGGTGCATGATGGTGCAGCTACCATGGACTGGATGGCGCAAGAGCAAGAGCGTGGTATCACCATCACTTCTGCGGCCACTACTGTTTATTGGAAATATAAAGCCAACGATTACCACGTAAACATTATTGATACACCCGGACACGTTGACTTCACTGTTGAAGTGAATCGTTCGTTGCGTGTATTAGATGGTCTTGTTTTCTTGTTTAGTTCTGTGGATGGTGTGGAGCCACAATCAGAAACGAACTGGCGCTTGGCTGATAATTACAAAGTAGCACGCATTGGGTTCGTAAATAAAATGGATCGTTCTGGTGCAGACTTCTTGGATGTTTGCAAACAAGTAAAAGAAAAATTAGGTAGCAAGGCGGTAGCACTTCAACTCCCCATCGGTGCTGAAGATAACTTTAGAGGTGTTGTTGACTTAGTAGGTAACAAGGGCATCATTTGGAATGAGGATGATAAAGGGATGACTTTCAAGGAAATCCCAATACCTGAAGACATGATCGCAGATGCCAAAGAGTATCGCGAGAAATTGTTGGAGGCCGTGGCCGAAGTCGATGAGACATTGATTGAAAAATATTTTGTTGACCCTAATTCAATTTCTGAAGCGGAGATACTAAAGGCATTGCGTGAAGCAACTATCAGCATGAAAATCGTGCCGATGGTGTGCGGTTCTTCTTTTAAAAACAAAGGAGTGCAAACTATGCTGGATTATGTGATGGAATTGTTGCCTTCTCCTTTGGATAAAGAAGAAATTGTGGGCACTGATCCAGATACAGATTTGCCAGTGATCATCAAGCCAGATGAGAAAGAACCATTCGTAGCGTTGGCTTTCAAGATTGCAACAGATCCATTCGTAGGCCGCTTGTGTTTCATTCGCGCTTACTCTGGTGTGTTGGAATCTGGTTCTTATGTTTATAATACACGTACCGAATCTAAAGAAAGGATTTCACGTGTATTCCAAATGCACGCTAACAAACAAAACCAGATTGATAGACTTCCTGTAGGAGATATTGGTGCTGTGGTTGGATTTAAAGATATCAAAACAGGAGATACGCTGTGCGATGAAAAGCGCAAAGTAATATTAGAATCAATGGTATTCCCTGAGCCAGTTATTGGTTACGCCATCGAGCCTAAAAAGCAAGTGGATGCTGATAAGTTGGGTATGGCCATTGCGAAATTGGTGGAAGAAGATCCAACCTTGCGTGTGAATACGGATCATGAAACAGGTCAGGTGATCCTTCGCGGAATGGGCGAGTTGCACTTAGAGATTATCATCGACCGATTGAAGCGTGAATTCAAAGTAGAGATCAACCAAGGTGCGCCTCAGGTTGCTTACAAAGAAGCGCTTACTAAGTCAATCGAACATAAAGAGGTTTATAAGAAACAGACCGGTGGTCGTGGTAAGTTTGCCGATATCGTATTTGAAATCGGGCCGCGCGAACTGGGTCCTGAAGATAAGCCAGGTCTTGAATTTGAGAATGACATTGTGGGTGGTGTAATCCCACGCGAATTTATTCCTGCTATTCAAAAAGGTTTTGAGCAATCTATGGTGAACGGGCCGTTGGCTGGTTATCCAATTGACTCTATGAAAGTAAGATTGTACCACGGTTCTTTCCATGATGTAGACTCTGATTCATTGTCATTTGAATTAGCAGCCCGTATCGGCTTTAGAGAAGCAGCCCGAAAGTGCGCTCCTCAATTGTTAGAGCCAATCATGGGTGTGGAAGTGATTTCTCCGGATGAATACACAGGTTCTGTGACAGGCGACTTGAACAGAAGAAGAGGCATCATGAAAGGGATGGACACACGCGGTGGAGCACAAGTGATTAAGGCAGATGTGCCATTGTCAGAATTGTTTGGTTATGTTACCGACTTGAGAACGATCACTTCTGGTCGCGCATCGGCAAACTTGACATTCGCACACTACGCACCTGTGCCTAGAGCATTAGCAGAAAAGGTAATTGAACAAGTAAAGGGCGCTGTTGCCAAATAAATATCTAAAAGACGTTTAGATCATGAGCCAAAAAATCAGAATCAAATTAAAATCGTACGATCACAACTTGGTTGACAAGTCATCTGAGAAGATCGTGCGTGCTGTAAAAGCAACAGGTGCAGTAGTAAGCGGGCCTATTCCCCTTCCTACCGAAAAAGAGAAGTTCACCGTACTTCGTTCGCCACACGTAAATAAGAAAGCGCGCGAGCAATTTCAATTGTGTACCTACAAGCGCGTAGTAGATATTTATTCTAGCAGCACCAAGACCATCGATGCCTTGATGAAGTTAGAATTGCCTTCAGGCGTTGATGTTATCATCAAATAAATTATAGATTTTATAAAATAGAAAACATCCTGGTCTCGTATCAGGATGTTTTTTATTTTTAGGACTTAGGACTGGGCATTGGGACTTAGGACTTAGTTGCGAGAGTTTAAGATGTGCTACGCAGGATTACTAACACCGACAAAGTCCCAAGCCCTAATGCCCAAGTCCATTTTTAGAACGTTGCAATTTTGTTTTTAACACACCACTAATTTAGAATAGGAGAATGGCATTACTTGAGAAATCATTGATAGTTAAAAAGTCCACCTTGCCTGGTGCGGGCAAAGGATTATTTACAAAAATTGCCATTGCTAAAGGAGCGCGGATTGTGGAGTACAAAGGCAAGAAAATTACTTGGAAGGAAGTAGAGAAAATGGCTGATGATCGTAACGGGTATGTTTTTTTCTTTAACAGTAAGAACTGTATTGATGCGTGGCAGACGAAAAAATCAGTGGCACATTTTGCGAATGATGCGATGGGCATTACTAGAATTGAAGGCCTTCGCAATAATGCGGAATACGTTACCGAAAAAAAGCGTTGCTACATTGAGGCATCAAAGGACATTCTTGCGGGTTCTGAAATCTTAGTAGGCTATGGCGCAGAATATTGGCAAGTGATACGTTACAACATTCGACTTGAGCAAAAGAACCGCGAGAAGGAAGGGAAGAAGGTTACAGGAAAAGAATTACCGCACCATCAGGCTGCGAAGCGGGTGAAGAAGTAAACTTAACTTCTTGGCTTATTTAAGAACTAATTTTTCACCACCTTCGCCTTCTCAATCGACTCACTCGTCAACTCTCTTACCTTTTTTATTTTTTCCATTTCAGATTCCAAGTAAGCTCTTGCCTTTTCTTGATCAGCAGAATCTGGGAGGGGATGGAAATGGTGCATCCAATCCATCATAGACTGGTCTGCTGAATCCAATTGAGCTATTGCCAATTCCAATTCTTGTTTCTTCTCGGCAACAAGATTGGGTGTGCTAACGACTTTCTCTTGAAGTTCTTTTTTTAATTGGTAGATGTCTTCAGATCGCGGCATTACTTCATCGTGGATGTCCATCACTTGATCGTACAATGCTTGGTTGGGATTTTCATCTGCGTTACCACCATCATGATCGTGCTCTTCTTGTTTGCTGGTTTTAGTACATGATAGTAGAATTAAGCATGATATGAATAGGAGATTCTTTATGGTTTTCATGGTTGCGGGATTGATTGCTAAATATAAAGGTAAGCGATTTGAGGATAGCGCTCAAGTCGTTTTCGCTAACTAACAAAGGTTAGGTTTTAAAATCTTTTAGTAAAATTAATCACCTGTTGTTGCTGAATTCAATTTTTTACCTTTCCTTCGTTCTTATAATTCAGGCAATGAACAACAACCGATTTTATTTTAGCTTTTATTTTTATCCAGCCCCCGCGGGACTAGATGGAGAATCGCTTTGTTGAAAACATAAACAAAAGAAACTCAGAAAAGTCCCGGTGAAAACTGGGACTTTTCTTTTTACAACGATTGAATGACCAAAAGGAAAAAATTGAAAGTAGCCATACAGGGCATCGCCACTAGTTTTCACGAGGTAGCGGCACAAACATATTTTGATGATTCGATTGAGTCTGTTGAGTGCTTGTCATTTCATGCTTTATGCGAATCGTTGAAAAATGAGGAATCTGATTTTGCCGTGATGGCGATTGAAAACTCTATCGCGGGCAGCATTCTCCCCAATTATTTCCTTTTACAAGAATATCATTTCTCGATTATTGGTGAAGTATACTTGCCTATTCACATGCACTTGCTTGCTTTGCCTGGTGTGAAGCTAAGTGATATCAAGAATATAGAATCGCACCCAATGGCCATTCGCCAGTGCAGTGATTTCTTGTTTCGGTTAAAGGATGTGGAAATCCGCGAAAGCGATGATACGGCTGTTTCAGCAAAAAAGGTAAAAGAGAAAAAATTGATTGATACGGCAGCTATTGCCAATGAACATGCCGCAAAAAAATTCGGCTTGCAAATTTTAGAGAAGCGAATAGAAACCAACAAGAAAAACTTTACGCGCTTTTTGATTTTGGCAAAGGGAAGGCAAATACTGAAGGACGCCAATAAAGCCTCCCTGTGTTTTGAAGTAGCCAATGAGGTAGGGAGTTTGGCAGATGCGTTGATGACCTTGAGGAACAATCAAATTAATCTTTCAAAAATTCAATCTATTCCAATCATTGGGAGACCAAGCGAGTACTCGATTCACATTGATGTGGAATGGAAAAGAAGGAAGAGCTATGATGAGTCCATTAAGCAATTGCTAAGGCAGGTGAGAAACTTGAATATATTGGGTGAGTATCGAAAAGCGAAGATTGAATATTCTTAGGTATTGGGTATTAGGACTTAGGTATCTGGTAAGAGGTGATTGGTAAAAGGTAGTTGGTAAAAGGTGATTGGTAAGAGGTGATCGGCAATAGGTAGTTGGTAAAGTGAGTTTAGCATAAATCTAAAATCATAAATCACAAATCTTAAATTAGAAAATGATAGAATCAGCAAATCGTATAAAGAATGTAGAAGAGTACTACTTCAGCAAGAAGCTGGCGGAGGTAAGAGGCTTGGACACACCTGAGTGGAGAGTGATCAATCTTGGTATTGGCAGCCCTGATCAAATGCCTTCTGCCAATGCGATTGATGCGTTGATCAACTCTGCAAAAAACCCTGCTAACCACGGATACCAGAATTACAAGGGCATTCCGCAATTGCGCAAAAGCATTGCTGATTTTTATAAAAGAACCTATGCGATTGATTTAAATATTGAATCTGAAATCCTTCCGTTGATGGGAAGCAAGGAAGGCATCATGCACATTATGATGGCGTTCGTTAATGAAGGTGATGAAGTGTTGATCCCCGATCCCGGTTATCCCACCTACGCATCTGTCGCAAAATTAGTTGGAGCGAAGACATTCACCTATCAAATGAAAGAGGAGCTGGATTGGGGGATTGACATAGAGTCATTGAGAAAACGTGATTTGTCAAAGGTAAAAGTGATGTGGGTGAATTTTCCGCACATGCCTACGGGCAGGATTGCTTCACGAAAAGAATTGAAAGAACTCGTTGATTTGGCAAGAGCAAATAATTTTTTGATCATAAACGACAACCCATACAGTTTGATCTTGAATGATAGCCCGATGAGTATTTTAAGTATCGAGGGTGCTGCTGATATTGCATTGGAATTGAACTCATTGAGCAAATCGCACAATATGGCTGGCTGGCGAATTGGTTGGGTGGCAGGTAATGCGCAGTATGTTGATGCAGTGCTTCGCGTAAAGAGCAATATGGATTCAGGAATGTTTTTGGGTTTGCAGCACGCGGCCGTTGAGGCATTGCAAAATGGAGCAGAGTGGTTCACTCAATTGAATCAAGTATATCAAAAAAGAAAAGATGCCGCTTGCAAAATATTGGATGAATTGAATTGTGTGTATTCATCAAATCAATCTGGCCTGTTTGTGTGGGCAAAAGCACCAGCAATGGTCAAGGATGTAGAAAAGTGGATCGATGAAATACTTTATGGAACGCATGTGTTTATCACACCTGGTTTTATTTTTGGCGAAGCAGGAAGAAGACACATTCGCATTTCTCTTTGTGCAACGGAAGAAAGATTGAACGAAGCACAAGAAAGAATAGGGAAGTTTCTCGTTGCTGGCTCGGAGTTTCCAGTTTCTGGTTCCAAGTCTAATGTCTCAAGTCTAACTACTCACGTCTCCATAAAATGAAAGTAACCATTATCGGTTTGGGTTTGATTGGCGGGTCGATGGCGATTGATCTAAGAAAATCTGGCGTGGCCACGGAATTGATTGGTGTAGACTTCAATCAAGACCATGCACAAAAAGCATTGGAGCTTGGGCTAGTGGATAAAATTCTTCCAGAAGACAAAGCGTTGGAATTGGCGGATGTGGTATTGCTGGCCATTCCAGTAAACACAATCAGTGCATTTCTGCCTTCGCTGTTGGAAGGAGTTGGCAAAGATGCCGTGGTGATTGATACGGGTTCTACCAAGAGTTCGATTTGCAAATCGGTAAGTAACCACGCGAAGCGAAATCAGTTTGTAGCAGCACATCCCATCTCGGGTACAGAAAATTCTGGCCCAACGGCCGCCTTGGAAAAATTGTTTCAAGGCAAGACAAACATTATTTGTGAGCAAGACAAATCTTCTGAGCATTCATTGGCAGTGGCCAAAAAAGTTTTTGATACACTGGGCATGAATACAATTTTTATGGAGGCAGAAGAGCACGACAGGCACGTAGCGTATGTATCGCACCTTTCGCACGTCAGTTCTTTTTTGTTAGGACAAACCGTGTTGGATATTGAGAAAGACGAAAAGAATATTTTTGATTTGGCAGGTAGTGGGTTCGCTTCCACGGTGCGCTTGGCAAAAAGTTCGCCCGCTATGTGGGCTCCAATTTTTGAACAAAACTCAGAGTACTTGAGCCAAGCATTGTTGGAGTACATCATGCACTTGCAAAAATTCCATTATCACTTGATGAAGAAGGACTCGAAGGAATTGATCAAGACATTGACAAATGCGAATGAGATTAGAAGAGTATTAGATAAAAAGTAGGTAGTTGGCAGTAAGCGGTAGGCGGGTGGCAAAGAAATTGGTAAGAAGTGGTTGGTAAGTAGTAAGTGGAGTGACGACAGTTTTGTACTTTTAGACGAACCCCGGAGGGGTTCACTATTAGTAGCCACGGGTTTTAACCCGTGGTTAAATGATGAGGGATATAAAGCGTGCCACAGATAGACATAATCGAAGTGAGCATTTATTGGCGCGCAACCGATGTTCTTGACTAGTATTTATAGGTTTAGTACCCTTTGTGTTTAGTTTCAACATTGCCGGACACCCATAAATGATAGGTAACTAAGTATTTTGAATGAAGCAGAAACGAATAGATACAGTGCGGCAGGGATAGTAGCGGAAAGCCCGAAGTGTGTTTGAATGTGTGCGGACGGACTTGAAGCGGATAGCCCGACTGCCGCCCAAATAAAAATTGTCGGAATAGGAAAAGTGAAATGAATTTTAAATCTTAACATAATAATTGAGCACAATGAAAAAAGGATTAGAACTCGAATCGATTGCTGAGTGGTTGGGAGTGAAAAAACCGATCATCATCAGTGGGCCATGCAGCGCTGAAACGGAAGAGCAAACAATAGCTACGTGCAAGCAAATTGCTGCGACTGGAAAAGTACACGCATTGCGCGCGGGCATTTGGAAACCGCGCACACGTCCTGGCCAGTACGAAGGTGCGGGCGACATCGGTTTGCAATGGTTGATGGCTGCGAAAAAAGAAACGGGCTTGCCTGTGACTACAGAGGTAGCGAACGCTGCACACGTAGAAGCTGCGCTGAAAGCAGGTGTAGATCTTTTGTGGGTGGGCGCGCGCACTACGGTCAATCCTTTTTCGGTGCAAGAGATTGCCGATTGTTTAAAAGGTGTTGATATTCCTGTGATGGTGAAAAATCCGGTGAACCCTGATTTGGAATTGTGGATCGGTGCGCTGGAGCGGTTGAACAAAGCGGGCATCAAAAAAATGGCGGCTATCCATCGCGGATTTTCTTCTTTCGAGAAAGGACCGTTCAGAAATTTGCCGATGTGGGACATGGCCATTGAATTGAAAACACGTTTTCCTGAATTAGAAATTATCTGCGACCCCAGTCACATCTCGGGCAATCGTGATTTGATTTCGTTTGTTTCGCAGAAAGCACTTGACTTGGATATGGCGGGCCTCATGATCGAGAGTCATATCAACCCCGATGCCGCGTGGAGCGATGCAAAGCAGCAAGTAACGCCTGCCGCACTCGGAAAAATCTTGAGCGACTTGGTGGTACGTACGGCATCGAGCGAGAACAAAACATTCAAAGATACGCTCAGCATTTTGCGAGAGCAGATCGATCAACTCGATGACGAAATCATGCAGAAGATGGCATCGCGCATGAAAATTTCTGAGAAGATTGGTCAATACAAAAAAGATAACAACGTAACGATTCTACAAGTGAATCGCTGGGAAGAAATTATCAAGA
>JBJXEB010000043.1:0-36744 GCA_046155095.1 Cyclobacteriaceae bacterium
ATTATCACTTCGATGATTTCCATTGCCATCACCATTGTGTTTGGCTATTACTTCTTGTACATCGGTAACCGAGAGCGCAAGCCTACTTTTTATTTGGACCCTACGCGCACTACCATTTTAGATAAAAAGAATGCAGCCAATGCACCGCTGCACTTGTTGAAAGCAAATGGCGACACCATCAAGTCAGATGTTACGTCTGTTTACTTTTACTTTTTTAATCAGGGTGCCGAAACCATCAAACAAGAGAATGTGTATGCGCCCTTGAAGATTGTGCTGGGCGATAGCGCAGAAATTTTGGATTTCAAAATCTTGAAAATAGCGCGGCCTGTATCAGGGATGTCGCTAGTACGCGATACCGTGAGCAACTCATTGCAAATTGATTTCAAAGCATTAGAAAAAGATGATGGTCTGGTGGGGCAGATTATTTTTGAGGGAAATAAAAATACCTCCATCATGCTAGAGGGCGGAGTGGATGGCGTAAAACTTTTTGAGACCCATTTAACTACCATCAACCCACTTTATTTGATGGTGGCCATTGTCATCTTCTTGATAGCCGCTTACATTTTTTTAGTGTTGAGCAAGCGCAACCCAAAAAATTCGCCTAAGCTTATCTTTTTTTTCTCCGCCATTCCAATCTTGTACCTACTGCTGATGCTCTATAAAACAGAATGGTTTGTGAAACACACTGTTCCTGAAACTTTACAGCTGGAGCAATACGATGGCAAGCAAAGTGAGAAGTTGTTTAGTGTGCCGAGTTGGATGAAATAATAGAAGCATTTGTTTACAAAAATTGTTCGAGCCTGTATCTGCGTGAGCGATAGAAGCGGAAAGCCCGCTAAGGGTAGGTTGTGTGTGGCACGGACTTGTAGTGGATAGCGCGACCCCGCGATGGCTTTCGCGCGGTGGCGGGGACACGCCATCACTTTAATTCACTCAGTGCTTTTACAAAACTATCCAGCTCTTTAGGTGTAGTATAAATATTGGGCGTAATGCGGCAACCTTGCACGTTGGCATAGTCGATAGCCACTGTCCAGATTTTATATTTGTCTAAAAGTGTTTTAGCTAATTCTGCTGGTTTCATGGTCTTCACACCAACGTTGGCAATGCCACAAGCGCGAGCGGGGTCGGCTGGGGTATTTACAATCACGTGCTTCATCGTCCTCACTCGGCTCGTCCAATAATTTTGCAAGTAACGCAGCCGAGCTTCTTTTCTTTCTGTGCCAATTTTTTGATAATAGTCGATCGCGTTTGTTATGGCTAAATCTGTCGCTACTGGGTGCGTACCAATATGATTCAGTCTCAACACATCATCTTCTTTTTTTCCTTCATCTCCAAAGAGAGACCACACTTTGCCGATGTTTTCTTTTTTCACGTAGAGCAATCCCGCACCGAGTGGCGCGCTCAACCATTTGTGAAGGCTTGCCCCGTAATAATCACAATTCAAATCTGGAATAGAATATTTGAAATGCGCAAAAGCATGTGCTCCATCCACCATCACCTGTACGCCTTTGCTGTGTGCCATGTCGCAAATTTTTCGCACAGGCAAAATCTGGCCTGTGATATTGACCATGTGGCACACCATCAACAGTTTTGTTTTTGGGGTGATGGCATTGGCATACAAATTCACAATCTCTTCATCGGATGAAGGATGGTTGGGCACGGAGATTATTTTGTTTACTACTCCATAGCGCTTGGCGACTTGCTTGAACATGTCGAGCATAGATCCATAATCTTGCTCAGCCATCACAGCCTCATCACCTGCTTGCCAATTCATGCCGCCAATGATCATGTCTAATGATTCGGTGGTGTTGCGTGTGATGATCAACTCCTCGGCAGTGCAACCCGCTAGTGATGCGAGCTTTGATGCGGCCAATTTTTTATTGTCCCCCTGTATGGTGCGCATGTAGTAGGATCCTTGGTAATTTACTTCGCGAATGTGTTGGATGTAATTTTCCAACGTCTCTTCGGGTAGAAAACAATAGTATCCATTTTCTAAATTGATGTAATCGGGCTTGATCCGATAACCCTTTCGAATGCCCGCCCAAAAAGTTTCATCTTCTGATAAAGCTGCAGGTGTCAGGTGTGAAAATCGATCCACCCAATTGCTCAATGCATCTAGCGGAGCGAGGCTGGCAAGACCAAGGGTGGCGGTGCTTTTAAGGAATGTTCGTTTGTTCATTGAACAAGATAAGGAAGATTTTTTGAAAGCGAATGCCTTAAAAAAATCTTCCTACTTCCTAACTACGCGAATAGATTTAATCCCCAGCGCAGATGCGACTTGAATGAAATAAATCCCTGCAGAAATATCTCCGGGGTCAACGATCGTTTCCGTCTCTTTTTTAGTAATTGAAATGGGCATTGTGATCCCCAGCATATTTATGAACCGAACTTGTGCAGGAAGAATTTCAACATCTGAAACAAGTGTAAAAGAATTCGTTGACGGATTGGGATAGGCATATAACTGATCTATCTTCTCCCTATCAACACTAACAACACTTGAATATTTATAGGCGCCATCAAAGTCTGTTTGTTTGAGTCGATAATACGAGGTGCCTTGGTTAGGCTTCTCATCGGTAAAGCGATAGTCGATCCGAACGGTGCTGTTGCCGGCCCCGTTCACCGAGCCAATGCTTGACCAGTCTTTGCTATTCAATGAGCGCTCAATGGTAAAATCTTTATTATTGATTTCTGTAGCTGTGCTCCAAGTGAGCAACACCGATTTATCTTGTGCCTTAGCATTAAACGAAATCAGCTCAACTGGTAAAGGTGTTGATAAGCTGCTATTGCCCAGTGTAAACCGATCTCCATCTTGAAAGTTGATTCCGGAAAAAACAACGATACTGCCAGATGAAGAACCCACTACAGGAGTAACATCATTATCCGCAAAACCATTTCCATTACGGTCAATCAACAATCTCATGTTGGATCCCAATGGGCTTCCACCCAAGCCGCTGAAATCAAAAGAAATAGAAACCGTCCCTACATCTCCGCCAGATTCACTCACTCTCCAAATTCGTGTAAGTCTTTCTTTGATAACCGTTCCGTCAACGGCTGTTCCCACTGCGGTAGTTGAGCTTTTTGCATTTGAATTATCCCGGCCCCAAATTAAAAATTCGCTGTTGCCAAGACCATTTGGATTCCACATCCTTACCATCCCGGAACCTTTTGCATCTGTATGCTTGGTGCCATCTGCTGCCTGACCTATTCCCGCTACTTCAAAATCAAAATTGCCATTGCCAGAGTTATCCATCGTGTAAACATCATTTGCTGCCAATGTGGTGGCATACTTAGCTGAAAGATAATTATCAACTATTATTCTTTGGGCCGTATTGACGAGAGCATTGTACAATGCTATTTCACCTATGCTGCCAGTAAGATTAAAGCCAGAAGTTGTAGTGGAAGCATCAATCCTTCGTGCACCAACCAATACGTCTGTAGTTGAGACTGTGCCAGTACCAACACCTGCTGCTGATAAGTCTGCGGTTTCATTTAAAAATGTATTGTACCCTGTTGCACTAGCACCTGTCAATCCTGTTCCTACAATCCAGGAACCTGTTGCTGTTGGTGATCCTGTGTTTGTGAAAGTGCCACCCATGAATGCTGCGAATCTATTTGGGTTTGAGCTGTCTATTGTATACTGATATTGCCTTGTGCCAGCTGTAGCCGTGGCTTTTGAAAAAAGTGTTCCGAAACCATTAGTAGCAACATTAAAAGCCGCAAAGAACGACCAACTATTTGTTTGAGGAATTAAGTCAAGGGATGCCGGTGTGCCCAGTGTAAGCCAATCCCCACCATCAAAACTTATGGAAGGCAAGATGGTATTGACTGAATTTGTAAGAAAGGTTGGAAAAGAGCCTGACCCTACAGCATTTGTTGCTGTCAATACATTACCTGATGCATCTGCCCAACTTGTTACTGAAGTACTATTCGCTTGAGTAAGGTCATCTGCTCTCAACCAAAGCTTGTTGTTGGTAGAGTTTCCTACTCCGCCTGGGCCAACATTGCCGAGTAAGACGGTTGTTGTACCAACAACAGGAAATCCGCTACAGCCACCACCCGTGCAGTTCACCGTAAAGGAGGTACATATCTGAGCAACGGTTCCTCCATTAGTATACGAGACAATACTTCCCGCCCCGCCTGTTAGTTGAGCCGTTCCAGAGCCACACAATGTTGCATCGGTGTGGTCGATAATAAGGTCGTCTGCAAACGAAGAGTTGGTATTGATAATAGTTGTGCTATTACCAGTAAGTACCAGTGAATTAAAACCTGTTAGCGTTGTTCCGGCTTCTACTTCCAGATATCCGGTATTGACAAGGAATGATGTAGGGCTGAAGCTCCCACCTGTTACTATATGTGTATAGCCACCAATCATTAGCTCAATGCTGCTAATAACAAAAGAACCTTTAATGGTAATATCTCCTGTCTGATAAAACATAGGCGTGTTAGATGATATAAAAGAACCAATATTGGCTTGCAGCAAACCATCAGGAGAAATGCCACAATCCTTATTAGCCCCAGTGTTGTTTACGCTAATTGTATGACCACTTAGAATAACCACATTATCTTGCCGCCTAGGCCAAACACCCGCTGCCAAGGGACCACCCGATCCATCTGAATTAGTCGTCCAAGAAGTATTCGCATTCCAGTTTCCTGTAGTTCTTGAATAATAAGTAATTGGAGATGGCGTGACTACGCTAGTAGTGGCGATACCATTAAAGGCTACACCGATTACCAATATCTGATCGCTACCACTCCAGGTTGTTGCTCCAGGCGTCTCGGTCGTGCCCGATGCTATCTGTTTGGTGGCTGTGGCCAAGGCAGTAGTTGCCCCAATTATAAAATCGCTTTGTTCCGTGTATCCTGCTGGTGGCGTATGTGTAGAGTTTAATTGGGTTGCAGAGGCTAGAAAAACAATATCGTTGGCAGTGACAGTCAGTGCAGGGCAAGTTACGGTGTTTGTGTTCCCAGCCGGTGACGATTGCTTGCTATCGCTCACGGGTGTGGCCTGGTCAACATCCTTCAGTGTCAAGACCGTGAAGGCCTCTGCTGTTGTCGCTGCCGACCACGTAACCACAAAAGTATTGCAGCCACCCGTGGCCAAGTTGATGTTCGTCTCATCTAAATACCATATCTCAGTGCGCAAATCGTTGGACGCGCTTCCACCATTTGTCGCTTTAAGCCCAGCAGCAGAGGTCAACGCTTGGCCACCCCAAGTAATACTGGTCACGGTGCGCGCACCATTGTTGGTTTCATCTGATACTGCTACAACTAGGAGACGGTTATTTCCAACCCCCGGGGAATAGCGGATTTTAGAAGTTGCTACAGACCCTGCCACCACACTTGCTTGGGCAAAAATTTGGCTGGAGTTAACTACCAAATAAATGATAGAGATAAGAATGAAAATGGAGAAGCGATTAGTGTTCATTAAATCTACTGTTTTTAGTCTAAATACACTTGTGTTGTAAAGGTAATTAATAAATTCATATCTATTTAATGGTCAAATAATTACTTATACCTCTTTCCTTTTTTCACCACCAGCTTCACGTCTTGTAGCAGATCGATATGACGGAGCACATCGCCTTTCACGGCAATAATATCAGCGTACTTGCCTTCGCTCACAGTGCCAAAATCTTTATCGACACCCATTGCAACGGATGGCCAATACGTAGCGGCACGAATGGTGTACATCGGATCCAGCCCAAATTTATTTACCCATACATCCAATTCGTTCCAAGTGCTTTGGCTGTGGAACTTCATGGGGATACCACTGTCGGTGCCGATGAGCAACACCACGCCAGCTTCTTTCAATTGCTTCACTTTGCGCTCAAGCGTGGGCTTGCGAATGGGGTTGAGTTGGAAGTAGGGAAGTTGCGCAGGTTTGGCGATTGACTTTTTTATGTCAGCAACGATGGAGTCAGGTAGATCAAGTTTCCAAGAATCGTTGTCGAGTGTCTCGGGATTGTCGCGCATGTATTCGTAGTTGTACAAACCTTCCACGGTAGGCGTCCAGAAAAGTGGGCCGAGACTCATCTTAGCGGTGCGTTCTTTGATCATTGCGATGATGTCATCAGGATATTCGGGTGCGGCCGCAAGACCGGTGTGTTCAAAACAATCAACACCTGCTTTCATTCCTCTTCGTATTTCCTCGGGGCGATGTGAGTGGCCAACTACTTTCAATTTATTTTTATGGGCTTCATCTACCACCGCCATTACTTCTTCCATCGTCATCTCATCTTGATCAATAAGTTTAATACAATTAACGCCTGCCTTCGCTAATTGTTGAACTTTCGCACGTGCGTCTGCTACCCCATTCACGCCCCAGCGAAAAGCTTCCGTTGCTGGGTACGGAGCATGTTGTATGAACGGGCCACTCATGTACATTGTGGGGCCAGGTAGTTCTCCTTTATTGATTCTATCTCGCACTGACAAGCTTGCTTCAAGCGGGCCACCCAAGTCGCGCGCACTGGTGATACCAGCCATCAGCAGTTGGTGTGCCGATGCCGGCATGATAATATCTTTTGCCGACTTTAAATATTTTTTGTCCCAGTGGGTGTAATTACTGTGGCCATTGATGTAGAGGTGTACGTGCATATCCCACAAGCCAGGCATCACGCTCATGCCTTCGGTAGAAATTATTTCTGCTCCTTTTGGTATTTCGATTTGCCCTACTTGACCAATAGCTTTAATGCGTTCATCTTCAATGATGATAACAGAATTTTGAAGCGGCCTTCCGCCAAAACCATCAATGAGTGTGCCGCCCACGAGGGCTTTGGTTTGGGCAAAACAATTAATGGAAAGAAATATAAAAGGGTATAGAAGCTTTCTCATAAGGTTGGATAGAAGAGAAAGTTAGCAAAGTTTTTACAATATTTGAAAACGTATGGAAATTCAGGAGCTAATGAAACAATATTCTCAGACTGGCAAAGTGGTAGCCATTTCTGTCCGCTCCAAAAGACTTGAACCCACCTTGCTAGTAGAGCGTGTAGTTGCCGTTGAAACTAAAGGCTTGGAAGGAGACCGTAGCAGAGGTGGCAATAGGCAAGTAACGCTTATTCAAAAGGAACATATTCAAGCGATCGCTTCTTTCATTGGTAAAACGGATTTGGATTTTACCATTACACGAAGAAATATTTTAGTGGAAGGAATCAATCTGCTTTCGTTGAAAGGAAAACAATTTCAAATAGGTGAAGCTGTATTTGAATATTCTGGTGAATGTCATCCTTGCAGCCGCATGGAAGAAGCACTAGGTATTGGTGGATACAATGCCATGCGAGGGCATGGCGGGATTACTGCGAAAGTGATTTTAGGAGGAGAAATTAAAATTGGTGATTTGATTGTTCCTGAGACTTAGTTAACAATTGGTTTGTCTTCCGCAAAATCTCCCCTCAAATTCCTAAATCGTTTCCTCGCCTCCGCGGCATACACACTGCCAGGAAATTTATTCAAAAACTCGCGATATATTTCCATCGCTTTCTCTTTGTTCTTGAGTTGGTTTTCATAGATATCGCCTTCCAAATAATAAGCATCATCGGCCAATACATCATCGGGAAATTCTTTCATGATTCTTTCTAAGAATGAAATGGATTCATCAAACTTGCCTTGTTTCAATTTTAGGTTTGCTTGCAACCAGAAGAAATCATCCATGATGGATTTGTTTATCATGCCGGCAGGGAGCGTCACCCAAATATATTCGCCTTCCGTTTCCACCAACGTGTTCACATCAATCAATCCATATAAAAAAGCTTCAGCTTGCTTTACTAAAACTTTGCCTGTTTCAAAATTTTGGAGTTGCTTTTGCGCAGCTTCGATTTTATTTTGGTAAAGAAGCAGTTCGATGTGGGCAAATTGTTTGAGCGATATTCCCGTGGTATCAAAAGCCGTGTTCTCTTTTATGCGCATGCTCAGATCCATCGCATCATTGGCAATTTCTCTTGTGGTGGCTTGCTTCAAAATATCCAAATGTTCCTGCGCCAATTTAAAATCGCCTTTGTAATAAGAAAGTTTCGCGTTGCGCAGTTTAGCTTCATAACCCAATGGCGTTTCGCGCTGTGTTTTTTCTACTTGAGAATAAAGTAGAGTTGCCTCCCACGGTTCTTCTTTCAACAAATAGATATCGCCCAACTCCATCTTGGCTTGGTTGCGCAGTTGGGGTGGCGTTTTACGGTCGGCAATTAGATCATTGATCACCACTACGGCAGAGTCCAACTCGCTCAAATAATATCCGTGCAACAATGCCTCGCTTAATTTTGCTTCGTAAGAGCTGGGGTGCTCGGGATATTTTAATCTAAATTGGTCATACTCTCGAATGAGATAACGCACCGAATCTTTGTTGACTGGATATCGTTTTTTCACTTTTGCTTCTCGCGTTTTTATTAAGCCCAATTGTGCAGGTAAATAATTTGAGGTACTACCGAACTCTTTCATCACATAAGCAAAACCTCGGTCGGCATTGTTGTAGTCTTGGTTGTTGAGTGCGATTTGTGCCGTCTCCAGTGTTTTTGATTGCTCTTTGCGAAAACGTTTATCATAAGCCCGAGATTGGATGAACGCACCGTAAAAATTTTTCTGCTGAAGGTTCGTCCAGATCAATAAATCGCTAAAAACTTCTGAGTCTTGATTTTTTTGCACACGATCTGTCAACAATCGCTCAAGGCTTTCCAATTCTTCGGGCTTTGTTAACAATATCTGCATCAGGTTTTTGATGTAGGCACTATTGGCAGGTGTTTGTATTACATAGTCCAAATATTCTTGCACCATTTCATCGCGCTTGCCTTGCAGGCGGTAGAGGTTGGCAAGCTCCAGTGAAAACAGTTGACCATTCTTAGTGGCTGCTCTTGTTTGTTGTAAAGCGTAGGTGCTGTAATCCAACAAATTGCGCGAGGCTAGGTAATCAGAAATTGATTTCGCCTTGTAGGGATCTTCGGAATTTATTTTTATGATTGATTTAAAATACTTGTCGGCTTTGGCCACATCGCCTGAGCGCATATACACAATACCCAAGTCCAAACGATAAGTGAGCCGATCATCCCGCTTGATCAATTTTTCTACATAATCTTCGGCCTGCTTATAATTTGCCATATCCAACATCAGATTCAGATAGTTGAGATGAATGGCTGAAATATTTTGTTGATCTTTTGCTAATGCTTGAAACGAGCTGAGTGCCTTTGCTTTATCTCCTTTTAATAAATACTCATTTGCAATTTGAATGTCTTGCGTGTTTTGAGCCCAGGAAACTTGTGAACATAGTAAGGCTATTAATGTATTATAAAATAGTTTTTTAAAAAATAAGAGGTTGTAATTACTAGTGTTCATTTGTTGATAAGATCAAAACCGTTCTTGCTTGTTGATAGATTATGAATGGTTTTTGGTTAAAATACACTGTTTGATGCTATTGCTTATCAAATTAACGGATAATTGTGGAATGTGGATACTTTAATTCACGTGATTATGTTGGTTGGTAACTTGTTTAGTTGAGTGGATTCATCCACATGTTTTAGTCTCCTTCTAGTTTTTGGTGGTTTCATCCACAGTTGGACACACCTATCCACATCCTTTTGTGTTGTTCAGAACTTTATCACCAAAGGCCCAACTTCCCAATTTGCCCTAACTGGTGTGGTCGTTTTTCCGTCAAAGGTTTTGTAGAGTATGATTGATTCTGGTTCAATCCTTTTTTCAAAACTTCCTACGTCCCAGGTTCCGTTATTGTTTCTGTCAATGAGCGTTCTGATTTTGTATTCAGCGGGTGTTAAATTCTTAAAAACATATTTTGTAGGTTGCCTTAACCTCTTTACCACTTGCCCGCTTGTTGTGAGCAATTCAACGATGTAGTTTTTCTCTTTTGTTTTGACTTCAATGGATAGAGAACCCGTTTCTTCTTCTTTAGGTATTTTTATCTCATTGCTGGATGCTTTGGATGAATCTTTTTCAATAGAGATGAATGCTCCTTTGCCAATAACGAGCAGTGATTTTTCCACTTTTTGCTTTTTCTGGAGTTCTTGTGGATTAGGGTTGCTCAAGGCAGGTCCTTTGCGTTTTACAATGGTCTCAATTTTCAATTTGTGATTAAGTGTATCAATAATGATTTCTTTTTTAGTGATGAGTTGAAAAGTAGTTGAGTCTATTTGCACATACATACTGTCTAATGTGAAAGTTGTGATAGGCTTATTGAAACTGGAGATTGCGGTTAATTTTTCGGTTTCCTTTTCGTACTTAAGTTCAAAGGATGACATTTTGAATGTCTCTTTAATTACTTTGACTTCAACGGATTTAATATAGGTGATTGTATCCAGTGAATGCCCGACACTATCCGTGGCGTGTATGTTCACTTTGACTGAATCTTTTCCTAGATTGTCTTTATAGAAAATCAATTCTTCTTTGGTGTCGCCAAAGTTGTAAATGAATTTATTTGCGTGATCGTATTTTACTGTTAGGCTATCTATCCGTTTATTGAATTTAATCCTGGATATTTTTTCGGTGTGCCGTATGTTAGTCACTTTGATTTCTCTTGCATCTACTCGCACAAGAGGAATCTTTATACTATCATACTTTCCGTACAATTCAATCTTTTTAGCAAGGAATCCAAATCGTTCTGATTTGCTTTCTACTTTTAAGTTTTTGCTTTTATCGTCAAAGGCATAGATGTAGTAGTCTCCCGCTTTCAAATTGGTGATACTAAATTTCCCTTTCTTATCTGTTCTTGTAAAATAGATTGGTTGGTGGTTGAAGATGTTGAAGGTGTCACTTTGGTAGAGAGCAACTGTGATTTTCTCCGGTATCTCTTCCTTGAACATTTCTGAGACAGAGCCGTAAACTTTCAACGAATCTATTTCTGGACCAGTACTGAATGCAACGCGTAAATTGAATGCAGGATTACTTTCACTAATATCTTGCACTCCATCCCGAAAGGAAATGCTGTAGGTAGTATTTTCAAGTAGCTTGTTTTTCGGCACAATGATCACTTTGTTTTTCTTGGCGATGAATTTAGTTTCTTTGCCAACGGTTGGTGTGATCATTATTTCTTCTGCGGGATCTTTGAGTTTTATGTATTCATCAAATTCTAGTTCGAACGTTTCTCCGTTAAAGTTAAGTTGATTGTTTTTGGGTTTGGATGAAAGCAGATCAGGTGCTTTTTTATCTTGTGGCCCACCACCTGGCGATGTTTGGTTCGCACACATGCTAAAGACGAAAAGGATGAATATTGCGATGATGTAATTCCTCATCTTTTCTTAGCGATGTAAATTAAGCTGGAATGATTTTGATCTTTCGCAGCGGCAAGGTTTAAACTTAATCCATTAACGATGGCTTTGAATGCGTTTACTATTTTACTTTGATTTGGATATTGATATCCTTCGCTAAGTAAACAGACATAGTAAGCATCTAATTTCATCTGATGAATATCAATCAGTTCGAGCCCAGTTTTATCAAACAATTTTTTCATTGAGTCTTTTGAAAAGTGCCAGAGATGCCGAGGCACATCATAGCCTGCCCAGCAAGCTCCGTACTTTTGTGCATCAGGTGCTTCATGGTTTGGTACTGCAATAAAAATAATGCCATCTTGCTTCAATAGCGATTTTAGGGAAGAAAGTTTTTCATTCAGGTCGTGAATGTGCTCCAATACATGCCACAGTGTGATCACATCAAATTGACTTCCTTCTATTTTTTCTATTGAAGAATGAATGGGATTTTGTAACAGAGCAATTGCCTTATTCCTTGCACCATCTGATGGTTCAACTCCATTGATTGCCCAACCGTTGCTTTTTAGATGATGAAGAAATTCTCCTGTGCCGCAGCCGTAGTCAAGTATACTGCTAGCAGGCTTGTATTTGCTGATGAGTTTTAGTTTCCAACCTAAGGTGATCGTTCTGGCAAAGACATAAGCTCTATCAAACAAGCTTTTGCTGCCACCCGTATGCGAAATGTATTTTTCTGATTGGTAGTATTTTCCAATCGAATTTATATCTGGCCTTGGATTGGTAAAGGTGAAACTACATTGAGAGCATTTGACAATTTCAAATTGCTCGCCTGTGGTAGTATGATCTTTTGCAGATAGGAATTTCGTAAAAGAAGATGAGCTACAGATCGGGCAAATTGAAACGGATTCTAAACTCATCTTATCTGGTAGTAACAATTTTGAACCACATAGACACATAGTTACATAGGTTTTCACATAGTAGCTATGTGTGTACTTCTATGTATTTTATGTGCCTATGTGGTTCAAATCTTCTAAGGTAAATTGTTTTATTTCCCCATATAAACAGTTAACACAGAAACATCCGCAGGCGAAACCCCACTGATGCGCGAGAGTTGCCCAATGGTTTCCGGTTTGATTTTTTTCAATTTCTCACGAGCTTCTGATGACAATGCTTTTACACGATCATAATCAAAATCAGATTTGATGATGTAATCTTCTAGGCTCTCTATTTTCTCCGCCATCTTTTGTTCGCGCTCAATGTAGCTTTCGTACTTGGTCAAAATCTCTACTTGTTGCAAAACGTCTTCGCTGTATTTACTCAAGGTTCTATTTACTTCTGGGTCTATCTTTTTCAACTCCGCCATACCGATGTGCGGTCGCTTCAATAGATTTTCAACGGGTACTTTTTCAGTGATAGTCGCAGTGTTTAGTTCTGTGAGTTCTTCATTGACAACGCTCGGCTCAACACGAAGCAGTTTTAATTCTTTCGTGAGACTCGCCATTTCATTTTTCTTGTCGAGCAGTTTTTCTAGACGTTCATCTGTAGCGAGTCCCAATTTGTGCCCTGCTTCGGTCAAGCGTAGGTCGGCATTGTCTTGGCGCAAAAGAATTCTGTACTCAGCTCGTGATGTGAACATGCGGTAAGGCTCTTGTGTGCCTTTGTTTACTAAGTCATCGATCAATACGCCAATGTACGCCTCTGATCTTTTCAATACGAAGGCTTCTTTCTCATGCACTTTGTTGTGCGCGTTGATTCCCGCCATTAGACCTTGGCAAGCGGCCTCTTCGTAGCCAGTAGTTCCATTGATTTGACCTGCAAAATACAGATTATCAATTAGTTGAGTCTCCAAACTCATTTTCAATTGTGTGGGCGGAAAGTAGTCGTACTCAATAGCGTAGCCTGGCCTGAACATTTTGGCTTTTTCAAATCCAGGTATTTTTGTGATAGCTGAATATTGAATGTCTTCAGGAAGGGATGTAGAAAAACCATTCACATAGATTTCTACAGTCTTCCATCCTTCGGGCTCAACAAATATTTGATGGCGATCTCTTTCTGCAAAGCGGTTAATCTTGTCCTCAATAGATGGACAATACCTAGGGCCAAGTCCTTTGATCCGTCCTTGGAACATGGGTGATCGGTCAAAGCCTTTTTCCAGTTCTTTGTGTACTGCTTCATTGGTGTAAGTGATCCAGCAACTCAATTGTTTATCAAGTGGTTTTGTATCTGAATAAGAAAACTTGCTTGGTTTTACATCGCCTTTTTGTTCCTCCATTAAAGAGTAGTTGAGGGATCGCCCATCAATCCGTGGTGGAGTTCCTGTCTTCATCCTCCCCGACTCAAATCCCAATTCAATCAATTGTTCCGTAATTCCTGTCGCGGCTTTCTCTGCCGTTCGGCCTCCTCCAAAGTTCTTTTCGCCTATATGGATTTTTCCATTCAGGAATGTGCCATTGGTTAGAACAACGGATTTGGCTTTTACTTCTATACCAAGATCGGTTCTTACACCAACTACTCTTTTATCTTTTACTAGTAATCCAGAAACCATCTCTTGCCAAAAATCTACGTTGGGCATTGACTCAAGGGCTAATCTCCATTCTTCTGAAAATCTCATGCGATCATTTTGAGACCGAGGGCTCCACATCGCTGGCCCTTTGGAAAGGTTGAGCATCCTGAATTGGAGCATGGACTTGTCGGACACTATTCCTGAATATCCCCCAAGCGCATCTATCTCTCTTACGATTTGCCCTTTAGCCACACCGCCCATTGCAGGGTTGCAGGACATCTGGGCAATAGTATTCATGTTCATAGTGACCAAAAGAACTTTTGACCCCATGTTAGCCGCAGCGGCAGCCGCCTCACAGCCAGCATGCCCCGCTCCTACTACTATTACATCGTATTCTTGAAACATATATTTTTTCCTATGACCTTAAGCCTAAAGCAAAAAGTGGAAAGGCTAAAGCGGTCTCGTTTCAAAACGTTCCACGTGGAACCCCACCTCCCTTTGCATTCCTCTTTTAGTTTAGCTTTGCCAAAAACGTTCCACGTGAAACTCTCAGCTTTGGCCTTTTTACTTTTAACCTTTGGGCTTTAAGTTCCACAAAGATAGGCAAGCTTCTTCCTTTTTGCGCATGAGGGCTTTTTCAGAAGTTTTTTTGTCTTTGTAGCCGATTAGGTGGAGAACTCCGTGGATCATTACCCTATGGAGTTCATCTTCAAAGTCGGTCTTGAACTTAAGGGCGTTCTCTTGAACCCTTTCAATGCTTATGTAGATTTCGCCCTCTAAAGCCTTCTTGCCTTCTGAATTATCGAAGGTAATGATGTCCGTGAGGGTTTTGTGGTTAAGGAAGCCTTGATTGAGTTGGAGGAGGTATCCGTCTGCGCAGAAGATGTAGTTGATTTCTTTGATGGTCCTTTTCTCCTTTTTGGATGCAAGAAGAATCCAGTTTGTTGTCTTGCGAGGGTTCTTGATTTTAAAATCTATTTGTTCGTAAAAGAATTGAATTGACATTTTGGTTCGATTCTAGGTTGAGCCAATTAAAATTCAATAAATAAGGCTTTTCTAGGGTAATCAAATGTTGCTTTAAAGTATTGGAGGAAGCCAATGTTTCCCAATATTAAGGGCAAATCATGCGTTTCCGAACAAGCAATCATGCTTGGACTTGATGTCCAAGCGATCTTTTTTCTGTCTGGAGTTAGTAGATTAATTATTAGTGAATGTTTCCACGTTGCCATATCCAATGATCCAACTCCTTTAGCCTTATTGGGTTTCCCACTTTTTAAATCGCATCCTAAAATATTGGCAACACCGCTTGGAATCAAGCAAGAGTCGGCACCTGTATCAACTAATGCATAAAAGCCCTGAACAGAGCCAGTAGTGGGATGAGAAATTACCACGGGTACCATAGGCCGCACCACACTGTTTCCTACAAATGGGTATTCCAGAATTTGACTGGCCATTAGAGAATGTAATTCACGCCTTTTTTAGGTATGAAAACCAAAAAAAAGACATCTGTTACTTTCTTTGCCTTCTCGCTCACGGCTTCTGGTTTAGTCCCTTCAGCAACTATTTTATTATTGATGTCAAGGGCAACCCACTTAGATGAAGGATTTTTTGGACGTATTTGAATAGTAGCTTGCATAGAATTCCCTTTAAATTTCTAATTCATATAAAAACTAAGCTCTACCACCTTGCCCTTTTCATTAAAGGCCACTTCATCTGCCAAATGTTTCATTAGGAAGATGCCGCGGCCGCCTGGTTTCTCTAAGTTCTCTGGGGCAGTGGGGTCTGGCAGATGTTCGTAGTCAAAGCCCGTGCCTTCGTCTTCTACCCTGAATTTGATTACGCCTTCTTCTAATGCGAGGGATAGGGAAACGTTTTTGCCAGAATTGTTTTGGTTGCCGTGCTTGATGGCATTGTTGACGGCCTCGGTAACGGCAATCATGATGTTGCCATAGATGTCGTCATCAAGGTGGTACTTCTCGCGGGCGTTGTCAATGAAGCTTTCAATCATCCGAATGTTCTCGGATAGTGAGGGGATTTCAATATTGATTTTCTTCATGCCCACGGCAAATGCGGTTTATTCTTTTGTCCCTATTCGTTTAAAATATTCGTTCACCTCCTTTTTGTAATAGGGAAATAACTTGGGAGGCACGGTTTTCAACAATTCTACTTCTTTTTCTTTTAATCTTAAATACTCTTCAAAAGCACGGGGCATTTCTTGCGTGTAATCCTTGGCAGTTTCTCCCTTGCGTTCTTCATCTTGGTTCTGCTCGCGCATGGATTTCTCCGCTTCCAGCAACCTTGTAATGATTTCGTTTTGCCTGCGGATGGTTTGCTCCGTGATCTGTTTGTTAACCAAATCCATTTCGGTTTGTTCCATTTTGCCCGGTAAATCTCCACCTGGAATTTTGCCTCCCTCCTTTTTCATTTTCTCTTGCATCTCTTGCAATGCCCTGCGGATGCGCTCTTGCTCTGCGGCCATCTTTGCAAACTCTTCTGAAAGCTGACGACCCGACTTGCCACCATTTTTTATTTCCTGCATTTGCTGATTCAACTGCTGCTGCAATTTGCCAAGGCTCGGTTGCTGTTTTCCTTTTTTCTTTCCCTTGCCAGGGGATGGCATGGCATTGGCCATCATGTCCATCATCATATCATAATGATCGTTGAGCATGAGTGCGAGGTTGTTGATGCTGGTCATGGAGAATTGCATCTCTGAGCTGGCGTTTCCTTTTCTGCGCTCCTTCACATTCACTGCTGCTTTATCGAGATGGTCATTGAGTTCACCTACCTCTTTGGTAACGATAGAACCCATGAATGGATCTTTCTTGGCAAGTGCTAACAAGCTGTCTTCCAATATTTTAGCATCATCTTTTACCTTTAACTGATTCTGCGAAAGCTGAATGTATTTAGGATCGGTTTGCTGCACTTGATTGAAATCTTTCATCAGCGTTTCTTGATCGTAGGATAATTTGATCAGCCCGTGAAGGATTTGGCGCAGGCTTTCTAAGTTGGCCATGTCCATCTCCATTTCCATAGAGTTCTGCATTCCCTCCAGCTTTTCTTGCATCTGCTTCATCTGGCTGATGGATTTCTTTTGTTGCTCGCTGGCTTTCTTCGGTTTGCCTTGCTTCAATTCTTCCTTGCTCTTCTCTTGAGATTCTTCCAGATCTTTCATTTCTTGGTCGCTCGGTGTGTCTTGTGGTTCCTTCATCTCCTCGCCCAATTTCTCTAGCTCGTCCACGGACTTCTCAAATTTTTCTAATTCCTTTTTTAGCTCTTCTTGCTCTTGAGCTAGCTTTTCGGTATCAGGCTTTTCTTTCGAGTCGTTATCTTTTTCTCCGTCTTTGCTGTCTTTTCCATCTTTCTCTCCATCCTTACTATCTTTTCCATCTTTCTGATCTTTCCCTTCTTCTTTTTGGTTTTGATCTTTGCCGTTTTTCTTGTCGTCTTTAGAATCGCTTTTTTCTTTCTTCTCGCCAGCTAGCTCTTGTGTTTTTTCAAGGATATCTTCTTGCTTTTCTTTTTGTTGTTTCAGTTCGTCAATGGCTTGCTCTAATTTATAATCGTATTGTAATTGCTTGAAAAGTTCTAGTGTACGCTCCAATTCTTTTTCCATGTTGATCTCTTTACGATCCATTTTGTCGAGAAGCTTTTGCATTTGAGATGGATCGGCATTTTGCTTCAAAAGTTTTTCTAATTCTTCAAAAAGCTTTTTGGTTTCATCATCGAGCAGTTCGTTCATGATCTTTTGTATCTGCTCTGATTTTTCTCTGATGCGCTCGCTCTCTTCGGAAAAAGATTCTTTTTTCTGCTCCAACAATGAATTTTCTTTCTGCAATTCGTTGATGGCATTATCCAGCTTTTGTTTTTGTTGGATTAAATCTTCCAGCATCTTTTTGTCTTGCCAATCGAGGGTTTGCTTGCCACGCAGTTTCTCTTGGGCTTCGTCAATGGATTGCTTGAGATCTTTGGCTTTCTGTAGACTTTGATCGATTTTGTTTTCGGCTGTACGTTGCGATTTCGAGATTTCGGTTTTCAGTTCTTCATCGCTGGGCAAAGCAAAAATGTAATTGGCCGAGCGGGTAGATTTTCTTCCGTTCACCCCGTCATTGTCCCACACTTGTAGATGATAGGTGAGCTTGTCGCCTGGTTGCAGTTTCAGGGAGTCGACTGCCCATTGATAAAAGAAATTTTGCTGATTGCGTGCTGAGGCCAGTGCGATCTTTACACTTTTCACTGGTGACTCTTTTGTGCCCTTAATGATTTGGTAATTCAATTTGAGATCGGTGATGCCGTAGTCATCACTTACCGAGCCGCCCAACAAAACATTTTTGAATAAGATAGAATCGCGCAGGTTGTCAACCACAATTTTTGGATACTGATCTTTAATAACACCAATCGAATACGTGATTTGATCTTTGTTTTTACTTTTTTCATTCTCTAATAAGATGGAATACTGATCTGGCTCTTTGATGTTCTTACTGAAATTAAAGATTTGATCATCAATAATTTGCATGTCATTTGAGCCTTCTGCGGAAGCAAATGAAATCTGCGCTTTCACGGTATTGGCCGCACCAATTCGCCATGTCACTTTTGTGCCTTCGGGCACTTCTAGGTTGCCCGCATTGGTGAGTTGCTCTGCTTTCTTGCCGATGTAGGCAGGATAATTTAATGACACATTGATCTTCGTTAGCTCTGGCCGATTGATGAGTTGGATTTTGTATGGAGAGGAAAAAAAGCCCGAAGCTTCGAATTGCAAGTCAATTTCGTTTTGGATTTTTTCAAATGTGTAAGCGAATTTTCCTTGCTCCAGCGTTTCCATCTTCCATCGTTGTGTACCAGAGACAATGTACGCTGCTTCGGGGATGGCACTTCCATTCAGCGAAAGCTGAAGAGTAAAATCTTCATTGAAGAAAGCAGAGAGATTTTCGTTCTGAATAGAAAAAGTGAAAGGTGCTTGTGGCGAAAACTCTTGGTTGAATTGCACGATTCGCTTAGTCCCTTGAGTAAAAATCCCTCGATCGATAAAAAGCAAAATTAGGATCAGTGCAAAGGGAACAGCAAAATATTTCAGGTACTTGGAGTTCTGCCTAAAATCAATGGCGGTGTCAAAAGAAATATCCCGAAAGGTATTCGCCTTTTGAAAAATGCCTGCTTCTGCCAGCGCACTTTGATTTTGATTGGAAGAGAGCTGAATAACATTGAGCAGTCGATCGCTGATACTTGGAAAATGTTTGCCAATGAGCTTGGCACTTTCTTCTTCTCCCAGCCCTTTTTTATAAAGCCAGAATGCAAGAGGTTCTTTTAAAAATTGGAAAACACAAAACACAACCAAGGCAATGAAAGAAGAGAAAATAATAAAACGCGCCCCTTGGCCTAGCCATAAATTGTATTCTAATAAGGAAGCAATTAAAAAATAGCCCAGTACGAAAGAAAGCGTGAGGATGCTGCCCTTCAAAAAAAGGTTGAGGTAGTACTTCCTTTTAAAGGCCGTTACTTTTTGGTTAATCTGGTTGATCCCCTCGCTCATTGCTCTGCTTATCTTATGTACAAACGGAATGACTGGAAAGATAGTTTTAATCCACTAAGATAGGAATAGGATTGCTGCAATTCAAAACGTGGACATTAACCCATTTCGTCCACTCGTTTAAACCACCCAATCACTCTTCATAAATGACTACTCGCTCTAGAGCTGGATCACAAAAGCCGATTTTACGGGTTTAAATACCAAACCAAACAAAATTTTATATGATTTTAAAAAACAAAAACCCGTTTCGTCTATCTGTTGGAATCATGGCTATTGCTATGGTAATTGGATTGTGCTTCGTTACTAGTTGCAGCGATGACAAGAAAAGTGATCCTGCACCTACTCAAAGTATTGTAGCCATTGCACAAGGTAATGCAAACCTTACTTCATTGGTGAGTGCATTGACTCGTTTCCCTGACTTGGTAACTACTTTAAGTGGAAGCGGAACATTCACTGTTTTTGCTCCATCCAACCAAGCTTTTACCAATTTGCTTACAGCTATTGGTCAAACCAGTTTAAATGACGTTCCAGATGCAGTACTTAAAAAGATATTGCAGTATCACGTTGTTTCAACGGCCGCTTTAAAGTCTACTCAATTGACCGCTGGAAATGTAAATACTGTTGCCAGCGAAAATATTGCAGTTACGTTAAACCCAATAAAACTGAATGGAACTGTTAACGTCACCACAGCCGATGTGTTGGCCACCAATGGTGTGGTTCATATTGTAGATGCGGTTTTGGTGAACCCCTCGATAACTCCAATTGTGGGAACAATAGTTGCTCCTGCTTACTTCAATAAAAAATTCACCACTCTGATAGCCGCAGTTAACGCTGCTAGCCCTTCCACTTTAACTGCACTTTTAGCCGCCACACCAAAGAAAACTTTGTTTGCTCCTACCAATGATGCTTTTGTTGCGGCAGGTATTACTACTTTGCCAAGCGCAACAGTATTGGATGGAATTTTAACATATCATGTGTTAGGTACAGAAATAAAGGCGGCAGGTTTGCCAACCGCTACTGCACCAGCAAATTCACCAGTCACCACACTTAATGGAACCTTTTATTTAAGCAACCCAAGAACGGCCGGTGTTTTTATTAATGGTACAACTAAAGTAACTCAAACAGACATAGCTGCAAGCAATGGAACAGCTCATGTTATCGATAGAACATTGATCAAGCCTTCTCAAACTATTGCTGCAATTGTAACGGATTTTACCAATAAAACTGGTGCAGATAAACAGTTTACTCAGTTGTTGGCGGCCCTCAATGCCTTCCCTGATTTATTAGACGCTACTAAGAGCAGCACTTCAAACATTACGGTTTTTGCTCCTACTGATGCAGCCTTCACGGCTCTTTATACGGCACAATCAGTAGCTGATTTAAACGCTTTGGTTACAAAACTGGGTTCTACGAATGTGAAAAAAGTTCTTCAACACCATATTATCAACGCGCGCGCATTCTCAACGGATTTGGCCAACGGTACCTTGGGCACACTGAATGGAGATAATCTTACTGTCGCACTCCCAGCTACAATAACTTCTGCTGGTGGAGTTGCTGCTAGCTTATCTCCAGGGCCATTAAATGTACACGCAACCAACGGGGTGATACACGTAATCGATAAAGTTCTACTTCCGGTTTTGTAGAAATCAATTGAACAATAAGGTCTCGTAAAATCGCGAGACCTTATTTAAAATTGAGAGCTTCCCAAGGTTGAAATTGTGCAAGAAAGATTTGTGCAGAGAACCTTGGCTTGGGAAAGCTTTTTAATTTACCCGCACATCCAATTTTAAAAGTTATAAAAAATGGAAGCCGCACAATTCGATCAACAGATTGCCACTCTGCGACCAACACTTAAAAACTTCTCACATCATTTCACACATGACAGAGAAGAATCGCTCGACTTGGTACAGGACACGCTATTGAAGGCACTTACCTACCGAAACAACTTCCGAGCAGACGTTAACCTTAAAGGATGGCTTTTCACCATCATGCGGAACACGTACATTAATAGTTATCGCAAAACAAAACGCGAACGTACATTAAAAGATAATACCAAAGAACTTCATTATTTGAATGTGGAAGACCCCCACACTTTTAATCGTCCAGTGGAAAGCCTTGAATTCAAAGAAATGTGGAGAAATGTGAATGCTGTGAAAGACGAACTGCTGATTCCTTTTAAGATGCACGCAACGGGTTATAAATACCACGAAATTGCAGAATACTTAAAACTTCCTATCGGCACAGTAAAGAACAGAATCTTTCACGCAAGGAAGGAAATCCAAAAAAAGCTGTCGGGGTATTTATAGATTCAAACACTCTTATAGATTCTCTGTTTATAGTCTATTAAGCTACCTAGATAAAGCACCAGTGTTTGGAATAAAGTACCGATACCTATTTATTTTTCTACTCACTGTTTATTCTTATTTCAATATTCAGTTTACAGTAGGAGAAAGCCTTTTGGAGAAAGAGTTCCATGGCGTGTTTCTTTTTTTGGCTGTGGGCTTGGTGGTATTGCTGTTATGGGAACTGAATCGCCTTGCAGAGTCTCAACTAAGCCAATTACGAAAACTGTTTTTATCCAAAATCCATCCTCTTATTTTATTGTTTTTGATCAGCACAGCAAATGTGGTATTCGCTTGCGCAGGATCATTGCTGATATTGGATTTGATTCTAGGCTTACCCATTCAATTGGATTACGATCATGCCAAGCTGCTATTGGCATTTGGCTTTCGAGTAAACCTTTTCTTGCATTGCGTGAACGCTATTGTTTTTTACATGAACAAACTAAAGAAGGCTCAACTAGAGGCCGAACAATTGAAGAAGATAAGTGTGGAGGCACAATTTGAAGCGTTGCGCAATCAGATCAATCCGCACTTTATGTTCAATTGTTTCAATGTGCTTTCAACATTGGTTTATAAAGATGCAGATACCTCAGCAAAATTTATTGCGCAGATATCTAATGTATATCGCTACTTATTGCACAGCCAAGAGCGCAAAGTTGTGCCGCTACATGAAGAGCTATCGTTCATCGAATCGTATTTATACCTACTACAAATCCGCTATGGCGAAAATTTAATTGTTGAAAAAGACATTACTACCAATGTAGATGAATTTTATGTAGCACCGGCCTCGTTACAGATGTTGGTAGAGAATGCGATCAAGCATAACGTCATTTCAAAAAATAATCCATTGAAAATCCGTTTGTATTCACACAATGGCTCGATAGTGGTGTCAAACAATTTACAAGAGAAGCAGGTGAAAGAAGAATCTACACACCGCGGGCTGCAAAACATCCAAAGCCGCTATCGACTGTTGAGCGATGAGCTAGTTAAGATCGAGAAATCAGCTTCGGAGTTTAGAGTAGAAATACCCTTATTGCAAATAGAAGTAGCATGAACGTACTATTGGCCGAAGATGAAACACTGGCAGCCGAACGTCTCGTCAAGATGATCGGTGAGTATGACCCTACTATTAAAATTGTGGCGCAGCCTGATTCTGTTTCAGAAGTGATCAGCATTTTGAAAACAGACAAAACCATCGACCTGATGTTTTTGGATATTCAATTGGCAGACGGCAAAAGTTTTGAAATATTTGACTCTATCTTGAGTGACGTGCCTATTATTTTCATTACAGCTTATGATCAGTATGCACTCAAAGCATTTAAGCACCACAGCATTGATTATCTATTAAAACCAGTGCAGGCAGAAGAGTTGCACAAGGCCATCGATAAATTCAATCGGCTAAAAGTGAAATCCGCTTTGAGCGAAGAAAGCATACAATCACTAAAAGAGCTGATACATAAAAAGACCCCTGAGTACAAACAACGGATTGTTGTAAAGGCTGGGAACAAATTGCAGTTCAGGCAAGCCGAAGAAGTGGCTTACTTTTTTGCAGATGGAAAAGAGGCCTACATGGTTACGCAGAAAGAAAATAGAAAGCACCTGATCGGTTATACATTGGAAGAATTGGAACAACTGCTTCAGCCAAATGATTTTTTTCGCATCAGCCGTAAATTTATTGTGCGAGCCGATGCTATTGCAGAAGTGAAGGGCACCATGACCACCCGATTGGAAGTACGATTGAACTACAATACCGATCAACAGTTGACCGTTAGTAGAGAGCGTGTGAGTGATTTTAAAAAATGGTTGGATCGCTAAATTATGAGAAGAACAAAATTATTAACAACATGCTGAAAAATACTTTTTGTGCATTACTGATTTTGTTTTCTTTAAATAGCTATTGCCAACAATCCCTTACGGATGTAGAGGATTTAAAGAAACAAGTTTTGCTATTGCAGCAAGATGTTGACAACATTCAATTCAACCTGGCGACTTCTCAAAAAAAGTTCAAGCGAGGAATATTGGTTGCCACAATCGGTTATACACTTACTATCACGGGTGGGTTAATGTTAGGAAGGCAAAATGACCAGCTTGGGCAAGGGCTACTCATAGCAGGTGGTGTAACTGGTGCGGTGGGCACTGTGCTGTTGGTAGACTCGTTCAAATATCTTGGAAGGGCGGGGAGGAAAAGAAGTTAGCCTAGTCCCATACGTATTTCCATCTTCCGTCTTTTTGCTTTCGCCACACAGTATGGAAAATTCCTGTTTGGCTAATTTCATTTCCTGTACTATCTGGATTTACTAATTTATACTTACCATACGTGTAGCCTAAATCACCAAGGTCACTTACAAATACAGAATCGGGCGACCAATTGAGTTTCGCTTTTTCCATTTGAGCATTAATGTAAAACTTATGAATGGAATCGCGGCCATGAATGAGTTGACCTCGATTGATAGTCGCATCTTCAGCAGCATATTCATAAAAGGCTTCAGCTATACTTTTTTCTTTGGCAAGTTTTTCAAATGCGGCCTCTGCATCCCTTATCTCTTGTGCGCCTTTGACTAAATCAGGTTTTGGTTGGCAGCCGAAGATTGCAAACACTATCAATACAAAAAAGGATTTTTTTTTCATGAGACTTTAAGATTCGGGTTCTAGAGAATTAGGCAATATAATATTCCACTCGTATTCCTTCTCAAAATATTCGATCACGTGCATCTTCAATAATTTTTCTTGTTCGAGTGTATCAAAGTGAGGGAGTTTTTTCACCAATTTCCAATGAGGCCAGCCGTCTTTGTCTTGCCCCTCCAATTCATAATAGCCAGCCAAGCTCAATACTTTGCAAATGGCAATATGCATCAAGTCTTGCTTCTCTTCTTTTTCAAAACGCTTGGCGCCCCGCCCTAATTCTTGTACGCCTATTAAGAAAAGGACTTCGTTAAGATCTTTCGGCTTCTTATTGATCTGCTTTTCTATTTCCAACAGCAAGGCATTCCACTGTCGCTCCAAATCTAAATCTCTTTTGAACATTTTATTACCATTTTATCCATTTCAAATCCTTTAATAATCTAAAACCATTTCGAGCAATTTCTAGGGAATACATTGCCTACTGCTGTTAGCCTACTGCCTACTATTTGTTTAGCTCATCCCAATACTCAAATGCTCTACGCAAGTGAGGAACTACAATTGTGCCTCCCACCAATGTGGCCACGCCCATTGCCTCGTGTACCTCAGCAGTGGTAAAACCCACTTCTTTACACTTGCCTAGATGATACTTCACGCAGTCATCGCAGCGCAAAACCAATGAGCAGGTCAGCCCAATTAATTCTTTCGACTTTACATCCAGCGCGCCTGCTTGGTAGGCATTGGTGTCTAAATTGAAAATACGTTTGATGATGAGGTTATCTGCAGCCATGATCTTTTCGTTCATCTGGCTGCGGTAGGTATTAAATTGTTCGACTAGGTTCATAGCTAATGGTTTTTTAAGGAGTAAAAGGAAACTTATAAAGTCTCTATTATTTCAGTTTTTTTATTGAGGAATTTGCAGTCAGCGATTTTAACTGCACAATGGCAATTTGATTTAGCTTAATCAACCTTTCGCTTTGAGAAAGTGCCATTCGAATAAATTCAGCGTTCAGGCTTTCCATATTTGCTAAAACCAATAGCTGTTCGAGGTTGGCATAGTCCCTAATGTTGCCGTCTAATTTTGGATTTTCGTCTCGCCATTGTTTAGCGGTTTTTCCAAATAGAGCCACATTTAAAACATCGGCTTCATTGGCATAAACAAAACTCGCTTGTTCTTTAGTGATATTTTGAGGTATGATATGTTCTTTTATGGCATCTGTGTGTATCCTGTAGTTAATTTTAGAAAGAGTTCTACTTAAATTCCATTCTAGAGATAGCCTTTTGTTTTCATCGTCTTTTAGGCGCTGAAATTCAGTAATAAGATAAAGTTTAAATTCAGAAGAAATCCAACTGGCAAATTCAAAGGCAATATCTTTATGCGCGTATGTACCCCCATATCTTCCCGATTTTGATATAATTCCAATTGCACTGGTATTTTCTATCCATTTTTGCGGAGACAATACAAAGTAGTTGGTTCCCGATTCATTTCTAAACCTATCGAATTCGATAGGTTTAAAATCAGCATTATTCAACTTTTCCCATAACCCTAAAAAATCAATGGTGCTTTTGCTTCGCATCCAATTGTTTATTATAGAAAAGGGTTCTTCTGCATTTCTGTATTTGGCAATATCTGTCAGGGAAATATAGTCACTCTCCTTTTGAGAAAGTATCGTAACCATTGTTCCTTGCACGCTTATGGCTTTTTTGTCTTTCATTTTGCTTATTGATGACCAGTTAAATGCTCATTGGTGTCTAAATTGAAAATACGTTTGATGATGAGGTTATCTGCAGCCATGATCTTTTCGTTCATCTGGCTGCGGTAGGTATTAAATTGTTCGACTAAGCTCATAATATGAAAGATTGTTTGCTGCAAAAGTAGTTTAGTTGGTGATGAAGGACAAGGATGCTCTTAGCAATGTGTTTGAGTTAAAGATTCGTAGATTGATCAATCTACCGAATTTTTAGTAGTTTCACTTTTTCAAATCCCGATTTATGAAAATCAGCTTCATGCTTATTGGTGTCTTTGTTGTCTGGTGCATCATTGCTTCCCAATGGTATTTATTTGGTGTAAAGGGTTTATTGACCGATCCTGTCCACTTTCACCCACATGAAACAACCATGGCCATCATTGAAATATTGGTGATGCTGCTGGTGGCCGTGCTGATTGGCTTTGGCATCGCATGGTTTTTAAGGCAAGTGGCAATCAATCAAAATCAATCTGCCATTGCTGATTTGCAAAGAGCGCATAAGTTGGCGATCAGTGCAGAAAGCGAAGGAAAACAGCAGATAGAAGCAGCGAAAGAACAAGCTGTAAGAGTAGAGCAAAAGTTGACAAGGGCACAAGAGACTTTTAGAGAAGACTTTCAAAATCTTTCCAAGGAAAAAGATAAGATAAAAGCAGAATTGGAGCAAAATAGAAATGAGGCGCAACGAAAGCAAGAAGAGCTTCTATCATTGAAACCAAAAGTGCAATTAGCCGATGTAGAATTAGGCCGCATATCTGTTCAGATACGGCAATTGGAAAACCATCTTGCTGAATCAAAATCTGCCAATCAAAAACTAGAAGTTGAACTCGAAGAATTCAGAGCTTCGAAAAGTTCTAGTAGGAAAGAGCCTGTGTTCTCTGATTTTATTGCAGGCCAGCGATTAGGAATTTCTGAAGCTTCGGCAAGTGAAAAAGATGATTTGAAATTAATCTCTGGCATTGGCCCAGTGATTGAAAGAAAACTAAACGCGATTGGGATTTACACCTTTAAGCAAATCAGCGAATTCACTCCTTATGCTATTGAGCAAGTTACGGCAGCTATCAAATTTTTCCCTGATCGTATCGGTAGGGATAATTGGATTGGGCAGGCTGCCGCGTTGATGAGGCATAGGAAATAAAAAAAGGACAACTGTCAAATAGGAAATTGACAACGTGTTGGGCTAAGGCAAATACATTATCTTTTTCTGCAACCATCATTTTATTTTCTTGCGTATAAACAAAGCTTCAATGTTTTGCTAAAAAGTAAGAGCGAGAACTCAGCCTATTCGGGTTTTGTCTATTGCCTATTTGTTCCCGATAGCTATCGGGATCAACTGATTTTACTCGCTCCTTAAGGACTTCACCGGATCAGAACTCGCTGCTCGAATAGACTGATACCCCATCGTGAGCCATGCGATGACAAAGGCAAACGCTCCCGCCAAAATGTAAACCATGATACCAATCTCTGCTTTATACGTATAGCTTTTCAGCCACCAATCTACCCCAAACCAAGCGATGGGTGTGGCAATAACGAATGCAATGAGAATCAACTTGCCAAATTCTTTAGATAGCAACACCACAATGCTGCTCACACTTGCGCCTAACACTTTTCTAATTCCAATTTCTTTGGTGCGTTGTTCTGCTGTGAAAGCCGTGAGCGCAAATAACCCAAGACAAGCGATGATAATGGCTAGTCCTGCGAAAACAGTAAAGATTTTTCCTAATCGCTGTTCCGAAGCATACATCTTATTAAATTCTTCATCTAAAAATGAATAATTAAAGGGCTGACCTGGGGCTAATCTTTTCCAAAGTTTTTCTAAAGATTGAATAGTTACTTGTGAATCTTTTGCATTGATCCGAAAGCTTAAGAACCCATCACTTCGATAAAGAAATAAGCCGAGTGGCGATATACTTTCTTTCATGGATGAAAAATGAAAATCCTCCGCTACACCAATTACCGTCCATGATCTTGTTTGATTTGGATCAAGCGACTCCTCTATTCCGTTACCATCAAAGGTGCTGATCTTTTTTCCAATGGGATCGCTGCCAAGACCGAATTGAAGTACGGCAGCTTCATTGAGCACTACAGCCGAAGAGTCAGAGAGAAACTCAGGAGAAAAAGCGCGCCCCATTTTAATTTTCATCCCCAGCGTTTTTACATAATCATTGTCCACTCTCCAATTTTGCAAACTGACTAAGTTATCACTAGTCGACTGATCGCCCTCTTTCCAAAAAGCTCTATCGTTTCGCGAAACATCCGTCCCTTCAATGGGAAGAAAACCAGAAATCGTACAACTTTCGATGGTGTTGATTTTTAGTGCATCATTTTTAAATGATTGAATGTTGGGTCTCAGCGCGTAAGCATCTCTTACAACAAGAACCTGATCTTTTTCAAAGCCAAGTTTTTTATTTTGAATATAGTTTAGCTGGCGGTTTACAGAGATGGCTCCGACAATCAGAAAAATAGAGATGACAAACTGAAACACAACAAGCCCGCTGCGGATAAGCCCGCTCTTCATCCCAAGTGCGACACGACCTTTTAAAACATTCACGGGTTTGAAGGCAGATAGAAAAAAGGAAGGATAAACTCCAGCCAAAATACCAATTAGGAGAGAGGCGCCTAATAAAGTCAAATAGAATAATGGATTGCCAAGTGGGAGAGAAAGTTGCTTCAATGCAAGATGATTAAACATAGGCATAGACATGTATGCCACGCCTACTGCCAGCACAATGGAGAACAATGTGATTAATATAGATTCGGTGAGAAATTGCCGAACCAAATGAGATCGCAATGAGCCCATCACTTTGCGTACGCCAACTTCTTTTGCGCGATTGCTAGATCGTGCCGTAGCCAAATTCATGAAATTGATACAAGCAATAGCTAGAATAAAAAAGGCAACGGTACCTAGCAAGTAAATGTATGTGATGCTGCTATTCGGTTCAAGTTCTGAGTTGAGATTAGAGTAGAGATGGATGTCAAGCAAAGGCATCAGCGCCATTTCAAATTTATTGCCAGAGGCATAATATTTTTCAATAGTAAATTCCGCTCCCAATGCGGTTGCTAATTGCTGCCCCGCATACTTTTTTATAAATGATGGAAATTTTTTCTCCAATGATTTTGCATCGGTTCCTTCTTTCAGCAATAGGTAGGTAACAAAGTTATTGCTGAGGAAGCTAGTTGATTGAGCTTCTCTTGCACCAGGCCAATTTCCCAATAGAGGTAAAAGAATATCGTAATGAAAGTGAGAAGCCGCGGGAATGTCATTAAAAACAGCAGATACTTTTCCATTGTATTTATTGTCTAAAATCAATACCTGATTCAACGCGCTTTGGTTGGGGAAATATTTATCAGCCATCCGTTTGCTAATGGCTATGTGCGAAGGTTCGTTCAGTGCTTTATTCGGATCTCCTTCTAAAACTTCTACCGAAAAAATTTTAAAAAACGTGCTATCCGTCAAGGCCACATTCATTTCTTTGATATTGTCAATTCCTCCTTCTGGCTTTACTAAATAAGAACCGAAACTTCCTAAGCGCACAGAGGCTTCTATCTCAGGATAGTCTTGCATTAAAGAGCTTCCTGTTGGCGAAGGACTGTTAGCCATTTTAAAATGATTCCCACCGTATTTGATTTCTGTATTGACTCGATAAATTCGATCCGCTTTTTTGTTGTAGGTATCGTAGTTCAGTTCATCAATAATAAATAAAAAAATCAACAAGCAGGCGGAAACGCCCGCGGCCAACCCCCCAATATTGATGAACGAATAAAAGCTTTGCTTGCGCAGATTGCGAAAGGCACTGGTGAGATAATTCTTCAGCATAATAGTGGCTTTTTGATTTTCAACTTTCAATGTTTGTTTTTGTATTTCGCGCAGACCGCTGGTGTGGCCAAATGACTTTAATACTTCATGATAGGCTTCAATAAAATTTTTACCCCTCTCCATTTCTGCTTCCGTGGCCGAGCAGATATGGTCGATCATCTCCTGCTCAATACCCTCAGCCACCACGCCACGGTAGTTCAGGTCTTTGATGATGTAGTCAATATTGTCGTTGGTTAATTTCACTACGTTTTTCAATCGCTAATTGTCAACTGATTTTACTCGCTTCTTAACGACTTCACAGGATCAGAACTCGCAGCTCTTATCGATTGATACCCCATCGTGAGCCACGCGATCATAAAAGCAAATGCTCCTGCGAGAATATATACCATCATTCCTATCTCCGCTTTGTACGTATAACTTTTCAACCACCAATCCACACCAAACCAAGCGATGGGTGTGGCAATGATGAATGCAATGAGTATCAACTTACCAAATTCTTTGGAGAGCAACACTACAATGCTGCTGACACTTGCACCCAATACTTTTCGAATGCCGATTTCTTTAGTGCGTTGTTCAGCTGTGAAAGCCGTGAGCGCAAATAAGCCCAGGCATGCGATGATGATGGCTAGGCCAGCGAACACGGTAAAGATTTTCCCCAAGCGTTGTTCGGAGGCATACATTTTTCCAAAATCTTCATCTAAAAATGAATATTGGAAAGGCTGATCGGGTGCTAAGTTCTTCCAAGATTTTTCTATCGACTTGATGATCTCCTGCGGGTTGCCTGCATTAGTACGAAAACTTACAAAGCCATCACTCTTTTCTAAGAATAGCCCTAGGGAAGTAATGCTTTCTCGCATAGTGGAGAAATGAAAATTCTCCACAACTCCAATCACTGTCCACGATTTTGTTTGATTAGGGTCGGGTGAACCATCTGATAGCTGGCCGCGGAAAGTACTGATCTTTTTACCAATGGGATCATCCCCCAACTCGAAATGTTGAACAGCCGTTTCATTTAAAATTACGGATGATGAATCGGAAGGGAATTCGTTTGAGAAATCACGACCCAGTTTAATTTTCATGCCGAATGTCTTTATGTAATCGTAATCGGCATTCCAGTCTTGTAAGCTCACCAAATTTTCTGTAGTAGCCTCTTTTCCTTCTTTCCAATACGCGTTATCGTTGCGCCCTACGTTTTCACTCTCTACAGGAAGAAAACCAGAAATGCTTCCACTTTGGATGGAGCTGTTTTTTAGCACTTCGTTTTTAAATGCCTCTACTTTGTTTGGGCGAAGCGCATACGCATCTCTCACTACAATTACCTGGTCTTTTTCAAAGCCAAGTTTTTTGTTTTGTATGTAAGTCAATTGACGATTAACGGTAATGGCACCAACTATCAAGAAAATGGAAATCACAAATTGAAATACTACTAGCGCACTTCTTATAAATCCACTTTTCATTCCCAATGCAACGTGCCCCTTCAAAACATGAACAGGCTTGAAAGCCGAAAGAAAAAAGGACGGGTAAAGACCTGCCAACATCCCAACAAAAAGAGAGGCACAGATAAGCAATAAGTAAAACGAGGCATCGCCAAACGGGATATGAAGCTGTTTTTGTGCGAGATCATTGAATAAAGGAAGCATGAGAAACGCAATGCCAATGGCTACGATGAATGCGAAAAGTGTAACCAATGTAGACTCGGTTAAAAACTGTCGCACGAGATGAGAACGCAACGACCCCATTACTTTACGCACCCCTACCTCTTTGGCGCGGTTACTTGATCTTGCTGTAGACAAGTTCATGAAATTGATACAGGCAATGACAAGTATGAACAATGCCACCGTGCTAAGAAGATAAACATAAGTAATGTTGCTATTCGGTTCGAACTCACCCATCATGTTTGAATGAAGATGAATATCTGTGAGGGGCATTAAGCTCATGTCAAATTTGTTTCCAGACGCACGGAATTTTTCTATTGTAAAATCGCCACCCAATACTTGTGCTAATTGTGGACCAATATATTTGGCCACAAAGCCAGGGAGTTTTGCTTCCAGTGCTTTGGCGTCTGCGTCTTCTTTCAATAGTACATAGGTTGGAAAATTATTGCTAAGAAATACTGTTGACCGAGCCTCTTTTGCTATTGGCCAATTGCCAAGCATGGAGAAAATAATATCGAAGTGAAAATGAGAAGCAGTGGGGATATCCTCATAAACTGCCGTGATCTTAGCGTTGTAATTGTTATCTAAAATCAACGATTGACCTAATGCACTTTTATTGGGGAAATATTTGTTGGCGATGTGTTTGCTAACGGCAATGCTAGCAGGCTGGTTCAATGCTGTTGCCGGGTCTCCTTCTAAAACTGGTATCGAAAAGATTTGAAAAAAAGTACTATCTGCCCAAACTACATTGCTCTCTTTGATTCCCTCAACCCCATTGGCGGTTTTTACTAAATAAGATCCCGACCTGCGAAACCGCACCGTTGATTCAATTTCAGGATAGTCTTGAAGTAATGTATGCGCAGCGGGTGCCGAGCTAGTATTGATGTGATAATAGTTTCCACCAAACTTGATTTCATTATCAATGCGAAAGATGCGATCGGCTTTTGTATTGTATTTATCGTAACTCAATTCATCAATGATAAAAAGCACGATGACCAAGCAAGCAGCCACACCCACGGCTAACCCACCAATGTTGATGAACGAATAAAAACTTTGCTTGCGCAGATTGCGGAAAGCGATAGTCAGATAATTTTTTAGCATAATAGTGGCTTTTTGATTTTCGACTTTCAATGTTTGTTTTTGTACTTCGCGCAGGCCGCTGGTGTGGCCAAATGATTTCAATATTTCGTGAAAGGCTTCAATAAATTTTTTTTCTTTTTCCATTTCTGCTTCTGTGGCGGAGCAGATATGGTCGATCATTTCCTGCTCAATACCATCTGCTACTACCCCACGATAGTGAAGGTCTTTGATGATGTAGTTAATATGATCTTTCGTTAGTTCTGCCATATCAGGCCAGCTTTACTTGCAATACATTACTCATTGTTTTAATAAAATCGACTAATTCTTCTACACGGTCTTTTGCCAATGAACGACCCGTGCTAGTAAGCGAATAATATTTTCTTATGCGCTTGCCAATCATCACCGTTTCTGTTTTTAAAATTCCTTCCGCCTCCAGTTTGTGCAAAGCAGGATAAAGTGCTCCTTCTGTAAGCAAGAGCTGACTTTCGGACAGTTCCTTCACTCGTTGAGTGATTTCATAGCCATACATGCGGCCATGGTCTTTCAATACTTTTAGCAAAATGGTTTGGAGGGTGCCTTTTAATAGTTCGGGTGAATGCATAATAGTCTTATTGCCTAAGAGATTTAGGTATTAGACGATGACTTGCTAAGAAAGGTTGCAGGCCATAGACTGTTTTTTAGAAAGGACTTGTATATTTCGGAATGCTCAACCGCTTCCCCAACGACCGAATCAATAATTTTTGTGATGCTGTGTTTGCTATCGCAATGACTTTGCTGATACTGGAAATAAAAATCCCTTCCACAGAAGCCTTTCAAGAGTTTGGCACTTTGGGAGTTTTGAGAAGGCTCATCCCAAGTTTCCTTGGATTTATAATCAGCTTTTTGGTAACGGCCTTATACTGGAGGCTTCATCTCACGTTGGCGCAATTTGTAAAGAGCTATGATAATCGCTTGCTGTGGCTCAATGTTTGGCTATTGATGTCCATCGTGCTGCTTCCATTCTCTACGGCATTTTACGCGAAAGGCTATAATCAGCACGGTCCGTTTATTTTTTATTGTGCTAACCTTGTAATGATAGGGCTTCTTAACCTTTTCATGTTCAACTACATTATTCGCAAGGAAGGTTACTGCGAAACGCTCACCTCATTAGTGGTCGGTAGACTTCGCATGCGCATCATCATAGCACCAATTATATGGGCACTCTCAATACCTCTGGAGTTTGTGGAACCTTGGTCTGCCCGTTTTTTGTTTGTTTTGATTTTTGTAGTGCAGGGAATTTCAGAACGGAGGTTTGATAAAAAGGAAAGGCTGGCCAAACAGCAAGGCGGCTAAGCACTTTTTAAGATTTTGACAAAACCTTTGACAGACCTGGAAGGGTTATTGTCTTGATTTTAGGGAAGTCAATAGTTTTTAAAGCATCAAAATGTCTATCGTGTGTTACAATGAAATCTGTATTTGCTGCAATCGCACAGTTAACAAACTTGTCATCGTCTGGGTCTTGCCGAATAAGTTGATACTTGAAGTAAACAGTTGTTGGAATAACGTTCTCTAATTCGATTAAAGTGCGAATGACCGAAGAGGCAATTTGTGGAGTTAACTTAGAGGCAATTACTTCTTCATATTCTGATAAAATTTCGGTTGTAATGAAAAGAAGCATTTCTTTTTTTACAATGGATTGAAAGAACCAGTGATATGCAGAAAATTGTGGAATGGAAACCAGTAAAGCGTTTGTATCGACTACCAATTTTATCACTGCGCAGGATCATTAAGCCAGTTTTCCATATCGGTCTGGGTTAATTTTTTCTCTTGCCAAGCTTGGTTGGCGAGATCAATAGATTTTTGAGCATAAAATCCTGCAATCACTTCCTTCAATTCGCGCAATTCGATTTCTGAAAGATTCGTAGAGAACAGCTTGAGCATTTCAAGTTGAGTGTTGGTCAGTATAGATTGTTCTGCGTTCATCATCACACAAATATAACGGATTTATAAAAATCCATGAATAATCACCTCTGTAAATCTTTCAGCAGCATCCTTCCCATCAACTAAGAACAACATCGGCTCGATCAACTCCAATTCCATCAACAAAAATTGATTGTTAGAAATAACTCCGTCCACCCGCGTATAGAGGAGCGACTCATCAATCAATGAAAGAATTTTTTGTGCCTGTTCTAATGCAAATGGTGGAGGAGAAGCAAGTTCGGCACTTCCACCAAAATCATTTTGCACCCGAAAATCTTTTGCGGCTGGTCGCTTGATTACCGCATGACTGAATTTCTTATCAAAGAAAATCAACGACCATTCCCCTTCTTGCTGCACTTCGGGCATGAACTTTTGAACTAACGTGTCTGCGCTCTGAAGGTGTTCAGCAAAGTTCAATTGTTGTTGACTAGCTTCTGCACGCGAAACTAAAAATGTATTGAAAGCCGTGGCCGAGATGGCTGGCTTCACCACAGCCTTCTCCCAATTCTTTTCTATTATCAACTGAGAAAGATTTGCATCCTTTCCCTTTTTAAGCCAGATGGTTTCAGGCAAAGGAATTCCTTTTTGCTCGAGTTCTTGCAAATACCCTTTGTGAAGATTCCATCGCACCGTTTTCACGGAATTGCACAACCTCACCTTCTGACTTTCCATTTGATCAAGCCATTGTACAAATTTCTCTGGATGGAGATGATAGTTCCAGCAAGAACGTATAACCACTAAATCAAAGGAATTCCAATAAGGAGAGTCCAAATCCCACGGAAGTGGCTGTATTTCTATGCCTTTTAACTTTAACAAATCCACGACAGGTTGGTCATCAGGGGCAAGTTTGGGCTTGGTGGAGCAGGTGACGAAAGCGATTTTCTTGACCATAATATTATAAATCAAAGGATATTCAAAAATAGAGGATTCAAGGCATTAGGCTACTTGGAGCGACCTAGCCCTAAAAATAAATTTAACAAAATGCTCGGCATGCAGAACAATTTTTTTATACCTTCGTAACCGTTTGAAAAGAGAAGAGACCATAGACTATCACATTAAAGCTGCGTGGCACGCCATCTCTCGCATGTACAATCAGCAGGCGATGAAGTACGATGGCACGATGTCGATTGGCTATGCGTTGTTGAATATATCCTCGGAAGAAGGTGTGGCCGCAACGAAGATAGGGCCGCTCATGGGATTAGAGCCAAGGAGTTTAACGCGCTTGCTCAAGTCTATGGAAGAAAAGGGATTGATCTATCGTGAGGTTGATAAAAATGACAAGCGCTCAGTACGAGTGTTGTTGACCAAAGAAGGAAGGAAGATGAAAGAGAAATCGCGTGAAACGGTACTGCGATTTAATGATGCTGTGCGCGAAGAGGTATCCACACAAAAGTTGAATACATTTTTTGAAGTGGTGCAGAGTATTAATCAAGTGCTAGAGAAGAATGAAATTTATGAAATGACGAAAGTGTAGGTTATGTCAGTAGCAACCTTGTGATTGGGCTTTTTTGTAGCTTCACGTTTGGATTAATTTTAAAAATATGTCAACATCAATATTACATTCAAAGATCGAGAAAATTCCAGAAGAAAAGATAGAAGAGGTAAGTGACTTTATTGACTTTATCATTCAGCGAACGGAATTAAAACAAGAAACCCGACAACCAATTTTTGGTAGCGGGAAAGGTTTAATAACTTATATGGCGGAGGATTTTGACGAACCATTGGAAGATTTTAAAGACTACATGTGAATATTTTGCTTGACACTCACACAATGCTTTGGTTTCTGGAGGGCGATCATCAAAGGCTTTCTGAAAAATCAAAAAATGCCATCGAAGCTAAAGTCAATAGTAAATTTGTGAGTATTGCTTCATTATGGGAAATCACAATAAAGATCAATATAGGGAAGTTGAAACTTCAAAATGATTTAGATGAGTTGCAAAACCTGATAAATTCCAACGGATTTAAAATGCTAAACATCCAACTGACTCATTTGAAAACAAACCTTGAACTTAAATTGCATCACCGTGACCCATTTGATAGACTGATCATATCCCAAGCCATCACCGAAGATTTTCATGTAGTGACTAAAGACGATAATTTTTCATTGTACCCAATCAAAACCATCTGGTAACAAACTCCACCACATTTCTATGAACCGTACCATCCGCAAAGTAGCTGTATTAGGATCAGGCATTATGGGCTCGCGCATCGCGTGCCACTTCGCCAACATTGGCTGTGAAGTGTTGCTGCTCGACATCGCGCCCAGAGAATTGAATGACGAGGAGAAAAAGAAAAACCTCACGCTCGA
>JBJXEB010000044.1:0-22296 GCA_046155095.1 Cyclobacteriaceae bacterium
AGAGCAATCAGCAGCAAATGAACCACATAGGACATAGAACACATAGATTTCACATAGGACTATGTGTGTCTTTCTATGTTTCTATCTTTCTATGTGGTTCAAATCCTTCCTTAACTTAATGACATTGCCCGTCTAGGGGACGATGTTCCTCAAGACTCTATAATTATAATTGAGTCAAACTTTTACTTATTTTTGATTTATGGAGGAAAATGACAATGTCTCAAAAAAAACACGACTAAAACCAGAGATGATAATTGCGCTTTGCGCTACGTTTATAAGCATCGCCACACTGATTGTATATATCTATCAGGCACGCGTCATGATTCGCCAAGCCGAGATTATGCAAAGTCAACAACATATTTCTGTTTGGCCTTATTTAGAAACGCTCACTACAACAATGGTTTTGGGTGACAAGCCTGATGAAGCCTACTATGAAATAGAAAATAAAGGAATAGGGCCGGCCATAGTAAAACAGGTGACAATGAAAGTAGATGGTGTCATTATGAAGGGCAATAATGAACTGTTTGAAGCTATGATAGGAAAAACAGATACATTATCCATTTCTACCACAGTCGTTAAGAATCGAGTCATTGCCCCAGGAGAAAAGATTCGAGCGTTTCATATAATAGGAGATGATTTAGTGAAAAGGTTTGCCATCGCATTTCAAAAGAAAAAATTTGAATATATTATTTGCTACTGTTCCGTTTACAATGAGTGCTGGACTTCTAATGCAAATATTGTAACGAAAGGTGATTGTCAATAATTTTTTAAGCCCTATTAAAATAAAAATTATGAACCCATTGTTTAGTCAACTCATCAAGACATTAATTTTTTTGGTCATTTCGATCAGCGTCTTCGGTCAATACAAACCCACGACTGAAAATTTAAAATCGCGAGAATGGTTTGAAGATGCCCGCTTCGGATTGTTTATTCACTGGGGAGTGTATAGCACGATGGGTGATGGCGAGTGGGTAATGAACAATCAAGAAATTCCCATCAAGACGTATGAAAAACTTCCTGGTTTTTTTAATCCTACGCAATTCGATGCGAAGGAATGGGTCCAAATGGCAAAAGATGCTGGCATGAAATACATTACCATCACCAGTAAACATCATGATGGCTTTGCTATGTTCGATTCTAAAATTTCGGATTACAACATCGTAAAGAAAACACCTTACGGGAAAAATGTGTTGAAGCTATTGGCCGATGAATGCAAAAGGCAAGGCATCAAACTTTTCTTTTATCATTCGCAATTGGATTGGCACCATCCCGATTATTTTCCTCGCGGATTTACTGGCGGCAACTGGACAGGCCGCGAAGACAAAGGCGATTTCAATAAATACCTTGACTACATGGACGCTCAACTAAGTGAGTTGCTCACCAACTATGGAGAAGTAGCAGGGATTTGGTTCGATGGCATGTGGGACAAGCCCAAAGCAGAATGGCGATTGAAAAAAACGTATGATCTCATCCATCAACTTCAACCTGCGGCCTTGGTAGGAAGCAATCATCACCTCGCCCCATTTGAAGGAGAAGATTTTCAAATGTTTGAAAAAGATTTGCCAGGCAGCAATACCACTGGCTTTGCACCCGATCAAAAAGTGGGCGACTTGCCAAAGGAAACCTGCGAGACCATCAACAACAGTTGGGGGTTTAATTTGAAAGACGCAAGCAACAAAAGCAGAAAGGAGTTGATCCAATACTTAGTGAAGTCGGCAGGCTATGGAGCTAATTTTTTATTGAATGTTGGCCCGATGCCCAATGGAAAAATACAACCCGAGCACACCGAACGATTGAAGCAAATGGGCGACTGGTTAAAAATCAATGGCGAAACTATTTACGGAACAAAGGGCGGCCCGTTAAGCGCACGAAATTGGGGCGTGACCACACAGAAAGGAAACAAAGTGTATGTTCACATCCTTAATTGGCAAGATGAAACATTCACATTGCCCAAACTTGCGCGGAAGGTTATCTCTGCAAAATTATTTTCTGATAAGTCAGTTTTAAAATTTCAAGAGAATGATTTTGGCATCAATCTACTCATTCCAAAATCTAAAATGGATGAAGTAGATACGGTGATTGAATTGGAGTTGAAATAGGCAAGAGTAGTGTAATTGGTGATTGTTATCGCCTTCGACAATTGAACCACATAGACAGATAGCCCACATAGGAATCCACACATAGAAAAAAGACCAAGCCCTGTGTGAAAAAACTATGTATCTATGTGCCTATGTGGTTCAAAATTATTTTTGGAAATCGGCAAATTTTTAATGTAGTAGAGAAGAACGCTTTTAATTTATTATGTCGTTGAGTGAATTTCAATCACTAAAAAATCCTTCATCACGCTCCGCTTTGCTAGTTGCCTTATGGCACGATGCCCAAGGAGATTGGCACAAAGCTCATGAGTTTGCACAGGACATCGAGACACCAGATGGCGCATGGGTTCATGCTTATCTTCACCGAAAAGAAGGCGACACATCCAATGCAAACTATTGGTATCGCCAAGCTGGAAAGAAAATTCCAACCTAAACAGTGAAACAGGAATGGGAAGAGATTGTAACTGAGTTGCTGAAAAAAGAATTAGTACGAAAACCCTAATTTGTCTAGGCCAGATTTTACTTCTGGGCAAGACATAAATAAATTCCACAATAAACCAGAGCGGTAATTTTCGATCATCACTACCTCAGGCCCTTGGTCGATGGCCAAGTACCAAGGCTTGCACCAATTATCGGTTAGACTAAACCCATCGTAAAAACCATAAGGGCCAAAAGTCATCTTTCCTAAATCGGAATAAAAGTATCGAATGGCTCGAAGGCTCTCCTTTGGAGTATATGGGATAGATGAAATAGCTGCGGTAGGTGAAATCACACCCACGTCTTCTGAAGGACTGTGTGCAGCATAGAATTTAATAGAATAACCCGCTGTTAGCCCCCAACAATTTTCCCCATATCCTTTGAAGTGCTTCGGGTTCTCTAGGCAATATTTATAATTAATGAATGTATGATTTTTATTGTGCGTCCAATAATCGGCATAGCGATCTTTCAACTTGCGTGGATCTAATCCCAAAAATGAATAATGCGACCAGAACAAAGGGCCACCATATTGTGGTGAACCATTGTGTTTCAAATCAAGATGCAAACCATACTGTTGATGCGCAGAATCATTTTTGATTGCGCCCTTTCGCGCCCATCCTTCATGATACACTTCGGCTGGCACTGTGTGCGTGGGCGATGCTGCTGCCAACACATACATGATCAAACATTCGTTGTATCCTTCCACTGCAAAATTCATGTCCCATGTAAATTTGGGAGACCAATGCCAGTACAACACATTTTGATTTTCTCTTCTAAACCAATCAAATTCCACTGCTTTCCAAAGTTTATCAATTCTTTCTGCCAATATTTTTTCAGAATCATTTCCATCTTTAAAATATTGCCTTACACAAAGCAAGCCTTGTAGGAGATAAGAAGTCTCAACCAAGTCGGCAGCATCATCCTTAGGGCCGAATGGTTTTACTTTACCCGTTTCGCCATTCATCCAATGTGGCCACACCCCATGAAAGCGATCTGCCTTCTCTAAAAAATCTACAATTTTAGTGAGTCGTTCAGCACCTTGCTCTCTTGTAATAAATTTTCTTTCAATCCCCGCAAGGATGGCCATCACACCAAAGCCTGTTCCACCAGAAGTAATAATATTCTTGTCGTTGTCAGGATAATCATTGTCTACATGAAAGCGTTCGCGCGCTGCGCCAGAAACAGGCTCGGCACCATCCCAGAAATATTGAAAGGTTTTGCTTTGAACAATGGTGAGCAGCGAGTCATCTGAAATGATTGAAACACTTACTGACTTTGATTTTTGAACTTGGCAGGAAAAAAACAACGAGATAACTAGAATAGACAAGCCAATTGATTTCATAGTAATTAAATTTATTCGCAAAAATGAAATTCTCAATGCGTAAAGGTCAAGATTCAATTAGTGCTACCTGTGAAATGCCTTGTAAAACAAGTACAAAATAATGTCAGCTAAAAATACTGCCCAATATGACTTGTGGCCAACCAGAAATAAATAAAAAATCCATTTAAGCAGAGCGAAGAAATAAAATTGAGCCACATGGTGAATGAAAAATTCGCCTTGGTCTCATCCTTCCAAACCAAATAAAACCAAATCATAAAATAGATCACTACAGGGGCGAGAGCAATTAAAAAATGATAGCCCAACTCAAGCGTATAAAATTCTTTGAAGAACAATACAAAACCCAGCGAAGCCAACCCAAAAACAACTTGCACAAAAATAAAAGTGCCACGTATGCCTAGCATCCTGCTCATAGTCATGTCTCCATGCTTCGCATCCTCTTTGTGTTGATACACTTGTGTCATTGGGTAATTGCCCCACAGCATTACACTGGTGAGCAAGCCGGGGATCAATACTTTTGCTTGCAATAGATTCTCGAATCCAAATCCATTGATGCCCACATAACACATCAAAAAAGTAAATAGCCCTTGAAAAAATCCAATCACGATCCATCCACCAATCGCATATTTTTTTAAGCGAATCGCAGGATGACTATATGCCTTCGATACCAATCCATAGATCAACAGCAGCATCGCAAAAAGTAAATTGATTTTTACAAACCCCAACACCACTGCCAGCAAATCAAAAACCAGCGAAGTATAGTAAAGCCCTTTGTTCACAGGAGGCGGGTTCTTCAATCCACCAATGCTCCCTTCATCTTTATCAAAATAACTGTTGTATGCATTGCTGGCAGGGTAGAGCAGCAAGTGGATGATCACAAAAGACCAAAGCAATCGGCTCTCACCAAAATTGGGCGAAATAGCCAATGCAAAAAGATACACGGGCATCAAGAAAAAAGAAAACGGAATCCGCAGGTGAAGGAGGATGGAGGTGAGGTATTTCATTTATGCTTTGTTGAAAATATTTGTTTTCAAGTTAAAAGTTGACCCCGATAGCTAGCATAGACAAAAGGCAATTGACAATGCCTTCGTGTCAACTGCTCAACCAGGTGCCATAAATGTTTTAGTTTTTATGAAAATCAAAACTAGGCTAATTTTCGAAAAGCGATTTTGACAAACCTGATTGTCGAATGATGGATTGAAGTGTGCCTATTCGGATTTCTTTATGATCAGGTACAGGAACTGTAATGGTCGAGTTCACCGTTTTGATTTGCATGATGATGTGGCTACCTTTTTGACGGGCTTGTAAAAATCCATTGCCTGCTAATATTTTGCAAACGTCTCTGCCCGATAGAGTTTTTAGCTTACCCAATGGCCACTTCCATACGTGTAACAAAAACTTCTTCGTGCAGCCTCTCGCTTATCTCCTTACCTGATGCACTCTCAAAAAAGAGCTCAACTGCTTCTTTTAGATTGCCGGAAGCCTCTTCTACTGTATCCCCTTGGCTCGCTATATCAAGTTCGGGGCATAGGGAAACATATCCTTCTCCTTCCCTCTCTATCACTGCGGTGAATTGAAATTTCTTATTCATAAATCAAATATAAACAAATTTGCATGGAAGAGTTTAATAGGGTAACAATTTCACTTTTACTAAATCATTATGGCATGAATTTTTGTTATACTTGAACAATGAGCTACATCACCTCCATAGGCACGGCCAATCCCGAAAACAAAATACCCCAATCAACCATTGCCAATTTTATGGTGAAGGCCATGAATCTTGGCGCTGATGACGAGCGAAAGCTGCGTGCCTTGCACCGCATGAGCGGCATTGAGAATCGCTATTCTGTGCTGACCGATTATGGCAAGCAAAACAATTTTGAATTTTATCCCAATTCGGATGAGGCCTTTCCTTCCACCAAACAGCGGCTTGTTTTATTTCAAAAACACGCTGTCCATTTAAGTGTATCCGCTTCTGAAAAGTGCCTTTTCAAAATTCCCGATTTTAAAAAATCAGAGATCACTCATTTAATAGTGGTGAGCTGCACAGGTATGTATGCACCAGGTCTCGACATTGATTTAGTAAAAGCTCTTGGATTGAAATCAACCATTGAGCGCACATGCATCAACTTCATGGGCTGCTATGCTGCCTTCAATGCTATGAAGTTGGCCAATTCATTCTGTGATCAGCATACGGATGCAAAAGTTTTGATCGTATGTACGGAATTGTGCAGCATCCATTTTCAAAAAGAAAATACCGATGATAATTTGTTGGCCAATTCGTTATTTGCAGATGGCTCTGCCGCGTTGTTGATAGAAGCAAAACCCAGAAAAGGATTGAATCTAAAACCCATCAGCTTCTTCTGCGACATTGCCACCGAAGGCGAGCATGACATGGCGTGGACGGTGGGAGATTTGGGTTTTGAAATGCGTTTGTCATCTTACGTTCCAGAGGTTATCCAAAGCGGAATTAAAAAACTCACTGCCGCTCTCCTTCAAAAAATTTCGCAAAATTTTTCGGATGTCTCCTACTTTGCCATTCATCCTGGCGGGAAAAAAATATTGGAAGCTATTGAAAAGGAACTTGGCATCACCAAACTTCAAAACCATCATTCGTATGAGGTATTAAAAAACTACGGTAATATGTCTTCACCAACGGTGCTGTTCGTATTAAACGAAGTTTGTAAAAATCTAAATGGCGTTGATAATGGAAGAAAAATATTGAGCTTTGCCTTTGGCCCTGGCCTTACGTTAGAAAGTATGGTATTGGAAATACAAAATCTTTAGGAGAAATAAATTGGCTATAAGCCTCAAGCCACACACGCTACAAGCTTGAAGCCTGTGGCTTGCAGCATGAGGCTAAAAGACCACCGACTAAATGAGCAAGCACTTCAAACATCGCTCCACAGGTATTGAAATCATGGACGACCTGGACTGCCAAGGCGAAGTGGTAGACCAAACCTTGCGTGAATTAGATTTTATTAATCACTGGCTGGGCGGCAATGCTGTTACATTAAATGGATTACATTCTCTTTGGAAAAGGATTACTAAAAATCAAAAGATTTCAATCGTTGATTTAGGTTGCGGCAGTGGCGAAATGCTACGATTGATTGCCAAGCTTGCAAGTAAAGAAGGAAGACAGGTTGACCTCATCGGCATGGATGCTAATCAAAATATTACTTCGTATGCACAAAAACATTCAACTGGATTTGAAAACATTCAAATCGAAGCAACCAATATTTTTTCAGATGAATTTCGAAAACGGAAATTTGACATTGTTCTAGGAACTCTTTTTCTACATCACTTCACTGAAGATGAATTGATCGGAATTTTTTCTTCTTTAAAAAATCAAGCGAACCACGGCATTATCATCAATGATATTCATCGACATCCACTGGCCTACTACTCAATTAAATTTCTTACTCGGCTTTTCTCTAAGTCAGCGATGGTAAAGTTTGATGCTCCGTTGTCCGTGTTGCGAGCGTTTAAAAAAGAAGAGCTAAAAAAGATTCTTCAAAAGGCAGGGATAGAAAAATATCAACTCAAGTGGAAATGGGCATTTCGGTGGCAGTTGGTTATAAGCTCATAAAACATATTCCAAAATCAGTATTCAGTTCTTACTTAATTATTTGCCCTTCTTTATCAACCCTAATGCTGCAAGTATCAAAACAATCAATGATACAACCCAAGCCCAAATGTTTGGTTTTCGGGTCTCTGCAAAAAATGTGTAATCACGAAACAAAAATTTCAAATAAGAGGGAGACCAATAAAATGTATTCTCACGCACAGAGTCTGCATTGTGCGCAACTATCTCATTGGGCATTTCAATAACATGCCTGTATTTTCCCTCAGCAGCCCATGAAGCAAACTTTAATTTATTCTCTGCTGCTAATTTCCTTTTTTTGTATTCGGCTGAAGTAAAGTCGATGGATACGCCAAGGCTATCAGCAAGTTTGGGCAAAAAATCTTCTTCAATATCCTTTCGTTTGTCCATTGATTGAAAGATTGCCTCATGCTGTGCCTGTAATTTTTCTCGTTGCGGATCATCTTTGATTAAGTCTGTCAAAATTTTATAGTGCTCATCAAAATAAGCGCGATTTCCATAGTGATCAAATATTCGTTCATTTAAACCAATCAAAAACAAACTGTCAGCTTTAGAAATAGATTTACCTTCGGCTGGAAGGTTGTCTATAAATTGAAAATCTTCTTCGGTCAGATAATCCTCTGTAGAAAGATCAAATCGATTGATCGCACGATAGGTGTCAGAATAATACATGCTGGTATAAAACCACCTAAAACGACTTTCAAATTTGCTCGTGATGCGAAAAAGTGAATCTGAAGGCTTGGCGAGCTCATCATTTGCTTCTGTATCTGTGTGAAATGATTTTTTGAAAGTATACAGAAATTTTTTGTCCTGCTTTTTCTTCTCAGCTCTTGATTTGGCGTTATCGTTAATTTGTTGAACGTCTACTTGCCAGCCTTGGGGTTTGTCAATACCAAGGTAATTATGTTCAGCCAGTGTTGAATCAGCCGACTCTAGCACAATGGTTTTATCCAAACTTCCATCTGCATGTACAATCGTTTTCATTTCAACAGCATGCTCACATGAAGAGAGTAGAACCACGAATAAGACTAGCAGCACTCCAGCTAAAAGATTATTTTTCATATAGTAAAAGTTTTAAATATCTGATTGTTTAATTTTTTGATAGCGCACAAAATAGGTAATGGTTTTAGGCGCATTGCGACTTTGCTGATATCTCCTTACAAATGCATTGCTGTTCAATTCAACTTTGCTTTGATGCACTAGGGCTTTCGTCAATTGCATTGGGTTTTGAACTGTTTCGAGAACAAAAAAAACAACCAATATCATTGCCGCAACCCTCAACGAATATTGTAGCCAAGCTTTATTAAATTTTTCCTCTACAAGTTCCGAGAAAGTTTTTCCCCCTGCTGGCAACGACTCCATAATGCGTTGTGCAAGAGCTGAAGTATTTTTAGGCATTGGTGCGAATGCTTGCGCTTTAAGAATAACGAGATTGAGTTCTTTTACTTGATCCATTAATTTCCTGCAATCAATACATTCTTGCAGATGGATATTCACTTCCGCACGCTCCTCATTAGAAAGCTCACCATACGTAAAAATTTTCTCTTCGCATTCATTGCAATTCATACTCTATCTGTTTACAATTATTGATAGTTTTTTCTAATCCACTCTTGTACTTTTTTGCGGGCGTGATAAAGATTGCTTTTCACTTGATCTTCATTGAGTCCCACCAACGCACAAACTTCATGCACTTCCATTCCCTCCATATCCCTCAAAACATAAATCATTTTCTGCTTGCCGCTCAATTGATCTGTCGCTCGTTGAAGTGTCGCCTCTAACTCTCTCCCCTCCATTTCAGTATGAGGGGTACTACCTGTCGAAAAATTAACTGCCATTTCAGTAGAAACCTGATATTGACGGTAGCGACTAACATGCGTTTTTTTTAAGTCCAAGCAATGATTTACCAAAATGCGATACATCCAAGTTGTTAGCTTTATCTCTGGACGATACTTCGGAAGGTTTTTCCATAATTTTATAAAAGTCTCTTGCACGGCATCCTCCGCTTCGGCCTCATTGCTCATATACCGGTAAGCCACAGCATACAAGAAACCCTGATAGCCTTCTACCAACTGCCGAAACGCTTGCCGTTCGCCAGCTACGGCTCTGGCGATCAACTCTTGCTCGGGTTGTAGAGGCATTTATCTGTTTGTAACTGATACGACTAAGGTAACAGAAAGTAAAATGGGTTTTTTAATAAATGAGCTAATCCTGCCTGATAGTATTTTCTTGGCACAATTTTTCCTTACTTTTACGTAGAGACTTTAACAATTAGCACCATGAAAACCACATTTGTCTTTCTAGCAGCGACTTTAATTTTATCTTCTTGTTCCAAAAGCCCCTACGGCACAAAAGTGAGCGAACCATTCTCAGGAATGGAATCGAACAATCGCTGGCTGCGCGCTAGCGGCAAGGGTGAAAGCTCTTCAGAAAACATTGCACGCGGCAAAGCCGATATTGAAGCCAAAACTTTTTTGGCAGGCCAAGTAAATACTACCATGAAACAAGTGGCCGACAACTACCAAGGTCAAACGCAAAACGAAAAAGGTGCAGACGTAGCCGAGAAGTTTCAGAACCTCGCTCGTCAAGTGATGAACACCGATTTGGCCGACATTCGTAAAGTTGGTGAGAAGAAATACTACAACGAGAAAGAGAAAAAATACACGGTCTTCATCGCTTACGAATTAAAGAAGAACGCCATGTTCCGCTTTATGAAAAAGCAAGCCAAGGTAGATCAAAAAATAGATGAGCGCCAAATGGCCATCATCGAGAAAATTTTGGATGAGCAGATAAAAGAAACAGAAGAAAACTAATTAATTTGAAAATTTGAAGATTGGCTAATTTGAAAATAATTAGCCTCACCTTCAAATTAATCTATCAAGCTTAGAATCTGTACTATCTCCATTTCAATTTTAAAAGTAATTCTATCTTCAAATTTTCAAATTGGCTCATTTTCAAATTGATTTTTAATTCACACTATTCGCCATCTTCTCAGCCGTCTCAGCAATCTTCAACTGGTTGATAAACTCATCCACCTCGCCATTCATTACAGCAGGTAGATTATGCTGTGTGTACCCGATGCGATGATCGGTCACGCGGCTCTGCGGATAATTGTAAGTCCTGATTTTTTCTGAACGATCACCACTGCGCACTTGGCTCTTGCGCGATGCGCCCACGGCAGCGTTCTTTTTTTCTACCTCCAGCTCATACAGTTTTGCGCGTAACATCACCATCGCGCGTGCGCGGTTGCCATGCTGCGAGCGTTCCACCTGACAAGTGATCACAATACCCGAAGGCTTGTGCGTCATCTGCACTTTTGTTTCTACCTTGTTCACATTCTGCCCGCCCGCTCCGCCTGAGCGTGAGGTAATCACTTCAATATCTGCAGGATTAATTTCTACATCCACATCTTCTGCCTCGGGCAACACCACAATCGAAGCAGCCGAAGTATGCACACGTCCTTGTGTTTCTGTCTCGGGCACGCGTTGCACACGATGAACTCCTGATTCATATTTAAAAATTCCGTACGCGCCCTCGCCCTCAACGCTGCTGATCACCTCTTTGTAGCCACCCGCGGTTCCTTCCGTAATATCCAGCGCTACCATCTTCAGCCCACGCCTATCACAAAAGCGCTGGTACATTCGCCACAAGTCACCCGCAAAAATCGCGGCCTCATCACCGCCCGTGCCCGCCCTGATTTCCAAAATACAATTCTTGTAATCGTTCGGGTCTTTCGGCATCAGCATCTCTTTGATCTCTGCCTCCAATGCATCTCGCTTAGGCTCCAGTTCCTCAAGCTCTTGCTTGGCCAACTCGCGCATTTCGGGGTCTTTCTCTTTTTGAAGCAATTCTTTTGCGTGCTGCATCCCATCCAATGCTTTTTGGTAGGCATCGTATTTTTCTACCACTTTTTCCAAGTCGCGATACTCCTTGCTCAATTGCCCGAATTTCTTTTGGTCACTCAGTGTATCAGGTTGCACCAACAACAATCCCACCTCCTCAAATCGGTTCTTTATATCTATCAACTTATCAATCATACTTCTAGCTTAAAACAAGGTCGCAAAGTTAATAAAAACAAGCTGGCTTTTGTGATTCAAAATCATGCGACCTGCCACGTGAGGCGCATTAGTACCAGGCTATCCGCTCCAAGTCCTCGCTCGTTCTTCGCTGTGGGCTTGGAGTTTATCCCGTACTTCGCAGGGTTACTATCCCTGCCAGAAGCCACTTCATAGTTCATCACTTACCATCTCGTGCATCTTTGTCTTCCATCCTTGTCACAAATCCTTTACCTTCGCACAATGAAGTATGCGCTCCTCATTTCATTTCTCGTTTTCATTTCCTGCAACGGTAAGCTCACCGATGAGCAGAAAAGAAAAATCCGCGAAGAGCGCGAAGAAAGCCAGATCAAAAAAATCTCTGATGCCGACATCACCGAAGCAGCCTTTGAATATGGCCGCACCATTACCAGCATTATAGAAAAGCACGATAAATCATTGACCAATAAAATTTTAATTGATTCTCTGGAAAAAGCTTTTGAGGTGGAAATCATTTCCATGAAAACCGATGACTCCACCTTGCGTGCCATTGAGAAGAAAGTCATTGAGGCCTATACATTGGGTGGCAACTCGGCTGCATTGAGCGACAATGTGCAAAAGGTGGGGAAAGATTCTGTTCTTTATACCAAGCCACTCATGCGCGAATTGCCCGATGGTTCCGTAGAGTTTACTCGCGCACTTGGCCTTCGCATTTCCAAACGCCAAATCATTCGCTCCATCAAGTAAACGTGTAGCCTGCTGTATGCCTCACTGGAAAATTTGGATCGACACGGGCGGCACGTTTACAGATTGCATTGCGATTGATCCTTTCGGAAAATTCAAACGGCTAAAAGTACTTAGCTCTAGTGTACTACGCGGCCAGATCGTAAAACAACTCACACAGAATTCATTTCAGGTACAAATCCATTGGCCCATTGCCAAAGATATTTTTAATGGATTTGAATTTCATGTAATTGGCAAAGAAAAGATCACAAGAAAAATCAACTCCGTGGATTTTGTCAACTCTACCGTCTTTGTTGACAAGCCAATTTATGAAAAGATAAATGGCCACACCATAGAAATTACCTCTCGCGAAGAAGTGCCCGTGCTGGCAGCGAGGTTATTAACTGAAACTCCTCTCAATAGAAATTTTCCTCAACTAGAAATGCGACTCGGCTCTACACGTGGCACAAATGCGTTGCTGGAAAGAAAAGGAGCGAGAACAGCTTTCATCACCACCAAAGGGTTCAAAGATTTGCTGCTAATTGGCACACAACAGCGCAATGATTTGTTTGCGTTGAATGTGCAAAAAGAAAAACCATTCTATGATGTAGCCATCGAGGTGGAAGAAAGAACGGAAAGCGATGGAAGTATTTTAAGAACGCTTTCAGAAAATGAATTTTCAAAAATAATTGACAAGCTGGAAAAGAAAAGAATTGATTCCGTGGCCATTGCTTTTCTCAACAGCTACAAAAATCCTGCGCACGAACTTTTGTTGGAAGCGGCCTTGTTAAAATCAGGATTCAGTTTCGTTTCTGCTTCACATCGGTTGTCCAATCAAATCAAGATTGTGCCTCGGGCAGAGACCACCGTTGTCAATGCCTATCTCTCGCCTATTATCAAAAATTATTTGTACAATATTCAAAAGGGATTAGCGAGCGGTGATCTTAAAGTAATGACCAGTGCAGGAGGTTTGTCAGCGGCCACTAACTTTTACCCAAAAGATAGTTTACTCAGTGGCCCAGCAGGTGGAGTCGTGGGGGCTGCTACTGTTGCAAAACTTTCGAGCATTGATAAACTAATTACGTTTGACATGGGCGGCACCAGCACAGATGTTTCGCTTTATGATCAACACTACGATTATCGATATGAATCAAAAGTCGGTCAAGCAAAAATCCTTTCGCCCTCACTGGCTATTGAAACCATTGCCGCTGGCGGTGGCTCTATCTGCGATTATGATGGCTATCGATTGACTGTAGGGCCGCACAGTGCTGGTGCATCGCCTGGTCCTGCCTGTTATGGCGCGGGTGGGCCTTTGACCATCACCGATGTAAATCTTTTGCTTGGTCGCCTTGATCCAGCATTTTTTGCATTACCCATTCATCCCACGAAAGCGGAGGAAGCATTACAAATTCTTTTAATAAAAATCCTAAAATCAACTAAGAGAAAATCCAAAGCAGAAATAATTCTTGAATCGTTGGCACAAATCGCCAATGAGAAAATGGCCGAGGCTATCAAAAAAGTTTCAGTGCAAAACGGCAACAACCCTGCCGACTACACGCTCTTGAGTTTTGGCGGTGCAGGCGGGCAGCACGCTTGTGCGCTGGCAGAAATGTTGGGTATGAAAAAAATCTTGATTCCGTATGACGCTGGGTTGCTCAGTGCCTACGGAATTGGTCATGCACAGGTAGAGCGGTTTGAAGAAAAATTGATCCTTCAACCATTGGGCAAAATTGAAAATTCGCTTTCGCGGATAGCAGAACAATTGTTTGAAGAAGGTTCTAAAAAATTGCAGAACGAGGGTTACGCTGCCTCTGAAATCAAAAAAGAAAAACAATTATTGTTTCTTCGATTCAAAGGACAGGAGAGTACACTGGAACTAGAGTACGACCCAAAAGTTAATGTTCAAAATCCGTTTCGCAAAAAATATGAATCCATTTTTGGGCATTGGATCGATAACCGAGAGATAGAAGTAGAATCATTGAAGGTAATGCTTTCCATCTCGCAGGCATCGCCACCAAAAGCCGCATCCTATAAAAAGACTTACAAACCAGTTGCAGCAAAAACCTCAATTTATCATTCACAAGCAATCCAAAGTAAAATAAAAATCTTCTGCTGGGAAAAATTGGAGGCTGGCGCGATGATCAGCGGCCCATCAATGATTGTGAGTCAAAATTCAACTACAGTAGTTGATGATAGTTGGAATTTTCTATTGGACGAAAATAATAACGCCATCCTCACAATAAATAAAGAATCAAAAAAGAAAAATGCTTACGCAGATGAAGCCCTTCTCGAACTTTTCAGCAATCGCTTCACTGCTGTGGCACAAGAGATGGGCGCCATGCTGCAACGCACTTCTTTCTCTGTCAATGTAAAAGAGCGGTTGGATTTTTCGTGTGCCGTATTGGATGCGGATGGATACTTGGTGGTGAATGCGCCACACATTCCCGTTCACTTGGGCAGTATGGGTGTATGTGTGCGCGAAGTGAAAAAAGTAATTGAAATGAAAGCGGGTGACGTAATCGTTACCAACCATCCCGCCTTTGGTGGCTCGCACTTGCCCGATGTTACTTTGATCAAACCAATTTTCTATAAGAAGAAATTAGTTGGCTATGTGGCCAACCGCGCACATCATGCTGAGATTGGCGGAAAGAAACCTGGCTCCATGCCAGCGGATGCCTCTTGTTTGGAGGAAGAAGGCGTAATCATCACCCCTACTTATTTGGTAAAAAATAACAAGCCTCAATGGAAAGAAATTTCTACGCTTTTTACTTCTGCCAAATATCCAACTCGCTTGCTCGAGGAAAATTTGGCTGACTTAAACGGGGCTTTGGCTTCTATTTTAGCTGGCGAAAAAGGATTGCAAGAACTTTGTGAAAAGTATGGAGCAGATGATGTTTCAAAATACATGAAGCTTCTGAAAAAATATGCCTCTGATTTGTTGAAAGAAAAACTAAAGGCATCGATTAAAAAATCATTTCGAGCAGAAGAGAAACTAGATGATGGATCGAAACTGAAAGTAAAAATTAGTATTCAAAAGGCGAAGCTAATAGTGGACTTCACGGGTTCAGCCAAAGTTCATTTTGGTAATCTGAATGCCACGAAAGCGATTGTGCAAAGCGTTGTTCTTTACATTTTGCGGTTGTGGGTAAACAAATCGATCGCCATGAATGAAGGTTTGATGGAGCGCGTTAAATTAATATTGCCACATGGCCTGCTTGATCCGTTCAGTCATTCATCGCTGCTAAAAAATCAAACATCATTGCTCCCCGCTGTAGTGGGTGGTAACACTGAAGTAAGCCAGCGCCTCACAGATACACTGTTAAAAGCGCTAGAGTTGGCAGCTTGCGGCCAAGGCACCATGAACAATTTTCTTTTTGGCAACGAGCAATTCGGTTACTATGAAACAATTGGCGGTGGCACGGGTGCAGGCAACGGTTTCGATGGCGCAAATGCTGTTCACTCGCACATGACCAACACGCGTATCACTGATCCAGAAATTTTAGAATCGCGCTATCCCGTGAGATTGGAAAAGTTTGAGATCAGGAAAAATTCTGGCGGCAAAGGAAAATGGAAGGGTGGTGATGGCATTGTGCGCGAAATAACTTTCAAAGGAAACATGGAGGTAAATATTTTGTCGCAACACAGAAAGGAAAAGCCTTATGGCCTTAAAGGTGGTGGGCCAGGAAAAGCAGGAGAGCAGATTTTAGTAAATACTTCTGGCGAAAAGAAAAAACTAAAAGGAATGGATAACGCTTCAGTAAAAAAGGGAGATAAGATTATTATCAAAACACCAGGCGGTGGTGCTTGGGGTAATTAACTACGGATGCTTCGCATACCTCTCAAAAAATTCAATCACCCTTAGCATGTGATCCATCATCCTTCCAGGATTGCCACTGCGTGTGAGTTCATGCCCTTCTTTCGGGTAGCGGATGTACTCCACAGGTTTGTTTAAAATCTTCAAACTTTTGTAGAGCATTTCTGATTGAATCACGCCTGTTCGCAAATCCACATCGCCATGAATGATGAGAAGAGGAGTGTTAATTTTATCTACATACGAGTAAGGAGAATTCGCATCGAGCAACGCTCTGGTTTCTTTTTCCCACGGATAGCCACCGAAGTGATCGGGTATCAACCGCCATGCATTGCCTTCGCCCATAAAAGTGGTAAGGTCATACACACCGCGCTGTGCATTTGCTGCTTTGAATCGGTTGTCGTGCGAGATGATCCACGCCACCATGTAGCCTGCGTAGCTGCCACCTTCCACAAATAAATTATCCTTGTCAATCCACGAATATGTTTTCATTGCTTCATCAAGTGAAGCCAAAATATCTCCCGCAGGACTCGTACCCCAATCTTTAAAGTTCGCACGTTTGAACTTATCGCCATAGCCGCCACTGCCGCGCGGATTAGAATAGACAACGCCATAGCCCCAACTATTTTCCAATTGATATTCATGCCACATAGAAAAAATACCTGGCCCCCACATGGCCGATGGCCCACCGTGAATGTTGAGGATGGTTGGATACTTCGCGCCTTCCTTTTTGTTCACAGGTTCCATCACCCAGTACTGCACCTTCGTTCCATCGGGGCGGGTGAGCCAGTATTCTTTTGGTGAAACGATCTGTCGTTCTTTCAGCCAACCTTCATTGAGTTTGGAAATCTGTTTGCTTGCCTTTGTTGCGATGCTGTACGAATAAACTTCCCACGGATTTTTCGTTTCCGTGAGCGCATACACTACGCGATCACCCTGCACATCAAAATCATTGACGCCACTATCATTGCCAATAATTTTTGTGATGGCCCCACCTTTGGCTGAGATGCTGTACAACGGAATATCACCATCCACTTGCGCAGTGAAATAAATCGTTTTGCTATCACCCGACCACACGGCTTGCCCTGCATCACGATCGAGTGAAGAAGTTAACAGTGTTGGCTTCTCTCCCGTGGCTGATGCCGTTGCTAAAATTGATTGCGCATAAAACCTACCCTCGGTACTGCTGGCTGTAAACAAAATTGTCAAACCATCAGGAGAATATTGCGGGTTGCTTAAACTGTAGCCCTGCCATTTGATCAGCGACTTCGCTTGCTTGTTGTCCACATCAATCGTCCAAATATCTGCATCGCGCTCGCGGTCGGGGTGGATGTCATACACTTTCGATTCGCAAATAATTTTCTTTCCATCGGGGCTCCACTCGGCATTGGTAAAATCTTGAAAGCCATTGGTGAGTTGCACAGGCTTGTCTTCATTGCCAATGGTTTTTACAAACAAGTGAGAATAATTTTCATCAGGCACTAAATTCAATTCCCCTTGTAGGTCTTGCCGATACAACACACGCGGGTTGCTCTCGCTCGCATTTTTTGCCAACCACGCGCGGATGTCTTGCAGACTTCCATCGGGCGTAACCGTTACTTTCTTTTTATCATCTGCCTTCATGTTTTTAAAATTCGGTTCATCGCCAGACACGCGTGCAGGTCGCTCGTAGCCCCACGTTACTTTACCCTCTACGGCATAGTGCGGCAGGCTAGAGGCGAAGAGAATCTTTTTTCCATCGGGGCTCCAGCGCGGGTTGCTGGCACCGTGTTCTGCTTTCGTGATCACGTGCGCCTCACCCCCTGCCATGGGCAACAACCAAATTTGTGATTTCTCATTATCGGTGCGCACAAAGGCGATGTGTTTTCCATCGGGGCTCCACTGCGGCTGGCCATCGTTCTTTTCTCCAAACGTTAACTGCGTAGGTTCGGTGCTGCCCACCAAATCTAGCAAGTATAAATGGCGCGTGTAGTAATACTCATTGTCGTTCTTCACCGCCTTGCGCGTTACCACCATCATGGCCTTGTTGCCATCGGGCGAAAGTTGCAGTTGATTGGCAGTGGCGATCTTCATCAGATCAGAGGCCACAATGGGCGATTTGGTTTGAGCAAATGCAACGGAAATCGACCCAACAAAAAGAAAGACGCGGAAAATAGTTTTCATAGCATGAGTTAAGAATGACAGAAAGCTATTGAATAGCGAGCAGAGGTGCAAGGGGTTTTACTTATTCGGTTCTTGCTGAGAAAACATTCTAGCTATCATTTGCTTGGACGATGGATTCGCATAGCCTAACTTCGTTCCTATCTTTGACTAAGAATAAGTTTCAAACAAAAGAATCTTAATAAATATATGAAACGAATTGCCTTATTACTCTCTCTGGTGTTTTGGTTTGTAGAGGCAACCTCTCAAAATATCGTCATTGAAGAAGTGCCGATTATCGAAACCATTGATAAAAAAAATACTTCTCGCCTGCCACGGTTCAAAGATTTGTCGAACCGCGCCAATCCGGTGGTGAACAAGCTAAACGCATTTGTGTTGGATGTATTTTCATTGGAGACCTATAACCAAAACGAGATTGCCGAGTTTAGATGGTTTGATGTAAAATTTACTTCAGAAGTAAAAAGTGGTATTGCCTTTATCCGATATGAAGGTGAATACTACGGAGCGTACCCAACAAGTGTTACAGAAGAATTATTTTTTGATTTAACTACGGGTGAACGTTTACCCAATCAAGACGTTCCGTTTCATGCGTTGTTCAGTCTAGACGGTTATTTCAAATTCCTGAATCGCCACTGGCTTGCGAATGCCAAAGATGCTTTTAAAAAAGCAACTACGTGTGCGGAGGCCGAACCGGAGTGCAGTTATTATGACATCGATACCTACGAATTGAAGAAAGGCTTGTTCCGCTGCGCGCTACAATCAGAGTGCTACCCACACGTGTCCATGGCTTGCTCCCCCGATGTACACATTTCCATCCCCATCGATTCACTGAAACCTTTTTTGACTACCCGCACCATCAAGATGTTAGTAGACGAGCGCTATTCCGATAAGAAGGGCATCGACAAATTCTTGTTTAACAAGAAAGTAAGAAACGAATTGCCCCAGCATTTATTTGTGTTTGGGCGCATCAATGATAAGTACCCTTTCAGCATGGCGCTAAAAAACGACAAGGCTGGCACCGTACAAGGCTTTTATTATTACGACTCGAAAAAACAAAACCTGACCGTAACGGGCATACAGAAAGAAAACAAGATGCAGCTGGCCGAGACGGTCAACAATAAAAAGACAGGCCAATTTGATTTTGAGTGGAGCGCTACCTATCAAGAAGATGCCTTGGCCATTTTTGATAACACCGGTGCGAGCACCTACTTGCGCGCCACCTGGTCTAGCGCAGATGGCACTAAGAAATATAAAGTGACGATCACCGAAGCAAAGGCGAGCGATCGCAAATAGAGCGAAACGGTGCTTTTGTTTGAATAGCAACGTGGAGAAAAATGTGACTTTGCTCTTTTGACAGCATCAATAATTTATTCTAAAGTTGAGCGGGAGACCCACTTTAACAAAGGCAGAATAGGCAGAAAGAAAAATTTGGTGTGGTTGACAAAGTAGGGTTGTAAAAAATCTTACCTTTTCATATATTCGTTTACTCAAAACCCCATACCTATGCCCGCCTTTCATGTTGCCAAGTCCATCACTATTCAGGCTTCGCCTGAAAAAGTCTATTCCATCATCAGCGATTATCACCATTGGCCAGCGTGGTCGCCTTGGCTAATTACAGAGCCAGGTGTGAAAGTGGAAGTAAAAACCGGAGGTAAAGAATACAACTGGAATGGAAAGCGCACGGGCAGCGGAGAAATGAAGGTGCTGAAAGAAAATGGCCCGCATCGGTTGGATATGGTTGTTCATTTTTTAAAACCATGGAAATCCACTTCGCCCGTATGGTTTGAATTAAAACCACAAGGGCAAACCACCGAAGTAACGTGGGGCATGACGGGCAGTCTTCCTTTCTTTATGTTCTTCATGACGAAGATGATGACTGCCTACATCGGCATGGACTATGAACGTGGGCTTCGTATGTTAAAAGATTATGTAGAGACCGGAGCTGTACCTTCCAAGCTTGATTTTAAAGGCATCCATCAATACGCAGGAAACAAATACATCGGAATCAAAACAGCCTGTACCATGGATACGCTTGCTACCAAAATGGGGGAAGATTTCGGTAAGCTATCCACGTGGGCAGCGAAAAATGCTAACCAGATGGCGGGCCCTGGTTTTTCAATCTATCACGTTTGGGATATTGTAAAAAATAAAGTTGTTTACACATCTGCCTTTCCAGTGAAAGAAATACCCAACCCATTGCCAGAAGGATTTATCAGTGGCACTATTCCTGCGATCAAAGTAAATACCATTGCGCACATAGGGCCGTACAAACATTTGGGCAATGCGTGGACAACGCAATACATGATGCAGCGAGGCAAGGAGTTTAAGCACCGCAAAGGAATTGATCCATTTGAAGTCTACATAAATATGCCGGGTCAGGTACCAGAAGAGCAATTAGTTACGGAGATACATTTTCCTGTGGCGTAACAATCCTGCTATAGTTGATCAGGCGACCAACTTTAAACTTGGTACTGCTTCTAAAGTGAAACAAATCTGTCACCGGAGCTCAATCAACAATATATCGTCAGGTCTCCCGATCTGACGATACTTGTGAAATCAATCTCCCGTTTTTTTCATCTCTTTACCGTCACTCTCAAAAAGGTAGCTGGTATAGAAGTCTCATTCGGTACAGTGCTTTTATTCTGACTGTTAAATAAAGCTTCCAATTCGCGTTGCAATTCAATTGCCTTCCCATTTTTTTTTGCAGCCTCAAAAGCATTCATGGTGGGGCCATAATAGTTTTTGAATAGACTGACGAGTGAAGATGGTGTAGCCGCTGTTTTAAATATAAAAGTGTCTTTTAGGAAAGAGATATTTTCTTTTGGTATGCCTGCATTTTCAAAACGCTCCGTCACGTGGCTCTCCACACCCCATAGCATGGGGCTAATGAAACCCTCTGGAGGTGGCGGTGTATACGCAGAGCTGATCTTTAATATTTGTGCTACCAGAGTAGGATCTCCCGGTATCCAGTTTCCCATTACTATTCTTCCGCCTGTACGGGTAACGCGAACCATTTCTTTTGCTACCTCCATAGGTCTTGGAGCGAACATTGCCCCAAATATGCTCACCACCAAATCAAATGATTGATCCTTTAGCTCATGCAAATCAGTGGCATCACCTTCTTGAAAAGTACAATTGGTAAGTCCTTCTGCCTTGGCTCTTGTGTTTCCAGCATCGACCAAGTTCCTAGCAATATCAACGCCTAAAACATTCGCTCCAAGTTTTGCTTCGGGGATGGCCGTGGTACCATCGCCACAACCTAGATCTAGCACTTTAAGACCTTTTGTTATTTCCAGTTTGGCAACTAGTGCGGCACCGCTTTCGCGCATGGCTTCAGCTATTCGGGTAAAATCACCCTTTTCCCATAATGCTTTATTTGGATTCATACGTTGGTTTTTAGTGTTTAAAATTTCTTGTGGTTCTCAACAATTTCGCTCAAAAGTATTCAAATTATAAACCACAACGCTTATAATTTTGTAACAAAAGCTGGTAATTATGTGCCTTTATCAATTGAGGGACTACCACAAACTTTGATTCGGTTGCTAACTGATGTAACGCAAAATAGCTAAACGAATGTCAGACTGAATTTATCGAAGTCCATTTAAAGTTCAGGTAGGCAGTTTTCGACAAGTTCAATTGACAGCACGAGTTGTTTCATCAGTTATGAAAACAAAATACTAAATACATGCACTATCTTTATGCTCAAAGCTAAAGCAAAATGAAAAATTGGTACGAGATAACTAATGTCCACGAACTGGATTCACCAGCCTTGGTGGTGTTTCCTGAGCGAGTGAAAGAGAACATCAAAGTGCTCAAAGAATTTATTCCAGATGTGGCTCGCCTGCGCCCGCATGTAAAAACCAACAAGTGCGCGGAAGTTTGTCAGTTGATGATGGATGCGGGCATCAAAAAATTCAAAGCCGCAACTATTGCCGAAGCAGAGATGCTTGCCATCATTGGCGCACCTGATGTATTGCTGGCGTATCAACCCGTGGGGCCGCGTAGGTTTAGATTGATTCAGCTTATCAAAAAATTTCCAGCCACAAAGTTCTCTT